>CAYOBO010000004.1:0-135973 GCA_964402295.1 uncultured Candidatus Solibacter sp. | reverse complement strand
CGGGCGGTGGAGGTGTATTCGGGGAATGTGGCGGTGACGGCGTAGTTGGGGTTGGGTGGGGTTATACGAAGATACGTATATTGGTATCCTTGAGAAGGATGAAAGCTGTCCGGTGGGTTGGATCATCCCGTCGTGGGGACACTTTTCGCGCTGTTTACACGGTGCGATTTCGAGATGCGGTCTATGTTCTCCATGCGTTTCAGAAGAAGTCCAGACACGGCATTGCTACGCCGCTTCACGATGTGGAACTGATTCGAAAGCGGCTCACCGATGCGGAGCGGGATTACTTTGAAAGGCAGGAGCGGTCATGAGCAAGAAGCTGACAGTTCGGTCGCGGAGTGCGTCCAGTAGTGGGGTGAGCGATAGTTCCGGCAATGTATTTGCCGATCTTGGCGTGCCCAACCCAGAGAGGGCGTTGGCGAAGGCACACCTTACCTTGCAGATCTATCGAATTATTAAGAAGCAGGGACTGACGCAGAATGAAGCGGCGAAGAAGCTTGGTATCCGGCAGCCGCATGTGTCTCTACTGATGAACAACCGGGCGGGGAGTTTTTCGGTGGGGCGGTTGCTGGAGTTTCTTACGGCACTGGGGCAGGACGTGGAGATTCGGGTAAGGCCGACGCGTCAGGAGGTGGGGGAATTGTCGGTGAGAGTGGGGTGATCGGGTCGGAGTTTGTCGAGCGCCAGCTCGATAATGGCCTGTTCGTCTCTGTAGTGTTCAGCCTCGGCGTTTGTGGAAGGCATCAAGAAACCGGTGAGTGCCAAGCGGTAAAGGCAAGGCGCTAGCCAAAACAGGCTTTCTTCTTTGCCGTGGGGGTTGAAGGGATTGTCGCCGACTGGATTTCCATGAAGAAAGTCGTTGCGTATCTCGTAAAGCCTCTTGCAGACCCAGCCGGGTAGCGTTGTGTCCTTGTCCCCTGCATGCAAAGGGTTGGACATGCCGGGGCATAAGTTTCGGACTTGTTCTAGCAACTTGCGGACCTTGCGTTCACTCGATCGTCCATTGCCTGGATGGGCAAGGATCTCCATCGCCGATACCCATAGGGCGACGCTCCGGCCCAAGTCGAATAATGACGTATCGCGCCCGGCTGGCATTTGTGAAGCACGTTCGGCCATGTTCAAGGATCGGAACAGTGCCCGATCCTCCCATAGATCGTGGTCTTCCAAATAGTAGCGTTTCCACCTGCCGATTAGGTTTTCATAGACCGGCTTGTCGAGTTCGTAAATGTTGAATTCTAGGACTGGAAATGCTGGCGTGGACTGGCCGTGAAACTCTTCCAACATGTGGACCGAGTCGCAGGCTGGGATTGAAGCCACCAGAGTCTCGTGATCGCTACCGAGCATCCAAGGATAGATCCAGAAAGAATCCGCGTAACAGATACGAGGAATTTGAGAACTGTATACGGTCTTGCAAGCACGAGCGTACGGGACCACGCTGAGCGTTATCAGATCACGGAAGCTCGCGATGGGTTCAATTGACGTGAGCTGCGACAACGTGTCGTCGCGAACGATCATGACCAGCGGATTGAGATTCATCCCGAATGCGTCGGTGAACCGCGAAAGCAGGCCGCCGAAGTTCGGGTGCGTCGTGACGTACTCCTGCACGCGCGGATCCGAACGAACAGCGAGGGCAATTGCATCCGCATCCAAAGAGTGTTTTCCACGGAGATTGGGAAGAATTGCAGCGGGAGTCCAGCCCATTTACGACTATTCTCTCAAGGTTCGGCGTCTGCGTCGATGGCGCCTTTGGTGTGGAAGTCCTCCGCGGCGCGGTTGGCTTCGGCGAGCATGGCGTGCAAGGCATCGGCGAGAGAGGGGTATTCTTTCCAGAGGTGCAGAGATTGGATGCGGTAGAAGTAGACGTGCTCGGCGTTGGTGAGCTCTTGTTGGAATGCGGGAAGGACGGAGGCGGGGATTTTGGCGCCGCCGTGGCCCTGATTGTCCTGATGCCAGAAGCCACGGGTGTGGAAGTAGCGGAAGTAGGTGAGCGGGGCGTGGAGGCGGAAGGGGCCGCCGGGCAGCGCGATGTGGGCGATGGCGCGAACGAGGTGGAATTGCTGTGGACGCTCGTTGTCGACGATGTAGCGCCAGTCGCCGTGGGTGGTCCAGCGGGCTTCGGCGGCGGGCGGGAGATGGTGCGCGGCGAGGGCAGCGTTGAGGAGTTGGAGGTTGCGGCGATAGACGGCGGGCCAGTCGGCGGTGGACCAGTCGCGGTGGGATTGGAAATGGGCGGCGCGGTTCTGTTTCCAGCGCAGTGAGGCGGCGATTTGCTGGACGTAGGCTTTGGCTTGCGCGGCGCTGTAGTGCTTCTGGTAGCCTTGCCAGTCGAGGGCGATGCCAGAGTGGGGATCGGTGAGGCGGATGCGCCATGCAGGCTCTTTGACGGGGTGTTGTTCGTAGATGGTTTCTTCGGTGGTGAGGGATGGTTGGGCGGGGAGATCTTCGGCGAGCAGGGAGAGGGTGAGCAGTTCGGCGTAGGAGGTTTGTCCGTTGAGGTGGGTGTCGTTGACGCGGCGGAAGTGGAAGGTGGTCTTGTCGCCGGATTGGGTGGTGTCGCGCGGGTCGAGGCGGAGGTCGGGACGGAGTTGGATTTCGGCGATGCCGGCGAGGTCCACGGAGATGGGCGGGCGGCTGCGGTGCCTGGTGCAGGCGTAGACGGCGAGCATGGCGAGGGCGAAGACGATGAGGACGAACTTCATGCGGAGAGCTTCCACTTGGTGCGGGTGTAGGCGATGCGGAAGCCTTGGCGTTCGGCGTTGCGCTGGGATGCGCTGCCGGGCTCGGCGGCGGTCATCATGGCGAGGTCGCAGCCGGCCGCACCGGCGTAGGCGAGGCGAGCTTCGAGAAGCGCCTGCTGTGCGCCCTGGCGGCGGTGTGCGGGGAGCGTGCAGGCTCCGGCGAAAATAGCGACGTTGTTGTGAATGCTGAGGGCGGCGGTGGCGATGGGCGTGCCGTGATGTTCGGCGAGGAAAGAGACTTCGCCTTCGCGGGCGGTGACAACCTGCATGAGATCGACGAGCATGTGGGCGAGTTCGGGGGATTCGCGCCAGCCCTCGGCGGCGGTGGCGGCCCAGGTGCCGCGGTCCTCGGGTCCGGCGATGCGGACTTGGATGGAATTGGACGCTGGCTCGATGGTGGCGGGCAGGGTGCGGTAGAGCACGGTGCTCATTTCGATGGGGGCGTAGCCGCGGGCGTGGAGCAGGGAGACGACGGCGATGCCGGCGAGGGGGCAGATCTCATGCTGGACGGGCGCGCCGCGCTTGCGGAAGAACTCTTCGATGCGGTCGAGCTCTTCGGGGGACGGCGGGGAAGCGAGGCCCAGGCCGAAGGTTTGGGTCATGGGGGAATCGGGGCCGTCGAAGGTGGCGATGGCTCCGGCGGCTTCCATCCAACTGGCGTTGGAGGCGGGATGGAGGCGCCAGCGTGCTTCGATGAAGCGGGCGCAGAGAAGGCCTTCGGCGCGTTCGAGGCGCGTGGCCAAGGCGCGATCGACAACGGGATACTGCACGGTTTACTCCTCGCGTCGCTTTTTAGCCCAACCCTCCTTTATTATCTGACGGGAGCGGCCCAGCGCCAAGGCGTCGGCGGGAACGGGGTGAGTGATGACGGAGCCGGCGGCGACGTAGCTGCCTTCGCCGACGGTGACGGGGGCGACGAGCGTGGAGTTGCTGCCGATGAAGCTGTTGTCGCCGATTTGGGTTTGGTGTTTCTTTTTGCCGTCGTAGTTGCAGGTGATGGAGCCGGCTCCGATGTTGACGTTCGCGCCGATGGTGGAATCGCCGAGGTAGGCAAGATGCTGGGCCTTTGTCCCTTTGCCGAGGCGGGTTTTCTTGAGTTCGACGAAGTTGCCGACGTGGGCTCCGGATTCGACGTGGTTTTCCATGCGGAGGCGGGCGTAGGGGCCGATGCGGGCGGCGGATTCGACGTGCGAGGTGGCGACGATGGAGAAGGGATTGATGTGCACGTCGTCTTCGAGGGTGGAGGATTCGATGATGGAATAGGCTCCGATGCGGCATTCGGCGCCGATGGTGGTGTTGCCGAGGATGCGGGTGAAAGGCTCGAGGACGGTGTCGGGGCCAATGACCACCTGTTCGTCGACGGTGACGGTTTCGGGGCGTTCGATGGTGACGCCGTCGAGCATGAGTTGGCGGACTTTGCGGGTGCGGAGGATACGGTCGACCTCGGAGAGTTCCAGCTTGGTGTTGATGCCGAGCAGTTCGGTGGGGTCTTCGACGACGAGGGGGAGGACGCGATGGCCGTTGCGGAAGAGGATTTCGATCATGTCGGTGAGGTAGTATTCGCGAGCGGGGTTGTTGGGCTGGATGTCGTGGAGGTGTTTCCAGAGCAAGGCGGCATCGAAGCAATAGATGCCGGCGTTGATTTCGCGGATGGCGCGCTGTTCGGCAGTGGCGGCCTTCTCTTCGACAACGGCGATGACTTCGCCGGCGGGGTTGCGGACGATGCGGCCGTAGCCGGTGGGGTTGTCGAGGTACGTGGTGATGGCCGTGGCTGCGGCTTCGGAGGAAGACTGGAGCGCAATGAGTTTTTCGAGCGTGCCGAGGGAAAGGAGGGGGACATCGCCGTAGAGGATGACGACGCGGCCGGTGCGTTCGGCGACCGTGGCTTCCGCGCAGAGGACGGCGTGGCCGGTGCCCTTGGGATCGGACTGGAGAGCGAAGCGGACGCCGCGCGGGGAGAGGAGATCGCGGACGCGCTCGGCCTGGTGGCCGATGACGACGGTGATGCGGCCGGGGGCGGTGAGTCGGAGGGCGGTATCGGTGACGTGTTCGACGAGCGCTTTGCCGGCGGCCCGATGGAGCACCTTGGCGGTTCGCGATTTCATACGAGTGCCCAGACCCGCGGCGAGGATGAGGATATTCAATGGGGTTTGCATGCGGAAGGTTCACAACTATTACAGCATTTCAGCGACAATGGGTGGTTATGCCACCGATTCGCGCCCGGGATGCGGCATGCGAGGCCTGGAACGATTTACTGAAGGAAGAATTTCTGCGCAAGGGGTTCTATCACAGCATTCCGCTGCCGGATGGAACGGTGCTGGAGGGGATTATTCCGCTGGAGGCGCTGGAGGCTCGGGAGCGGGAGTTTCCGCTGCCTGCGCGCCTGGATGGAAAACGGGTGCTGGATATCGGGACGTGGGACGGGTATTTCGCGTTTGCGATGGAACGGCGCGGGGCGGAGGTGGTGGCGATCGACAGCACGGAGCAGGAGAATTTCCATGTGGCGCGGGAGTTGTTGGGGTCGCGCGTGGACTACCGGGTGCAAGATGTGTACGAGCTGTCGCCGGAGCGGAACGGGATGTTCGATGTGGTGCTGTTCATGGGGGTGCTGTATCACTTGAAGCATCCGCTGCTCGGCTTGGAGCGGGTGTGTTCGGTGACGCGCGATGTGGCGATTGTGGAATCGTTCGTGACGACGGAAGCGGTGACGGGGGCGCTGCCGGTGCTGGAGTTTTACGAGACGAACGAATTGCTGGGGCAGTTCGATAACTGGTGCGGGCCGAACGCGGAGTGCTTGCTGGCGTTCTGCCGCGTGGCGGGGTTCGCGCGGCAGAAGCTGATCCGGATCACGGGGCAGCGGGCGGTGGTGGCTTGCTACCGGCATTGGGAGGCGGAGCCGGAGGAGGCGGCGGTGGAGGCTCCACGGCTGCTGGCCTGCACGCATGCAAGCAACTACGGGGTGAATGTGAGCCGGGCGAAGGACGATTACATCACGGCGTTTTTCAAGAGCGGGGCGGAAACATTGACTTGTGAAACTGTTTTTCCGGAGGTGGGTGGGTTTGGAGTGTATCCGGTGGGCGTGCAGCATACGGGCGGGGATGGATGGCAGGCGAGCTTCCGGATTCCGCCGGGGCTCGATGCGGGATGGCAGCCGGTGCGATTGCGGACGGCAGGGAGCCGGTATAGCGAAGCGGTGCGGGTGGCGGTGGATGTGCCGGCGGTGGCGGAGTTCATCCGGCTGGAGGGAGCGTGCGACAGCGAAACGTGGCGGCCGGGGGAAGTGGCTTCGGGGACAGGAAAGTTTCTTTCGATTTGGGCGCGAGGGCTGCCGGTGAACGCGGACCGCGGAAATCTGCGGGTGACGCTGGGGGGGAAGCGGCTGACGGTGGAAGGGTGCGTGGTGGATGGGAAGGATGCTTCGTTGCGGCAGGTGAATGCGCGGGTGCCGGACGGGTTTCCCCGGGGACGGTATGAACTGGTGGTGGGGCTGGGGGAAGTACGTTCGGAGGGGCTATCGGTGCGAGTGGTATGAGGCGCGGGCTTTGTGTGGCCCGCGCCCATGGGATGGTGCGTTTTAGAAGCGGTACTGCAATTCAAACTGGATGCGGCGGGGAGTGGTTTGTAGCGACGTTACCCTGCCGAAGTTGACGGAATTGATGTCCTGATCGCCGCTATAGAAGGTCGGGTTGTTGAAGAAATTCGTCGAGGTGAGGCGAAGCATCAGGGAGTGGTTCTCCACAATCGGGAACGACTTCTGAAGGGCGAAGTCGAAGTTGAACCAGGTGGGGCCGGAGAAATAGCGGCGCTGGAGAGCGCCCAATTCCCCCGCACCGGGGTTGAAGAAGACTTGGCCGGAGAAGGCGGCCTGGCCGTCGACGTTGACGCCACGGCCATCGGAGCCGATGGCGCTTTGGGCGACGATATAAGGTCCGGTGCCGGTCATGCGGAAGGAGACGATCTCATCCAACTGGCTTTTGTTGGACAGCGTGGTGGCGGTGACGCCGTTCTGGGTGTTGGAGCGGTTGCCGCGGTTGAGTGTGCCGCGGTAGCTCATGATGGAGATGGGGTTGCCGGTCTGCCAAGTCATGATACCGGAGGTGCTCCATCCGCCGATGACCCAATTGGCGGCGCCGAGATCCCAGTGCTTACCCTTGCCGAAGGGGAGTTCCCAGAAGAAGTTGCCCTTTAAGGCGTGGGTGACATCGTAGGGGGTGCGGGAACGTTCGAGCTTTCCGTTGTTGATGTCGAGGAAAGGCTCAAACTGCGCCTGGCTGTCGCCGGCGGCATCGCTCATGACTTTGCCGTAGGCGTAGTTCACCTGGAACTGGGTGCTGCGGAAGCGGCGTGTGTAATCCAACTGAAGGGCGTTGTAGCTGGCATTGGTGTAGTTGGTCATTACGTTCAAGCCGAGCGAGAGCGGGTTCTGGTAGAAGCTGAAACCGGCGGGGACAAGGCGATTGATCTGGTAGGTATGCGCCAGTTCACCGGGCTGTTGCGTCTGGATGAGGTTGACAATGGTGGCATTGGTGAGCAACCCGGCGCTGGGGAAGGTATCGAGCAACGGGAGCGGGACACTGCCGGGGATGGCGGCGTTGAAGCGGGGATCGAAGGCGCGTCCGGCGTTCTGGGCCGCGATTCCGTTCCCGTAGGCGCGGCGGAACTCGGCGAGGAAACCGCCCTGGTTGATGTTGACTTGGTTGAAGTCGAAGGCGCGGAACGACTTGGTGGCGTGGTTGCCGACGTAGCGGGCCTCGAAGACACCGCCCTTGATGTTCTGCTGGATGGAGATGTTCCACTGCTGGACGTAAGGGGAGACCAAGTCCGGGTTCGGCATGCCGAAGGCGCCCTGTGTATTGAGGGCGAAGTTGTCGGCGAAGGTGCGGGGCACCTTGAAGGTAGGCGAGCCGAGATTGGTGGGATTCGACAGCGTGGAACTCAAGCCGGTGCGCTGAAGGGTCTGGGCCAAGCCCGCATTGGTATTGACGCTGTTGCGGATGGCGGTGGCCTGCGAATCCTGGACGAAGTTCATGGAGTAACCGACGCGGATGGCGGTCTTGCCGTCGCCACGGACATTCCAGGCGAGACCGACGTTGGGGGCGAAGTTGTTGCGGTCGGGGTTGTAGAAGGGCCGGCCGACGGCTTTGCCGGCGAAATCGAGGGTGCCGTTACCGAACAGCGTTTCGATGTAATTGCCGCTGATGCGGGGCAGCAGCGCGAGCGCATTTTCTTCGTCGAAGACGCTGACATACTCCCAGCGGACGCCGTAGTTGAGGGTGAATTTCGGATGGATGCGCCAGGCATCGGTGGCGTAGAGCGCCCAGGTGTCAAGGGTGTACTTGCGGCGGTCTTCGGCGCCGGAGACGAAACCGGAATCGCGGCTGGTGACGTTGAAGGTTTGGCTGGCGTTGTTGATGAGGCCGGCGAGGTTGGCAAGCAGGCTGTTGGCGCGGGCAAACTCGGCGGCGCTGATGCCGGCGAGCGAGCCGGTGGTCAAGCCGGTCTGGCCGGCGCCGATGCCCAAGGTGTAGGTGGGAATGGTGCCGGCGAAGTTATAGGGCTGGATCTTCTGGGGCATGTAATTGATGCCGAACTGGACGGTGTGCTTGTTCTTGATCCAGGCGGTGTTGTTGTTGAAGTTGTAGGTGTAGACGTCGCGGCCCTGAGGGAGGAAGGTGCCAATGGGGGAACTGTAGAAGAGTCCGGCGACGAAGAAGTTTTGCGTCTGCTGGCGGGTGTCGAAGTAGGGCTTGTTGAAGTTGAATCCGAAGCGGAATTCGTTGGTGAGGGTGGGACGCGGATTGGCGCGCCAGCCGATGGAGACGAAGTTGACATTGGAGCCGTTGAGGTTCGGGGGGATTGCACCGTAGCCTTCGCCATTGTTTACGTCGGGGCGGTCGGTGAGGTCGTCGGCGAAGCTGTAGGTGCCGGTGATGGTGTTCTTTTCATTGATGTACCAGTCCCCTTTGCCCATGATGTTTTTGCGGTCCTGGTTGTTGCGCGTGCGGAAGCGGTAGCCGATGGTGTTGCGGATGTCTCCGGGTCGCGAGTCGCCGACGTCGAAATTATTGGCGGCGGAGGCGGGGGGCAGGAGGTCGATGAGGCGCTTGGCAACGGGGTCGATGGTCTTGCCGGTCAATTGCAGGATGTTGGCGCGCTGGGTGCCGCCGGCGACCGGGTAGATGAAAATCCCATTGCGGGCAGTGTCGGTGAGGATGGTGCGGTTGTAGGTGCTCTGCTGGCGCACCATCAGCTTTTCAATGTTGGTATAGAAGAAGAGCTTGTTGCGGATGATGCGGCCGCCGAACGTGCCGCCGAACTGATTCTGATTGAGGAAGGGGAGGGCAACGTTATCGCGGTTATTGAACCAGCTATTGGCGGCGAATTTGTTGTTGCGGTTGGACCAATACAGGGAGCCGTGATATTCGTTGGTGCCGGAGGGAGCAACGAAGTTGACCTGGGCGGCTCCGCCACCGGAGACGGCGCCGGAGTTCGAAGTGGTGATGGTCATTTCGGCGACCTGGTCGGTGAACAGGCGCAGCGGCTGGAAGTCGGCGGTGTTGGTGCGGATGAAGTTGTCCTGGATGTTGACGCCTTCATAGGTAATGTTGAGGTAGGCGGGACGGAGGCCGTTGATGGTGGTGGGAACGCGTCCGCTATTATTGACACCGGCTTGCGTCTGGAGAAGCGCCGTAACGCTGCGGTTCAACTGGGGAAGCATGCGGAATTGTTCATTGGTGACGGAATTGGAGATTTCGGCGTTGGAGGTTTGCACGCTTTGAGCGCTGGCCACAACCTCCACGGTCTCCGAGACGGAGGAGACTTCCATGGCGATGGGGGGGAGGGACAACTCGCGATTGCTTTCAATGCGCAAGCCGCGGAGCACCTGGTTTGCAAATCCTCTCTGTTCGACACTCAAGTCAAAGATGCCAGGATTGAGGCCGACGAAGATGAACGCGCCGGCTTCATTGGTTTGTCCAGCGGCCACCGGGGAGGTGCTACCCTGGAGCAGGACTTTCACGGTAGCGGCGGGAATTGCGGCGCCTTGTTGATCGACAACGGTGCCGGAAATTCGCCCAGAAGCTTGTGCGAAAAGTGTGGCGGAGGAGAATAGCGCCACGGTAAAGATCCCAACCAAGCGGAAGACTTTCATAATTAACACTTATAGCACGATCTCCGAATTTGTTAATCGGCAAGAAACGTAGCGGGCCGCCTGGTGAGACGTAGGGGAACTGGCCGGGTTGCGGTACACTCCACGCATGTGGGCGATTCTGGCAATGGCGCTGTCCTGGGGGGCTGTGGAGGCGGCGGACTGGCTGCGATTTCGAGGGCCGAACGGGACGGGGGTGTCGGAAGAGCGGGGTCTGCCATCGGATTTCAGCGAGGGAAAGCGGGTGTGGCGGGCGCCGCTGCCGGTGGGCCATTCCTCGCCGGTGGTGCGCGGGGACCGGATTTTCTTGACCGGTGTGGAGGGGGAAAAACTGGTGACGTTGTGCCTGCGGACGAGGGATGGGGGCGTGGCTTGGAAGCGGGAAGCGCCACGTCCGCGGAGGGAGGTATTCGATAAACGCAACAATGCGGCTTCGCCGACAGCGACGGCGGAAGATGGCAACCTTTATGTATTCTTTCCCGAATTCGGATTGCTGAGTTACACGCTGGAGGGGAAGGAACGGTGGCGGCTGCCGCTCGGTCCGTTCGACAACTTCTACGGGATGGGGGCGTCGCCGATCGTGGCGGGGGAGCATGTGATCCTGATCTGCGACCAGGCGCGCGGTTCGTTTGCGCTGGCGGTGGCGAAAGACACGGGGAAGGAGAAATGGCGGCGGGCAAGGCCGGAGGCGGTGAGCGGACACTCGACTCCGGTATTGTTCCGAGAACCGGGCGGGGCGTTGACGGTGTTGGCGCCGGGTTCGTTCCGGATGGATGCGTACCAGGCGGCGACGGGCGAGTCGTTGTGGCATGCCAAGGGGTTGGCGAGCGAGATGAAATCGACGCCAGCGGTGGCCGGGGGGCGGATTTATATTAACGGATATAATTTACCGGAAAATGATCCGGGGCGGCAGATTGCGGTGCCCGCATTTTCGGAAATGCGGCAGCATGACCGGAACGGAGATGGGGCATTGCAGAAGGAAGAACTGCCGGAGGGGCGGGCGAAATCGTTTTTTGTGTATCTGGATTTGAATCGGGACGGGAAACTGGATGCCGAGGAGTGGGGATTCTTTGTGAATGGCATGGCGGCGGAGAACAGCCTGCTGGCGATTGAGCCGGGCGGGAAGATTGCATGGAAGTTTCACCGGACGATTCCGCAGTTGCCTTCGACGCTGGTGTATGGCGGGCTACTGTACATGATCAGCGACGGTGGGATCCTGAGCACGCTGGATCCGGAGACGGGGGCGCTCGACCGGCAGGCAAGGTTGCGCACGACGCCGGACAAGATCTATGCCTCGCCGGTGGCGGGGGACGGGAAGGTGTATTTCGTGACGGAGGCTGGGGTGGTGGTGGTGCTGGCAGCCGGGGCTGAGAGGAGAGTGGTATCGGTTACAGAATTGGGTGAGGATACGTACGCTACGCCGGCGATTTCCGGGGGACGGGTGTATATTCGAACGGTTCAAGCGCTCCATGCGTTTGGGCGGTGACGGTTGCGTGGAGAAAAGCGGAACACTCGCTAAGATTTTGAGGGGCATACCTAAATAGAAATTCAGGGAAGAATCATTCCAGTAACTCTTGTCTGGTAAGCTTCGCTGTTTTCGTACCGTTAGTTTCAGCAATAAGCCGTTACTATATGCCGGCGAGTACCAGTGCGCCGGCTTACGAATGCGCACAACAGCCGCAGGGGTAACGCCTTAGCCCGGGAACAGTTCCCTCCTAGCTTTCCGATGCCGGGACGTTTGGGCCAATAGAATAATGGGTGATGTCCGAAAGCGAGGAGTCGATAAGAATGGCTCGGGTAAAGCGAAAAAATCAGCGTGGTTTTGTATTGATCGCGATGGGATTGGCCGCTTTTGCGCTGCTGGGAACGCTAGGGCTGGCGGTGGACCTGGGGCGAACGTTCATCAGCAAGAACGAGACGCAGGCGTTCGTGGATGCGGCGGCGGTCGCGGCGGTGACGAAACTGGATGGGACCGTGGCAGGCATCACGGCGGCGCGGGCAGCGGTTGCGGGAACGATCAATGCTTGGAACCTGCATACGGCGACGATCACGAACCACGTGACGGAGTTCGCGAAGACGAAAGAGGGTCCGTGGGTGGCATCGCCGAATCCGGCGACGGGCTACATCTTTGCGCGTGTGCGGGCTACGGTTCCGTTGCGGCTTTACTTCCTACCGGGGATTGTGGGGCGCACCTCGCAAGATGTGGCGTCGATCGCGGTAGCGGGGTTAGTGGAGGAGACGGGATTTGGGAAAGGCATCGGGCCGTTCACGGCGGTGGCGCCGGACCGGACCGCTTCCAACTTCGGTTTCACGGTCGGCGAGGAATATACGATTCAGTGGCCGCAATATAACTCATCGAGGTCCGGATGCAGCGCTGCGAATCCGTCCCGGTGCTTCATCCGGGATCCCTGCCGCGGGGATCCGAGATCGACGCTGAGCCAGGTTGTGCAGAATTGGGGCGCGGATACGAACGGGTATTGGGGAGAGGAGTCGGCGAACGATATCCGCGATCTCATTCTCGATCTGGTGCAGAGCCAGCCCGTGCAACTCAACCAGTACATCAACATGGTCAGCGGCAACATGGCGGTGGAAGCGGCGGCACTGGACGAGCGGGTGAATCAGGATCTGGACACGATCAACAACGTGTACACCAATTACCTTGCCAATCCGCTGCACAATGGCCGGCGGCTGCTGCCGTTGCCCGTGGTGGTGCCGGCGCCGAATCATTCCGCGCAAGTAGTGGGATTCGCGGCGTTTCTGCTGATTACGAACGGGACACCGAGCAACTACTACCGTTCGGGACCTGCCAACGAGGGTTTTTGCGCGATCTACGTTGGCCCGTATGTGCAGGGCGCATCCTCGCCGGGAGCGACGGGATTGCCGGGTTACTACAGAATCAAACTGGTGTACTAAGGGTGGCGCGATGAATCGAGGAATGGGCAGAAACGGGAGACGCCGCGGCAGCACGATGCTGGAGTTCGCCATCGGGGCTGGGGTGCTGCTGGCGGCATTCACGGGGACGTTCCAGTTCGGATACACGTTTTTCCAGTACAACCGGCTGACGAACGCGGTGGATGCCGGGGCGCGGTATGCGGCGCAACGGCCATACGATTCGGCGAACACTACGCCCTCGAGCGCGTTTCTGACCGCGGTGCGGAACATGGTGGTGTATGGGAATCCGGCGGGCGGATCGACTCCGGTGGTGCAGGGGCTGCAACCGCAACACGTGCAATTGACAGTGCAGTTTGTGAATGCGGTGCCGGCATTCATGAGTGTGGAGGTGCATGGCTACACGATCAATGCGGTGATGGGAGCGATTCAGTGTAATCACAAGCCGAAGGTCACACACTCGTATTTGGGCGTGTGGATGCCGTACTGAGGGAAGGAGCCAGGCGAGGGATGAAACGAAGGAGTGAGAATGATCGACGCAGGCGGAGCCGAGGGAGCGCGCTGGTGGAGGGTACGCTCATTCTGCTTTCGGTTGCATTGCTGCTGATTGCGGCGTTCGATTTCGGCCAGTTTTTGTTTGTGCACCAGGCTCTGGTGGAGCGGGCGCGGCGGGCGGCACGCTGGGGCGTTGTCAACAATCCGAACGACTATACTTCGATTCGGAACATGGTGCTATACCACTCGCCAGTCAGCAGTCAACCGGACGGCACGACCTTGACTCCGTACATGGGATTGACGAACAGCAATGTGGATGTGGCCGTATTGGGGGCGGGCACGGATGCGGAACGGCTGAGGGTGCGCATCACCGGGTTCCGGTATACGGTGGTGTCGCCGTATATTGCGGGGGGCTACACGGGACCGAACATCGACGTGATCATGCCTGTTGGTTCCACGAACTGAGACATTCGTTCCGGGGATATTCGGTACCAACGATGGATACCGCCATCCTTCGGCCTTGACTACGCTTTGTTAGCGGGAGTTTACCGTATCGGAATCGAGGAGGCCGAACGTATGACTCATTTTGTCCAGGGCCACAACATGCTTCGCCATGCGGCGATGCTCGATGGGAACACGATGCTGGAGATGCTGCTGCGCAATGAAATGAGCGCGGACGAATTCCAGGTCAACTTCGCGAAGCTTTCTTCGAGCGAACGAATGCAATTGCTGGAGCGGCTGGAGGCCAGCACCGGACCCACAGTGCGCCGGGCTTAGTCGAGCCAGACGGTGAAATAGATGTAGATGGCGGCGACCATGCCGAGGACGATGGCGGTGCCCGCTACTTCCTTGGCGCCCCAACTGGCGCGGTTTTCGGCACGCTGCGCGGGGGTGGTGGAGGCATAGGTGAGTCCCTGGATTTGGGCTTCGGACGGCGGTGGGGTGAGCATGGAAACGGCGCTCACGAGGATGACGCTGAACACGAACAGAACGCCGGAGAAATAATAGCCGTTGTAGTCGCCGATGGCCTGGAGGATGCCGTCCGAGGCGAGCGCGCCGCTTTTGGCCATGGTTTGCACGGTGAGCTTGCCCATGCCGAGGATGAATCCCACGATGAGGCCCCAGAGGGCGGCGGGCGCGGTGATGCGCTTGGAAAAGAGCCCGAGCAGGAAGACCGCCGTGATGGGCGGCGCCAGGAAACCCTGGACGTTCTGGAGGTAGTCGTAGAGGCCGCTGTTACCTTCGGAGATCTTCTTCATGATGGGGATCCAGATGAGTCCGCATAGGACCACGAAGGCGGTGGCGAGGCGGCCGACGTGGACGAGTTTCTGCTCGCTTTGGCCGGGGCGGAGTTTCTCGTAGATATCGACGGTGAAGAGGGTGGCGCAGGAGTTGAAGAGAGAGGCGAGCGAAGACATGAGGGCGGAAAGGAGTCCGGCGACGACGAGTCCGCGGAGGCCGACGGGGAGCAGGGACTGGACCATGGTGGCGAAGACGGCATCGCCGAGGAGGCCGCCGGAGCCGTCGGTTTTGAGGGGGATTTGCAGGATGCCCTTCTGGTGGAGGGCGTAGCCGATCATACCGGGGATGAGAAAGATGAGGACGGGCCAGACTTTGAGGAAGCCGCCCCAGATGGCGCCGCGGCGGGCGTCGGTGAGGCTGCGGGCGGCGAGCGTGCGCTGGACGATGTACTGATCGGTGCACCAATACCAGATGCCGACGACCGGGGAGGCGATCATGACGCCGAGCCAGGGGAAGTTGGGGTCGGTGTTGGGACGCCAGAGAGCGAAGTTCCGGGCGTTCGGCTTGCAGGCGGCGATGAGTTCGTCCCAACCGCCGAGGGAAGTGAGTCCGAGCCAGGTGATGAGTCCGGAGCCGATGAGGAGGATGAACGTCTGGGCGACTTCGGTGTAGACGACGGCGCGGAGGCCGCCGAAGATGGTGTAGATGCCGGTGAGGACGACGGTGGTGAAGGCTCCGACCCAGAAGGCGTTATCGGGTGAGCCGAAGGTGTCGGGGAGGAGGGTTTGAAAGACGATGGCGCCGGCGTAGACGGTGACGGAGACTTTGGTGAAGACGTAGGCGACGAGGCTGACGACGGAAAGAACCCAGCGGGTGCGGGAGGAATAGCGGCGTTCGAGGAACTCGGGCATGGTGTAGACGCCGGAGCGGTAGTAGAAGGGGACGAAGACCCAGGCGAGGAGGATCATGATCCAGGCGTGGAGTTCCCAGTGGGCCTGGGCCATGCCGTTGTTGGCGCCGCTGCCGGCAAGGCCGACGATGTGTTCGGAGCCGATGTTGGAGGCAAACAGAGAGCATCCGACGACGAACCAGCCGACGTGGCGGCCGGCGAGGAAGTAATCGGCGGAGGTGTTCTGGTGGAGGGAGGACCGGTAGACGATCCAGACGATGACGCAGAAATAAGCGGCAACGACGACCCAGTCGAGAGATTGCATCCTTTCGAGGATAAAGGAAAAGGGCGCCTCCCGGGTAAGGGGAGACGCCCGAAGGATTGGCGGATGGCGATTTTCCGGCTTAGAAGATGAACTTCAACTGGAGACGGCCGGTGAAGCCGGGGTTGAAGATATCCTGCATGCCGAAGAGGGGCGAGAAGGCCTTGGCGCCTTCGGAGGTGCCGCGGATCAAGGCGTTGTAGTCGTAACCCTTGGACAAGTCGATGGGCGCGAGGTTGATTTCGGCGCTGGCGCGGGCGCGGTTGAGCTGCGTCCAGACGCCGCGGGCCGTCTTCTGGTTGAAGAGGTTCTCGGCGTTGAATTCGACGCGGATGCGCTTCACTTCGCCGAACTTGTACTCGTGGCCGACGACCAGGTTGGTGTAGTTGAGGAAGGGAGTGCGGCCCAGGTCGCCTCGTCCGTTGACGAAGATTTGGGTACCGTTCAGGGTGTTGACCAGCGTGCTGAGGGGCGTGCCGGAGCCGGCGTAGAGGAAGGCGCCGATGTCGGTACGCTGATTGCTGCCCCAGTCGAAGAAGCGCGAACCGAAGAGCTTGAGGACGTGGGGGCGGTCGGTGGCAAGGCGTCCGCGGGGATTGAGGTTGCCCTTGGAATCCCAGAGGAGTTCGTCGATGTCCCAGGCGCGGTTGGCGTTGCCGCCGGGGCGGGAGAGTTCGCCGCCGGATTGCTGCGCGGCCGAGAAGATACCGCCGCCGTCGGCGCCGGAACGGATTTCGTCGGAACTGGCGAGACCCGCGTAGTTGCCGTAGAGGCGGCTGTAGACGTAGCTGGCCGAGCCGAACCATTTGCCGAAGCGCTTGGTGATCTGGAGTTCCATGGCGTCGTAGCGGCGCTCTGCCTTGGGTGTTGGGAAGGGGGCGGTGGCTCCGGAAGAGGGTGTGATGAGTGCGCCGCCTTCGCCGGGGTTGGCGTAGTAATACACTTCATCGCCGTTGACGAGAACGCCGAGATCCTCAATGGTGCGGAGGAGGCGGTTGTTCACATAGCTGGCGCGAAAGACCATTTGCGGGGCGACCTCATACTCGATGCCGCCGTTAATGATGTCGCTGGCCATCGGCTTGATGGCCGGGTCGATGGTGTCGAAGCCGGGAACGCGGCGGTTGCGGAAGGAGTCCGGGACCGCGGGATTCCAGATGTCCTGGCCGGGCAGATTGGTGCTGTTGAGGCTGAAGACGTTGGGCGTGTCGAGGGTGCGGTAGCGGACGCGCCAGTAGTCGCCACCGAAGGTGCCGCGGGCGAGTTCGTACTTGACCCAATCGAAGTAACGGCCCCAACTTCCCCAGATTTTCATCTTGCCGTTGCCGAAGACATCGTAGGAGGCGCCGAGGCGGGGAGCGAACTTGTCGCCATAGCCCCAGCTAAAGGCGATGTCCTTGACACTGCGGGCAAAGGAGGGGACTGTTTCTTTTTCGAAACGGAAGCCGATGTTCAGGGTGAGGCGGGACATGATGCGCCAGTTATCCTGGACATATATGTTGCTCAAATGTGCGCCGGTGGATCCCTGAGTGCCGAACTCGTGGTACTCGTAGTAGCCGTAGGTTCCGCGGGCGTTGCGGGGACCGCCGGGCACGGAGGAGTTGAAGGCACGGTTCCAGAAGATGTTGATATAGCCGCCGGTGGGATAACCGGTGAAGACTTTGTTGACGATCTTCTGCGTGCCGATGCCGAACTTCAGGTCATGGCTGCCGCCGGCGTTCACGAGCTTGCTGATGTCGCCCTGCACATAGGTGCGGGTGGCGATATCGTAGTTGCGGACGGAAACGCGGGGAGTGTTGCCAAAGCCGGTGGGCTGCTGGAGTTCGGTGGGGATGGCGAAGGGAAGGCCTGTGCCGGGAGTGCTGTAGGTGACAGGGGTGATGTTGGGCAAACCGAAGTCACGGTAGTTATCCCAGAAGCGTCCGCCCTTGACGGAAAGGAGCATGGTGGGGGTGGCAACCCAGTCGAGGGTGGCGCCGTAGTTGGACTGCGGCTGATAGTAGCCCTGATTCTTACGAATCTGGTTGGCGGCCAGGGAAGAGGTCGCGCAGTTGGGGCACTCGCCGTTGTAGCCAGGAAGGATGCCGGTGGCCTTGGTGGGTGTCCAGAGCCAGTGCATGCTGCCCCGCAGATTTTTGGAGATATCGAAAGACAGCTTTTCAAACAGGGAATGATCGGTGCGCTTCTGTTCGATGGTATCGTTCTCGCGGCCGTTGCCGAACTTGTAATCGAAGGAGCGGCGGTAGATGCGTGGGGAAGCCGCGCTGAAGAAATAGAGCCGGTTCTTGACGAGGTAACCGCCGAGGGTATAACCGAATTCGTGGCGGTTGTCGGACTGCTTTTCGTCCTGGTAGTAGCGCGTGGTGGTGTCATCGGTGGGGCTCAGCAGGAGGCGCTTGACGGGCGCCGCGTTCAGCGAGTTGCCGGACAGGTAGTAATGAATATCGCCGTGGAACGCGTTGCCACCGGACTTGGTGATGCCGCTGATGACGCCGCCGAGGGCGCCGCCGTATTCGGCGGAGATACCGCCGGTTTTGACCTGCACTTCCTGTAGGATTTCGAAGACGGCGTCCTGACGCGACTGCCCGTTGATGAGCGAGTTGGTGGAGATGCCGTCGATGGTGAAGTTGTTTTCCGCGCCGCTGGCTCCGTTGACCTGGATGCCGCCTTCGATGACTCCGGAGTTCACCGAGGGCGAAAGAACAGCAAGGTTCTGGAAGCTGCGGGCTTTCGGCAGGCGATCGAATTCGTCGGCCGTGATGTTCTGAGCAATGGTGGTGTTGGTTGTGTCGATGAGAGGAGCAGCTTCGGTCACCTGGACCGCCTGCTCGGCGCGGGCAACCGCCATGGGAGCGTTGACAATCAAGGTTCTGCCGAGCAGAAGGTTGACGTCAGCGGCTTCATGAGTGGAGAAGCCCTGGATTTCGAACTTCACGGAGTAGCGTCCGGGTTCGAGGTTGCGGGCGACGTAGCGTCCGTCGGCTCCGGTCTGGGTCTGGAATACACGTCCGGTGCCTTTGTTGGTCACGGTCACGGTGACGTTCGGAATGACAGCGCCGCTGGGATCGGTGGCTGTGCCGTTGATTTCGCCAAAGCGTTCCTGTCCCCATGCGGCAAGGCCGAGCAGCATAACGAGACAGAACAGGTAGGGCAGGTATGCCCTGAGGCCCTGTCTGAGCCTCATCATTGTTGAGATGTTCATCTTTCCCTCCAAATGCGAGTTGATCTTCGAAGGTGACGAAGACCGCGTTCCAGGATCCAAAAATTCGTTGGAAGAAGCCGCTTTGGTTTGGGAGCGGCTCCTGAAGTCCATGAAGCAATATCCTGAACGATGTTCATCATTATAACACTTGTAAAGGTGTAACACTTTACACCAGTTCTACAAGTTTACTTTACATATTTTCTACAAGTGATCCGTATAGTACGAATGGGACCGCATGGGGAGATGGGACGGTGATACAATCCTCACGCGACATGATCGATACGCACGTGTACCTCTCACGATGGCCGTTTCGGAGGCTGCCTGGGGATGAGACTCCCGCGCTGGTGCAGAAGCTGCGCGCCGCGGGGGTAACCGAAGCGTGGGCGGGAAGCTTCGATGCGCTGTTACACCGCGATGTAGGCGGAGTGAATCTTCGGTTAACGGAGGAGTGCCGGCGCAACGGTGGCGGCATTTTGCAGGCGGTGGGGACGGTGAATCCGATGTTGCCGGACTGGCAGGAGGATCTGCGGCGGTGCCAGGAGCGGTACAAGATGCGGGCGATCCGGCTGCATCCGAATTACCACGGCTACGGGCTGGAGGATACAGCGGCAAAGGAACTGCTGGCAGCGGCGGCCGAGCACGGGATGCTGGTGCAGATTGCGGCGCAGATGGAAGACGAACGGACGCAACATCCGTTACTGCGCGTGAAGCCTGTGGCGTTACAAGGATTGCCGGAATTGATGCGGGCGGTGCGGAAGCTGCGGGTGCAAGTGCTGCATCATCCGCGGCCGGTGGCGATGGAGCGGGTCTCGTGGGATTTTTGTGCCGTGGAAGGAGTGCATGGTTTATCGCGGCTGTTACAGGCGGGTGCGGCGGAGTGGTTGTGCTTTGGGTCGTATTATCCGTTCTTCCACTTTGAGGCGGCCGTGCTGAAGATGAAGGAAGCGGGAGTGGCCGGGGAACAGGCGCAGCGTTTGCTAACGGGGACGGCGCGGGCGTGGATGGAGGCGGGACAGTGATCTGGGATTTGCACTGCCATTTTTCGGGCTATGGAGGCCGGACCCCGGAAGAGGGGATGGCGGAGGTGATACGGCTGGGGGACCGGATGGGGATCGAGCGGTTCTGCATTTATCTCGGTTTTGCGCGGGAGGAGAATCCGACTCCGGCCGAGATGCGGACGCATAACGATCAAGTGCTGCGGGCGCTGGACCACTGGAGGCACCGCGCGTTTGCCTTCGTATACTTGAATCCGAACTATCTGGAGGAAAGCCTGCGCGAGTTCGACCGCTGTGTGAAGGATGGGCCGATGGTGGGTGTGAAGTTGTGGGTGGCGCAGCGGGCGAGCGGGGCGGCGCTGGATCCGATCGTGGAGCGGGCGGCGGCGATGCAGGCGGTGATCTTTCAACACACGTGGTTCAAGACGGGCGGGAATCTGGCGGGGGAATCGACGCCGATGGATCTGGCGGCGCTGGCGGCGCGGCATCCGAAGACACCGCTCATCTGTGGGCATACGGGTGGGACTTGGGAAGTGGGGATACGGGCGGTGCGGGGGCAGGGGAATGTGTCCATTGGGATTGCGGGGTCGGATCCGACGAATGGGTTTGTGGAGATGGCGGTGCGGGAATTGGGGGCGGAGCGAGTGATCTGGGGGAGCGATTCGGGAGGGCGGAGCCTGGGATCGCAACTGGCGAAGGTGGTGGGATCGACGGTGCCGGAAGAGATGAAGCGGCTGATTCTGGGGGAGAATCTGAAGCGGATGCTGACGCCGATTTTGCGGGCGAAGGGGATGACAACCGGCTACTGAGATTCCGTAACCGGATGAAGCTAACGTTCGCGACGAACGGAGATCCCGGCGGCAAACGCTGTTACGATGGGCCGATTTTTTCCAGTTGCAGGGTAATGGTGCCGACGGGGAAGCCGAGGCGGACGCGGATCTGGACGGGCAGTTTGCGGTCGTCGTCGGTGAGCCAGACGTAGAGGCGCGCCTTGCGGCGGAAGAGGACGTCGTTGAAGAGGTGTGCTTCGTAGCGGATGGTCTGATACTCGCCGGACGGGGTCTTGACCTTTTCTTTTTCCTGCGCGTCGATCTTGCCGCTAACCATCTTCTTGCCATCGCTCATGGGGAAGGTGACGCTTTGGCCGGGGGCGAGTTTTTGGGCGCGAAGGCGCTGGAGGGCGGCGACGATGTCCTGGACGCACTCGGCGGTGTCGAGTTCCTTTTCGAGGACGACGGTGTTCTTGACGAGATCCTTTTCGAGGTAGTGCGATTTCCTGGTTTCGCGGTTGAAGTGGACTTGTGTGTCGCGGCGGCGGCTGCGCTCCTGGGAGGCCATATGAATATTGGATACGCAGTAGCCGGAGTCGAACAGGACGCGGTAGTCGTCGGTGACTTTGTATAGCTTGGAGACAAGCCCGGCGGATTCCAAGTGCAGATCGCCTGCCCAGGCGGAGTTGCTTTGCGGGGTGCGGCTGAGGCGTGCCATGCCGGCGCGGACGAGGCGCCATTCGATGCCGTATTGAAAGACTTCGACGGGCTTGGGAGCGTCGACGATGGCTTGCGGAGACACGGGAAGTGCGAGCGCAAAGCACGCCGCACACATCGCCCACCGTCTTACCGCTTGCGTCAGCATCGGACTCATTGAGTTTGGCAGACGGAAGTCCGATTTGGCAACCTGATAGACATGCTTACGGTTGCAGCGGCTTTGGTAGGCGCGATGTGTGCGCAGGATCTGGCTTCGCGGGTGAACGCGGTGGTGAATCGGGCGCCGGGAACGGTGTCGTTGTTTGCCAAGAATCTCGATACGGGGAAAACATTCGGAGTGCGTGCGGATGAACGGGTGCGGACGGCAAGCACGATCAAGCTGCCGATCATGGCGGCGCTGTTTCAGGAAGTGCAGGCAGGGCGGGTGAAGTGGACAGAGATGCTCACGGTGAGCAAGGACGATAAGGTTTCCGGCTCGGGGGTCTTGGGCGAATTCACCGACGGCATGCGGTTTCCGGTGCGCGATCTGATGCACTTGATGATCGTGGTGAGCGATAACACCGCCACCAATGTGATCCTGGACCGCATCACGGCGGATACGGTGAATCGCTATATGGACCGGCTTGGGCTGAAGCAGACGCGGTCGCTGCGCAAGGTGCGCGGAGACGGCAATCAACTGAAGGCGCCGAGCGGGTACAGCGAAGCCGGGAAACTGGAGGAGAACAAGCGCTTCGGCCTGGGCGTGAGCACACCGCGGGAGATGGTGTTACTGCTTGAGAAGATCGAGAAGGGCGAAGTGGTGAGCCAGGAAGCCTCGAAGGAGATGATCGCCGTGCTGAAGCGGCAGCACTATACCGAGGGGATTGGGCGGAAATTGGGGAACGTGCCGGTGGCGAGCAAGTCGGGAGCGTTGGATGCGCTGCGCAGCGATGTGGGGATTGTGTATCACCCGAAGGGACGGGTGGCGATCGCGATCACCGTCGACGATATGAAGAACATCGATTGGTCGCCGGATAATCCAGGACACCTCATCATTTCGGAGTTGACGGGAATTCTGCTGGAGGAGCTGACGAGGTAAGTTTCACGGAACGAATCGACAGATTCGATGCGGCGGTGCGAATTTCGCGGAATTGGGGAACACCGGCCGGCGGCGATGCGTAATTTAGGGAGAGGCACAACATGCTCTTCTACCGCAATCCGCTTTCGCCGCTGTTCGGTTTCGTGAAACACCTGGTGGTGTTTATCTTTGTCAATCTGTTCCTGTTCGGGTTGAACCTGGCGACCGGCGGAGAACCATGGTTCCAGCATGTGCTGTATGGATGGGGCATCGGGCTGTTCTTCCATGCCATGGGCGCGGGGCTGGCGTTCTTCAGCCGGTTACTGAGGCTCGGCCGGAGATAAGCAATTTCCCCATGATCGCCGGCCCGGGGACGGAGGATGGCATCTGATGGATCCGGTGCGGTTTGAGAGCGATTGGACGGTGAATTAGCGCAGGAAGGGCGGGTCGCTCCAGTCCCAGAGGCGGGAGGTGTCGGCGTTGACGTCGATGGGGGTGACGTTCCAGAGTTGTGTGGCGGTGCGGTGCGACCCCTGGAAGTGGATGAGGAACGCTGCCAGCACGAGCGCGAGAAATGCCTTGTTCGGGCGCGCGATGACGGGTAAGAGCAGGTAGATGAGCAGCGGCGTGACATCGGTGAAGTAACGCGGGCCGAAGGCATAACCGCCCCACCAATCGGTGTGGAGGCAGATGAGCAGCCAATGGGCGGCGATCATGGCCGCGATCCAGGGCGCCAGTGGCGGGTTGACGCGGCGGTTGGCGCGCAGCGGCAGCAGAAGCAGGAAGGGCATGTAGATGAGCAGTCCTCGGGCGGGGGATAGCAGTGTCCCGGCGAGCGCCTCAACATAGCGCGAGTGCAGCGCTAGGGACGTGCTGCCGGGACGCACCGGGAAGAAATAGGGCGCCAGCGGCATGCCGTACATGTGGTAGTTGAGGGCCACGAAAAAGGCCACCACGGGTGTCGCGTAAAGGATGGCTTTGACGGCTTCGGTGCGGTGGCGGCGCCGCATCATGTAAACGCCTGCGACAGCGATGGGGACGACGGCGGTGGGACGGACAAAGAATGCCAGGGCGAGGATGGGGCCGACGGCGGGACGCGGCAGAACCAGCAGCATCGCGCTGAGCAGCATGGCGAGAATGCCGTGCTGCCAGAGGGCGCGGCTGGCGGTGGAAAGCATCGGCGTGCAGGCTGCGAAGAGGAACGCGGCGAAGAGCGCGGCGCGGGGCGTGAGGTGGCGGCGCGCGGCGGCGTACAGGAGCAGCGTCGCCAGTGCCGCGAAAAACGAAGCGGCGACGATTTCGAAGATGGGCGAGCCGGTGGTGGGATCGGCTTGCAGGTATGCTTTGAGAACGGGGTGAGCCACGGGTAGCGCGGGTAGCAATTGCAGGACGCCGAGTTGCACCGCGATGAGCGGTAAGGCCAGCAGGCTGATGGAGACGGGGTAGAAGTGATAGAGCCGCCCGCCGGGGCATTCGGCGAGGCTCTGTATGGGATAGCGCCTTTGGTTGCCGGTGACGCATTCAATGGCGTAGAAGCCGGAGGCTTCGATTTGCCGCGGGTATTCGTTGAGATCGAGGTTGCCTTCGCGCAACAGGCTGATGGCGGTGTAGACAGTCCAGCGCGAATCGCCTTGTTGGGCGACGGGGCTGGTGGCGTGATAGAGGAACGTGAGCAGGAAGACGAGCGCCGCGGGCCGCTTCATTCACTCCGTCCGGATTCGCTGGGCCGGGCGGTCTGCGCGCGCAGGTAGGCGATGAGGTCGCGCAGCTCGTTGCGGTCCAGCACTTCGTCGAGGCCTTCCGGCATGAGCGATACCGGCGCGTAGCCCATGCTCTTGATGTCGGCGCGGGGGATGCGGACTTCGTCGCCGGGCCCGGTGATGAGGCGCACGGCATCGGGTGTGCCGCGGCCGAGGACGCCGGAGTAGACTTCCGTGGCCGTTTCCACGCGGTAGACTTCGTGGCCGGGCACGAAGCTCTCGCTCGGCAGCACGATGGCTTCCAGCAGATCGTGCGGCGAGCGGATGGCGCCGATGGAGGTGAGATCGGGGCCGACGTGGCCGCCTTCGAGTCCGATGGTGTGGCAACTGGAGCAGCCCGCTTTGGCGCCGAAGAAGATCTCTTTGCCTTTGGCGAGATCGCCGCCGGCGGTGAGAACACCTTCGAGCTTTTTGATTTTTTCGAGGCGTTGCGCCTTGCCCTGTTCCAGACGGGCAAGCAGGGGTTTCGCGGCTGCCTGTACGCCACCGGGGAACTTCTTCACGATCTCCTCGACACGCTGCGCGCCGACGCTGCCGAGGGCGGATTCGACTTCGGTGAGCGCCCGCACCATCATGAGTCCGGTGGCTTCATCGTTGCCGTAGCGGAAGGTTTCGAGAAGATTGGGGATGACCATGGGGTCGGCGGCCTTCATGTATTTGCCGGCCACTTGCTGGAGTTGCGCGGCGGTGAGTTCGGCGCGGCCGATGACCTGGCCGGCGGCGAGTTTGGCGGGGGCTGCGACATTGGGGGCGAGGCGGGAGGCGAGGTAGGCGAACTCGCTATCGGTGAAGCGTGGCGTGCGTCCGCCGAGCGCGCTGAGGGCGGCGATGCGCACATCGTCGGATTGCGAGGCGTTCTCGGCGAGCCGGCGCAACGGAGCTTCGAGGCCGGCGACGGCGCGGGCGCGGATGAGTTGAATGGTGCGGACACGGACAGCGGCGTCGGCATGGGCGAGCAGTCT
This sequence comes from uncultured Candidatus Solibacter sp., assembly GCA_964402295.1. Taxonomy (GTDB): domain Bacteria; phylum Acidobacteriota; class Terriglobia; order Bryobacterales; family Bryobacteraceae; genus CADEFT01. The sequence continues at coordinate 110,791 of CAYOBO010000004.1, read as the reverse complement.
TTCGAGGCCGGGTTGCCAGTCCGGCGGGAATTCCTTGCTCGAGCAGCGCTCGGCGGTTTCAAGCAGGAAGAGCTGGCGCTTGGCATCGAGCGACGGGTCGCCGAGCGCCTTTCCGACGGATTGCTTGAGACTGGCGTCGGAGCAGAAAGCGGCCATGGCTTGCGAAATCATTTCAGCTTCGCGTTCGTTGAATTGCGGCGAACGGAGTCGGGCGTCGAGGGCTTGGGTGAGCTTCGCGCCCCAACTGGGATGGCGCGATACCACCCAGAGCGCGGTGCGGCGCAGTTCCTGTTCGCCGGCGTTGAGGAAGGGCAGGACGTGCGATGCGTTGATCGGGCTGCGGTCGAATTGATCGAGGGCGATGAGCGCCGCTTTCCGGATGTTGGGAGAAGGATCCTGAAGGCGGGAGAGAAGCGGGGCGGCCTGTCCGAGTTGAATGAGGCTGTAGATGATGGAATGTTCGACGAAGCGGTCTTCGGGATTGGCCGCGGCGGCGATGAGTGTGGGGATTGCTTTCGCATCGCCGATCTGGCCGAGGGCGGCGATGGCCTGGCGCCGGACGGAGGGATCTTCCTTGGCGGCCATTTCGATAAGGCGTGGAACGGCGGCGCTGTCCTTGGCCATACCGGCGCAGCGGGCCGCGGCCTGGCGCACTTCGTAGCGCCGGTCCGTGAGAGCTTCGCGCACGGCGGCGAGCGCATCGGGAGTGCCGATGCGGTAGAGGGCGAAGACACGGCGGGAGGCTCCCCTTACAGTCTTCGGCTGGAAGGCTCGCAACGCGGCGGTGTCGGACTTGGCGACGAGCGCGTGCGCGGCTTCGTCGGCGATGTAGGGATTGGCGTCGTCGAGTTGCTCGGCGGCGGCGGGTTGGGGTGAAGGCATCGCGGTAGGCGCGCCCTTCTTGCGCACGCGGTAGAGGATGCCCTGAATGTCCGGTTTGGAGACGCGCGACAGCGGGCAGCCGTGGATGAACCACGCTCCCGTGTCGACGACAATGAGGCTGCCGTCGCGGTCTTCCATGACATCGGTGGGATGCAGGTCCGGATCGGAGGAGTAGAAGAAATCGGAATCCTCGGTTTTGTAAGTAGCGCCGAGGCGCGTGACCTTGTGGCGCAGCACGCGATGCGAATTGAAATGGGCGGTGAAGAGATTGCCGTCGTATTCTTCGCCGAAGCTGACGCCGCGGTAGCGCAGCAGGCCGCTGGGCGCGACGCGGGCGAACTTGGTCATGACGGGCATGAGGTCGCCGGTTTGTTTGAACTCGCCGGTGACCGGGTAGGGTTTGGGGTAGACGCCGCCTTCGACGTAATGCAGGATGGCGTCGCGCTGGCCGTCGCGCGGATCCTGGAAGTAGGTCATGGTGCCGAACATGTCGCCGCCTTCGGTGAAGGCGACCTCGACGGGGTTATCGAAACCGCCGCCCGCATACCATTCGAGTCCGGTGCCATCGGGGCGAAGACGCCAGATGCGCGATGCCTTTCCGGAGTACTTCCGTCCATCTTTCGTGGCGATGTTGAAGCCGTGGCGGCCGTCGGTGAGGTAGAGCCAGCCGTCGGGCCCGAGGATGGGGCCGTGGAGGCTGGCGGCGTTGGCCGAGAGATTCCAGCCTTCCACCAGAACTTCCTTCACGTCGGCGATGCCGTCGTTGTTGGTGTCTTGGAAACGGTAGACCTGCGGGGGGGCAGCCACATAGAGGCTGTTGTTGAGGAAGACGGCGCCGGCGGGAAGCGTGAGCTTGTCGGCGAAGACGGTGCTCTTGTCATAGACGCCGTCGCCGTCGGTGTCGGTGAGACGTGTGACGGCGTAGTTGGGGTCGGCGGTCATCTCGGGGGTTTTCATGGTCCGGCCCGAGGATTCGCACATGTAGATGGCGCCGTCGGCGGCGATGGTGCCGAGCATGGGGTACTTCACCAGGCCGGGCTTGCTGGCGAGCGAAACCTGGAAGCCGTCAGGAACGCGAATGGACGCGAGGCCACGCTTCTGCGCCGCCGGACTGACGGGCAGCAGGCCGGTTTTCCACAGTGCGGCCGCCGCGGCGAGGAGGAATACACCAGTTGCGAACCATTTCTTCATAGCCGTGGATCTAGTCTGGCAGCGTCGGATTTGGTTGCGCAACCGTGGCGGGGACGATTTGTATCAAGTTGTATCGGGAATGAAAAAGTGAAAAATTGTTGTACCCTTTGGCGCGCCTGAAACATCTCTTCCATCGTTGAGAGGAGAAGAACAATGAACAACAACAAATACAACGAAAAGAAGCTGGCGATGGAGCAGATGTTGCGTGAACTGATGGGGGAGGCGAACGCACGCGAGCAGTTGCAAATCGAGACGTTTGCCGATGCGCTGGAGCAGATCCAATCGGCCGCCGAGCGTGACTTCGCGGTGATCCGGCTGGATCAGAAGGCGAAGCTGGCGCGCGAGCTGCGGACCGCGTTGCGAAAGATCGACGAAGGCACGTATGGGGTATGCGAGGAGTGCGAGGAAGCCATTGCACCGCGCCGGCTGGATGCCCTTCCGTTCGCCAAGCTCTGCGTGCATTGCCAGGAGCAGGCGGAGCAGCGCAGCGGCGGACGGCAGCGCGACGAGCTGTTTGAAGACGCGGCTTGAGGCGAGGGTGACTGAGGTCACCGACTTGCGGGGTTCCTTGGCCGGATAATGGGCTTGCCATGGAACAGCCGTACATTTACCTTTCCGACCTACGAGACATCGACGCACCTTCGAGCGGCATCGTGAGCAAAACATTGCAAAGCGACGACCGCTCGAAGGTGATTCAGTTTTGTTTCGCCCCTGGGCAGGAGTTGAGCGCGCACACCGCTCCGTTTCCCGCGATTCTACAATTCCTCCGCGGCGAGGCAACGGTGAAGCTGGGCGCCGATGAACACAGTGCCAAGGAAGGCACATTCGTGTACATGACGCCGCAGTTGGAGCATGGCATCCGGGCGCAAAGCGAAGTCGTCATGCTGCTCATCCTGCTCAAGAATACAGGCGCGGCTCAGAAGTAGATCTTCACTCCCAGCACCATGCGGCGCGCGTCGAGCGTGTTCGTGTATTGGCCGAGGCGCGCGTTCACCTGGTTGCCGTTGGCGTCGAAGCGGCTGGCGGTATCGACGGCATTGAAGTTGGCGTGATTGAACGTATTGTAGGTTTCCCAACGCAGTTGCAGGCGGCGCGCTTCGTTCGAGCCGAGGGCGAAGTTCTTGAACAAGGAGATATCCCACACATTCAAGCCGGGTCCGCGGATGGGATCCTTTGGGGCGTTGCCGATACCGAGTTCACCCGCGCCGGTGGGCGGGGCCACGGCGGCGGTGTTGAAGTGGCGGAGGATGGTGCGCTCGCTCTTGGGCAGATTGGGATTGGCGATGAGGTTGACGCGCGAGTCGACGCCCGCACCGGATGCGCCGGTGAGATCGCGCGCCTGCACCAGGCTGTAGCCGATGCCCAGCGGTTGGCCCGAGGTGAAGGAAGTGATTCCCGATACCTGCCATCCATCGAGCACCCAGCGGGAGAAGGCGTTGTTCCAGTTGGTGCTGGCTTTGGGCAGATCGTAGGTGTAGCTGAGCACGAAGTTGTGCGTACGGTCGAAGCCGGCGCGGCCGTAGTTGCGCATGCGGAAGTTGAGGAACGGATTGACCGCGTTGTTGTTGCCGTCCACCAGATCCATCGCTTTCGACCACGTCCAGGAAACGCCGAAGGTGAGCCCGCGTCCGAAGCGCTTGTTCACCTGCGACTGCATGGAGTGATAGTTGGATGTCGAGGCGAACTCCGCGTATTGGATATCGGCGAAGCCGCGGATGGGCCGCAGGAAGTTGACCGGCAACGGGCTGTTGGGCGTGGTGGTGTCGCGCGAGGAAGGCAGGAAGTTGGTGCCGTAAGGAGTGGCGTTGAGGCTGCGGCGGTGCAGCAGGTGTCGCCCCACGTTGCCGACATAGGCGATATCGACCACGATTCCGTTACCGACGTCCTGCTGGACGCCGAAGCTCCAGTTGTAGACGGTGGCGGGGTCGAAGTCGCGCTGGATGCTGTTGACGCCGGTTGGGCTTTGGTTGAGCGGCGAGGTGAGCAGGTTGCGGATGGTTGATTGCACCGCGGTGTTGGTCAGTACATTGGGCGGCTGTTCGACGAAGATGATGACTTGGTCGTCATTGAAGCGGTCGAAGAAGATGCCGAAGCCTCCGCGGATGGCCGTCTTGCCGTTCCCGAAGACGTCGTAGGCGAAACCGAAGCGCGGGGCGAGCTTGATGGACGGTGTATTGAGAACACGCTCCTGGAACTGGCGCATGCCCTGGTGAAATTCCCCGCTGCCCGGTGCGAGCGTGCCGATGAGGACGGAGGACACAATCTGCCCGGTGGCCGGGTTGCGGCCCACGCGGGCCGATGTGGGTGTTTCGCGGTAGGGCTCGATGAGGCGCGCGGCACGCGCCGGATCGTAGACGCTCTGGTCGAACACGCTCAACGTGTCGCCGGAACTGAAGGTGGGCTCGATCCAGTAGAAACGGACTCCGTAATCGAGCGTGAAGCGGCGCGTCACCTTATAGTTGTCCTGCGCGTACCACTCGAAATTTTTGTAACGGGCGTGGCCGTGGGGGTGCAGGTTCGATTCCGTGTAGCTGTCGAAGCTGCCCAGGATCGTATTGGAAAAGGCGTAGTTGGAATCGCCGGGGTTATTGACGTTGCGGCCGAAATCGAAGGTGCCGTTGAACGCCGTCGCGCGCGCCGCGTTGCGGGAGGTGCGCTCGAAATAGAATCCGAATTTCAGGTTGTGGGCCCCATTGATCCAACTGAGATTGTCGGACCAGTTCCAGATGTTGTTGGTGCCGAAAAAGGGAAAGCGCTGCTCGATGGAGAGAGCCGGGGCGTTGGGGATGCCGCCGAAGTTGGCGTTCGGGATGAGGTTCAGCGGATTCGACTGCGGGAAGAATTGCGGCAGTCCGAGATTGAGCTTGTTGCGGTCATTGCGGTCGATGCCGGCCTGGTTAAGAGGCGAGACCAACTGAAGCGCGCGGTTCACGCCGAAGGTGAATTCATTGACCAGCGTCGGCTTGAAGGTGTGGATCAACGTGCTCACCAGGCCCGCGCTCTGGATGGAGTATTCGATGGGGAACTGCGGCCAGTTGCCGGAAGCGAGGACGAAGTTGAAATCGCCGCGGAAGGCCTCGTAATTGCGGATGGCGCGGGCGTAGAAGATGCTCTTCGGGCTGATGTTCCAATCGATGCGGAGAATGTCTTCGTCGCGCGGCTGATCGACCTGGCTTTGGAAAACCGAGTTGAAGGAACGGGCCGGATCCACGGTGTTCGGGAGCGGGAAGACGCCGAGCAGTTTCTGGCCGGCGGGATCGATGCGCGAGGCGGGGATGATGTTTCCGGGGAAGGGTTGGCGGTTGTTCAAAGGGTCGTTGATGGGAATGAGGCGGCCGTTCTGATCCAGGGTGTCGGAAAAGTTGCCGTTGCGTTCGAGCGCGGTGGGGAAGGTGCGGCGTCCGATGGCGGTGGGATATTTGCGGGGCAGGAATTCCTGAGACCAGAAGAAGAACAGTTTGTCCTTGCTGGTATTGAAGACGCCCGGAATGTAGAGCGGGCCGCCGACGTTGTAGCCGGGGTAATCGAAGCGGTAGCTGGGGCGGGCGAGTCCGTCGCGGTTGCGGAAGAATTCGTTGGCGTTGAACGCTTCGTTGCGTTTGAAGTAGTAGCCGACGCCGTGGAATTGCTTGGTGCCGCTCTTGATGACGGCGTTGATGGTGCCGCCGGAGGAACGGCCGTATTCGGCCTGGTAGTTGGTGAGCAGGACCTTCAATTCGCCCACCGCGTCCACGCTTGGGGCAAGGTAAGGTCCGCCCATGGAGCCGGTGTCGAGCGAGGAAACGCCGTCGAGGGTGAGGTTGATGGTGCCGGAGCGGTTGCCGTTGATGGTGATGCCGCCCAGGTTGTTCCATCCTGGCGCGTCGCGGTTGCGGGTGTCGATGACGCCGGGCAGCAGCTTCACCAAGCCCAGGTAGTCGCGGCCTTTGAGCGAGAGGCGTTCGTATTGTTGCGAAGAGATGAGTCCGCTACGCTCGGCGCTCTGCGTTTGCAGGCGCGCGGCTTCGGCTTCGACGGAGACCACCTGTGTCACTTCGCCAAGTTCGAGGCGGATCTGGCGGACCACGACGCGCTCGGTGGCGGTGAGTTCGATGTCACGCTGTTCGTATTTCTTGAAGCCCTGCTGCTCCACGGTGATGGTGTAGTTGCCAGGCAGAAGCTGCGTGAATACGAAGGCGCCTGTAGCGTCCGTGTTCGTGCGGCGGGTTTGCGCGTTTCCGGTATTCACCAGACCGACGGCAGCGCCGGGGATGAGGTTGCCGGTTGGGTCGGCGACCGTGCCGGAGATCTGGCCGGTCAGGCCCTGCGCCCAGGATGAACTGGTGGATAGTAGGAGCAATGCGGCGAACGAGGCTGTATGCATGGAGTCCCCTTTCTCGGATCGAGTGCAGAATATTGCAACATAAACAGACAAGAAGGTCAATAGTGCCGGATGCCGGAAGAACGGTGAGCCGATTGTTGCGCTCCATATCTGGGATGGGATATAGGTGAATGCGCAAAACAATCTGGAGGTTTTTCATGAGGGCTACTATCGCCTTACTCTTGTTGACGCTCCCCCTGGCGGTGCAGGCGCAGGACACGCGCGGCACGATCTCCGGGACGGTAACCGACAGCCAGGCCGCGGCGATCGCCGGAGCGGCCGTCGCCGTCACCAATACCGGCACGGGCGTCGCCGTGCAGCTCACCACCAATGCGAGTGGATATTACGAAGCTCCGTTGTTGCAGCCCGGCAGCTACAGCGTTACGGCGGAGATGCAGGGATTCAAGCGGCTGGTGCGTTCGGGAATCACGTTGGGGTTGAGCGAGCAGTTGGAAATCAACCTGCAACTGGAGATTGGCGGAACCAGCGAGTCAGTGACGATTACGGCGGAGGCGCCGATGCTGGAGACGAGTTCGGTTTCCTCGGGCCGGTCCATCACAAACCGCGAGGTGATGGATCTGCCGGTGTTGGGGAACAACGTTTCCATGCTGGCGCGTTTGGCGCCTGGGGTACAGGTGCCGGGGACGACGCAGTTTCTGGTGCAGGGGCAGATTGGCGGCGGATCGGGTTATTCCATGCCGGGCGGAGTGGGCGGGAACGAATGGTCCATGGACGGCGCGTCGACGAACGGTACGAACCGGCGCGTATCCATCATGCCGAGCCCCGACGTGATTGACGAATTTCGCATTGAAACGTCGAATTTCGACGCGTCGTTCGGGCATGCCACCGGGCTGAACGTTTCCATGTCGACCAAGTCGGGGGCGAATGCGTTGCATGGCTCGGCCACCTATCAATACTTCAATCAGCGCTGGAACGCCGTGCCGTTTTTCGTCAAGCAAGGGCGGGGCGTGCAGATCGCGCAGGCGCAGGCGGCGGGGAACACGGCGCTGGCCAACGACCTGGCGCAGCGTCCGTTGCTGCCCGCCGGCCACACCAACAACTACCATGGATCGATCAGCGGGCCTGTGTATCTTCCCAAGCTGTTCGACGGCCGCAACCGCGTGTTCTTTTTCCTGGGCTATTCCGGCTTGAAGAACCTTCAGTCCGCGCGGCCGAGCGAACTGAACTACACGGTGCCGACCGTGGCGATGCGGAATGGAGATTTCTCCCAATTGCTGGGAGTTCGCACCAGCCCCGCGCGCTATCAGGTGTACGATCCGCTCTCGACGCGGCCCGATCCGGCGCGCCCGGGGCACGTGGTGCGCGATCCCTTCGCGGGGAACCTCATTGCCCGGAGCCGGTTCACCAACCCGATCTACAATTTCTACAACCAGCGCATGCCGTTGCCGAACAACGATCCCACGGATCCGCGGGATGAGCCGCTGAACAACTATCTGGCGACGGGAATGCCGAACAATGTCGATTACAACTCCTGGAACAATCGCATTGACTATCACGCATCGAACCGGCACCGGTTCTTCTTCCGGTGGCTGAAGAGCGAGTTCGAAGAGGACGCGCAGGATTACACCTATGAGACGGAAGCGGGCTTGATGGCATGGGACGAGATCCGGCCGACGCTCAGCGGGGCGGCGGACTGGACCTTTACGTTGAGCGCCAACACGGTCATGAATCTTTCCGTCGACGCGACGAAGTTTCTCCAGCAGAACCAAAGGCGCGGGACGCGGCGATACAAGCCGACGGACGTGGGGTTGCCGTCGTACATGGATGTGAAGTGCGACGCCAGTTGCGTCATGCCTCGCGTGATTTGGCCTGGGATGACGGCCTGGTCGGGAGATATGGTGCTGAGCACCACCGTGGACCCGGGCACGCAGGGACGCCAGCAAAGCCTCAAGTACAACTTCACGCAGATCCGCAATTCGCACACTTTGCGCGCCGGCCTGGATTTCCGGCAGCATTACCGGAACCAGATCCAGACGGGCGGTTTTACGTCCGGGAATTTCACGTTCGCCAACACGCTGGTGCGGCGCGATGAGGACGGGTTCACGCCGGCCGGAACATTGGGCCTGACCTGGGCCACCTTTCTGTTGGGGATGCCCACGGGAATGAGCGTGGATACCGACGACACGTTTGCGCTGATGAATCCGTACTATGCCTGGTACGGCCAGGACACCTGGCGCGCTACTCGCAACCTGACGGTGACGCTCGGATTGCGCATGGAATATGAGCAGGGGCCGACGGAGCGGTATAACCGGTCGTTGTCGTATTTCGACCCGAATCTGGAATTGCCGATCACGGCGGCCGCGCAGGCGGCCTATGCGCGCAATCCTCTGCCGGAACTGCCGGCAAGCCAGTTCATCGTACGCGGCGGATCTGTCTATGCCGGCGTCGGCGGAGCGCCGCGGCGGCTGTGGCGGAACGAACTGATGTGGCTGCCGAGGCTTTCGGCGGCGTACAAACTGGGTTCGAAAATGGTGGTGCGCGGCGGATACGGGATATTCTTCGACACGCTGAATGTGATGAACCAGGGGACGGACCAGTACGGTTTCGCGCGAGCCACAAACACCGTGCTGACCACGGATTTCGGGCAGACCTACCTCGCCGGAGATCCGAAGAACGGGATTTCGCCGTTGACGGATCCGTTTCCGGTGCGAGCCGATGGAACGCGGTTCGACGTGCCGCTGCGATCGGCGTTGGGCTCCATGGCGCGAGTGGGACAAGGGTTCACCTATACCGACTTCAACCGAACGCATCCCCGTGTGCAGCGCTGGCGCGCCGGCGTGCAGCGGGAGTTGTCGGGCAACATGCTGGTGGAGGCGGCCTACTGGGGGCAATGGACTGACCGCATTCACATGACCCAGCGCCTGGATGCGCTGCCGGAGCAGTTCTGGGCGACGGGCACGGTGAGAAACAATGCCTTGGCGACGGACATGAACCGGCAGGTGCCGAATCCGTTCCACATTTCGAACTTCGAATCGGTGAGGACTTCCGATCCCGTGCTCTACCAGCACATGAGCACGCTGGCGCAGTTCACCGCGCGGACGATTGCCAAGCACCGCCTCTTGCGCCCGTTCCCGCACATGAACGGGTTGAACAACAACTCGGCGCCGGATGGGAAGGCGCGGACACATGCTTTCGAGTTCAACTTCCAACGGCGTTTTTCGCGAGGGCTGACGTTCAACGCTTCCTACACGCGGATGATTCAGGAAAACCTCACGATCTACGAGAATGAGTTCAACACGGACCCGACCGTCTGGTGGCCCAGCGACACGGCGCGTCCGCATCGCATCACGGCCACGGCGATCTACGAACTGCCCTTCGGCAAAGGGCGGCCGTACTGGCAGAGCGGGCCGCTCCATCACATCTTCGGCGGATGGCAGATTGCGGCCACCTACGAATTTCAGCCGGGACCGCAACTGTCCTGGGGCAATCTGTTCTACTACGGCGACATCGGCAATTTCGAAGCCGATGCCAGAAAGGGGACGAAGACACTCGATCGATGGTTCAACACGGACCTGCCGTTTGAGCGCAACGCCGCGAATCTGCCGGCGGCGTTTCATGTGCGAGTGTTTCCGCGATTCTTCAACGGGCTGCGCGCCGACGGATTGAATCAATGGAACGCGAATCTGTTGCGGGAGTTTCGCATCGTCGAAGGCTTGCGGTTCCAGGTTCGCGCCGATGCCATCAATCTGCAAAACCGGTCGCAGATGGCGGCTCCGAACCTCTCCCCCACCTCGACGCTGTTTGGTAGAATCACCAGCCAGACGTCATCGTTGAACCGTTTTTATCAGATACAAGCCAGGATCCAGTTCTAAGGAGATTGCGACTATGACAGGGACAATGGACAGGCGGTCGGCCTTGCGCGCGCTGCTGTCACCGGCGGCGCTATTCGGCATGGATGCCATGTTCACGGCGGAGCGCACGAATGCCGCTGCCGTGGGGCCGAACGACAAGGTCAAAGTGACGAAGGTCGAATCCTTCGTGCTGAAGAATTCGTGGGTCTTCGTGAAGATCTCCACCGATGCCGGAATCACGGGTTGGGGAGAAATGCTGAAGGACGATGCCAAGGCCTGCGCGGCCGGGGCGCTGGAGGTCGGCAAGTATCTGGTGGGCCAGGATCCCTCGCGCGTGGTGCATCACTGGCAGGCGATTCATCGTGGCGCGTTTTATCGCGGCGGGCCCATCAAGACTGCCATTTCGAGCGGCATCGATCAGGCGCTGTGGGACATCAAGGGCAAGATGTACGGGGTGCCGGTGTGGAAGCTGCTCGGCGGCCAGACGCGCGACCGCGTGCGGGTGTACGGGCAACTCAGCGAAAAAACCGGAGTCAACGCGATCAAGGTGGGGTTGCGCGGCACCAAGCGCGCACCGTTCAAATACAACGAAGGACTGAAATTCGTCGAGGAAGTGGTGGAGCGCTTCAAGGCGCTGCGCGAGAAGGTGGGATCGGGCGTCGATATCGGCGTCGAGTTCCACGGCGCGGTGCAGCCGCCCACGGCAATGACGCTGATCAAGGCGCTGGAGCCCTATCATCCCTGGTTTTACGAGGAGATCGCCCAGGCGCTGAATGTCGACGTGATGGCCGAGATGGCGAGGAAGACGCATGTGCCCATCGCCACCGGCGAGCGCATCTTCACCAAGTGGGGCTTCCGCGAAATTCTGGAGAAACGCGCCGCAACAATCCTACAGCCCGATGTATGTTATGCCGGCGGCATTACGGAATTGAAGATCATCGCCGGGATGGCGGAAGCCTATTACACGCCGCTGGCGCCGCACAATCCGCAGGGCCCTTGCTCCCTGGCGGCGAGCCTGCAAATCGCGGCGGCGATTCCGAACTTCCTCATTCAGGAGCGCGGAGACAACGAGTATGCAGACCTGCTGGCGAAGCCGCTGCCGCCGGTCACCAACGGGCACCGGCCGCTGTTGACCGAGCCAGGACTCGGCATCACGATCGACGAAAACAAGTTGATGGCGCAAGTGGGCGAGCCGCGCGAGTACCGCACGGCTTACGATGAGGACGACGGTTCCGTGGTGGATTGGTAACTACTTCTCTTCGATGGTCAGCTTCACCAGTTTGTCGCCCTGCTGGGTGGCGTTGACGATGTCCTGACCTTCCAGAACCTTGCCGAACACCGTGTGCTTGCCGTCCAGCCAATCGCACGGAACGTGCGTGATGAAGAACTGGCTGCCGTTGGTATTGGGGCCGGCGTTCGCCATGGAAAGCGCGCCCACGGTGTGGCGGTGCGGGTTGTTTTTCGTTTCGTCCTCGAAACGGTAGCCTGGGCCGCCGCGGCCGGTGCCTTCCGGATCTCCGCCCTGAATCATGAAGTCGGCGATGACGCGATGGAACATGGTGCCGTCGTAGAAGGCTTCGCGCGCCAGGAAGACGAAGTTGTTCACGGTCTTCGGGGCGTCCTTGGCGAACAGCTCGCAGACGATCTTGCCGCGCGTGGTTTCAAACGTGGCCACGTAGCTCTTGTTCGTGTCGATGGTCATCGGCGGTGGGGCGGAGTACTGTTTTGGCATAAACTAATCAGTCTAGCAGGTGGACATGCATCGTCTCGTACTTCTGATTTTCGCCGCTTCCTGCTGGGGGCAATCGCTCACCGGCGTTGTCGATATTCATGCGCATTGCGATCCGGACGTGACACCGCGGTCCATCGATGCGCTGAATCTGGTGCGGCTGGCGAAGCAGAAAGGCTTCCGCGGGCTGGTGCTGAAGAATCACTATGAGCCGACGGCTTCGTGGGCGGCATTGGCGCGCCAGGAAGTGCCGGGCATCGAGGTCTTCGGCGGCATTGCCCTGAACCGTTCCAACGGTGGAGTGAACCCGGCCGCCGTGGAACGCATGGCGAAGGTGAAGGGCGGCTGGGGCAAGGTGGTGTGGATGCCCACCTTCGATGCGGAAAATCACGTGCGGTTGACGAAAGAGCAACGGCCGTACGTTTCCATCTCGCGCGCGGGCAAACTGCTGCCGGAGACACTCACCGTGCTGGACCTGATCGCGAAATATAAATTGGTGCTGGCCACGGGACATTCCGCTCCGGAAGAAGTCCTGGCAATAATTCGGGAGGCGAAGCAGCGCGGGATTGCATCGATTGTGGTGACGCATCCCATGAATCAGTACGTGCGGATGAGCGTCGCGCAGATGAAGCAGGCCGTGGCGATGGGAGCGATGCTGGAGTTTACGGGCAATGCCGTGCTGGGGTTGCAGAAGGAGAACGAATTCAAGGACTACGCCGACGTCATGCGGCAAGTGGGCTTTTCCGCCGTGATTCTATCGAGCGACTTCGGGCAGCAAGGAAATCCGCTGCATCCGGATGGATTGCAGCGGATCTTCGAAGGTTTGCGCAATGAGGGAGTCAGCGTCGCGGACATCGAGCGGATGGTGAAGACGAATCCGGCGAAGCTGCTGTCACTGCCCTAGCCGCGCCGCGTGTAGCGCAACGCCGCGATGCCGAATGCGGCCAGGAACAACGCCGCCGTTCCAGGCTCGGGAACCGCACCGGGGGAGTACGCCGTGAGCACGCGCACATAGTCTCCAGGGGTGCCGGCGGTGGTGTTGAAGCGGATCTGCCGGACGCCGCTGATGGTGACCGAATCGCCCGTTTCCAGCCCGCGTAGCGTCGGGTTGAGATAAGTGACTCCGGTGTTGGCCAGGAAATCGCTGTCCAGCAGATTTCTCGTGCTGGTGATAATCGCAACGATGTCGGAATCGAAATCCACAGTGCCATCGATACTTGTCAAGGTGGCGGGGTCGAAGAAGATGTAATGGCTGGCTACGGTCATGCCGGTGGGCAGCGTGAGGGGACCGGAAGGCACCACGTCCACGTTGAGCGGAGCCGCCAGCAGGATGTTCTGGTCTTCGTCAAATCCATAGAGATGGATGGATTGGAAATTATTGTCTCCCACGGTATTATCCGGGGTCGATGCCGTGAACGGAACGGTGAGCTTGATGAACTGCGCGCCCGTGGCGCCTGAGGTAATGCTGCCGCCGATGATGGTGGCGGAGGCAGGGATCGATATTGCGGCTAGAGCGATCGCCGCGGCAAACAGGGTCCTCCGATGATTCATTGCGTTGGAAGGTGGTCCTTTCGTGTGTTGATCCAGCGAAGTGTATCGCTTGGTATTTCGACAGAGTCGCCCGGATTACATGTGTGAACAATAGGCCAAAGGTAACCCGTACCTCGAAAAGGTAATGAACCTGATTTGCCGCGGCGCCGGCGGCCATTTGACAGCGTGCCGCCGGGGACGATTCAATAGGCTGCATGTTTTTCCCGATGCTGCTTGCTGCCGGCGCATTGTTCGCGCAACAGCCCAACACCTTGACGAAAGCCGAATCCGCAGCGGGTTGGGTTCTTCTGTTCGATGGGAAGAGTCTAAAAGGATGGGAGGCGCGGGCCACCTTCGATCCCGCCACAACCGGGAACTGGAGCGTCCGCGATGGCGCCATCTACTGTCCCGGTACGGTTCCCGGGTGGTTGAGCACTGCCGGTATGTTCCGCGACTTCACGCTAAAGCTGGAGTTCCGCGGCGCGGAGAACGTAAATAGCGGAGTATTTCTCCGATCGCAAAAAGAAGGCGCCCCGCACCAGACCGGATACGAGTTGCAAATTTGGGATTACCAACCGCAAGGATTTCTTACGGGCAGCCTGGTGGGCAGCGTCAAGGCCGGCCCGGCGAAAGTGGCCGGCGGCAGGTGGAATCAATATGAAGTGACAGCGCGCGGCGACCGCTTTGTCGTTCGATTGAATGGAAGCCAGATTCTGGACGCGCGCGACGGGAAGCATGCTTCGGGAGTCATCGGCTTCCAATGCCAGAAAGACAATCCCATCGAATTCCGCAGCATCCGGTTGCTGCCTTTGGGTCAGTAAGCGGCGCCGCGCCGTTGCCCTAGCGGATTCGTTTGCCGAGCAGGGACAGCGCCATGAGGCCGGCCCCTACCAATCCCAGACTCCACGGTTCCGGCACGGTTTCATCGGCCGTCCTGCGGATGCCTCCCACGGATAGCGTTCCACTGCCTTGCCGGCCCGGCACGCAATCGGTGGAGCCATCCGCCGACCCCGTGCATGCGCCTGGTCCGAGGTTCCGCACCTGCATGGCAACATGGTATTGGCCGGTTCCGCCGTTGTTGGCGATGAATCCGGCTGTCGACAAGCCCGTGACTTGGACTACGCCAACATAGCCACTGGCGCCGTTCCATCCGTTCTGCGCGATGGGCGGGTTGTCCGGCGAACCGAGATTGAATTCCGCCGGGTTCGGCGCGATCGAATAGGCGCCCAACGCCAGCGGATTCACCAGCGGCTCGGTGAGATTGAAGATCAATCCGGCAATTCCACTCACCTGAAACATCATGTTCGTGAAGATCAGGCTGGAATGGAGCAGATCCACGTCGATACGGACGGTGTTCGGCGCCGTATCCGTGAGCGTGACGGTGCCAAACGACGGCCCGGGTGTGCAAATTCCGGGATTGTCCAGCACGCAAACCAGGTCCATTGTTACGATTGCTCCCCTGGCCGTTACAGGCGGGAAGAGAAATAGAAGTCCTCCGGCTACCGCGAGTCGGAGCGCGGCGAGATGGGAATACATTCTCACACTCCAGAATTCGATGGTTCGATTTGAGCGCCATGGGGCGAACCACGGCTGTACCGCGGGGATGGGGGAGTGCTTGCGCCTGTCGCGAAAAGAGGGAGGGATTTCGCGGCTTGCGTTTGAATTGCAATTCGAAGGCCAAACTCCTTGGCGCTTCTTTTCTTATGTTTAGAATCCTTCTTTTTCCGTCAAATGAGGTAGAATTTTCCGGATTGGCAATTCCTACCGGCGTGCACCGGATCTGTCGTCCACCGCCTATAGCGGGTTCCCGAGTCCATCGACCTTGCCGGTCACGGTAATCTTACGCGGCGAGGCAAAACGGATGAGGTCCGGCAGATCGTAAAATCGCAAGGCCCCCACGACGATATGTTCGAACACGCGGCGATGGATGCGCCGCCGTACGGCGTCTTCGTAGCTCACCAGCAATCCATCGAGGTTCGCCGAGGCGATGCGATTGTCGAGCGCCGCCGCATAGAGCGCCGGGACCGAGGCCGCTTCGATGCCGTGCAGCGAGATGCGCGCCGGGTCTACGTCCGCGCGTTCCGACAGCAGACTCACGGCGGCGCTGATATCCTCGGCGCGCATTGCCACAAGGGGCTTGTTCAGAAGAATCGCCGTCATTGCGGAATCGTAATCGCCGAAATAGCGCTGCCAATCGGAGCTCTTCCCTTTCGAGGATGCGGTTTCGCCAAATCCCCGTAAATCGATGGAGAGGACCACTTCGCCGGCCCGTACCCGTTGCAGGGCAAGTTCGCGCGTGGCGGCCTTTCCGCGTCCATGAGCGAGGATGGCGGCGGGTTTCTTGCCGCCCCCGGCCGGCAGATACAGAACCGCGGGTAGTGTGATGCCCGGCTCGGTGGAATAAGTGAGCTTTACCATTGTTACGCCGCCGGGGAGCGAAATCGTCCCGTAATCCTGTGAGGGCGGTTTGGAAAGCCGGAGTTGAAAACGCGTGAGGCGGCGAACATCGTCGAGCGATCCCGTGCCGCGCAGTTGTTTCCACCGCGCCAGATTCAACCCGTGTATATCCGTGCCGCCGCGCATGGAGGTGGACACTTGTCCGGTGGGCGTGGCATTCAGTTCCTTCTCGCTGAGGATCGCGATGTCATGCTCCGGTGTTGTGTCTTCGGCGCCCTTCAGCCATCGGGTGAACCAGCGGTAAGCGGCTTCGCGCCGCGGCTTGGTATAACCGTGGCCGTCGTCTGCTTCGAACTTGCCGAAGCGCGATTCGGCATTGGCGGAATCGTACCTGCGGCGCGCTTCGGCGTAAGTCTCGCGCGCTCCGGCGATGGAGAAGAAATCGCGAATCGCGGTGAGCATCAGAAACGGTTTCGGTGCGAAGGCATGGATGAAATCGGGGTGATCGTAGCCCGCGGCCAGCCAGCCGGGAAAACACTGCTCGGCGTCCTGCGGCCCGATGGTTTCCAGCAGCCGCCGCCAGCTTGTCAGATAGCAGGATGGCGCGGCCACATGGAGACGGTCTTCGAGCGAAGCGATATAAGAGGTGTGCGTGCCACCTCCCGAATTGCCCGTGATGCCGACTTTCGTCTTGTCCACCTCGGGGCGCGAGAGCAGATAATCCAACGCGCGAATGCCATCGTAAATGGTGTATCGCGCCAGGGCATCGCCCACCAACAGCGTTTGGATGCCCTGCATGGTGTGCTCCGTGGTGGAGGCCACCAGCTTCGAAGTCTGGAAGTCTTCATCCCACATCTGAATGCGCTCGCCCTGGCCGATGGGATCCCAGGCGAGCAGCACAAAGCCACGCATGGCGAGGTTGGCCAGCACGCGCTGCCATGCCTCGTGAGCCTTCGCGCCCGATTCGTGGCCTAGCGGAAAAAGGATCGCGGGGAACGGGCCGCGTCCAGTTGTGGGCACGTAAAGATTCGCCGTGACGTAGAACTTGGGCTGGCTTTCGAAAACCACTTTCTCGATGCGGTAGCCATTGCGTTCGATCGTCCCCGTGACGGAGGCATTGAGCGGAGTGCGGCCGGGGAACGGCCCGCCCAGCGACTCCATCAGCGCCTCACGGAAACGCGTTTTGTACGCCGCCCAATCGCGGGTTTCGGCGACGCGTTTGGCCCGGGCATCGAGGTGTTTGGCGGCCTCCTCATGCAGATAGCGCGTCAACATTTCCTGTACCCCGCGTCCGTCGTTCAACGTCTTATAAAAGGCGAGATCGGACTCGCTTTGGGCCGCCAACCGGCTCGCCAGCAAGAGTAGAAGAACAAACAAAGGCATGAGGGCATTATAGGACCCTCGACGGAGACAGAGCCATGAGGAGAATCGGGTCGCTGGTAGTATTTTCGGCGTTGTGCGCCGTGGCCGCGGAAGCGGCGGGACAGGACGATCTGCGCAGGCTGCTACGCCAGCGCGGGCAGAGTACAAGCAAGGAAAAAGCATGGCGAGGCGCGAAAAGCAACCTGGGCCGCGCCGCGCTGGTGACGGATGGCGATTTTGTCATGCCCTTCATCGCCAATGGCGATGGATTGCGCACGCGCATCCGTTTGATGAACATGGAAAACCGGGATGTGGATCTCGAGTTGTTCTTCATCGACGATGACGGCTTCGATGCCCCGGTGGATCTGAAAGACCTCGGCACTGTGGAGAACCTGCGGCTGCGAATTCCGGCGCGCGGCGTCACCACCGTGGAAACCAATGCCCGCGGCGACGATCAGGTGGTGTGGAGCTTCTTCGATGCCGGCACGGCTCGTATCGCCGCCACCGTGTCGGTGGAGATCGAAGGCGAGGACGGCCTGCTCGGCGCCAGCTATCCCGCCACGCATTTCGAGGATTACGTCACGGAGACTTTCTACGACAATACCGAGGGCACGGAGACGGAGATCAGCGTGATCAATCTGGACACGCGCGACTCAGCCATTCGCGTCGTTGTGCGCGATGCCGAGGGTCGCCGGATCCACACTTCCACGCGCGATATCCCCGGATTCGGCGCGGCCGGATTCGTGCCCGGCGATGCCGTGCGGGCGGCGCGAGGAGCGCGCGGCAGCGTGGAGTTTCAGCAGAGCGGCAACAGCAAGGCCGGTGTCGCCGTGGTGGCCATTCAGTTCTTCGACAGCGGCGCCATCAACATCTTCCCAGGATTCTCCATTCTGGAGTAGCCGCATTCGTTCTGTGCCATCATAAGTAGTTCGCATGGAACTGCTGAAGCCGGCAAGCGCAAAGGAGCTTGCCGCAACTCTTCTCGAAGCCGCTCAATCGGGTCACAGCATCGAACTGCTCGGCAACGGCAGCAAGCCGCGGGCCGGCGGTCCCATTGCCCAGGCTGACATCCGTGTCACTACCGCCGCGCTCGATGGTGTGTTGCAGTATGAGCCCAAGGACCTCACCGTAAGCGTGCAGGCAGGCATCCCCTATGCCCGCTTCACCGAAATGTTGGAACGCGACGGCTACATGGTTCCTCTGGAGCCCCCATTCGCTGCCGGCGCCACGGTGGGCGGCGTCATTGCCTGCAATTCCAGCGGTCCGTTGCGCCGGCTCTACGGCACCGCGCGCGATGTCGTCATCGGCATGGAGTTCGCCACACTCGAAGGGAAGCTGGTGCAATCGGGCGGCATGGTGGTGAAGAACGTCGCCGGACTCGATATGGCGAAATTGCTCATCGGCTCGATGGGCACGCTGGCCGCCATCGCTTCCGTCAATTTCAAACTGGCGCCGTTGCCGGCCGGCTCAGCGACGTTCCTCTTCGATTTCTCCAACGCAAGGGACGCCATCGCCGAGCGCGACCGCATTCTGCGCGGCGTGTTGCAGCCCGCCGCCATCGATCTGCTGCACCGCCAGGGCGAGACGCAGTGGACGCTGGCCGTAGCCTATTTCGGCAACGATGCGCTGCTTGCCCGCTGCCGCAAGGAGTTCCCCACGGCCGACCAGCTCGAGGGCGAGCCGGAAGCCGAGTTCTGGCATTCCGTGGCCACCACCACCGAACGCTTTCTGGCGGAGCACCCGGCCGGATGCGTGGTGCGCACGGCGACTCCGCTGCGCGACATGGCCGCGGCTCTCGACCGATTGCCCGGAACGCTGGTGGCGCGCGCCGGCAACGGCGTCATCTACACACACCTCGAAGATGCCGCGCAAGCCGCGGACGTGCTGCGCCTGCGGCATTCCCTCATCGAATATGGGCCCGCGGTTGCCACGCCCAACCTGACCTATTGGCCCGAGACCGATTCCTCGTTCCCAATCATGCAACGGATAAAAAAGATGTTTGACCCGAATTGCCTGTTGAATCGTGGGAGGCTCTATGGCCGCATCTGAGTGGAACGTGCTTCACGAGATCGACCGGCCGCGGCAAAAGGATTTGGACAAGTGCGTTCACTGCGGCTTGTGTTTGAACTCGTGCCCCACGTATCGCGTGTTGGGTCTCGAAATGGATTCTCCGCGCGGGCGCATTTATCAGATGGTGCAGGTGCACGAAGGCGCGCCGATCAGCCCATCGTATCTGGAGCATCTCGATCTGTGCCTGGCTTGCCGCGGCTGCGAAAGCGCCTGTCCATCGGGTGTGCAATACGGGCGCCTCATCGAAGACGCGCGGGCTGAGATCGAACGCAAGATCGAACGTCCGCTGCTGACGCGCCTGATACGCGGTTTCGTCTTCGGCAAACTGCTTCCCTCGCCTGTTCTGCTGCAACTGGCGGCGCGAGGACTGTGGATCTATCAGAACCTGGGCCTGCGCAGCCTGGCCTCCGCTCTGGGCGTTTTCCGCGCGTTTCCCAAGCTGGGCGAACTCGACCGGCTTTCGCCTTCCGCGGAATTCCCGAGCTTCTTCGATGCCTATGGCAAGGTGTTTCCCGCCGAAGGGCAGCGCCGTTACAAAGTGGCGTTGCTCGGCGGCTGCGTGGCCAACGTGAGCTTCGCCCGATTGAATGAAGCCACCGTGCGCGTGCTGCAAAAAAACGGCTGCGAAGTGCACGTGCCGCAGGGACAGACCTGTTGCGGCGCCTTGCACCAGCACGCCGGCATTCGCACTACGGCGCGCCGACTGGCGCGCAAGAACATCGATGCTTTGTTGGATGGCGGCTTCGATGCGATTCTCACCAACTCGGCCGGCTGCGGTTCCACGTTGAAGGAGTACGGCGAGCTGTTGGAGCATGAAGCGCATTACGCCCAGCGTTCGGCCGCGTTCGCCGCGCGTGTCAAGGATGTGAACGAATTCCTCGCCTCCATCGAATTGAATCCGAACATGGGACCATTGGATCTCACCGTGACCTATCAGGATTCCTGCCATCTGGCGCATGGCCAGAAGGTGAAGGCTGCGCCCAGAAAATTGCTGCGCGCCGTGCCGGGATTGACCTTCCGCGAAATGCCGATGGCCGATCTGTGCTGCGGCAGCGCGGGCATCTATAACGTCATCCAGAACGAGATGTCCATGCAGATTCTGGAGCGCAAAATGGAGTACGCCAACTCTGTCGCTACGTCCGTGATCGCCACGGCGAACACCGGCTGCATACTGCAACTGCGCGCCGGCGTGAAGCGCCATGGCAAGGGGCAACGCGTCGCCCACGTCATGGAACTGCTCGACGAGGCATACCGGAAAACAACAAGATAGCCCGCTCTGATTTTTCCTTACCGTTTCCTTACGCCGCTCTTACGGGCTTTTTTCGCGTCTGCCATATAGTGGACTCTGCATACACAACTCCAATCAAAAGAGGAGCGAGGAAACCATATGAGAACGAAACTAGTGGGAAGGGCGCTGGGAACGGTAGCGATAGCCGGTATCGGAGCGTATTTCGCCGCCACCGGCGCGCATTCGCAGTCTGCCCCTCCGCCTGTCCAAAACCGCTTCACGGGAGCGATCCATTCGCAACCCCTGGCCCTGGATGCCAACGGAACGCTGCTGGCCGTGGCGAATCCCGATAACAACACCGTGACGTTGTTCGACGTCGGCGCGGACCGCAACCGCCGCTTGCGCGAAGTGCTGGTGGGCAAGGAGCCCAATGGCGTGGCCCTGAACCCGCAGGGGACGCGCCTGTTTGTGGCCAACACGGTCAGCGGCACCGTCAGTGTCATCAACGTCAATCGCAACTCCCCGAATGTGGCTCGCGTCGTGACCGAAATCAAAGTGGGCACCGAGCCTTACGGCTTGGCGATGACGCCGAACGCGACCAAGCTGTATGTCACCAATCGCCGTTCCGACAGCGTGTCGGTGATCGACCTGAGCACCAATCGCGTCTCGAAGACCATTTATGACGTCGGCTTCGCGCCCACCGGCATCGCTATCACCAACGACGGCGACGGCGACGATGACGATGAGACCGTCTACGTGACGCAGTTCTTCGCCGTGCCGCGGCCCGGCCGCCAGGATGGCGAGGACGACAGCAAGCAGGGCCTGGTGACGATGATTCGTACGGTCTCCGATGAGATCGATGGCGCGGTGAACCTATTGCCCATTGGCGCTACGGGATTCCGCGCGGCGGGCGATGCCATCGCCAAGGTCGCGCCGCCGGCCACCATCGACGAGTCTTCCCTGCGCTTCACCACCAGCGCCTATCCGAACCAGTTGAACGGCATCGTGGTGAAAGGCAACTTCGCCTACGTGCCGAGCACCGGCGCGTCCCCCAACGGTCCGGTGCGCTTCGACGTAAACACGCAGTCGCTGCTGCATGCCATCGATCTCACCAAGAACGCCGATGCCCAGGTGACCATCAACATGCACAAGGCGGTGGCCGATCAGGCGGCGACGCCGAAGCTGTTTGTCACCGTGCCTTGGGCGATTGCCGCCAAGAGCCGCGATGACCAGGCTTACGTCGTCAGCGCAGCGAGCGATGTTGTCATCAAGGTGAATCTCGACCGCGGCACGGGCCGCCCCACCGTGGTGAATGCGCCGGGCGTTACGCCATCGCGTGTGCTACAAATCCCCACGGGAAAGAATCCCCGCGGCATCGTCATCAACAGCGCCGATACGCGCGCCTACGTCATGAATTATGTCTCCCGCGATGTGACGGTCATCAACATTGAACCGAACCAGGACGTTGTCCTGGGTACTCCGCTTCGCTCCGCCTCTCTCCCCGTCACAGGCACAACGGAAGATCTGATTCATGCCGGCAAGGAACTCTACAACACGTCGGTGGGTGTGTTCGATGGGCCCACGCCGCTGTCGCCTCCCATCCGGGGGCGGATGTCGAACAATGGCTGGGGTTCCTGTGCCTCCTGCCATCCCGATGGCTTGACGGATAACGTCGTGTGGATCTTCGCCGCCGGTCCGCGCCGCACCGTGGCGCAGCACCAGGATTACGATCCCGACGACCCCACGTTCCAGCGCGCCTTCAACTGGTCCGGCATCTTCGATGAGCAGGAGGATTTCGAACTGAACATCCGCGGCGTATCCGGTGGCCAAGGCATTCTTGTGGCGGCCGATGGGACTTCGCAGGATAATCCCGTGAATGGGTTCACGCCGGCCAACGCCAACCGGCGGCAACTGCGCATCCGCGGCGTCGGCGGCTGGGATGCCATCAAAGCCTACATCCAGTTCGGCGTGCGCGCACCGCTTGCGCCGGTGGACAAAGAAGATCCGGACGTGATCGCCGGTGAGGCTCTCTTCCGCCAGGCCAATTGCCAGAGCTGCCACGGCGGTCCGCAGTGGACCACCAGCAAGATCGGGCACACGCCTCCTCCCGAGGGCAATCTGCTCAGTAACGGGCAGTTGATCGGCCAGTTGAAGAAAGTGGGTACCTTCGACGCCGCGGCCAAGAACGAGGTCCGCGCCACTGGCGCCGCGCCGCTGGGCGCCGATGGCTATGTGCCGCCTTCGTTGCTGTCTATCTCCGCATGGCCCGCTACGTTCTTCCACAATGGCTCGGCGAATTCGCTGGACCAGGTGATGGAGAACGTCACGCACCGCGCGGCGGGAACCAACGGAGTGGATACGCTCACCGATCCGAATCAGCGGGCGCAGATCGTCAAGTTCCTGCGGTCCATCGACTCTACCACCCCACCCATTCCTCCCCAGTAGGCGTTGGCCTGCCGGGTCTGGATTACGCGGACGCGAGCTTTGGCGTTGTACGCGAGAGACCGCGTCCGCTCTTTTTTGGGGGATCAGTTGAGGCGTTTGACGCTGAGCTGAGCGCCGATCCCTGGCGCCAGGGTCGTCATTAACGCCACAGCACTGTTGTTCCGCAGCGTAATAGTATCGCCCGCGGAACATTCCATTGCCTCGAAATCCGGCTCAGTACCCGCGCATTGCCATCCAACTGAGATGAAATAGCAGGCACAGCAGCACGAATCCATTGAGACGGACGCTACGTTTATGCAATTTGTCGAATTCCGCCTTGCGCTCCGCTCCCCCTTCCCGTGCCGCATCGATGGCCGGCGTCAACGATTGCCGCGCGTAAACGCTCAGAGCCGTCAGCAGCGCAAACAGCGCCATCGACGGGCGGATCATTCCGCCCCAATACCACAGCACGCCTCGCAGGACATGCACCGCCGTCAGCACCGTGCCGCAAACGATCCCCAGCAAGTAGTACTTCGGGAAGATCGCGCGCACCGCCTGCCCCGCCGTCTCCGGCCCCAACTTCCGGAATAGCGTCGGCGCCACGAAAAACGAGAAGAATACGACCGCGCCCAACCAGAGCGCGAACGCCAGGAGTTCGAGAAACTGGAGCAAATGGCCCATGTCTTCTCTAGTATGCGGCGCGTGCTGTAGAATTCCTATATGCAAAGACGCGTTTTCCTCTCCATGTCCACGGCCGCGCTCGCGCTCGATCCCAAGGCGCTGGCCGAAACCCCCATGCCGATGGTCACCCTCGGCAAGAGCGGACTCAAGGTCTCCAAGTTCACCCTGGGCGGTTTCCACATGGCCGTGAAGGGCGAGGAGGAAGGGATCCGCATCATCCATCGAGCCATGGATTTGGGCGTGAATTTCTTCGACAGCGCGCACAAATACCACAACGGACGCAGTGACGAGATCTACGGCAAGGCGCTCGCAGGCGCACGCCGCCAGAAGGTGTTGCTGATGTCGAAGGCGGAAAAGCGCGACCGCGATACCGCCATGAAGCAACTCGAGGATACCCTCCGGCGCATGAAGACCGATTACCTCGATCTCTGGCAGTGCCACGAGGTGGTGCGCCACGACGAAGTGGACAAGATCTTCGGGCCCAACGGCTCGCTGGAAGCCTTCGTGAAGGCCAAGAAGGAAGGCAAAGTGCGCCATATCGGATTTACGGGACATGCCGATCCGGCCGTGCATCAGCGCTTGCTCGACGGCTACGACGGCTGGGAGACGGTGCAGCATCCCGTCAACCTGGTGGACAAGCACTACCTCAGCTTCATCGATTCGGTCATGCCGAACATCAAGAAAAAGGGGCTCGGGCTGATTGCCATGAAGAGCAACGCCATCGGCGGCATCACCGCAAACAAAGTGGCGACCATCGAGGAATGCCTGCGCTACACGCTCAGCCAGGACATCGATACGCTCGTCTCCGGCGTCGAAACCGTGCAGCAGTTGGAACAGAACGTGGCCATCGTGAAGTCGTTCAAAAAGATGTCCGATCATGAGATGACCACACTGCTCAGCCGCACCAAACAAGGCCCGGTCGGCACCAAGGTGGAACGGTATAAGAGAGCCGAAGCGGGTGCGCGAAACTTCCGGCCCCACTACGACGGCGAACTCGCCTAAAGGCCGGCCCGGCTGCGCGTGCACGAATCGCGCCACGCCGTCAACCGCTTCCGCATTCGCGCGCACTCGGCCGGATGCTTCGCCGCCAGGTTCGTGGTCTCTCCCGGATCGGCCGCCAGATCGAACAGCATGTCTTCGCTCCCGTCCAGATTGGTGAGCAGCTTCCACCGCTCCTCCACCCAGGCCAGTCTCGCCGAACCACGCGTGTTGCCCATTGTTTCAAACGCAATGGGCACATCGCGTTTCAAACGCTTTCCTTCCAGAATGGGCATCAGGTCGATGCCGTCCATTCCGTCGTTGGCCGGCAACTTGCCGTTCAGAATGCCCAGAATCGTCGGTACGTAGTCGCTGGTGGAAGCCGGCGCCGAAATCGCCCGAGGTTTCGGAAACCGCGCCGGCCACTCGAGCAACGCGGGCACACGGATCCCGCCCTCGAACAGGCTCCGCTTGCGCCCTCGGAAAGGACCCGGCCGTCCGGGGGATGCCGCCGATAGCTCGTCGCCTTCCGGCCCGTTGTCGCTCGCATACCACAGCATCGTGTTGTCGCGAATCCCCAGCCGCCGCAACGTGTCGCGCAAACGGCCCATCTGCTCGTCGATCGACGCAATGGACCCGTAATAATGTTGCTCCTTCAAGGCATGGGCCGCGTACGGCTTGCGATGCGCTTCCGTCGCCAGCACCGGCTCATGCGGCGCGTGAAACCAGATCACGGCGCAGAACGGCTTGCCCGATTTCGCGGCCCGTTCGATGAACGCGAGCGCCCGGTCCATCAGCAGGCGCGAATCGTCGCCCTCCAGCACCCCCGGGACTCGCCCTTCCTTCGTCCAATAGCCATCCGGGTTGACCGTCGGTACCTTCCGCGTTGTGGAGAAAAATTCATCGAAACCGTTATCCGTTGGCGCGGATTTCTTCGGCCCGGCGAAGTCTCCCAAATGCCACTTTCCGAAGTGCCCGCTTGTGTATCCGTACGGCTGCAACAATTCCGCGATTGTGTATTCCCGGGTTGGAAGAATGTACTTCGACGGTGCGTCCGTGCCGCTGTCCGCGTTCGCAAAGAGAATGCCGTATCGGTAAGGATGCCGTCCCGTGAGGCAACTGCCGCGCGTCGGCGAACACACCGGAGCCGCCGAATAGAAGTGGTCGAAGCGAATCGCCGTGCGCGCCATCTCGTCCAGCACCGGCGTCCGCAGCACCGGATGCCCGTTGTAGGACGTATCGCCCCAGCCCTGGTCATCGGCCATCGCCAGGATAATATTTGGACGCTGCACCGCCGGAGCGGCGTAGGCTCCGGCGGCGGCAAGTTGCAGGAAAGTGCGTCGATGCATCGAGCGCTTAGAACATCACCTTCAGCGACATCTGCCAGTTGCGCGAATCGCCGGCGGTTCCGGTAATCCGCCCGAATGCAGTGTTCGTCGGCGTGGTGTTCGGTGCATTGAAGTTGGTGTGGTTCCAGGCGTTGTATACGTCGGCCCGGAACTGCGCCTTGAAGGACTCCCGGATCGGGAAATTCTTCACAATCGAAAAATCCCAGCTATTCTGTCCGTCGCTGCGAATGCCTCCGAAGCGCAGCGGGAATTGCCGGTAATTGCTGGCCAGTTGCTGATTCGCATTGCGGTTGAATCCGGCATCGATATTGAACCAGCGGTCCACATCGCGTTGCCCCGAGGGGAGCGCAATGTTCTTGATGTCGCCGATGAAGATCGCGTTGCCGAAGCCCATCGGGCCACCCGATTGCACTGCCACCACCGCCCCAATCTGCCAGCCGCCCGCCAGGAAATCCACCGCCCGCGGCATGCCGCTGGCGAAACGCCGTCCACGCCCGATCGGGATCTCATAAATGCCGCTCGCCGCGATGCGGTGCGGACGGTCAATGGCGCTGATGCTTTCGTACGGACGCTGGTCGGCTTCGTTGAGGAACTCCGTCGCCTCCATGATCTTCGACCACGTGTACGCGAGTTGGAACGTGAATCCCTGCGCGAAGCGCCGCTCCGAGCGCAACTGGAAGGAGTGGTACCACGAATAGCCGCCCGGTTCCTCCAACGAAATCGAACCGAAGTGCGGGAACGGACGCAGCAGATTCGCCCTGCTGATGTTGGCCCCAAAAATCGGATTCGTTCCCCGGAAGGGGTTGGGGAACTGCTGGCTCAAGTAGTCAATTCTGGCCTGATCCCGTAGCGGCGACCGGCTCAGGTATTCCGCCGGCGTCGCGTTTGCCTGGCGGCTGATATCCAGCCGTGTGCCGCGATTGCCGACATAGGATCCCTCCACCAGAAACTGCCCCGGAAACACGTGCTGCAATCCCAGCGACCAGCGCTGCGAATAGCCTTGCAGGTTGTTTCGGAAGTACGGCGTCAGGCTCTGCCCGAGATTCGTCTCCAGGCCTCCCGCCGGACCGCGTGGCTGGATCAGCCCCGTGGGAAATGGATTCGCCGTCGTTGCCCGATACGTCAGGCCGCTGTCGAGCGAAGCCTGAATCGGCGTCGACTGCGCAAAGCCGGTCTGCTGCGGCAGGATCGTGTTCACGCCCAGCGTATTGAAAAACCATCCGTAGCCCGTGCGCAGAATCGTCTGCCGGGCGATCTGCCAGGCCAGCCCGATACGCGGCATGAAATTGTTCTTCTCGCCTGCATACGGGCTGCGTCCGATTCCACCCTGATTCACCCACGTCAAGCCGCCCAGGGCGCGAAACGCACTCACGGGCAATTCGGGAATCGGGTTGCGCGCATAGTTGGCCCGGGCCTGCGCATCGATGGGATTCGCCGTCGTGTTGTCGAACTCCGCCACCAGCCGGTCATAGCGTTCCGTGACCGGAGTCTCCAACTCATAGCGCAAGCCGAGGTTGACGGTCAGCCGCGAGGTCAGCTTCCAATCGTCTTGTATATACAAACCGACATACTGGTTCTGCAACGCCGAACTGGCCGCGATATCCATGCTCCCTGCCGGGACTCCCAGCAGCATGGCCGCCAGATCCTGCCCGATCGGCGCTGTGGGCGAGTTGTCCAGCGGACCGCGCGTGAACGTGTTGGTGAAGGAAAGATCCGGCGCCACGCCGATCGGCCGCCGGTTGTTGAAGCTGCGGTACAGCCGGTACTCCGGCCCGAAGCGCAGAGAGTGATTCCCCATCAGCTTCGTGATATTCGCCGTGAACGAATGCGTCAGACTGGAATTCACTCCATCGCCCGGATCTTCCCACCAGGACAGTTGCGAGTAGGCGCCGGGTGAAACGCGCGGCAGCGGCGCTTGCCCTTTCTCCGTCAGCGCGATCAACTGCGGTGAGAAGCCCAACTGCGCATAGTCGATCCCGCGCGACGTCCGGTATTGCCACCATTTCGTGCTCGTGAATCCGTAGCGAAGATTCAACACCGTGGTCGGCGTCAGCACCAGCACGTCGTCGAGCGCCACCCCGCGATTCGGGCGGTTCTGATGAATGCCGTTGATCTCGTTCAGAAAATCGTGATTCTTGTCCTCCTTCCAAAAATCGTAGTGCAGCCGCAAAAACACGCGGTGGTTGCCGTTGATCGCATGGTCCAGGCGAAGCAGGTTGGAGTACGTTTTCTGAATCGCCTTCGGCGCGCTGAAGAAGTTATTGCGTCCATCCGCGGTTGCCGTATTCGGTGAGTTCGGCAGCGGATACAGATTGGCCAGATTCACGCCCAGCGGATCCAGGCGGTTGCGCGGAATGATGTTGCCCGCGAAGGGTTGGCGCTGAAACCGTCCTCCGGCCACCGCGACGGTCGTTAGCGGATCGTACACCTGGTAGTTGGCATTGCGCAGGGGAAGCAGTGCCGAGAAATCGCCGTTCCGCTGCTCGGCCGTGGGCACCGTCCGCGTGAACTGCGTGGGGACGCCGAATTGATTGCCCTCGAAGGCATAAAAGAAGAAGGTGCGATTCCGTCCGTTGTATAGCTTCGGCAGCACGATCGGCCCGCCGCCGGAAATGCCGTAGCGATTGTCCTGATATACCGGCCGCGGCGTATTGTTCTTGTTGTTGAAGAAGTTCGGCGCGTCCAGGGCGCTGTGGCGCAGCCACCAATGCGCCTCTCCGTGCAGTTCATTCGTTCCGCTGGCCGTGCTCACGTTCAACACCGAGCCCATCGTGTGGCCGACGCTGGCATCGTATGCCGAAGTCTGCATCTTGAACTCGCGCACCGCCGATGCCGGTGGGCTGTAGGCCACCCGCGCATAGCCGCGTCCGCGGTCCGCCGCCGTATTCGAGATGCCGTCAATCTGGAATTCGTTGTTGTAGCGTCCCGCTCCATCGGCGCTGATATCCGATGTCGCCTCCGGCGCCATCGACTTGCGCAGCCGCAGGTTCGTCGTGTTGGCCACGCCCGGCGTGAGCAACGCCAGCTCCAGCGGATTCGCCCCCCGTTGCGGCAGTTCCGTGATGCGCCGCTGGTCAATCACCTGGCCAAGCGATGCATTGGCCGTTTCGAGCGCCGGCGACTCGGCTTTCACCTCCACGGTCTCGGTGACCGCGCCCACCTCGAGCGAGATCGGAACCTCCACGGTTTCGCTCACGCGCACCTCGATCTTGTCGCGCACAAACGTTTTGAACCCCGTTTGTTCCACCGTCAGTTTGTAGAAGCCCGGAATCAAATAAGGGATGTTGTACAGCCCCGATTCGTTGGCGACCGCTTCGGCCGAGACTCCCGTCTCGTTGCTGATCGCCTTCACCTTCACACCCGGGATCACAGCTCCCGAATTATCCATGACCGTGCCGCGAATAAATCCGCGCGGATCCTGTGCCGGCAATACCACCAGCGCGGCGGTAAATAGCAACATTGCAAGACGCATAGGAAGTACCCCTTGTTCGCCCGGAGCCAACTCCAGGCGATAAGTTCTGATTTGCTGATTGAATTCTACAGCATCGGGATACAGCAAGGGCCGGCGTCCTCTGGGCAGAGAATTCGCCGGCCGGAATGCGTCTAGTGGCGGGAATTAGCAGCCCGCACGGTCCGTGGCGGCCCCCAGCATGTTCGGGAACTCGTCTACCGCGGGTAGACCCGGCGCCTTGTGCGGGCGAGTTCCTCAAAAATGGAGGCGCAGCGTGTACTGCACTTCCCGCCCGTAGTTCACCTGTGAATTGACCACCCCGAACAACGTGCTGGTGACCGTCAGATTCGGATTGCCGGGCATCACGCTGTTGGTGACGTTATAGCCTTCCAGGCGAAACTCCAGCTTGAACTTCTCCGTCAGAGGGAAGTTCTTCGCGAGTGTGCTGTCCAGGTTCCAGTACCGGGGGCCGGTGATGCCGTCGTACTGATAGGGATTGGTCCGCGGAGTAAACGGCGTCGCCTGCGCGAATGCCGACGTGTTGAACCACCGGGACCAGTCGCGTGCCGCCTTGCCCGGATCGCCGCTCACATCCAGTTGTCCGAAGCGCAGGAAGGCGCCCGTGTTGAACACAAAGATGTG
Source organism: uncultured Candidatus Solibacter sp. (assembly GCA_964402295.1). Taxonomy (GTDB): domain Bacteria; phylum Acidobacteriota; class Terriglobia; order Bryobacterales; family Bryobacteraceae; genus CADEFT01. The sequence goes on along the minus strand of CAYOBO010000004.1, from coordinate 80,705 downwards.
GCTCGTGGACCATCCCCCGATGATGTGATTCAGCACCGGATGCACGCCCGAGCCGAATCGCTTGCCTCGGCCGAAGGGCAGTTCCATCGTCGTGCCCATCGTCATGCGGTGGCGCGGCAGATTCGATGGGATGTAGGACAGCTTGTTGGCATACTCGTCATCGGCGTTGAAGAAGCCCTCCGTGCTTTCGCGGTTGTAATTGTAGCCCCAGATCATGCTGTAGCCATCGGCGAAACGGCGTTGCAGGCGAAGCTGTACCGCCTTGTAGCGGTTGTTCACGCCCGGCATGAACCCTTCGCTCAGTCCCGCGTAGTGCGGATACGGCCGCAGCAGCGTCGACAGCGGCACCGTGCGCTGGCCGCGCAGTTGTCCCGGCATCACGTTGGTCGGCAGCCCGAAGAATGGATTCGGAACCGCCGCCGTGAGCGACGTCTTGTACGTGTAGGAAAGCTGCGGATCCACCAGGTTGAGCTGTCTCCCGAACCCCGCATTGCCTCCCTGGCCTTCCGGAACCATATGGTGCCCGAAGTTCATGAAGAACGTGCCGTCGAACTTGAACCCCGCCATCAGATCGCGCTCCACGGTGAAGTTGAAGCGGTCATTCATCGGCGTGCGGATATCTTGCCGCGACCACGTCGCTGCTCCGCCGATGTTCGTGTAGCGGCCATAGCCGCGTCCCACCGGCATCACCAGCGGATTGCTGGCCGGAAACGGATTGCTGAAGACGCCCTGCGGCACACCTTGAATCTGCACCGGACCGGTGGAGGACGTCGAGAATCCGTCCGTCGCCGGCAGACGCCAGGAATACCCAAGAATGCTCATCACGGGCACGGCATAGCGCGCATAACCGATGCGGATCGCCGTCTTGTCGTTGCCCCGGATGGCGATGCCGAGCCGCGGCAGGAAATTGCGCGCCGGCGCGTGATACAGCCCCTTCGCCTTGGCATCGGTATAGATGAAGTTGCCGTTGTAGATCGGTTTTACCGCACCGGCAATGGCGCCCACTTGCGCCGGCATCACCGGCGGCGTGCGCTGGAATTCCGGAATCGGATCGTTCAGATCCAGGTACCGCGCCAGCCGCAGTTGCCGCTCCGATGGCGCGGTTTCATACTCCCACCGCAAACCCATGTTGAGCGTGATGCGCCGGTTCATCTTGAAGTCGTCCTGGAAAAACACGCCGTATTGATCCTGCTCCGTGTAGCGCGGCGATACATAATTCGTCACCAGGGTGTTGTCGATGGCGCCCAGCAGGAACGTCGCCCAGGCGCTGCCGAAGTTCAGCAGATTCGGAGCCAGGTTCGTGTTCGCCGTCAGCGCCGCCGTGAACGGGAACGTCCCCAGGTTCGGCAGTTGCGAATACTCGTAACCGTGGCGGTACGCCATCCCGAACTTCATGTAATGCCGGCCCCGGTCATGCCCCAGGCTGCCCTGATAGGAGTACTTGCGCGGACGGTAGCTCCACCAACTCGACTTGCCGAATGTCGCGCCGCCGATGTTCAGGTTCGGATAGTACACAGCCGGCGTATCGGCGATGTAGGGCTTGTACCAGGGATTGTTCGGCCAGTATTTCGCCAGCCCGGCTTCGCCCAACTTCGCCCATTCGGAATCGTATTCGTCTTCCGAATACACCACGCCAAGGCGGAAGTTGAACACCGTGCGCGCGCTCAAGGTATACACGCTGTCGAATGCGCCGTTCAGCGCGTCCATCAGTCCGCCGTTGTCGGACGTGGTGGCAATCGTGCCGCCGTAGTTGTTGTTGTCCAGCCGCGTGCGGATGACGCTGTAGCGTGCGAATACCTTCCATTTATCCGAAATGCTCCAGTCCGTGCGGTCCGAGAAGTTCCAGTAATTCAGAAACCACGCGTAGCCCGTACGGTAATTGTTCACGCCCGTGAGATCGTCGCCCGGATTGTTCGGCCCCCAGATGTCGGCCAGGAACAGCTTCGAGGTCGGATCCACGCGCGAAGCCGGAATCACGTTGCCCGCAAACGGCGTGCGCGTGGCCGTATTCGTCGTCGTATTGGTCACCGTGGTCCACGGATCGAAAATCGGCCGCAACGCCCCGGCGCGGTTCAGTGTGCGCGAAAAATCTCCCTGCCGCTCCAGTTCCGTGGGAAGCGTCATCACCTTTGTGTACGGCTGGCGATTCTTCCACTGCTCATAGGTCACGAACGTGAACAGCTTGTTCTTGACGATGGCGCCCCCGAACGTGCCGCCGCCCACGTGATTGCGTACCACGTTCGGCGCCCGCGTGAACACGTTCGAGACGGCGTTCAGCTTCGGGTTGCGCCCGAAATAGTACAGGCTGCCGTGGTATTCGTTCGTGCCCGCCTTCATTCCGACGTTCATCACACCGCCGGCCGAAAAGCCCGATTCCGCATCCACCGAGTTCTGCTGCACCGTGAATTCCTGCACGGCGTCCATCGGTGGCGCGTAGCTTCCGCGCGAGCCTACCCCGATCGGAGAGCCGTCGATCTGCACTTCGTTGCGCCCGCTCGTCTGACCTCCGACATCCACCCCGGTCGTCGAGAGCTGATAGAACGGGTTGCGCTTGGAAACGTCGGAGTACCGGTTCACCACCGCCGGATCGAGCAGCGCCAGCGTGAACGGATTGCGCGCCAGCACGGGCAGCTCCTTCAGCATCGTCCCGTCAATCGTGCGCGCCAGTGTCGTCGTGTTGAACTGTAGTTCCACGGCCGAGTCCGACACCGTCACCGTCTGGTTCACGTCGCCTACCTTGAGCGACATGTTCACCGTGATATCGGATCGCACCAGGACTCGCACATTCTCCTGCGAGAACTTGCCGAAGCCCGGTGCTTCGCCCGAGACCGTGTATGTCCCCGGTTCGACGAAATCGAACAGATAACGCCCCGATTCGTCCGTGGTGCGCACCGTGGCGGTGCGTGTGCTGGTGTTGAGCAGCGTGACAGTGGCGGATGGGACGGCGGCGTTTGTGGCGTCGCTGACCAGACCCTGAACACGGCCGCGGTAATCCTGGGAAAATGCAACGGAGCTTAAAAGAAGGGCAAAGCAGGCAATGCGGAGCATCGAGACCTCCTGCGAGTTGAGATGGGAGAAAGTATTTCACCTCATCCTCGGGAAGTCAATAGCGAATCGATATTTTTTAAAGTAACTGCCGGCAGATTTCCACTGAACAGTGCGCCCTTGCCAGAATGGCGCTGGAAACTGTGCCCAGCAGCAGCCTCTCCACCGCCGAACGGTCATTGTCACCGGCGAAAACGCATTCCGCCTCGAACCGCGCCGCTTCTTCCACGATGACCCGCCGCGGATCCCCCATCAAAAAAGACGACCTCACTTTGAGCCCGCTGCGCTCCAGCGTTTGTGTGGCCTTCTCCAGCACATCGTGTGTCCAATGGTATTCCTCGGCCGGAGAGTGTGTAGCGGCGCAGGCCACCAGCAGGATTTCGCTCCCTCTCGGCCAGCAGCGTGCCGCCACCTGCGAAACCGCCGTTGCCGCGCCGGGTTGTCCGTCATGCGCCAGCAGCAGCCGCACCGGTCCTTGGCGATCGGGCAGGTAGCCACGCGAAACACGCACAGAACAAGTCGCCGAGTTGGCAATCTTGTGCGAGACGCTCCCCAACAGTGTCCGCTCGATGGCCCCGTGTCCCACCGCCCCCAGCGCGATCAGATTCGCCTTCCACTCGCGCGCCCGCCGCAACAACACCTTGGCCGGTGAGCCCGACGCACCCTCTGCCTCCACTCGCCATCCCGGATGGAGCTTGCGCAACCGCTCGGCTCCCGCGGCGGCCATCTCCGACGCCGGTTTCGGTTGCGGCAGATCGGCGGCGCCCATCGCTTCATACATCGATGGCGGCGGCAGCCAGCGCTCCGTCACGGACACCACAAGAGCTTCCACCGCGTCCGGCAATCCGGCGCGGCGCAATTCATCCAGCATGTCATCGGATGCGGCGGAGCCGTCATAGCCGGCCAGAAGTTTGAAAGTACTAGACATGGGGTGCCTCCACTCTTACGGTAGCAACCCCCGCCGCGGTCAGGGAGCGGTCCGGTGCTTCTCTTCGCTTTCTCAGGCCGCTTTCGGCGATCGCAACACGAACCCAGCGTCGATCGAAGAGTGGCAACGCGCGCACTTCTGCCCAGGTTTCACTTTCGCACCCTTCGGACCCACCAGGACCGTTGCCTCCACGGTGTGCGTGCACATGAAGCAGTACACCGAGGCGGTTTCTTCCCTCAACTCGACTTTCGGCTTCAGAATCATCGGTTCGGCCTCCTCATTCCTCTTCACCCAATCAGACGCGGGAAGCCTCACTTTCGATTTCGATTTTTTGAAGGAAATTTTACTTTGGTTCCAACTCCGCCAGCGCATCCGAGAAGGCTTCCAAGCCACCCTGCAACGTCTCCGCCGCGCAGCCGATGCCGATGCGCAGGTGGTCCGGCGCTTCGAAGAACGATCCCGGTACGACGCTCACGCCATGGCGCTCCCACAGCCGCGCGCAGAAGGCATCGACATCCACGCCAGGCATTCGCGGAAAGCTGACCGTGCCGTGGCCGGTACGCCCGCCTTGCAGGCGTGGATGCCGTTCCAGAAACCGGTGCAGCAGCGCCCGGTTTGGCCCCAGAATCGCCTTCGCCCGCGCCGCAATGGCCGGTAATTGTTCGAGCGCCAGCACGCTCAGCCGCTCGGCCGGGTGCGCGGGAATCACCCCCATCAAATCGTTCAGCAGCCAGAGCCGGCGAGCCAGCTCCGGCTCGGCCAGAATCCAGCCGCAGCGCAGGCCGCTTAATCCGTAGGCCTTGGTGAGGCTGTTCGTGATCACAAAGACCGGATCCAGGAAGAACGCCGACGGCGGCGCGTCCTCATACATCGCCTCCAGGTACACCTCATCCACCAGGACCCGTGCGCCCGCCTCCCGCGCGATCGCGGCCAGTCCGCGCAACGTCGCTTCGTCCACAAACGCGCTCGATGGATTGTGAAGGTTGGTGATCGCAATCAGCCGCGTCTTCGGCGTCATGGCCCGGCGTACCTCTTCCAGGCGAATCGCGAACCCGTCTTCGGCATGGCGGCGAAACCGGTTGACGCGCGCCCCGGTGAACGATGCCGCATGCACCAGCGGATCGTAAGCCGGGGACTCGACAAGGCAATCGTCGCCCGCCGCAAGCAACGCCGCCATCACCAGGTAGTTCGCCATCGATGTTCCGGTGGCCGCGACAATCGATTCCTCGGGCGCTCTCGTGTGCGCCGCCAGCGCCTTTTGCAACGGCGGATAGCCGTAGTAACTCGGTCCGCTCAATTCCAGATCCTCCAGCCTCACCCGCAGTTCCGAGATGGGGAAATTCATTACCCCGCTGTTGGTCAACCCGAAGCGTGGCCGCGACTCGAAGCGCGTCTTCGCCCAGTGCATATAAGGCGAGAACATGGACCGGCTCATGCGTGTTTCTTTCTCCTCCAGAACAGGTACGCCGGCACACCGCTCAGCAGGATCAGCAATCCCAGCACGGTGTCTCCCGGATAGCGGTAGACAGTGTTCGCCACTACGAACCAGCATGCCGCACAAAATAGGATGGTGGTGTATGGATGGCCGGGCGCCCGTCCGCGAAAGGCGAATACGCAACTACCCGTAAGTCCAATGAACAAAAAATCGATACTGACGACATAGTTCAGAATCTGCTCATAGCGCCCGGAGAGCGCGATCGCCATTGCCCACACCCCTTGCAGCACAATGGCCGCCACGGGAACGTGCGTCCGCGCCGAGACGCGCGCCACCGCCGGGAGGAACAACCCATCGGCCGCCATCGTGAAGTACACACGCGGCGCGGTGAGCATCGCCTGGCTCAGGAACCCGAGCGTCGAGACCGTGATGGCCGCCGCCGTAACCACCTCCCCGGCGTTGCCCATCACTTGCCGGACGACGGCCGTCGCCGGAGTGGTGTTGGCCGCCAGCCCTTCCACTCCCAGCACGCGCAGATAAGCCAGATTGATGGAAAGATACAGCGCCAGCACGCCCAACACTCCCATCAGCATGGCCCGCGCCAGATCGCGCCGCGGGTTCTTCATCTCCGCGGCCATGAAACTCGCCGTTTGCCAGCCCCCGTAGGCGAACAGCACGGGCGTGGCCGCTGCCCCAAATGCAGTCAGCAGGTCGAATGAGACTGGCCTGTCCAGCAGCGGTGTCCAGGCTTCATTCGACCCCCGGGCCAGCAGCAGTCCGGCGGCAGCAATGGCCGCAATCGCCAGGATCTTCAGCACCATCAGAAACGATTGCGCGTTGCTCCCCGCGCGAACCCCCAGGCAGTTGATTGCCGTCAGCACTCCCAGAGCGGTGACGGCCACCATTCCGTCGGGGACCGCCAGGCCGCTCAGCGACAGGAAGTAGCGGGCAAAGGTGACGGCCACCGCCGCCATCCCACCGGTCTGGATCACCAGCAGCAGCACCCATCCATACAGAAAGCCAACCAGCGGATGATAGGCCTCCCGGAGATAGGCATACTGCCCGTTCAGGTCCGGCCGCCGCGCCGCCAACTCGGCATACAGGAACGCTCCCAGTAGCGCCACCATGCCCCCGAACAGCCACGCCCCGAAGATCAGAAACGGAGTGTGCACCTGCCGCGCGACGACGTAGGGGTTCATAAAGATACCGGAACCCACCACACCACCCATCACGATCATCGTGGCGTCGAAGACGCCCAGCCGCCGCGAGAGATGAGGAGCCGCAGACACGTCTCGACAGTATAGCTATCCCTTGAACCGCACGTGGGGCTGAGCCTGGAGGTTAGCTCGCCCGTGGTAAAATGATGGCGCCAAACTGCTCCGCGGTTCGCCCGGCCGGGACTTTACATTTTTTTACACCGTTTGCGGTTTTGCCGACGTTAAAAAGGATATTCGACAATCGATGTAGCTGCTTGTTCCCGGTGCTTTACAGAATTTGACACGGTTTGCGAAATTGACCCAGGCCGGCAAAATCACAAAATCATCGTGGCGTCGAAGACGCCCAGCCGCCGCGAGAGGTGAGGAGCCGCAGACACGTCTCGACAGTATAGCCATCCCTTGACCCGCACGTGGGGCGGAGCCTGGAGGTTAGCTCGCCCGTGGTAGAATAAGGGCGCCGAACTGCTCCGCGGTTCGCCCGGCCGGGACTTTACACTTTTTTACACCGTTTGCAGTTTTGCCGACGTTAAAAAGAATATTCGGCAATCGATATAGCTGATTGTTCCCGGTGCTTTACAGAATTTGACACGGTTCGCGGATTTGACCCAGGCCGGCAAAATGACAAAACGAACCCAAGCCGCGTTCCGTCACATCCGTCTCGGACTATAGTTCCAACTGGCCTGTGCTGTCGGCGAACGCCGCAGTCTCAATGCCGGTCCGGTTCAGGATCTGCACAAAAAGATTGGCCACCGGTGTCTTTGCCTCGGCGGCGATGTGGCGGCCGCCGCGAATCCCACCGGCGTGTCCGGCGAGCAGCAAAGGCAGATCGAAGTTCGAATGGGAATTGCCGTCACTGAGCGCGCTGCCGTACAGGATGGCCGAATGGTCCAGCAGGCTGCCATCTCCGTCGGGGGTGGCTTTCAGTTTTTTTAGGAAGCTGGCAAACAGTTCCACATGGAAGGTGTTGATCTTTGTCACCTTCTCAATAAAGTCGGGGTGGCCGCGATGGTGTGTCAGGGGGTGATGCGGGTCAGGGACGCCGATCTCGGGGTAGGTGCGGACGCTGCCTTCGCGCCCTAACATCATTGTCGCAACGCGGGTGAGGTCGGACTGGAAAGCGATCACCTGTAAGTCGAACATTAACTTCACATAGTCCGAGTAATCGAAAGGAATACCTGAAGGTTTCTCCGACGGCGGAGTCACCGGGTCACGCTCCGCGGCCGCAATCCGCATCTCCACTTCCCGGATCCCTGTCAGGTACTCATCCATCTTGCGGCGGTCGGCTGGGCCGAGGGAGCCGAGCAACTGTTCTGTCGACGCCTTGGTCTGGTCGAGGATCGACTTGCGGTACAGGGCGCGGCGCGCGCGCACATCGGCGGGAAGGCTGGGATCCACGGTGCCGAAGAGGCGTTCGAAGACGGAGCGCGGATTCACCTCGACACTGAGCGGCGTTTCGGGATCCTTCCAGGACAAGGTGTTCGTGTAGGCGCAACTGGAGCCGGTATCGCAGTTGCCCACCATGCGCGAATCCTCGCAGCCGATTTGCAGCGAAGCGACGCGGGTTTCCTTGCTCCAAGCCTTGGCGGCGACTTGGTCGAAGGTGACCCCGGCGCGCACATCGGCCCCGGCGGTGTACTTGGGCTCTGCGCCGGAGAGGAAGCTGCCGGTGGCCTTGGCATGGCCGCCGCCTTTGGCTTTCGTCGCGGCATGGTTGGCGAGGCCGGAAAGAATGGTGATGTCGGAGCGAAACGGTTCGAGCGGTTTGAGGATGCGTGTGAAGGTGAACTCCGTGCCCGTGGCGTCCACCTTCCAATCCTTCATGACGATGCCGTTGGGGACGTAGACTACGGCGATGCGCCGCGGGTGCTTCCCGCTGGTGGAGGGCGCGGCCAAGGCGGGACGCATGGCATCGAGCAGCGGCAGGGCGATCGAGGCCCCCATGCCGCGCAGTAACGTTCTGCGGCCGATGTGTTTCCCGGTGATGATATTCATTGGCGTTTCTCTCCTATCGTAGCGGCCACCCGGCTCACCTCGCGCGGACGGCGATTCTGGAACGGCAGGCTGTTCACGATGCCCATCACAAGGGCGGAAAACTTGTAGTTGGCGGCAGGCAATTGGGCGGCGATGGCGTTGACGACGGGACGGTCGAAGCGCTCGAGTCCGCGGCCGAGGGCGTAGATGAGCATGCGCTCGGCCATGCCTTTCACGAAGCGCTCACGGTCTGCCTGGAGCAGAGACTTCAGTTCCGCCGGCGACTGGAAGGCGCGGCCGTCGGGAAGCGTGCCTGAAGCGTCCACCGGGAAGGCGCCGTCCTTGGTGCGCCATGCGCCGATGGCATTGAAGTTTTCCAGGCCGAAGCCCAGCGGGTCCATGCGCGAATGGCAGGAGGCGCAGGCCGGATTCTTGCGATGCTCCTCCATCTGTTGCCGCAATGTGCCGCTGCTCGCCTTGGTCTCGTCCAGCGGCGGAACTCCCGGAGGCGGCGCCGGCGGCGGAGCATTGAGCAGATTCTCCAAGATCCACTTGCCGCGCAGCACCGGCGAGGTGCGTGTGGAATAGGAGGAAACGGTGAGCACGCTGGCATGGGCCAGGATGCCTCCGCCGCGATTGAGATTGCGGACATCCACGCGGCGGAACTCGGGGCCGGCGATGCCGGGGACGCCGTAGAAGCGGGCGAGGCGCTCATTGAGGAAGGTGTAATCGGCATCGAGCAGATCCAGCACGCTGCTGTCCTCGCGCACGATGTGTTCGAGGAACAGCTCCGTTTCCCGGCGCATCGACAGCCGCAGCGCATCGTCGAAGACGGGGAACTTCTGCTGGTCGGGCCGGACCACATCGATGTTCTTGAATTGCAGCCACTGCCCGGCGAAGTTCTCCACCAGCGCCGAGGAGCGCGGATCGCGCAGCATGCGCTTTACCTGCGCTTCGAGGACCGCGGGCTGCCGCAGCTTGCCTTCGCCCGCCAGCCGGAGCAGTTCCTCATCGGGCATGCTGCTCCATAGAAAGTAGGAGAGCCGGGAAGCGAGTTCGAACGGGGTCACGGGTACGGCGTTGCGTCCCGTGCTGGGGGCATGATCCTGCTCGATGCGGTACAGGAACTGAGGAGATACGAGAATGGATTGAAGCGCGGTGGCAATGCCTTCCTCGAACGAGTCGCCATGCCGGCGGGCGAGTGTGAAGAATGCCAGCGCCTGTTCGGTTTCCTTCGCCGTGGCCGGCCGGCGGTAGGCTCGCGTGGCGAAGTTGGCGATCACTTTCCGGGCACAGGCATCGGCGTGTTTGCCCGGGGCATGCCCGCAGACAAAGATGCGCCGCAGGCTCTCCGCCGATGGACCCATCGTCTGATGGAACGGGCCTCCGATGTCGATGGCTTCGTAACGATTGTCGACGCGCGTTTCGATGCCGTCCGTCTTGATACGCGTGCCGTATTTGCGAAGCGTTTCGATATCTTTTTCGGTGAGCTTGCCGCGCGGATTGATCAACGCTTCGGGCGGGCGCTTGGAAGGCTCAGGGCCGTTATACTGCGGCGGCAGGCCGTGGTAGTTTTTGTGATACGTGGCCGAAATCAGCCGCTCGCCGGCGGCCACCCGGGTACGCACTTCAACGACCTGCCCTTCGAGGTCCGTGGCATCGACTTCGAACTCCTTGATGAGCTTGCCGTCAATGTAGAGGGCCGGCCGCGCGGGCTCGGACTGATTCGGCCGGTGCCCGTTCAGCACGAGCCGGAAGTTGTATTCCGCATCGACCGGAAAGCGGTGCACGAAGTGCGCCGAATGCAACGTGCTCAGCCCGGTTTCGTCATAGTGGAAGAGATCGTCGGGCAGCGACTTGGTACCGCGCGAATCGTTGATGCGCACAGGCGCCGAATAATGCACCGCGGCGGGCTTGATTTTCTCCGGGCCGAAGATAGCGGCGCGGACGCTCCGCTCGGCGGCGTCGATGTAATTCTCAAGCAGGGCAGGGGAGAGGCCGAGGGCATCGCTGATGTTGTCGAATCCGAAGGCAGGGGTGTCGGCGGGGAAGTTGTCGGCGGGCCTGATATCGATGCCAAGCAGATCGCGCATGGTGTTGTTGTACTCGGCGCGGTTCAGGCGCCGGGCGGAAACGCGGCCGGGGTCGGGTTTGGCCATGCGGTCCTGGCGGGCGAACTCGGATTCCAGCCAGTGGGTGACGGCCTTGGTGGCTTCGCTGGGGGGCCTGGGAATGCCTGGCGGCGGCATCTGCCCGAGCTTGATTTTCTCCACCACCATCTCCCAGATTTCGCGATCCTCATCGAACGTCTTGGGCGAGTGGAGCGACTTCAGATCGATGTCACCCGACTTGACGGAACTGTTGTGGCAACCCACGCAACTCTTCTGGACATAGGCAAAGACGTCGCTGGAGGCCGCCGTGAGGCGGCTGGCGCATGTGGCCGCAAGAGTGGCAAGCAGCAGGCGGTGCAACATGGATTGCTTGTAATGACTCCAGTTCGGACGAAAATGTATCTTCCTTAATCTTATCACTTGACGGATGCCCCGCTGCGTCGGAAGATCGAGGGATGCATACCGCGATAGGCATGGTTGGGATGCTGGCGCTGGCGACTGCGGCCTGGGCCGCGGACTCCAGGAGTGGAGCGGCTATCGCTCCCTTCAACATTCCACTATGGGAGAAGGGCAAAGTGCCGCTGGCGGCGGGCGATGGACCGCTCGATGAGCCGTTTGTCACCGTGTTTCTGCCGCCCGCCGGCAAGCGCAACGGAAGCTCGGTTGTGGTTGCGCCGGGCGGCGGCAACATCATGCTGATGTATGGTGTGGAAGGCTTGGATATTGCCGAGCGCTATAACGACTGGGGAGCCGCGGCTTTCGTGCTGACCTACCGGCTGGCCCCCAAGTATGGAGAGAATGCGCGGGTGCTCGATGGCAATCGAGCGGTGCAACTGGTGCGGGCGCGGGCGAAGGAATGGGGTCTCGATCCGGGGAAGATCGGCTTTGCCGGCTTTTCGGCCGGCTCGGCGTTGGCGCGCGCGGTGGTGAATGGAGCGAAAGCGCCGGATCCTTCGGCCGCCGATCCGCTAGACCGTGTGTCCTCGCGGCCCGATTATCTGGTGATGGTCTACAGCGCCGGACGTCCGGCTCCGAACGAGCAACTGAAGAGCTTTCCGCCGACGTTTCTGCTGGCGGCGGCGGCCGACCGCGGCGCGGCCAACGGGAGCGCGCAGTTGTGGTTGGAGATGAATCGCGCGGGTGCGGTGGCGGAGTTGCACTTGTATCAAAAGGGCCGGCACGGGTTCGGGGCTGCCTTCGGCAGTCCGGAGTTTTCCCTGTGGATGGACACCCTGCGCCACTTCCTGCAAATAGGCGGATTTCTACCCAAATGAGAACGTTATTCCTACTAAGCGCATGGAGCGCGGCGATGGCTGCTCCGCCGCAGACAGTCGACGACGGCTATGGAGTATTGGTGCTGGTGCCCGCGGGCGCCTTCAAGATGGGCGACAACTTCGGCGATGGCGAATCGCGCGAGCGGCCTGTGCACACCGTCGAGCTGGACGCGTTCTACATCGGCAAGTTTGAAGTGACCAACGCGCAGTGGCGCAAGTTCCGTGACGATCCGGGCTACGACGATCCGAAGTACTGGCCGGGCGGCAGGCCTGTTCCCAAGGATCAGGTGCCCTATTGGAACATGGCCAATAATCACGGAGGCGGAACGCCGGACAGCGACAACTATCCGGTGATCGGAGTGAATTGGGATTCCGCCGTGGCCTACTGCAACTGGCTGAGCGCGAAGACGGGCAAGACATACCGTTTGCCGACGGAAGCCGAATGGGAAAAGGCTGCTCGCGGAACGGATCAACGGCGCTACCCCTGGGGCAATACGATCGATGCAACGCTGGCGAACTTCGTCGGGACGCAGCCTTACGATACGGTGCGGCCGGTGGGGTTCTTTCCCAAGGGTGCTTCTCCGTACGGGGCGATGGACATGGCGGGCAATGTGATGGAGTGGTGCCAGGACTGGTACGAACGGGATTACTACACGCGGTCGCCGAAGAAGAATCCGAAGGGGCCGGAGAAGGGCGTGTACCGCGTGCTGCGCGGCGGGCATTTCTTTGTCGAGGCGTTCGATTCGCGGACCTATGCACGGTCGGCGGCGTGGCCTTCGTTCCTGGGGCACAGAATGGTCGGGTTCCGCGTGGCGCGCAATCCGTAGCGGCGCTAGACTCGTGTCCATGTCGCCTCTGGTGTTCGCCCTGCTGCTGATCCGTTGGGTGCATGTTTCGAGCACGACAGGAGAAGTGCCGAACCCGGGCGGATCGAATCAGCAGACAGGGTTGCTGGTGACGGAACTGGATGGCAAGCCCGGGGCGGATCTGGTGATCGGCTATCGGGTACACGCTCCGGCACTGGTCTGGATCTCGCGTGAGGGCACGGGCTGGAAGCGGCAGGTGATCGAGAGTGAGTTTCTGCGGCTGGAGGCGGGTGGGGCGGCGTTCGACATCGACAACGATGGGGACAACGACATCGTATTCGGCGGCGACGGCGGGGACCGGAACCTTTGGTGGTGGGAGAATCCGTATCCGCAGTTCGAAGCCGGTGTTTCGTGGAAGCGGCATACGATTAAGAACGACGGGGCGAATCAGCATCATGACCAGGCCTTCGCTGACGTGCTGGGCACGGGCAAGCCGCAGTTGATTTTCTGGAATCAGAAAGCGAAGACTCTGTTTTTGGCTCCGGTGCCCGCGAATCCGCGCACCAGCGAAGGGTGGCCGCGGCAGGCGATCTTCAGCGGGCAGGCTGGCGAGGATGTGGACAACGCGGCGAAGTATGCCGAAGGCGTACATGCGTTCGATGTGGATGGCGACGGGCGGATGGACGTGCTGGCCGGCAATGCATGGTTCCGCCATGAAGGCGGCGGCAAGTTTCGTGCGACGCGAATCGGGACCATCGGCGGGCGTATCAAGGCCGGGCATTTTCGCAAGGGGAAGAATGCGCAGGTGGTGATCGGGCCTGGCGATGGCAGCGGGCCGTTGCGGTTCTATGAGTGCGATGGGGATGCGCGGGATGCTTCCTGCTGGAAGGGCCGCGATCTGCTGAGGCAGCCGATGACGCACGGGCATACGCTCGATGTGGGCGATGTGGATGGCGACGGCAATCTGGATATCTTCGCGGCGGAGATGGCCAAATGGGGACGTGGGGAGCAGCCCGATCATCCGGGTGCGGCGGCATGGATTCTGTATGGGGACGGGCGCGGGTCGTTTCGGGAGACGGTGCTGGTGAAGGGCCATGGATGGCACGAAGGGCAACTGGCGGATGTGGACGGCGACGGGGATCTGGATATCGTAAACAAGCCCTACACGTGGGAAGCGCCGCGGCTCGACTTCTGGCTGAATCACGGAACGGCTCGAAAAAAATAGCGGGGCGATGGCGGTTTCTCTCTCCCGTTCGCACATGTGCCGGGTGAGAGAGGAACCCGACCCATGCTTCAAGTTTCCCCCGCTGAGTTTCATACCTGGGCGCAACAGGCACTGAACCGTGTCCCGGGAATCCAGTTTCCGATTACCCACGAAAGCCACGAAGTCTACAGCGAATACAAGTTGGCGGTAAAGTCGTTTCAAGAAAACTACGTGGGCAAGGCGAACGGCGTTGTGGACGAGAAGACCTACAACGCGCTGATCAAGAACAACCACATCCATCCGGAGTACAACAAGTGGATCCGCCAGGCGCTGGCGAAAGCGATGAACAAGCCGGGCTTGGTGCTGGGCGCCGGCCACACCGAGGATCTGGCGAAAGCGGTCAAGGAGTACCAGAAGTCGAAGAGCGGACTGCTCCACGCCGACGGTTGGGTGGGGGTGAAGACGGAGACCCTGCTGGCGATGCAGACGGGTCTGAGCGTCCCGAAGCCGAATCCGGCGCCGAAAGTGCACATCCCCATCGAGGTGAAGGTACAGAAGTGGCTGGAGCAACTGGCCGAGGATCTCCGCAATCCCATTCTTCCGAAGGATCTTCAGTTCGTTCACTTCATGCACCCGGACGATCGCAAGAGCTTCGTGAAGTTTGTGGAGATGCTGGATCTGGGCACCATTGACTATCGCTATATCGATGCCGAGCGGGTCAAGGAGTTTCTGTTCACTCCGGGGGCGGACCTGAATGCTCTATTCAAAGCAAATGCCCGGGGGCATCTGGTCAACTTGATGCGCTATTACGAGAATGGGAACGCGCCCAATATCTACCATCGCTTCGCCCTTCGATGCGAGGAAGCGTGGAAGGATGTCGACCGGGGGTTGTTCCAGGTGGTCTTCCAGCAGAAGAACAGTTCCTTGGATGGGATCACGAAGGGGCGGACGGCGGAATTGATGGACTGGATCGAGACGCGGAAAAGGAACCCGCGGCACATTCTGTCGGCGTGGCCTGCCTGGAAAGAATGGAAAGGCAAATGGAACTAACGGCCGAGCAGGAAGGCGCGGCGCATTTCGATGAATGTCTCGATTCTCATTTGGGGGCGTCCGCCGAAGGGTCCGATTTCGGCAGTTCCCGGCGGAAATCGATCTCGAGACGCTCGCCGCCATGGGTGAGCGTCAGCAGCCGGCTGCCGTATTCGGAATTGAGGAATGGGCCTTCGAACATTTTCCACGCCCGGCGATCGGGCGGGTTGCCGTAGGTGAAGGAAAGCTGTGCACCGCGGAGGGTGCGGAACTCAACCGAGGGGACAGGGTCCATGGCGACCTTCAGCGGCAAGGCGAGGATGGCGTTGCGGAAGGCTGCGATGTCCGGGAACTCGGAGGCGGAGGCGGCTTGGAGAATGGCGCCGTTTTTCCGGTGCGGCGAATAGAGGCGGCGGCCTCCTTCGAGTGGCTTCCATTCGTAGGGAGCAAGCGGGCGATAGGCGATGAAGGCGTTGCCGCCACGGACGAAGATCCAGCCGGAGGGGTGTTCTTCGAAATGCTTCAGTCCGTCCGGGAAGAAGCCGTTGATGTGCGGGAATCGTGTGCCGGGCGGGATATTGTAGAGGGCGATGACGGTGTCCCGGTCCTGAACGATCTGTTCGAAGGGCGAGCCTCCGAGGAACTTGTCGGGCGAATCGTAGGTCTTTTTCGAGCGCACGACAGCTTCGGTGATGAAGTCGGGAAGGCCGGGGAAGTACATCTGGAGTTCGTAGGGCGAGGAATAGGGATGCAGGGAGAAGATGGTGTTGGAGATGCCGCGCGGATCGGGGAGGGCCCAGGTCACATCCCAGGAGTGCTGCTGAATGGGTTGCAGGATACCGCCCTGATCGGAACTGACGGCGTAGTCGCGATGGAGGAAGGTGGTTTTGTAGACGGGGGCATGGCGCTCATCGGTGAAGCGCCAGCGGTTGCGGGTGCGCTTGCGTTCGCGGTGCACGTAGGGTTGGGAGCGATCGGTGGCGATGCGCTGGATGATGGCCGGCGGCCGATAGGCTGAGGCCACGGCGTAGAAGAACGCATAGTAGCTGAAGCCGGGGAGCGGGTAACCCTGATGGAAGAGGAGCCAGGCGAAGTCCGAGGAAACGCCGTTCCATTTCTCGCGGACCTGCACGTCGTCGGTGCGGGCATGCGCGCCGACGTAGATGCCGTTGAGGCTTTCAGCGGCGAAGTCGGCGATGATCCAATCGAGCATGCGTCTGGCAAGGGATCGCATTTGGGGGTCTTCGGCCCAGGCGGCGAGATAGGAGAGCGGGAGGAGATAGACTCCGATGTAGTGGGTGCAGTCGTATTCGCCTTGGCCTTTGGTTACGGTGAGGTCCATCCAACTGTAGAGGTAGTCGCGGGCTTCCTCGAAATTCTCCCGCGAGGATTTGCCGGTGTACCAAGTTTCGCCGGGCTGATCGGGATAGAGTTGGGCCATCAGATAGAGGCAGGTGTAGTAGAGCAGCCAGTGGTTTTCGGTGTCGCCGCGATAGGGCATGTAGGTGCGCCAGGTCTCGCGCAGTGCTTTGCGGGCTTCCTGTGTGAGCTGGCCGCGATCGAGATAAGCGACGGCGGTGACGGGGAACATCCAAAACATGTCGCCCTGTGGTTGTTTTAGCAGTTCGATGAGTTTTTGCGAGGCCCATTCGGGTTGTTGGCGGAGCCAGAGCCGTGCCGCGATGTGCTGATAGCCGGTGTTGCCCTGGGCATTGGTTTCGATGATGCGGCGGACGCGGGCATCGAAGTCCTGCGCGGCGGCGGGGGCCGAGAGGAAGAGCAGCAGAAAGGCGATCATGGGCGGGCCTCCGGGACGAAGACGAAGTCGCGGACGATGGAGCCGTTGAGGCCGGCGCGGATCCAGGTGACGCCGAGGTCATCGGAGTAGAAGACGGCTTCTTCGTGGACGCTGGCCCAGAGGCGGGAGGTGTGGGAGGGATCGAAGGCGACGCGCCAGATTTTTTCCGAGGGTAGGCCCGTGGAGCGGTGAAGCCACGTTTTTCCGCCGTCCTGCGTGATGCGGATGCCGAGATGCCAGCCGCAGACGGCGGCGAGGTTCGGATTCGTGGGATGGAGCGAAACGTTGTAGAGGGCGTGGTCTTGGGGGATGCCGGGGACAGCGGCGAATGAGCGGGCGTTGTCGGTGGAGAGGAATAGACCGCCGCGTTCGGCGGTGGCCATCCAGAGGCTGGGTGTTGCGGGGGATTGCTCGATGTGGGTGATCATGGCGCCGGCGGCGCCGGTGCGAATCCAGTGCCGGCCGCTGTCTTCGGTGAGGAAGATGCCTTGTTCGGCGCCGGCGAGGAAGCGGCGCGCGCGGGTGCGGTCGGCGGCGACGGATTGCACGAACTTGCGGGCGATGCCATTGTCGCGGTGGGACCAGGTACGTCCGCCGTCCTCGCTGAAGCCGATGCCGTCGGGGAGAGCGATGAGGATATGTGCGGGGTTGCGGGAGTCGAGGGCGACATCCTGCACTTCGGTCATCTGCCAACCGGTGAGAATACGCCAAGTCTTGCCGGAGTCGGTGGAGCGGATGCAGCCGTTGCCGGCGGCGAGGTAGAGGATCTGGGGATTTTGCGGGTTGTAGGTGGCGGCGTTGATGGCGGGGTGATTGAAGCCGAGTTGTTGGAATGTGGGTGGGCGGTGGAGGAAGAGGCCGCTGGGCGGGAGTTTGGCGCCGACGACGTAGCCTTTCGACTCCATGCCGCATACGAAGAGTTGATGGGGTTGGGGCTCGGCGGCGGCGGAGACGGCGGCTATCGCGAGCAGGGGCAGGCAACGTGCGATGTAGCTGGGCATGTATGTCATTCAGAGACAGGGTCGACTGTAATATTGCACGTGAATGGCCATGGCTCCACTGATAACAGCTTGGAGCATTGGCAGCCGACGTGCAAGCGTAGCTGCCTTATGCTGCGCTTTGTGGTGTTTTCGCTGGCCGTGTCTTCGAGCATGTTGCCGGCCGAGGACCGGTATCGCGAGAAGTGGATCTCCGTGGCGGACCGGTTGGTGACACTGCCGCCGGAAACGTTTGCCTATAACTGGGGCGAAGGGGTGCAGCAGATCGGATTGATGAAGACGTATGAGCGGACGAAGGACGGAAAGTACCTGGATTGGATGCGGCGATGGACTGCGTTGTACGAAGGGAAAGATACGCGTGAATTGCTGAACATCCTGGAGAAACCATGGGGCGGCGAGCATTCGGCGTATTGCGGGCACTGGAGTCCAGCGACGGCGATTCTGCTGTTGCATGAGGCTGCGCCGAAAGCGCGGTATCTGGAGATCGCCGAGGCGACGGCGGAGTTTATCGCGAAGCAGGCGGAGCGGAGTCCGGAGGGTGGATTGGGGCATTGGAAAGGGAGCCATCAGCTTTGGGTGGATACGCTGTACATGGCGTGTCCGCTGTTGTCGGAGTTGGGACGGGTGCGTGGACGGAAGGATTACGTGGCTGATTCGGCGGCGCAGATCAAGATTTATGCCAAGCACTTGCAGGACAGGGAGAGCGGGCTGTTTTATCACATGTGGGATTGGCAGACGGGGCAGCGAACGCCGGGGCCATGGGGGCGTGGGAACGGGTGGGTGACGATGTCGATTGCCGATACGATGGAGGCGCAGGGCGGCGGCAAGGACGCGGAGCTGAAGAAAGTGCTGGATGGCCTGATGCGCGGTTTGGAGAAGACGCAGGACAGGGATGGATTGTGGCACACGGTGATGGACGATGCGTCGAGTTATCCGGAGTGTTCAGCGACATCGATGGTGGTGTATGGAGTGTTGAAATTGGTGCGGCTGGGGGCACTGCCGGCGTCGAAAGCAGAAATGGCGATGAAGGCGTGGAAGGCGGTGAATGAGCGGTATGTGAAGGACGGACTGGTGACGGGGGTATCGGCGGGGACGGTGCCGAAGGGGCGGGAGTATTACCGGAAACTGCGGGCGGGGACGGAGACTTGGGGGACCGGGGCATACCTGCTGGCGGGAAGCGAAGTGGACCGGCGGTAGGGATTGTGGGGGAATGCACGCAGGCGGAGTGGGTGAAAAGCCCGCCACCGCTGATCCGCTCTCGGATTCGGACGGCGTGTGGCGGGCGGCTGGATTTGTTAGTTTGCGATGACGTTCTCGGCGTGGAGGCCTTTGGGGCCCTCCCGTACTTCGAACTCCACGGTGGCTCCGTTGTTCAGGGTGCGATACCCGGACATTTGAATCGTCGAGTGGTGAACGAATACATCTTCACCGGTATGCCGCTGGATAAAGCCGTACCCTTTGGCTGAGTTGAACCATTTCACAGTGCCTTTTTCCCGTAACACAAATTTTCTCCTATTGTGTCTTCGGACCCGGAAGGGCCGTTGTGCAAAACGCCGGACACAGCGGCGGGTAGAAGTCGCCGGAAGCGCCAGTTGGCTGGAAACACAAAAGCCGCAGGAGACAGGAGTCCCGGCGGCTGCGGCGGAAGCACTCGGACTGGCGAAGTCGACGCATTCGGTACAACACAACTGCTGGCGTTTTACGCATTGTGGCAGAAGCGTATAAAACATTCAAGCATTTTTTTGTTTGGAACAAAAAAAGTTGAAATGTTTGGGTTCGGGAGGCGGGTTGCGCGGCGGGCGTGGGCTGGCATACTGGGAGGATGTTGCGATGGGTTCCGTTGGCGATGATGGGCGCGGGCCTGGTGCAGGCGCAGAACTGGATGCAATGGGGAATGAACGCGCAGCACAGCGGAACGGTGCGCGTGGTGGGGCAGAGTCCGGTGCGGCTGCTGGCGGAAGCGGTGCACGATCCGTGGTCGCAGTTGATTCAGGCCGAGGGCGGGGGCGATCTGTTTGCGCATTACCAGCCGGCGCTGGTGGACGGGCGCGATGTATATCTGGCGGTGAAAGGCGGCCGGTATGTGCCGTGCCAGCCGGCGGGATCGGGGTTTCCGGCGCCATGCGGATTCGCGGCGTGGGATACGCAGACGTGGGGGATGAAGCAACTGCGGTGGGTGGGCGATGAGCTGCGGGAACGGTGGACGTACGAATCGGACTGGAAGCCGGCGCCGAATGCGGGCGTGCTGCGGTGGGAGCCTGTGTTTCATGGGGTGGTGTCGGAGCGGTATGTGGCGATGCCGGCGGCGGGTGGCGATGTGATTCTGATCCGGCGGGGCAACGGGAGAATGGTCCGGCGGATCCAGCCGTTCGGCGCGGAGGTGGATGCGAACAAGTATGTGGCGGGTCCGCTGACGCTGGACGACCGCGGGAACCTTTACTACAACGTGCTGCAACTCGATCCGGACGATCCTTGGGGGACGCGGCGCGGAACGGATGTACAGGGGGCGTGGCTGGTGAAGATCAACCGGCGCGGCGAGGCGAGCATGGTGAGTTACAAGACTCTGGTGGCGGACGCACCGGTGACATGCCGGGGGACGTTCGGGAATGAACAACTACCGTGGCCGCCATCGCCGGATGCCGTTCCGGCGAGTGTGCCTTGTTTGAGCCAAAGGCCGGGTGTGAATATCGCTCCGGCGGTGGCTCCGGATGGGACGGTGTATACGGTGAGCCGGGGGCATTCGGCGGCGGGGGCGCGGTATTCGTACGTGATCGCGGTGAATCCGGATTTGACGGTGAAATGGACCGCATCGTTGCGCGGCCATTTGCGCGATGGCTGTGGCGTGGGACTGCCGGTGGGAGGCGCGGGCGGTTGCCGGGCGGGGACTCCGGCGAACGGGTTCGATCCGGCTACGAACGAATTGCCGGCGGGGCAGGTATCGGACTTGTCGACTTCGTCTCCGGTGGTGACTCCGGACGGCGGGGTGCTGTACGGGGCGTTCACGACGTACAACTTTCTGCGCGGGCATCTGTTCCACTTTTCGGCGGCGGGAGAGTTTCGGGCGGCACACGATTTCGGGTGGGACACGACGCCGGCGGTGTTTACGCGGAGCGATGGATGGCACGTGGTGATCAAGGAAAACAACTATCCGGTCGGGTCGTATTGTTTCGATCCGCGGTTTTGTCCAAGCCGTGCGAACGGGCCGTATTACATTACACAGCTCAACCAGGACTTGAAGGTGGAGTGGCGGTTCCAAAACACGAATCCACAGGAATGTTTTCGGCGCGCGGATGGGAGTTTGTCGTGCGTGCCAGCGGCGCCGGGGGGATTCGAGTGGTGCATCAATGCACCGGCGGTGGATGCGCTGGGGAATGTGTATGCCAACAGCGAGGATGGGAATCTGTATGTGATCGGGCAAGGAGGCAAGGAAGTGGGGCGGCTCTTTTTGAACCTGGCGCTGGGGGCGGCGTATACTCCGCTGTCGATTGGGCCGGACGGGCGGATTTATACAATGAACGACGGGCGGTTGTTCGTGGTTGGGGAATAGGCTGAGGTGGGATGCGGCCGTTATCGATGGCGTTTCGGGAGTCTGGTCAGAACCGCAAGATGATTGCCGCCCAGTTGAGCCACGTGCCGGTGGCAGCCATCCTTGCGGCCACGACGCTCACCAAAGCGAGGGCGGCATAGCCGAAGGCAAACTCGCGGTCGAGGCGCCGGGTGATGAGCGAGCGCACGAGGAGCAGCAGGGCTCCAAGGGCGACGACAGGTCCGAACAAGGCTGTCCATGTGTGGAAGCCGAAGATCGAATTGATCCAATCTATACGGCCAGTGGCTCCGGAGATCATCGCCAGGCTTGCCAACATCATCATGGGGCGGTGGACGCGGGGACGCTTGCGATAAAGCACTCCGATGGCAACGAAGGTCAGGAAGAGCAGAATCTCGGTCAGCATGATCAACAGGAACTGCGGGCCGGGCCAGTCGAAAACGGCCACGCCAAAGGAGGAGGAGCGTGTGGAGTGGATGGCCACGAGCGGCCCGGTGACCGCGATCATTGAGGCAACGGCGAGGACGCTCCATCCGAGTTTCAAGTGTAGGCGCCGGTTCTGCGTGGAAATGAGGAGAGACTGGACGAAGAACAGCACGTACCAGGCGAAGACCGATGCGCTGTGGACCGCCACCGTCGCCACCATATGCGCATCGATAGGACTTCCGCCAACGTGCTTGCCCGCGAAGATGTACTGTTGGAAGCCGAGGAGGATCAGAATGAGGAATAGGGCGGCAGCACCTGTGTAGAAGAAGCGGTCAGGTTTCATTTCTCACCTATCTGCCGAGGAGGCGGCGGACGTCCTGGCGGAGCGGCTCGACGGTTTTGGCGAAGACCATCTTGTAGGCGGTGCAGAAGTAGTCGAGGTCTTCGAAGCGGTTGTGCGGGGCGTGGCGGGATTTGGGGCAGCCGCCGTGGCAGAGGGCTTCCCACTGGCACTTGGAGCAGACGGGGTGGCCGATGGCTTTGTTGTGGGCAAACTGGAAGCGGCGGGGGTTGCGGGCCATCTGGTCCCAGGTGTTGTGCATGAGGTTGCCGAGCTTCCAGGTTTTTTCGACGAAGAAGTCGCAGGGGTAGACGTCGCCGTTGTATTCGACCACGGCGTAGCTGTCGCAGGTCTCATGCATGGTGCAGGAGCCGGGTTTTTGTCCGGCGAGGGCTTCGGCGAGATTGTCGAAGAAGCGGATGCGCATGGTGCGGCGCTCGGGCCACCAGAGGTCGAAGGTTTCGCAGAGGAACTTGCCGTATTCCTCGGAGGTGATGGTGTAGGGCAGGCGATTGCCATGGCCGTCGAATTCGGAAAGGGGAATGTATTGCACGTTGTCGATGCCGAGTTTGCGGAAGAACTCGTAAATTTCGCGCGGGCGCGTGACGTTGACTTGATTGACGACGCAGAGGACGTTGAACTCGACCTGGTGCTTCTGCATGGTCTCAATGGACTGCATGACACGCTTCCAGGTGGGGTGGCCGGCTTTGTTGACACGGTAGGTGTCGTGGATTTCCTGGGGGCCGTCCATGGAGATTCCGATTAACCAGTTGTAGTCCTTGAAGAGCTTGCACCACTCGTCGTCGATCAACATGCCGTTGGTTTGGAGCGCGTTGGAGATGTTGTGGCCGGGGCGGCCGTAGTGGGTTTCGAACTCGACGAGTTTGCGGAAGAAGGGGAGTCCGGCGAGGGTGGGTTCGCCGCCCTGGAAGGCGAACACGCTGTTGGGGTAGGTGTAGGCGAGGAAGGTTTGGACCATGCGTTCGAGGGTTTCGAGGGTCATCGTGCGGTGGGGGAGGGCCTGGTAGGGATCCGTGGCGCGGTCGAGGTAGAAGCAGTAGGAACAATCGAGATTACAGAGCGCGCTGGCTGGTTTGATCAGCAGACTGCCGATCCGCGGCGGATTGCCGAGAATTGGAGGGACCATGACTGGCAGTTTATCTTAGAAAGGATGGGTCACGTCGAAGAGATGCTGGCGCGGATCGATGGGCGGCTCGGCGCATGGGGTTCGGAGGAGGGGATACGGTCGGCGCGGCGGTTTTTTCGAGAGCCGGTGGATCCGTATGGAGTGGGGGCGCCGCGGATTCGCGCCTTGGCGAGGGAATTGTACGGGGAGGTGAAAGCCTGGCCGGCGGCGGAGCGCAACAAGCTATGCACGGCATTGTGGCGGACGGGGAAACTGGAGAGCGGCGGACTGGCGGCTGTATTGTATGCGCGGTTCGGGAAGCAGTGCGGACGGTGCGAGTTCCGATTGTTTGAAACATGGATTGATAAATATGTTTCAAATTGGGCGCACACGGATTCGGCTTGCACTTTGCTGACGGAGGCGGCGATTCGCAACGAGCCGGAGTTGGCGCGGGAGTTGGTGGGATGGACGGGATCGAAGAACCGGTGGAAGCGGCGGGCGGCGGCGGTGAGCCTGGTGAAGGCAGGGCGGCGGGGAGAGCATCTGGAGACGATTCTGGAAGTGGCGGAGCGGCTGATGGAGGACCGGGATGAGATGGTGCAGAAGGGAGTGGGGTGGCTGCTGAAGGAGACGCATGCCAGGCAGCCCAAGGCGGTGGTGGAGTTTTTGGAGAAGTGGAAGAAGCGGACTTCGCGGTTGCTGCTGCGCTATGCGGCGGAGAAGATGAGCGAAGCGGAACGAAAGCGGGTGCTCCAATAAGATGACGCTGGAAGAGGAACTGCGGCAGAAACTGCGGCGCATTGAGGCGCTGTTTGCGGGTGCGACAACGGATGGGGAGCGGGTGGCGGCGTTCGCGGCGATGGAGCGGATCCGCAAGCGGCTGCGGGCGACGGAGCGTGTCGAGCGGCCCATCGAGATGAAGTTCACGGTGGCCGATGAATGGTCGCGGAAGCTGTTTGTGGCGTTGTGCAAGCGCTACGGACTGCGGCCGTACCGCTATAAGCGGCAGCGCTTCACGACGATCATGGTGCAGGCTCCGCAGAGTTTTTTGGTGCAAACGCTGTGGCCGGAGTTTCAGCAGATCCACAAGGCGCTGGAGGAGTATCTGGCGGAGGCGACGGACCGGATCATCCGGGAAGAGGTGTTTAAGGACGCGGGAGACGCGGCGGAGCGCTAATAGCCGGAATGGATGCGGGGGCCGGGGGGTTGTGCGGCGATGATGCGGGCCTCGGCTTCGAGCATTTCCCGCCAGCGGGCATCGGCTTGGGCTTTGCCGGCTCCTTTCTGGGCGAGTTTGAGGAAGACTTTATAGTGGCCGAGTTCGGAGGAGTAAAGGGCGTTGTAGAAGGCGGCGAGTTCGGGGTCCTGGGAAGTGGCGGCGAGGACGGAGAAGCGCTCGCAGGAGCGGAGTTCGATCATGGCGGAGACGAGGAGGCGGTCGAGGGTGTCGCCGATTTCGCCCTTGCGGACCATGGCGCGGAGGGCGTTGGCGTAGGGATTTTTGTGAATGCGGCAGAGGCGGCCGCCGCGGCGAGTGAGGATGCGGGTGACCTGGGCGAGGTGGGCGGCTTCATCGCGGGCGACGTTGGTCATGGTTTCGACCCAGCCGGGGAGCCATTCGCCGGGCCAGCGGGTCATCATGTCCATGGCGTTGTTGGCGGCTTTCTTTTCGAGGAAGGCGTGATCGATGAGGAGGGCGATGGGATCGGCAAGAACTGCGCAGCCCCACTCCGGCGGGGTGCGCGAGTGTAATGGGAGATCGGCGAGAAGGATGTGCTTACTGGGAGACACTCCTTATAAAGTAGCGCAGGCGGGGTGCGTTCACCGTGTTACAGGAGTTAGTTTATAGACTGCCAAAATTCCTGCTAGACTGATCGGTAGAGGTTAGTCCCATGAGAGTAGTTCGAACTGTCAGGCAAATGATGGCGGCACTCTCCGAATTTCAGTTCTTAACCAAAACAAAGGGAGAACATTGCATGCGAAAGATGTTTTCGATGCTGCTGCTGGGCCTATTGGCATTTGCCATGCTGGCGCCGGCGCAGACGATTACGGCGACGATTACGGGCATCGTGACCGATCCTCAAGGAGCCGCGGTGCCAGAAGCCAAAGTGACTGCGGTCAATACGGGAACGAACGTTTCCTTTCCGAGCGCAACGAACGCGGCCGGCTTGTACACGATTCCATTCCTGCCGGTTGGCAACTACAACATCGTTGTGGAGATGGCCGGTTTCAAGAAATCACAGGTGGGACCGTTCCGGATTGAAGTGAATCAGACGGCCCGCGTGGACGTGAAGTTGGAACTGGGCGAGACGACGCAACTGGTGGAGGTGACGGACGTGGCGCCGGTGCTGCAAACGGAATCGACGCAGACGGGCGACACGATTAACTCGCAAAAATTGACGTCGCTGCCATTGAACGGGCGGAACTTCGTCTCATTGACGTTGTTGATCCCTGGCGCGGTGAGCCCGAATCCTTCGGGCATGAACTCGCGGTTTGGAGCCCGTCCGTACGTGAACGGGAACCGCGAGCAGACGAACAACTTCATGCTGGATGGCGTGGATGTGAATGACTCGATCGACAACCGTGTCGGGTATTCGCCGAACGTGGACGCACTGGAAGAAGTGAAGGTGCTGACGGGCAACGCGGCAGCCGAGTTCGGCAACGCCGGCGGAGCGACGGTGATGCTGCAAATGAAGAGCGGCACGAACGAGTTTCACGGAAACGTGTTCGAATTTCTGCGGAACAACAAGTTGGACGCGAACGGTTTCTTCCGGAACCGAAACGCGTCGACGGCGACCCGGACGGGTTTTAAGCGGAATATTTTCGGCGGAACACTGGGTGGGCCGATTAAGAAGAACGCTTTGTTTTTCTTTGTGGACTATGAAGGAACCATGCAGCGGATCAGCGGGCCGGCCGCGGCAAGCGTGGCTCCGCAGACGTGGCGGAGCGGGAACCTGAGCTCCTTCCCGAACAATATTGTGGATCCGACGAACGGGCAACCGTTCCCAAACAAGCAGATACCGGTGTCGCGGTTCAGCCCGGTGGCGCGGTTCCTGTTCTCGAATCCAACGCTGTACCCGCTGCCGAATCAGGCAGGGGCGGGGCCGCAGCAGGTGAGCGGGAACTACGGAAGTTCATCGGCATCGAAACAGGACAACCATCAGGGCGACGTCAAGATTGACTACCGCCTGTCGAGCAAGGACAACTTGATGGGCCGCTGGTCGATCGGCAGCTACGAATCGGCGGGCAGCCGAGCGGCGCTTCCGGTGAATATGACGTCGGGCCAAAGCGGACCGACGCAATCGGCGGTTCTGAACTGGACGCGGACGATGAGCGCATCGGTGGTAAACGAAGCGCGGTTTGCGTTTTCCCGAATCGTGATCAAGGATTTGACGCTCGATTGGAGCGGGCAGCTTGGCCTGGACGGGAACCAGAAGTTCGGGATTCCGGGCGGGCAGCCGATTGCCGGATTGAGTTCGATCGCGATTGGCGGCGGACTGACCGGCATCGGGGCATCGGGCGTGCAATCGAACACGGGCGACAACAAATTCATCTATTACGACAACCTGACATGGCAGGCTGGACGGCATCTGTTGAAGATGGGCGGCCAGTTGATGCGCTATCAGCAGAACCGGTACTACTCAGGGAACAATGGCGTGCTTGGCCTGTTCCGCTACAACGGAACATATACGGGTCTGGACTATGCCGACTTCCTGCTGGATGCGCTCAACAGCAAGGGACGTGGCGCGGCCACGGGAACGTGGGGACACCGCTTCTGGCGTCCGGCGCTGTTCTTCCAGGATGACGTAAAAATCACCTCGACGTTCACGCTGAACCTGGGTTTGCGCTGGGAGTACATGCAGCCGATTTACGAAGTGAAAGACCGGCAGGTGAACGTGAATACGTTCACGGGCCAGTTGATCACGCCGGGATCGGGAGAATTTGGACGGGCGCTGTATCGCGGCTACAACAAACAGTTCATGCCCCGTGTCGGATTCGCCTGGACGCCGGGCGGCTTTAACAACAAGCTGGTGGTGCGCGCCGGCGCGGCCTACCAGAGCTTCATGGAAGGGACGGGAGCGAATCTGCGTCTCCCGCTGAATCCTCCGTTCTTCGTCGAGACGGATTTCGCTTACGACCCACGGGTTCCGGGAACGATCACATCGGGCTTTGCGGACGTGGTGACGGCGAATATCGCCTTGAACATGCCGCGTCCGGCGGGTGTGATCGTGCCGCAGCTCCAGGGCCGCGCGTGGGATCTGGACCTCCGGCCGCAAACGACGTCGCAGTTGAACTTCACCTTGGAGTACCAACTGGACGAGGCGACATCGGTGTCGGCGGGCTACGTCGGGCAGAAAGGAACGCACCTGGTAGCTCCGGTGGAGGCCAATCAGCCGCTGCCGGGCGTAGGGCCGTTCTCGACGTGGACGAACCTGAACGTGCGGCGGCCGCTCTACAACCTGTTGCCGAATCTGGGGAACATCGCGCGGACGGAATCGTCGGCGACGATGGACTACCATTCGCTGCAAGTGACGGCGCGGCGCCGGTTGAAGAACGGGCTCGATTTCATCGCGGCGTACACATGGGGCAAGACGCTGACGGACAACCTGGGTTACTACGGCAGCGGCTTCACCTCGAGCGAAGGCGCCTACTGGCAGAACGCTTACGACCGCCGGTCGAACCGTGGCCGGGCCTTCTTCGATATGCGGCACAATTTCACGATCGGCGGCAACTGGGAGATCCCGTTCGGGAAGGGCCAGAAGTTCGGCAACAGCTCCGGGCGTGCCGCGGATCTGGTGCTCGGCGGCTGGAGTGTGAACTACACGATGATGACGCGCAGCGGCCTGCCGCTGACCGTGCGTGCATTGGATCGCACGGGGCAGGCCGTTCGCGGCAACGTGCGGGCCAACTATTACCGGCCCTTGCAAATCAACGAGTCGGCGCGAAACATCGACAACTTCTTCGGCCTGGACCGGACGACTTCTCCGTTCTGCGCCGGCGGAGTGGACGATGGCCGCTGCGCCTACGGCCAACCTGCTGACGGCTCCTTCGGGAATGCGAGCATCGGCACGGAGAACGGACCGAGCTTCTTCAACTTCGATTTCTCGATTGGGAAGAAGTTCAGCGTGACCGAGCGCCAGTATCTCGATTTCCGGGTGGAGATGTTCAACGCACTGAATCACGTGAGCTGGGCGCCTCCGGGACTGAACATCGGGACGCCGGCGACATTCGGGGCAATTGGCGCGCAGGTGCAGAACCCCCGCAACATCCAGTTCGGCCTGAAGTATTACTTCTAGCCGAAAGACGCGTTTCCTACCGATGCGAAGGGCGGATCCGGAAGACGGGTCCGCCCTTCGTGTTGTATGGCGCAGTGTTGTAGCCTCAGTAGGTGGCCACGGATTGGACAATGCGGGAGATGGCGGCGCGGGTGCGCCGTGGCGAAGTGAGTGCGCGGGAATTAGTGGAAGCGCACTTGCGGCGCGTGGAGGAAGTGAATGGAAAATTGAACGCCTTTGTGGAGGTGCGGGCGGAGGAGGCTTTGCGGGCGTCGCGGGAGGTGGGGGAAGGTCCGCTGGCGGGTGTGCCGGTGACGATCAAAGACAGCTTCGATGTGGCTGGGTGGGCGACGCGATGCGGATGCGCGGACCGTGCGGGGCACATCGCGGAGTCCGATGCCACGGCGGTGGCGAAGTTGCGGGCGGCTGGGGCGATCGTTCTGGGCAAGACGAACGTGCCCGAACTGGTTTCCAGCTATGAGACGGACAACTTCGTGACGGGGCGGACGGTGAATCCGTGGGATGCAGGCAGAACGGCGGGGGGATCGAGTGGCGGAGAAGCGGCCGCGATTGCTGCCTGCTGTTCGGCGGGCGGAGTAGGCAGCGACGGCGGCGGCTCCATCCGGATTCCGGCGCATTTTTGCGGAATTGCCGGGTTCAAGCCGACGCACCGGCGTATCAGTGGATTCGGACAGTATCCGGAGGCAAGCGGGCCGGCGGGGATGATGAGCGCACCGGGGCCGATGGCGCGGACGGTGGCGGATGTGGCATTGCTGTTTTCGGCGATGCAGGGTGCGGATGCGCGCGATTCTTTCAGTGTGGGGGCGGGTGAGGATGCGGTGGGGCGGAAGCCGCGGATTGGCGTGATGCGGCGGTTTTACCAGGTGCCGGTGGATGCGGCGATCGCGGGCGCGGTGGACCGCGCGGCGGCGTTGTTGCGCGATGCCGGATACGAGGTGGAGGAATTCCCTTTGCAAGGCTTGGAGCGCGCGCCGAACCAGTGGGCGTTCTTTTTCGCGGAGATTGGGGGAATGATGTTGCGGGGGTTGCTGGCCGGGCGCGAGGGAGAGGCGCACTGGACCGCGACGGAGAATCTGCGTGAGGCGCCACCGGTGGAAGGTCGTGCGATCATTGCGGCCTACGCCGAGCGGGAGCGGTTGCGCCGGCTTGCGTTAGAGCAGATGGAACGATTTCCCGTGTTGTTGATGCCACCCTGTTCGATTGCCGCGTTCGAGCACCGGCAAAGGCGGTTTGCGGTGGGGGAGCATTCGATTGGGATGTTTGCGGCGATGGCTCCGGCGACGATGTGGAATCTGCTCGGGTTCCCGGCGCTGGTTCTGCCGTGCGGCATGACGGATGGGGGCTTGCCGGTGGGTGTGCAGTTGGTGGGACGGCCGTTTGCAGACGAGCAGGTGTTGCGAACGGGAGTGGAACTGGAAGAGGTACGAGGGCCGTTTCCCTTGGCGAAGCTATGACACGAAGGCAATTCACGGCGCTGCCGCTGTTGCAGGCGGCGCGACAGCGGAAGCCCAATATTGTGTGGATCTGGGCGGATAATCTGGCGTATCAGGATCTGGGTTGTTACGGCAGCACGCGGGTGCAGACGCCGCACATCGATGCACTGGCGCGCAGCGGGGTGCGATTCACCGAGTATTATGTGGCGCACACGGTATGCAGTCCATCGCGCGCGGCGTTGCTGACGGGGAGACAGCCGTTCCGCAACGGAATTGTGGATGTGCTGCGGCCGGACAGTCCGACGGGACTGCCGGCCGATGAGATCACCATTGCCGCGCTGCTGAAAAAGCAGGGGTATCGAACGATGGCGATCGGGAAGTGGCATTTGGGGGACAAGCGGCCGCACTTGGCCGTGGATCACGGATTCGACGGGTACTTCGGCATGCCGTACAGCATGGATATGCTGCCCGCGCATTTGTACCGGGACCGGGAAATCATCGAGGATCTGGGTGGGGAGAACGTGGCAAGCATCACCCAGCGCTACGCGGATGAGGCGATCGCGTTTCTGCGCGCCGCGCGTGGCGGGCCGTTCTTCTTGTATTTGAGCCACACGATTCCGCATCCGCCGATCCACCTGCCCGAGCGGGCCAAGCACGAAGGCCGGGCCATCTATGACGATGCGATCGAACACATGGATGAGCAGACGGGACGGATTCTGCGCGCGATCGACGAATTGGGATTGCGTGAAAGCACGTTGATTTTCTTTTCGAGCGACAACGGGCCGATGGCGCCGGGAGGGCAGACCGGCGGATTGAGAGGCCGGATTCGCGATGCGTATGAAGGCGGCGTGCGTGTGCCGCTGATGGCATCGTGGCGTGGGAAGATCGCGGCGGGCCGTACGGTGAACGAGCCGGCGATTGCCTACGATATATTTCCGACGCTGGCGCGGCTGGCCGGTGCGTCCATGCCACCCGACCGGGAGTATGACGGGCAGGATATCTGGCCGCTGCTGTCGGGAGAGGGAACCATCGCGCGGCAACGGCCGTTTTTCTGGGTGTACCTGGACAACGTCACGACGGTTCGCGACGGGAGGTGGAAACTACATGTGGGAAGCCGGGATAAAGCCCTGGCGGAGCCGGAACTCTACGATGTGGAAGCCGATCCCGAGGAGGCCAGGAATGTTGCCCGCGCGCATCCGGAGCAGGTACAGCGGTTGCGGCAGACGATCGCGGAATATCAGAAAGGCATACCGAAGGTGTGGCCGCTGATGTATCCGGTGCGCGATCCGCGCAAGCTCCCGAGCGGGCCGCGAAGAAGGTAAACTTGTTTCCGATGAAGACGGCTGTACTGCTGGCAATCACGAGTTGCGCACTGGCGCAGGTGGAACGGTTGGATCCGGCTCTCGATGCGATTGTGGACGCCAATGCTCCGATTGAGAAACTGGCCGGTGGAATGGGCTTTTTGGAAGGCCCGGTTTGGGTGGCCAAGCCGGGCTACCTGCTGTTCAGCGATATTCCAGCCAACGCCATCATGAAATGGGCTCCGGGCGATGCCAAGCCGGCTATATACCGGCAGCCGAGCGGATTCGACGGCCAGGCGGCGAACATGGCGAATCTCGGATCGAACGGGCTGGCGCTGGACCGGCAGGGGCGGCTGGTGATCTGCCAGCACGGCAACCGGCAGGTGGTGCGGATTGAGAAGGATGGAAAGGTCACGGTGCTGGCGGACCGTTTTGAGGGGAAGCGGCTGAACAGTCCAAATGACGTCGCCGTACGCAAGGACGGGGCGCTGTATTTCACGGATCCACCCTATGGGCTGGATGGGCAGGACAAATCTCCGCAAAAGGAACTGCCGTTCAACGGGGTGTTTCTATTGAAGGATGGAAAGCTGTCGGTGCAGTACAAGGAACTGACCCGGCCGAATGGAATTGCGCTGTCGCCGGATGAGAAGAAGCTGTACGTGGCGAACTCGGATGGGGCGCGGAAGATCTGGATGCAATTCGATGTGGCGCGCGATGGCTCGCTGGGCAACGGAAAGGTATTTGCGGATTTGACGGAGCGGAAGGAACCGGGCGGACCGGACGGGATGAAGGTGGACAAGAAAGGGAATCTGTTTGTGACGGGGCCGGGGGGAATATGGGTGTTCTCGCCGGCGGGCAAGGCGCTGGGGAGGATTCGGCCCGCGGAAGTGCCGGCGAATTGCGCCTTCGGCGGCAAGGACGGCAAGACATTATTCATGACGGCCCGCACGGGGCTATATTCGATCCAGGTGAAATGATGCAGATATCGAGAAGGACTGCGCTCTCGGCGCTGAGCGGGGCTGTGCTGCAAGGGGCCACGAGGCGGCCGAACATCGTGCTGATCATATCGGACGACCACGGATGGACGGACTACGGGTTCATGGGCAGCAAGGATGTGCACACGCGGCACATCGACCGGCTGGCCCAGGAAGGGCTGACGTTCACTCGGGGATATGTGCCGGCGAGCCTGTGCCGGCCGAGCCTGGCATCGATCATGACGGGCCTCTATCCGCATCAGCATCGCATCACGGGGAACGATCCCGCGGGCAACGCGAAGGATCCGGCGAACCGGCGGCGCATGGTGCAGGTGTTTCAGGAATCGCACACCATTGCGGGCTTGTTAGGCAAGCAAGGCTATGCGAGCCACCAGTCGGGGAAGTGGTGGGAAGGAGAGTGCCAGTGCGGCGGATTCACCGAGTGCATGACCCACGGCGATGTGTTGAAGGGGGGAAGGCACGGGGATGAAGGGCTGAAGATTGGGCGGCAGACCATGGCTCCGGTGCTGGAGTTCATCGACCGTCAAAAGGGCAATCCCTTTTTCCTGTGGTATGCGCCGTTTTTGCCGCACACGCCGCACAATCCGCCACAGCGGCTGCTTTCCAAGTACGCCGGGCGCAGCATTCCGGAGGACGTGGCGAAATACTATGCCATGATCGAGTGGCTGGACGAAACGGTGGGGGAACTGATCCAGCATCTGGAGAAGCGTTCGCTGGTGGAGAACACCATCGTCGTTTACCTGGCAGATAACGGATGGGTGCAGAAGGGGAAGAACCTGCCGTTCGATAGCCGGTCGAAGTTGTCACCCTACGAGGCGGGGGTTCGGACGCCCATCATCGTCTGGTCACCGAAGAGGGTGAAAGCCGAACGGGATGAGCGGAACCTGGTTTCGAGCATCGACATTGCGACCACCGTGCTTCCGCCTTGCGGTGTACCCCCAACGGCCGGGATGCCTGGGATCGATATGACGAATGCGGCAGCACGTCAGAAGAGGCGTTCGATCTTCGGCAGTATCTTCATCCATACGTCGGTGGATATCGAAAAGCCGGCGGCGAACCTGAAGTACCGGTGGATGATCCGGGAGCAGTACAAGCTGATTGTGCCGCACCTGGCAAACCGGAAGCTGGAGTTGTGGGAAGGGCGGGGGAACGCCCCGTGGATGAAAGAGGCGGTGGAACTGTTCGATGTTGTGGCGGATCCATTCGAGCAAAAGGATTTAGCCGGGTCAAAAGAGGGAGTGGTGAGGGAGATGCGGGCGGAACTCGATCGCTGGTGGCGGGTGTAATCGATAGACCTATTAAAGCTAAGGGTACTAAGGTTTTATCCGCTATAGTACCAGCGATTCATCGGCTGGCTGGGTGACTAGTCCCTTGCTACTATTGGGCATATCCCGAAAGAGATATATCGGAGGAGATATGCGCAGTGTAACGTTGGGAATCCTGCTTTGGGGATTCTCCATCAGTGCCCAAGCTGTTTCGTTTAAGAACGTTGTGAACGGGGTCTGGAGCTCGGGATTGACGGATTCAGCGGTACTGCTGACGGCGCCGGCGGCCGATAGCCACTATGTTCTGATTCAGCCGCAGGGGTGTACGGTTCCCAATCCACCGGCGAGTTGCAGCGGGTTTGGAACGAATGCAGTGCTGGTGGTGGGTCCGTCGACGAATGGGACGTGGCCGGCGGGCAACGGGACGGATTCGCAGTGGATTGGTCCGGTGGCGAATCAGAGTCCGGTGATCGGCCCGAATGGGATCTACAACAGCTCGACGGATTACTATGTGTACCGCATGATCTTCAACCTGAACATGATGGGGCTGTGGAGCGAGACGGCGAATATCAGCTTGCGGTGGCTGGCTGACAACAGCGTGAATTCGATGAATGTGGTGACCGCGAACTCGCACATCCGGCTCTGTTCGATTCCGGACCCGAACAACCGCGACATCTGCCCGGAATCGACGACAGTAGCCAATTCGGCGCCTGGGCCGCAGAATACCAGCTCGATGGACAACGCTCCGATTGTGAACATGGGGCCTGCGCTGTTCGCCGCCGGATATATGGCGATGGATCTGGTGGTGTATAACTCGCCGATTGCGTTTGGGGAAAACCCGACTGGTTTGCGGCTGGAGATTCTTTCGGCGACGGCGGATCCGGTACCGGAACCGATGACGCTGACGCTGATCGGCCTGGGGCTGGCCGGGATTGGTCTTCGGTCACGGAAACGCACAGGAAATTTCTGAGGGCAGCGGCCGGGGGAGTTGCACAACAGGGGCATTCTGCGGTTTGATGAATCCGATGCACCTGGAACGCCGTTCTTTTCTCTCTCTACTGGCGGCAACGCCGGCCGTATTCGCGCAGAAATCTTCCGGCCAGAAACTGGTCTACTTCGGCACGTATACGCGCAAATCCTCAAAGGGTATTTATGTAGCCAAGCTGGATACGGCGACAGGGAAGGTCACGGAGCCGGAATTGGCCGGGGAAGTGGGCAACCCGAGTTTCCTTACGATTCATCCCAATCAGAAGTATCTGTACGCGGTGAGCGAAATGGGGGGAGGCGGCGGACAAGGCGGCGCGGTCACGGCGTTTGCCATCGAACGGCCGTCGGGGAAACTGACGAAGTTGAATCAAGTTGACGCCAAGGGCACCAGCCCATGCCACCTCAATGTGGATAAGACCGGGCGTGCGCTGGCGGTGGCGAATTACGGCAGCGGCAGCGTGGTGGCCATGCCCGTGAAGGCCGACGGTTCGCTGGGCGAGGTGGCGGGATTCATTCAGCACAAGGGATCGAGCGTCGACAAGCGGCGGCAGACCGGTCCGCATGCCCATTCGGTGAATTTCTCGCCGAACAACAAATTCGTGGTGGCGGCGGATCTTGGTTTGGATCAGGTGCTGGTATACAAGATCGACCCGGCGACGGCGATGCTGACGCCGAACGATCCACCGTTTGTGCAGGTGAAGGCGGGCGGCGGACCGCGGCATTTCACATTCCATCCCAACGGAAAATACGCCTACGTCATCAACGAGATGGGGCAAGCGGTGACGGCGTTCACGTGGAACGCGAACAAAGGCAGTTTCGCGGAGATCCAGCACATCTCCACCTTGCCGGAGGGTGTCACGGTGGCCAACAATACAACGGCGGAAGTGGTGGCTCATCCGAGCGGCAAATTCCTGTATGGATCGAACCGCGGGCACAACAGCATCGTCGTGTACTCGATCGGCAAGGATGGGAAGCTGACGCGCGTGGAGAATACGCCGACCCAGGGCGAGATTCCACGGGGGTTCACGATCGATCCATCGGGGAAGTGGTTGTTCGCGGCCAACCAGAACACGGACAATGTTGTGATTTTCTCGATCGATCCGTCGAGCGGAAAACTGACGCCCACGGGGCAGCAGTTGAAGGTGGACACTCCGGTGTGCGTGCGTTTCGCCGACTTGTAGATTGCATTGACAGTTTCTCCCCGCGCATTGCGCATACCTAACTGAAGCGGTAAAAGACGGAAACTGCAATGACACCGGAACGATGGGCACAAATCGAGGATCTGTTTCACAAGGCTTTGGCGGTGCCGCATGCGCAGCGGGAGCCTTGGCTGGAATTCCGGTGCGAAGGCGATCCGGAGATGCTGCGCGAGGTTCGGGAACTGCTGGAGGCGGACGCCGACGGCGCGAATCCGCTCGAGAAGAATATCCGCCAGGCGGCGGCAGGGCTAATCCTGCAATACTTCCGGAAAGGCGCTTAGGCTCAGGCGCAGGATGACCTCAGTTGTGTGCGAAGCCAAGCCATGGAGGTGCGAACATCCCTGGCAACGGTGATGACCGAGATGTCGAGGATGCCGGCAATCTCCTCGGTGTTCATTCCGACGAAGAAGCGCAGTTCGAGGACGCGGGCTTTGCGCGGGTCGAACTGCTCCAGGCGGGCGAGGGCTTCGTGAATGTCGAGGACGTCGATGGGGTTGCCGCCGATGCCCGGAATCGAGACGGTTTCGAGGGACACAGGAGCGGCGCCGCCACCGCGCTTCTGGCTGCGTTGTTCGCGCACATAATCGACGAGCACCTGGCGCATGACGCGCGCGGCGATTGAATAGAACTGAGCGCGGTGATTCCAATCGGGCTGGTTCTGGCCGGCCATGCGGAGGAATGCTTCGTGGACGAGTTCGGTGGGGCTGAGGACTTTCTGGGCGTCGCGGCTGCCGCGTAAATTGCGGCGAGCCAGTTTGCGCAATTCGGGATAAATCAGCGGAACCAGGCGATCCATGGCCTCGGGGTCGCCGTCTTTCCACTGGCGCAGCAGCAGAGTTACGTCCCGCGGGTCGTGATCCGCAACGAGCAACGGATTGCCTCCATGCCGTATATGCGGAATCGCGGAGGCGATTCTGTCAACGCGAGCCGCAAAAAAAGTTGGCGGCGTCGTCGATGCTGCCGGAGCCTTTATATCTGGCCACTTGCGGGTAAGGGCAAAGCGGGCGGGAGCGGATGGTTTTGCCATCCTGCACGCGCGCGGCGGGGATGCTGTCGGGCGCTGTGTTCTGCTCGACCCAACGGATGACGGGGAGGAGAAGGTCGAAGTTTCCGGTACCGACGCCGCCTCCGCAATGAAACATACCGGGAACGAGGAAGAAGCGAAAGAAGGATGGTGTATCGGCGCCCATCTGCTGGAGGACGCTCTCGTAGTAATCCACTCCCATCTGGGCGTTGAGGGCGGGATCGGCCCAGCCGAAGTGCATGAGCAGTTTGCCTCCACGGGCGCGGAAGCCGGTAAGATCGGGATCGGTGGCATCGAGCACGTGGTGGATCCAGTCGAGGCGCGCCGGATCCTTGTCGAACCGGA
Source organism: uncultured Candidatus Solibacter sp. (assembly GCA_964402295.1). Taxonomy (GTDB): domain Bacteria; phylum Acidobacteriota; class Terriglobia; order Bryobacterales; family Bryobacteraceae; genus CADEFT01. The sequence continues at coordinate 43,607 of CAYOBO010000004.1, read as the reverse complement.
AGTCCGCGAGTTTGTAATTGGGATTCTTTTCCGGGAAGGCAAGGTAGGAGAAGAAACTTTCCGCGAAGGCGACGGAGATGGTTTTTGCGCCGTCCGCATTGACGATCCAGCGGTCCCAGCCGCTTCTGCCGTTGGGGCCGGCGATCTCGGCGCCGACGGGCCAACCGGGGAAGATGCGCTTGCCATTGCTCATGACATCGCCGTAGACGACTTCGAGAGTGCGGATCTGCGCGGCGGTGAAGCATGTGTCGCCGTCGTTGCCTTCGGCGCACTTGGGCAGATCGCGAGCCGGTGAGAAACCGCAACGCCGGGGATCGTCGATGAGGCCGTCCTTGAGTCCGTCCTTCTCGTCGCATTGTGCGTAGATGCGATCCGCCAGGGTGGCGAGCTTTGCGTAGGGAATCGGCGCTTCGGCGAAGGCCTGGGCCATGCGGGCGTAGCCCATCATGGTGCCGCTGAAGTTGAGGACGGGGGCTCCGGCGACGATGCCGTCGAAATCGGCGGGAAACCGCTGTGCAAGGATCAGAGCTTGCCGTCCGCCGGTGGAGCAACCGTTAAAGTAGGAGCGGGCCGGTTGGACCCCATAGTAGGCGGCAATGATCTGCTTTGCGGTCACGGCTGTCACGTGGAGCGACCGGAAGGCGTAATCGAGCAACTTCTGGCGATGGAGGGCGAATGTGCCGAGCGGTTCGGTGGCCGCGTCGTGCCCGGTGTTGGTGGCCGCCACGGCGAATCCGCGGCGGAGGGAGGCGGCTCTGCCCCCGGCGCGTTGCGGGGCATCGAGGGATTCACCGGCGTAGCCTCCATTGCCGGTCATGAGGAAGCGATGGTTCCAGGTTACGGGGAGGTTGACCTCGAAGCGGATCTCGGGAAGAATCTGGCCGCGGACACGGCAATGCGGGGGCGACTGCGCGTCGGCGGGGAGATCCACGGCGGATTCGACGGTGAATTCGTAGCCGGTCAACGAGCGCAGGGCGGCGCAGGAGAGTTTGGGTTGCAAGGGCGAGGCGCCGGAGGGTGGAGGAAGCGGCCCGGGTTGCGCCAGTGCGCATGCGGGCGCCAAGGCGAATAGCAATAAGAATCTCATGACACTCTTCCTTTGCGAGTAACCATTCTCGATATGGCGTCGCCTACCGACTGAGGACTACCCTGTCCGTATCGCGAGTTGCGCCAACCCGTTATAATACTGACTCCGGATCTGGGTTGGCGTCATTTTTAGAGAGGGCTGATGAAGCGAGGCCTGTTTGTCCTGGGATGCAGTGTATCGTTACTGCTCTACGGTTGCGCCACTTTGGCGTCCAAGGGAGGTGGCGAGGATGCCGCCTCCGGCAAGGGTGGAGGCAAGGGAAAGGGCAAGCGCGGGGATGCCGCGGTGCCCGTCGCCGTGGCCAAGGTTCGCAGCATGGACGTACCGGTGGAGATTCAGGTCATCGGCACGGTGGAGCCATATGCCACGGTGGTGTTGAAGCCGCAGGTGGGTGGCGAGATCAAGAGCGTACACTTTCGCGAAGGCGATAGTGTCAAAGCAGGGGATCTGCTGTTCAGTATCGATCCGCGCACGCTGGAAGCCGAGGTGCGGCGCATTGAAGCGAACCTGGCGCGGGATACGGCGGCACTCAAGCAAAGCGAAGCCAACCTGGCGCGGGAATTGGGGCAGGAGCAGAACGCGCGCACGCAGGCCGAACGCTATGACCGGTTGACGAAGGAAGGCGTGATCTCGAAAGAGATGAACGACAACGTGCAAGCCAATGCCAAGGCGCTCGCCGAAGGGGTACGGGCAAGCCGCGCATCGATTGAGAGCGTGAAGGCGCAGATGGAAGCCAATCGGGCGGCGCTGGAAGCGCAGAAAATCCTGCTCAGCTACACGAAGGTGTATGCTCCGGTAAGCGGACGCACGGGGGCCATCCTGAGCAAACCTGGGAATGTCGTGACGCCGAACGTGACCGAGTTGGTGTCGATCAATCAGGTGCAGCCGGTGTATGTATCCTTTGCCGTGCCGGAGGTGCATCTGGCGGCGATCCGGCAGAATGCGGGCAAGCGGTTGCCGGTGTTCGCCACACCCGACGATGGAACGGATCGCAAGCAGACGGGCACGCTCACGTTTCTGGACAATACGGTGGATGTTTCCACGGGCACGATCCGGCTGAAAGCGACGTTCGCCAACGGATCGAATGCTCTATGGCCGGGGCAGTTTGTGCGTGTGGTGCTGCAACTGGATAGGCGAGCGAACGCCATTGTTGTACCAAACCAGGCGGTGCAATCGGGGCAGGAAGGACAGTATGTGTATGTGATCTCCGAGCGCGGCACCGCGGAAGCGCGTCCGGTCACGGTGGGTGCGCGAGTGGCCGAGGATCTGGTGATTGAGAAGGGCCTGGATGTCGACGAAACCATCGTCACCGACGGGCACCTGCGCCTTGCGCCGGGGGCTCGCGTGCAAATTCGCGAAGGCGGCCGCGGACCGGGAGGCGGCGGCAAGAAGAAGCAGCCATCGGAGTAAACGCAAGTGAACTTTTCCTACGGCTTCATCAAGCGGCCCATTGCCACCACGCTGCTCATGATGATGATTGCTCTGTTCGGCGTCATCGCCTATCAGGCGCTGCCGGTCGCGGATCTGCCGAACGTGGATTTTCCCACCATTACGGTTTCGGCGAGTCTTCCCGGAGCGGACCCGGCGACGATGGCGTCCGCCGTGGCAACGCCGCTGGAGCGGCAGTTCACGACCATTGCGGGCATCGACAACATGACGTCGTCGAGCAACATGGGAAGCACGCAGATCACGTTGCAATTCAGCCTGGACCGGGAGATCGACGGGGCGGCCGTGGACGTGCAAACCGCGATCGCCGCGGCCATGCCGCTGCTGCCGCAAGGGATGCCGTCGCCGCCGTCGTTTCGCAAGGTGAATCCTTCCGATTCGCCGGTGATGTTTCTGAGCCTGGTGGCTCCGGCGATGTCGATGTCGCAGATGGATGAATATGCGCAGAACGTGATTGCGCAGCGCATCTCCACCGTTCCTGGAGTGGCGCAGGTGGATTCGTTCGGTTCGCAGAAGTTTGCCGTGCGCGTGAAGGTGGACCCGGATGCGCTGGCGGCGCGCAAGATCGGAATCAACGAAGTGGCGGCGGCGATACGGCAGTGGAATGTGAATCTCCCCGTGGGGACGCTGTGGGGGCCAAGGCAGACGTACAACTTGCAGGCCAACGGCCAACTGATGAACGCGAGCGAATACGGATCCCTGGTATTGGCTTATCGCAACGGAGCGCCGGTCCGCCTTTCCGACGTGGCGCAGGTGGTGGACAGCGTGGAAGAGGAGCGCTCGGCGGGCTACCTGTATTCGGCGGGACGCGAATACAAGTCGATTAATCTCATGGTGCAGCGGCAGCCCAACAGCAACGTGATTCAGGTGAACGATAAGATCCGCGAAATTGTACCGGTGATCCAGAAGCAATTGCCTCCGGCGCTGACGTTAGGGATTCGTGGCGACCGGTCCCTGGTGATCCGCGAATCGTTCCATGAGATTCAGTTCACGATGGCTGTGACCATCGCCCTGGTGGTGCTGGTGATCTTTCTATTTCTGCGGAACGCGTCGGCAACGCTGATTCCGACCCTGGCGTTGCCGTTTTCCATTCTGGGCACGTTCGGGGTGATGTATCTGTGCGGATACAGTCTGAACAACCTGTCGATGATGGCGTTGATTCTTTCGGTGGGTTTCGTCGTGGACGACGCCATCGTGATGCTGGAAAACATCGTGCGGCACATCGAGCACGGCGAATCGCCGATGCAGGCGGCGTTTGCGGGGTCCAAGGAGATCTGGTTCACGATCGTCTCCATGACCACTTCGCTGGCGGCGGTGTTTATTCCGATTCTGTTCATGGGCGGCGTGCTGGGGAAGCTTTTTAAGGAGTTCGCGGTCAGCATAGTTGCGGCGGTGGTGTTTTCCGGGTTCGTATCCGTGACCTTGACACCCATGTTGTGCAGCCGGCTGCTGAAGGCGTACAAGCCCGAGGAGCATGGGTTTCTGTACCGGCTGACGGAGCGCGGATTTCTGTTTTCCTTGCGGATGTACGAGCTCTCCCTGCGCTGGGTGATCGAGCACCGGCCTGTCATGGTGGTGGTGTTTTTCGCGGTGCTAGGGGCCACGGCCTGGCTGTACATGGAAGTGCCGAAGGGCTTCATTCCGGAGATGGACAACGACCAGATTTACGTGAATACGGAAGTGGCGCAGGGCACTGCGTTTCCGGTGATCGCCGAGCACCAGCGGCGCGTGGCGAAAGTGCTGCAAAGCGATCCGGACGTGGATGTGTTCTTTTCGAGCGTGGGTGGGAGCAGCCGCTTTGGAGGCAGTTCCACGAGCAACCGCATGTTCGTCACGCTGAAGCCGCGTGCGCAGCGCAAGGCGTCGTCACAGCAGGTGGCCGAGCGGTTACGGCCGAAGCTGGCGCCGTTTCCCGGGATTCGCAGCGTGGTGACGGTTCCGGCGGCGATTCGATTGGGCGGGCGCGGGTCGCGCAGTTCGTACGAGTTCACACTCCAGGCGCCGGATACGTCCGCACTGTATGCGGAGGGATTGAAGTTGCAGAACGCCATTGCGCGGTTGCCCATTGTGCAAGAGGTGAACTCCGATGTGCAGATGCGAAGCCCGCGCTTGACGGTAGACGTGAATCGCGACCGGGCTGGGGCTTATGGACTGGATGTGCGTGAGATCGAGTCGGCGCTGTATAACGCCTATGGCTCCAACTGGATTTCCACCATCTACACACCGAAAAGCCAGAACCGTGTCGTGCTGGAAGTGCAGGACAAGTATCAGGCCTTCGGCGACATGATCAGCCGGCTGGCGCTGCGTGCTCCGAACGGCGCGTTGGTGCCGCTCGATTCGCTTGCCGAGATCCGGAACGAGGTGGGTCCGCAGACCATCAACCATACGGGGCAGTTGCCTTCGGTGACGATCAGTTTCAATTTGAGGCCCGGCGTATCGCTGGGACAGGCAGTGGATACGGTGGAAGAGCTGGCGCGGCAAATGCTGCCCGGCAACTTCACCACGGGATTTTCCGGAACAGCGAAGGTGTTTCAGGACTCGTTGAAGAACCTCTCCATCCTGATGGCGGTGGCGATCATGGTGGTTTACATCGTGCTGGGCGTGTTGTACGAGAGCTTCATCCATCCGATCACGATTCTGTCGGGGCTGCCGTCGGCCGGCTTCGGAGCGCTGCTGACCTTGATCCTCATGAAACAGGAACTGAGCATCTACTCTTTTGTGGGGCTGATCATGCTGATCGGCATCGTGAAGAAAAACGCGATCATGCAGGTGGACTTCGCACTGGAAGTGGAGCGCAAGTACGGAAGGACGCCCAAGGAAGCCATTCTGGAGGGCTGCCTGGCGCGGTTCCGGCCGATCATGATGACGACCCTGGCTGCTTTATTCGGCGCACTGCCGCTGGCGGTACGCACGGGAGCGGGATCGGAGACGCGCCAGCCGCTCGGCATTGCCGTGGTGGGCGGGCTGATCTTCTCGCAGTTGCTGACGCTCTACCTCACTCCAGTTGTTTACACGTATCTGGAAGGGATCATGTACCGCTTGCATCTGAAGAAACGGAAGCGGGAGGAGGCCGTGATCGGTCTGCCGGAGGCGGCGCAGTGAATTTTTCGGCGACTTTTATCAACCGGCCCGTGGCCACAACGCTGCTGATGGTGGCGATCGCGTTCTTCGGATTGGTGGCCTACCAGGAACTCCCGGTGAGCGATCTGCCGAACGTGGATCTGCCCACGTTGCTGGTGACGGCATCGCTGCCGGGAGCGAGCCCGGACACGATGGCGGCGGCGGTGGCGACGCCGCTGGAGAATCAGTTTTCCACGATCTCGGGATTGGAGTCGATGACTTCCATCAATTCGCTGGGGCAGACGCAGGTGACGCTGGAATTCGATTTGTCGCGCAGCCTGGATGGCGCGGCGGTGGACGTGCAGGCCGCGATCACGCAAGCAGCGCGGCTGCTGCCGCAAGGAATGCCCACGCCGCCGACGTTCACCAAAGTGAACCCGGCGGATCAGCCGATTCTGTATCTGGCGCTATCGTCGGGACAGATTCCGCTGTACACGTTGCACGAGTTTGCGGAGACGCGGATCGCGCAACGCATTTCCATGATCAACGGCGTCGCCCAGGTGCAGGTTTTGGGAGCGCAGAAATACGCCGTGCGCGTGCAGATGGACCCCTACAAGCTTGCCTCGCGGCAGATTGGCGTGAACGAGATTGAAAACGCGCTGCGGAATTGGAATGTGAATCTGCCCACCGGCGCGATCAACGGCCCGCAGCGCGCCTTCACGTTGCAGGCGAGCGGGCAGTTGATGAATGCCGAAGCCTACAAGCCGGTGATTGTCACGTACCGGCAAAATTCACCGGTGCGTTTGGAGGAACTGGCGCGGATCACCGATGGCGTGGAAGATGACAAGACTGCGTCGTGGTTCTACAACAAGCAGGGGAATGAGCGGGCGATCATTCTCAGTATCCAGCGGCAGCCGGGAACCAACACCGTGGCGGTGACCGATGCGATCAAGGAATTGCTGCCGTCGTTCCGGCAGGAATTGCCGCCTTCGGTGAAGATGAACATATTCTACGACCGTTCCGAGACGATCAAGGAATCGTACGAAGACGTTCAGTTCACGATGCTGCTGACGCTGGGGCTGGTTGTGGCGGTGATTTTTTTCTTCTTGCGGAACCTGTCGGCGACGGTCATTCCCAGCCTGGCGCTTCCGTTTTCCATCATCGGCACGTTTGCCGTGATGTACATGTTGGATTACAGCCTGGACAACCTGTCGATGATGGCGTTGATCCTGGCGATCGGCTTTGTGGTGGACGACGCGATTGTGATGTTGGAAAACATCGTGCGGCACCTCGAAATGGGCACGCCGCCGATGGAAGCCGCATATCGCGGATCGAAGGAGATCGGATTCACCATCGTGTCGATGACGATTTCCCTGGCGGCGGTGTTCATTCCGATTCTGTTCATGGGCGGCGTGCTGGGGCGGCTGTTCAAGGAGTTCGCGGTCACCATTTGCGCTTCGATCTTGATTTCCGGGCTGGTGTCGGTCACCTTGACTCCGATGATGTGCAGCCGGTTCCTGCGCAGCGTGCACGAGACGAAGCATTCCTGGTTTTACCGGGCGACCGAAGGGTTCTTCAACGCGCTGCTGCGTTTTTACGACGTGACGCTGGTGTGGGCGTTGCGGCACCGGCCGTTCGTGGCGCTCATGTTCTTCATTGTGTTGGGCGCCACAGGCTACCTGTTCCTGATCATTCCGAAGGGGTTCATCCCGGAGCAGGACACGGACCAGTTGTCGATCGTCACGGAAGCGACGCAAGGCACCAGCTATCTGCAAATGGCGGAGTATCAAAGGAAGGCCGCCGCGGTGGTGGCGCGAGATCCCGACGTCGATTCGCTGGTGGCCACGGTGGGCGGACCCTCGGCGTCGGCGCTGGGCGGGCCGAATCTGGGCCAGATGGTGGTGCACCTGAAGCCGCGCAAGCACCGTGAACATCTGGCGGGCGAGATCCTCATTCGTGTGCGGGAGCAACTGGAGGAGATACCCGGCATTCGCATCTACCCGCAGGTTCCGCCGACCGTGCGTGTGGGCGGGCAGTTGACAAAGAGCTTGTATCAATTTACGCTCCAGACGCCGGATAAGGAAGAACTCTACGAATACACGGCGAAGTTGGAAAAGCATCTGGCGCGGAACCCCGCATTGCGGGATGTGACCAGCAATCTGTTCATTGCCAGCCCGCAAGTGATGGTGAACATCCAGCGCGACCGCGCGGCGGCCCTGCAACTGAATGTGCAGCAGGTGGAGAACGCGCTCTACGATGCCTACGGCCCACGCTGGGTTTCCACGATCTATTCCAACGTCAACGAGTACAAGGTTCTGCTGGAAGTGCTTCCGGAATTGCAGTCCGATCCGAATACGTTGTCGAAGCTGTACTTCAAGGCCGGCAGCGGGAAGCTGATCCCACTCGACGCGCTGGCGAAGTTGAACATGGAGACGGGACCGCAGGCGGTGAGCCACTATGGGCAGTTGCCATCCGCCACGATATCGTTCGACGTGGCGCCGGGCTATTCGCTGGGGCACGCCAGCGACGAAGTGGCGCAGGCGGCGGCGCGCATTTTGCCGGATACCGTCAGCACGGCGTTTCAGGGAATGGCGAAGGCGTTCCAGGGATCGCTGACGAATCTTTGGATTCTGCTGACGATCGCCATCATGGTGGTGTACCTGGTGCTGGGCATTCTCTACGAAAGCTACATTCATCCGCTGACGATTCTTTCGGGACTCCCGTCGGCGGGGTTCGGCGCTTTGCTGACGCTGTATCTGCTGGGGATGGAGTTGAACATCTACTCGTTCGTGGGGCTGATCATGCTGATCGGGATTGTGGAGAAGAACGCCATCATGCAGATCGACTTCGCACTGGACGCCGAACGCCAGGGTACGCCGGCGGAAACCGCGATCTACGAAGGGTGTCTCATCCGATTTCGCCCGATCATGATGACGACGATGGCGGCGCTGCTGGGCGCCGTGCCGATCGCCGTGGGATATGGCGCGGGCGGGGAAGCGCGGCAGCCGCTGGGTGTCTGCGTGGTGGGTGGACTGCTGTTTTCGCAGTTGGTGACGCTGTATCTGACTCCGGTCTTTTACTTGTATTTGGGCAATGTGCAACGCGCCTGGCAAGGTTGGCGTTCCCGGAAGCGTGGAGCGGAGGAAGCGGTTCCCGCCGCATAGCTATTGCGGGATGCTCGTTGCTGTGATGGAATGAGTATCTCGAATCGGGAGGATAGCACCGCAATGCGAATCAGCCGGCGCGCCGCCATGCGCGCTTTTCTCGGATGGGCGGCCGCGTCGCCGCTCTCCATCGGGCAGGATTACAGTGATCCGCTCTACGGCCCCATCAATGTTTTCGACTTCGCCGAGCTGGCAAAGAAGAAACTCGATCCCATGGCTTGGGATTATTTGGATGGCGGCTCGGAAGACGAGCAGGCATTGCGCGACAGCCGGGAGATTTTCAAGCAGGTGATCATCCGCCCGCGCATGCTGGTGGACACGCATAAGATCGATCTGACCACGGAACTGTTCGGCCAAAAGCTGGAGTATCCCATCATTCTCGATCCGGCGGGCGGGAAGAATTGCTTCCACCCGAAGGGCGAAGAGGCGGTGGCTCTGGCGGCCAACAACGCCAAGGCATTGCACATCACCAACGGCGGCATCGACGATATTCTCGAATCGGGGAAGGGAGCCAAGGTGTGGTGGCAACTCACCACCGGCGGGCAATTGCAGAATCAGCAGACGATGCGCAGTTTCGTGAAGCGCGTGGAAGCGCAGGGCTGTAGCGGTATTTGCTTCACGGTGGACATCATGCATGTCTCGCACCGCGAGCGCGATATGCATAACAAGCTGGAACGGAGCTGGTGCGAAAGCGGATTGCCGAAACGCGATGCGCAGGGGCGAATGCCGGAGGCAAAGAATCCGTGGCGGGCGGGCCTGTATCCTTCGAGGCCGAATCCGTTGCCCACATGGAACTCGCTGCGCGAATTGCGGCAACTGACCAAGTTGCCGATCGTCGTGAAGGGCATCCTCATTGGGGAGGACGCGGCGCGGTGCGTCGATTTCGGAGCTTCCGGGATCATCGTCTCGAGCCACGGTGCGCGCCAACTGGATCATGTCGGCTCCACGCTGGAGGCGCTCCCGGAATGTGTGCGCGCGGTGAACGGCCGCATCCCAGTGATGATCGACGGCGGATTCCGGCGCGGCACGGACATTCTCAAGGCGCTGGCGTTGGGCGCCAAGGCTGTCGCCATCGCCCGGCCTTATCTGTACGGCTTGGCGGCTTTCGGCCAGCGCGGCGTGGAGCGCGTGCTGGAACTGCTGAAGACGGAACTGGCATTGAACATGGGATTGGCGGGTGTGCCCAACATCGCTTCGATTGACCGCAGTCTGGTGCGCTTCCGGAGCGAGATGAAGTGGTAGTACGGGTGCTACTGCTGTTGGCCGGTGGGCTGCACGCACAGGATGGAGCGGTTTTGTTTACCCCTGCGCATGAGAGCATCGTGAGTCCAGGCTCGCTGCGCATCGTCGGACGGGCCGCCGGCAAAGCATCCTTGACATTGGATGGAAAGCCGGTGACAACGGCCGCGCCGGCGCCGGGCGTGGTGCTCGCGGAAATCCAGATCGCCGGGGGGCGTCATGAACTGATCCTGACCGGCGAAGATGGCGAGGCGAAGGTCTCTTTCTTTGCGGGAAAAGAACATAACGGATGGAAAACGTTTCGGCCCCACCCGCCCGGACCGGCGGCCTGCGATACCTGTCACGCCGTGAAGAACGGCGAGTGGGCGATGAAACGGGCCACGCTTTCCCCGCTGTGCCATTCCTGCCATAACCTGGAGCAGTTTCCGAAAGTGCATGCGCCGCACAATACGGGAACGCTGGTGGATTGCCAGAACTGCCACTATCCTCACGGCTCGGCGGCGGGCAAACACCTGCGCATGGAAAAAGCCGTGGCCTGCAAGCAGTGCCACAGTTGAAGGCAGGTATCATAGATACATAGATGCCCCAACCGAACGGAGGCTGCGCGCCTGCCCTTGTGCTGTTCGACATCGACGGCACGCTGCTGCGCCGCGCGGGCCCTCATCATCGCGAAGCCCTGATGGAAGCCGTGCGCCACATTGCCGGCATCGATGCCAGGATGGACCACATTCCCGTGCAGGGGATGCTGGATAGAGACATCCTCGCCTGGATGCTGCGTGACGCGGGCATCGGAGCAAACCGTATCCGCGAGTGGATGCCAAGGCTCACGCGCCGCGCGCAGTGGATTTATTCGCGGCGCTGCCCGGCCGATTTTTCCGACAAAGTGTGTCCTGGCGTGGTGGAGTTGCTGTGCTCCTTGCGGCGCCAACGCCTGCTTACGGGGATCGTTTCGGGCAATCTGACGCAGATTGGCTGGAAGAAGATGGAGCGGGCGGGACTGAAGAAATATTTCCGCTACGGCTGTTTCGCCGATCGTGGCTCAACGCGAGCCGAACTGGTGAGACTGGCCGTGGCCGAAGCGCGGGCCGAATCGTGGATCTCACGACGTGCGCCCATCGCCTTCGTCGGGGATCATCCCAACGATATCGAGGCGGCCCGCCGCAACGGGGTCCGGGCGATCGCTGTAGCCACGGGAGTCGTCAGCAAGGAGGAACTCGCCGCACACCGGCCTGATTTGCTGGTGGAAGATCTGCGCAACCTGCCTATGGAGTTCATTACCGCGTGAGTCAAGTTGAAGCGCAATCGCTATCCGTCAAGCGAGCCGAAGTGGAATGGCACAATTTCGCGAGCTTCGGCCAGCCCGAACGCGCCCTGGAAGTGTATGCGGAGGAGAATCGCCGGCGATCGCTGGTGATCCGGCAGCATGCGTCCTTCATTGGCCCAATGACGCCGTTTCTGGAGATCGGTTCGGCCGCGGGCCACTCCAGCTACATGCTGGCGAATGAATTCGGCGCACAGGGATTCGCACTGGATATTTCGGCCGATGCTCTACGGCACGGCATCTACCTGATGGACCAGTGGCAACTGGAGCATGCGCCGGTACGGGTTGCGGGCGATGCCGCGAATCTGCCGTTTCGCGACGGATCGCTGCGCTTTGTGATGGCGTTCCAGATGCTGAGCCAGTTTCTCGGCATGGAACGCGTGTTCGAAGAGGTGAAGCGGGTGCTTGCTCCCGGTGGCGTGTTTCTGTTCGCCGAGGAGCCTTTGAAGCGGATGCTGACGCTGCGTTTGTACCGCTGCCCGTACTACGACACGATGAAGCCGTGGGAGCGCAAACTCTACGACTGGGGCCTGCTCGGCTACTTTGTGCGCGATGTAATCGGCGCGCATCAGGAAGAGAGCTTCGGCATCCGGCAGAACCACACCATGGGATTGAAGGAGTGGCACGAAATGATTACGCGCCACTTCGCCGCGCAGGAGTACCAGATGTTCGTTCCGGAGCGCGGATGGGGAGAGCGCATCGTGAAGCGCGCGGCGGTGAAACTGGATCCCTACGGGAGCGAATGGCGCGCCGCGAAGCTGCTGGGCGGCACGCTGGCCGCGGTCTGCAAGAAGGCCGGTGAGCCGCGGCAGCCCGACGCATCGATGTCGCGGTTTGAGTATTTTCTGCGTTGTCCCGATTGCCACGGCGATCTCGCGCGCAACGCGGAAGAATCCGTTTACTGCACCCGTTGCGGCTACGTTGCGGCGCTGGAGGGCGGCGTCTACAATCTGCTGCCATCGAACGAGAAGAAAGAACTCTACCCAGGCGACAGCCCCGATCTCATCGACTTCTGCCTGCCTTCGCATGAGCAGCGGTTGGGAGAAGGCTGGTACGAACTGGAGGGCGTGTTCGGAAACAAGTACCGCTGGATCGGGGAGCGGGCGACAGCCCGTTTGCAGCGCGTGCGCGACATTGCGCAGCGCATCCGCATCCGCGGGTCGGCGCACGAGAAATCCTTCGAACGAGGTCAACAGCCACATCTTCGGGTAATGGTGAACGGAGAGTTGTGCGGCGAATGGACCTTGGACCGTACAGGCCTTTTCGTGCTGGAAGCCGATGTGCCACCCGCCCCGGAATATCGTGTGGAGATCCTTGCCTCGCCCGTGTGGCAGGCTCCCCCCGATGACCGCAAGTTCACGGTCATCCTCAGCATGATCCGCCTGATCCCGCGCGAATAGCGCGGGTTTGTTATAGAATCATCCCAATCTTCAAGCCAAGGAGTTCGGGATGCGCCTTCTTGTAATGCTTGCGTTGACTTCCGGGGCAGTCTGGGGGCAGACCGCCTCCACACAGATACTGGGGCTGGTGACCGATGCCACGGGGGCCGTTGTGCCGAATGCAACGGTCACGGCGAAACGCCTGGAAACGGGCGATGCCCGCTCCACGCAATCCAACGAAACGGGCAACTATATTTTTCCCCTCGTCGATTCGGGAACCTATGAGGTCACCTGCTCGGCCGCGGGCTTCAAGACAGAAGTACGCAGAAATGTTCCGCTTGAGTTAAACCAAAAAGCCCGCCTCGATTTTCAACTGGAGGTCGGGCAGCAGGCGGAAACCGTCGAAGTGAGTTCGGCCGCACCCTTGCTGAAAACGGAGGACGCCACGCTCGGTTCCGTCGTCGACCACCGGCGCATCGTGGAATTGCCCTTGAACGGCCGCAACTTCGCGCAAGCGGCGACGTTGATGCCGGGTGTGGTTTACGGTTCGGCGCGGATGGGCGTGGACGGCAACTCCACGATCGGCACGCGCGCCATGCCTGGCCAGATCGTCGGCATCTCCGCCAACGGGCAGCGCGACGCGAATCAGAACATCACCCTGGACGGCGTTTCGGCGACCGACGGGTTCAAATCGTCGATGCTCTTTGTTCCTTCCCTCGAGGCGATTGAAGAGTTTAAGATTCAGAGCGCCGTATACTCAGCCGAGTACGGAATGAACTCCGGCGCACAGGCGAACGTGGCGATCAAGAGTGGGACCAACAACTGGCATGGGACGGGTTTCGAATTTTTGCGCAACGACACCATGGACGCGCGCGGCTTTTTTCTGGCGCCGAGCCAGAACAAGAACAAGCTGCGGCGCAACCAGTTCGGCGGCGTGTTCTCGGGGCCCATCCGCCGTGACGGCACATTCTTCCTGGTGAACTACGAAGGGCGGCGGGAACGACGCGGAACGCCGTCGCGAGCCGCGGTCCCCACCATGGCAATGCGGTCCGGCGATCTGTCCGAGATTCTCCTGCCGGGGAACCGGTGGTATCCGCGCGATGCCAACCCGGCCGCGACGCGAGCCATCCGCAGGCCCGGCGACACGGCGCCTTTTCCGAACAACATCATTCCCCGCAGCCAGATCAATCCGGTGTCCTTGAACATTCTCACGGCAACGAAAGGCACTCCACTGGCGGAAGGCGGCTTCATGCGCCAGCCGAACTTCGATGCGGAAGCGAGGGCGGCGAACTCGACCTTGAACCTTGTGGGCACCAACGATCAGGAACTCGATTCGAACCAGTACCTCACCCGCATCGACCACCGCATCAATGACAACCAGCGATTGTTCGGCCGCTACGTCATCGTGCCGTCGCGATGGCTGAACAACCCACTACAGCGCGTGAATCAGTTCACGACGCAGTTCCGCGCGCAAAATATCGGAGTAGGCCATTCCTGGATGATCAGCCCGCGTGCACTCAATGACCTGCGCGTCGGCTACAACCGCATCCGCGCCAATCAGGTCGCCTTTCAGACGAACACGGATTTCACGCACCGTGACCTGGGGCTCGACATGCGAGTGACCGGCGACGGCAACCGCACGCTGACTCCCCGCGAAGAAGGGCTGCCGAACATCAACATTACCTCCTACGCGGGCGTCGGATCCGGCAACGTCACCTTCAACACCAACGAAACGGCGGAAGTGGCGGACTCCGTATCCATAAACCGCGGCCGGCATAACTTCAAATTCGGCGGACAGTGGCGGCATAGTCCAGTGGTGAATGAAGCCTCGAACCTACCACGCGGGCAGATCACCTTCTCGCCCGACATTACGGGAATTCCCGACGCGTTCGGGGCTTTCCTGCTGGGCATACCGCTCAATGCCAACTCGGCGGAAGGCGTTCCGACCAACGACATGCATCAGGAAAAGTTCGGACTCTACTGGCTGGACGATTGGAAAGCCACGTCGCGTCTCACCATCAACTATGGCGTCCGCTATGACTGGTACGGTGCGGTTACCGATGCCGGCGGACGAATCCGCAATCTCTCCTTTGCCAACGCCGACATGCGCAGCATGAACGGAGTATCCTATCCCATGCTGGTGCCGGACCCGTTTGTATCGAAAGCGCTGTACGACATCAACGCCAGGCAGTTCATGCCGCGGCTCGGCATCGTCTACCGCTTCGGGGAGCGCCTGGTGTTGCGCACGGGATCCGGCCTGTTCTACTCGCCGCAACAAACGAACAACTTCAACATCCTCGGATTGAACCCGCCGCTGTCGGGCTCCACTGTATTTCAGAACGACCGTGCCAGGCCGACGGCAACAATTCAGAATCCGTTTGCGGGATCGCCGGCCGGCGCCGGTCCCGCGGCCATCGTCATGCTGGGCTGGCTCAAGGCGGACCGTGACAACCGTTCCATGTATCTGAACAACAAGATCTGGCAATGGACGCTGGAGCTGGAACGCAGCTTCGGACAGAGCTTTGTCACGGGCATTGCCTACGTGGGCAGCGCGGGATCGCACCTCGACATGCCTGTGATGAACAGCAACAATCCCGATCCTGCGTTGGGCGCGGTGCAAGGCCGCAGGCCCGTCCAGTTCTACGTCGATTCGCGAAATCCGAATCAGTTGCTTGCCCTGGGCACGGTGCGCCGCCTTGAATCCTGGACGAATTCCAACTACAACGCCCTGCAACTACGCGCCGAGAAGCGTTACTCCGCCGGACTGACGTTTCATGCCTCCTTCAACTATCAAAAGGCCATGTACATCGGCTACGGCGTGAACGAAGGGGGACCGTTCGGCACATCCTTCACGCAGAATCCCCGCGACCGGCTTGCCGACTACGGGCGGTCTCAAATTGACCAGCGCTTCCGCTACGTGTTCTCGCACGTGTGGGAGATTCCATGGATGCGCAAAGCCAAGGGACCGGCAGGATGGGTGCTGGGCGGCTGGTCCATCAACGGGATTATTCAACTCACATCGGGCCTGCCGGTGACGGTGTCACAGAACGGGGATTCGCAGAACACGGGGCCATCGTCTTTTCAGCGCCCACATGTTGTGGCGGGTAATCCCGTCGATCGGGTCTGGGAGAACCGGTCCATCGACCGCTGGTTCAACACTTCGGCCTTCGTCCGATCCAAGTGCGACGGATGCGCCGGCGAAGGATTGTTCCTCGGACCGCTCGGCTACGGCAATGCGGGAGTATCGCTGTTCGACGCACCCGCGCAAAAAACGTGGGATTTCGCGTGTTTCAAGGAGTTCTTCCCGAGGGAAGGCCACCGCATCCAATTCCGTTACGAGGCGTTCAACTTCCTCAACACTCCGCAGTTCAGCGCACCCTCGCGCGCCCTCGGCGCGGCCGATTTCGGGCGCATCGGCAGCACCATCGTCAACAACCGTGAGATGCAGTTGGGTCTGAAATACATCTTCTGACCCGCGGACGATTCGCGATGGTCCCGGTCTATTTCCTCTTCCCCGCGAAGGGCGGCGGAGAATACACGGCCATGATTTCGGCCAGCATCTCGTCTCGAGAGCCGTAGCGCGACTCCTCATAGCAGCCCAGCGGGTTCTCCAACACCTGCACCAGGCACTTGTTGCAGTACGTGCACGGCTTGGGGGCGCGATCCAGCCCATCGGCGAACATCCGCACCAGGTCGCGATTGGCCACCAGCGGGCGGGCGATGGATACCGCATCGCATTGGCCCGACGCGATGGCGTTGCGAATGAAGGATGCCGTCTGAAAGCCACCCGTGCAGATCACTGGAATACTGACTACGGCGCGAATCTTGGAGGCGTCTTCCAGATTGATGCCCTCGATGGTGTCCCCGCGGGCATTGATCCACGCGAGGCGGAAAATCTGTCCCGCCGGCGAAGCCAGCGCGAGGTAGTTCGCCAGTTCCCGTTTGCCGCTGGAAATCATGGTGTCGAACGTTTGCACGGCCGTTTCCACGGGCATATCGCCGGGCGGATTTTTCGGATGCGGAAACGCGTTCCCCGTGGAAATGTGGAGCGCATCCACGCCGGCTTCTTCCAGCCACTGGGCCACTTGCAGCGAGTCCTGAAGCGTAGTCCCTTCGGGCGCGAAAGGCTGCATCGCATTATTGAAATCGCGCGCGCTGAGTTTCACCTGGAGATGATAATCGGCGCCCACTTCCGCGCGGATCGCGGCAACCACCTCCAGCAGAAACCGCGCCCGGTTCTTCAACGACCCGCCGTATTTGTCCTTGCGGTCATTGATGGCAGGACTGAGAAACTGCGTGATCAGATACCCGTTGGCTCCATGCAACTCCACTCCATCGAGCCCGGCCTCGCGCGCCCGCCGTGCCCCGGCCGCGAACTCGCGAACCACTTGCTTGATGTCGGCGGCGGTCATGGCATCGGCTTCGAATCCGTGCGCCGGATCGGGTTGCGCCGTGGAGCTCAAGCCCTTCGGGAACTCGACGCCCTTGATATCTCTTTGCCTGCCCGCATGGCTCAGTTGCAGGATGAACTTGCAGTCGTGGGCATGCACGCGTTTCCCCAATTCGCGCCAGAAGGGGATGCGGCTGTCGTTGTCAATGGTGGCGTAGTTGGGCATGATGCGCCCGCGGATCGAAACAGGCACAAACGAGGAAAGAATCGCACCCACGCCGCCCTTGGCAAACGACGTTTCCCAGTTGATGCGAGCCTGATTGCCGGAGCCGTCGTAATTGTCAAAACGTCCGGATATGTTGGAACGGAAAATCCGGTTCTTGACCTTCAGATTCCGAAAGCTCAGTGGAGTGAAAATGACGGCGGGCATCGGACGCCTCCTTTGCCTAACAGCGTACTATCAATTTCAGCCGGTGGCTCTCTCTAGACGCCGTTCACTCCGGTGTAGGGTTCGGTGGTCTGCATCATTTCATCCCACGTCACCACGGCGCGCCGCGAGGCTGCCATGCGCCCGAGAATCGCCGTCAGGTTGCTGCGGACGGCTTCCTCGGCGTTATTCAGGGGCTGACCCGTGCGGATGCTCTCCACGAAGGCTTTCATGTTCGCCACGGCTCCGTCCTTGAATGTGGGATCCTTCTCCGCGCCCGTCCATTGCACTTTGCCGCCAATCCGCACCAGTCCGTTGTAGTGCGAATCGATGTCGCCTTCCGACCCGTACACGCGGATACATAAATCGCGATAAAAATGCGTAAACTGCGCCGAACTGAAATCCACCTTCACTTCCTTCGGATACCAGTAGGTGACGATGTAGTGATCCGACACATCGCCCAGTTTCCGCGCGTTCTGCCCGCACGATCCGAACGCGCTCAACGGCGTGGATTGCAAATACCAGTTGGCGACGTCGATGACGTGGATGTTCTGCTCCACGATAATGTCGCCGGAAAGCCGCTTATTGTGGAGCCAGTTGCGCAGCGTGGCATCGGCGGCGCTCATGCCCGCCGTCTGATGATAGGGAGTCCGGTTGGCGTGATAGTAGACGTGCCCCAACACCGGATTGCCGATCTCACCGCGATGCACGCGCGCCGCCGCCTCTTGGAACACGGGCTGCGCCCGGGTTTGGAAATCCACCAGGAAGCTGCGTCCCGCGGCCTTTGCTTTCGCTCCCGCCGCCAGGATCGCCTTGCAACCCACCACGTCCGTGGCCACCGGCTTGGCGAGGTAGACATGGCGATTGTGGGTTACGCCGGCCATCGCCTGCTCGGGATGATAGAAGGGCGGGGATTCGATGACGATGCCATCCAGCTTCGAAGCCGCCAGTTTCTCGAATGCATCCAGGCCCACGAAGGCCCGGGAAGCATCCACTTTATACTTGGCGCGAGCCGCGTCAATGGGCGTTGGAAACGCATCGGCAAGCGCCGTGACGCGCGCCAGTGTGTGTTCATGAAAGAGATCGGTCACCCAGTTGCCTCGGCTGCCGCAACCGATCAGACCGAGTTCCACGGTGGAGTTCGCCTGAGAACCGAAAGCGGTTTTGGCGCTCAGAATGAGAAGGCCGGATTGGATGATTTCTCTGCGGTTGTTCATAAAAACCTAACCGCGCACTATCTTAACTCCATCCACCATTGCTTTCAGCTTCCGCCGCGAGGCCCAGCGCGCCGTCTGGCTTAGCCCGCAATCGGGCGCGAAGGAGAGACGCTCCGGCGGAGCATATTGCAAGCACCGCCGCACACGGTTCGCCACCTCCTCGGCGGTCTCGATGTAATAGCTCTTGACATCGATGATTCCGACGGAAACATCGCGATGTTCGGCGAGTTTTTCAATCGCTTCGAGTTCGGCAAACTCGCGGCTTGCCATTTCCAGGTGCACTTCATCGGCATGCAGTTGATGGAACGCGGGAAACAGCGGTGCATACCGGCGTGGCGCTACAGCCCGCGCCTTGAAATTGCCGAAGCAAAGATGTGTGGATATGCGCGCCATGCCGCGGATTACGCTCACCGTGCGATTGAAAATGTCCACGAAGCGCGCGGGGTCGTGCAGGTGGGCATAGCAGCTCATCGACGGCTCGTCGACGCAGATTTCCGTGCATCCAGCCGCCACCAGCGCGCTCAATTCGCGCTGCACCAGGGGCAGCAGCGCTTCCGTAATTGCCCAACGATCGGGGTAATCGGCATTCGGCTCCAGCCGCCCGCTGAGCGTATACGGTCCCGGTACCGACATCTTCAGCACGGGGCCATCGGGCGCCAGCCGCCGCAGCCGCGTGTACTCTTCGACGCACCCCAATCCGCGTGGAGCGGCCAGAACCCCGTTGATCGTATGCTTTCCCCGTTGATCGTGCGCGGGCGGGCCGAATCGCCGCCGCGGCAATGGCTCCCGTTCAATCCCTTCGAGGAATCCGTAGAAGGAGAGATTGAAGTCGAGCCGCGTCTGCTCGCCGTCGGTGATGACGTCGAGTCCGGCCGCCATCTGATCGTGGATGGCGCAGGTTACCGCATCGTCGAGAATCTCCGAAAGATCGTCGGCTCCAAACTGGCCCAGGTGATGGCTGGCGAATTCCAGCCAGGAAGGAAACGGGTAACTGCCGATGACGGTGGTGCGTAATGGGATCGGTTGCATGGAGTAGGGCAGGCACAAAACCTGTTCCTACAGCTTTAGCACACGGATGGACCCGTTCGAAGTATGGAGATCGAGCAGCGGTCCGCCTTCGCCGATGGTTCCCTCCATGCGGTTTTTCGATATCGAACCCTGTGTCTTCACATCGAACTCGGTCTGGATGCTCGAATTGGAGGTGCTTGCCTTCAAGCGCGCCGAGGCGGAGGAGGGCAATTTCACAGTCAGCGAGGAATTGCTGGTGGAGGCAATAATGTCGTTGTTCTTCAGGCTCTCCACCGCCAGTGTCACGCGCCCGTTGGAAGTGGTGGCCCGGATGGGCCGCGTTCCCGTAGCCTCCACAATGCGCGCATCGATGGATCCGTTCGATGTGGTGGCTTCGAAAAATCCGCGAACGCCATCCGCACGAATGGCTCCGTTGGAGGACCGCAGGGAGGCGCCGCCCTGGAAATCGCTGAGATCGATACCGCCGTTGGAAGTGGTCACATCCAAATCTCCGCGGAATGCCGTCGCCCGTATGGCTCCATTCGACGTGCGCAGCTTGGCCGTTGCCTCGAGATTCTCCACGCGAATGCCGCCATTCGAGCTGACAATGCGGTCGAGCACGACTTTGCGCGGTACGCTGAGGACGTACTTCACCCCCAGATTCCCGCGGCGTTCCAACGGGCGCACCGTCTTAATTCGCAGCGTGTCCGGCGTGGAGTCGATATCGATCCGAATGGCATCCAGCAACTCTCGCGTGGGGGCGTGTTTGGTGCCGTGTATTTCCACCGACTCCTTGTCCCAACCCATGATCTCGACCGATCCGTTGAAGTTTTCCAACTCAATGCGCCCGCCCGATTGCAACGCGTGCGTATAGTGGAAGTCCTCTTTTTCGCGCGCAGCTCCGTTGAAATCGTCGAAGTCGCAACCCGTGAACGTCAGAGCCACGGTCAGTAGGGCGGGCATGGCCATACGGTGCATCGGAGTCCTCCTTCTTGCTTCGCCAGTAATACGAGCGCGAAGCCGGCGATGTTCCATGGTACCCTCAAAATTTGGGCGCAATCGTGCTCCACCCCCTCTTCTATCTTTGACAACAACATCCATGAGAAAACTGCTTGCCCTGAACCGCGGCGAGATCGCTATCCGTATCTTTCGAGCCGCCAATGAGTTACGAATCCGGACCGTAGCCGTCTATTCGAAGGAAGACCGCCTTAGCCTGCACCGTTTCAAAGCCGATGAAGCATATCTGATTGGCGAAGGCAAAGGCCCCGTGCAAGCCTACCTCGACGTGGAAGGGATTGTGGCCCTGGCGGCGGAGAAGGAAGTCGACGCCATCCACCCTGGCTATGGATTTCTTTCTGAAAATCCCGCCCTGGCACGAGCCTGTGAGAAGGCCGGAATCACCTTCATCGGTCCCAACCCCGAACTGCTCGAACTGCTCGGCGATAAGCGGGCTGCGCGCCAACTGGCGCAGCGCGCGGGCATCCCCGTCGTACCCGGCACGGAGCAACCTCTCAACAAAGTGGAAACGGCCATGGCCCGGGCGGGCGACATCGGTTTCCCGCTGATTGTGAAGGCCGCCTTTGGCGGCGGCGGCCGCGGCATGCGCGTCGTCGAGAAGGCGCAGGATCTGCCGGCGCGCTTTGAAGAAGCGCGTCTTGAAGCGGGCAACGCATTCGGCAACGATGCGCTGTTCATGGAGCGTTACATCCGCCGGGCCCGCCACGTTGAGGTGCAGATTCTCGGCGACCGGCACGGCAACATCCTCCATCTCTACGAGCGCGATTGTTCCGTGCAGCGCCGCCACCAAAAGGTAGTGGAAGTGGCTCCGGCCGTGGGACTCAAGGACAACGTGCGCAACGCGCTTTGCGAAGCTGCCGTGGCTCTCGCCCGGGAAGCCGGCTACTATAACGCCGGTACGGTTGAGTTCCTGGTGGATGCCGACACCGACGAATGGTACTTCATTGAGGTCAACCCGCGGATTCAGGTGGAACATACCGTCACCGAGATGGTGACCGGCATCGACATCGTGCGGGCCCAGATTCAAGTGGCCCAAGGCCTGCGCCTCGATAGCAAAGAGATGGCCCTGCCCGCGCAGAGCGAAATGCGCCTCAACGGCTTCGCTCTACAATGCCGCGTGACCACGGAGGATCCGGCCAATGGCTTCATCCCCGATTACGGCCGTATCCACACCTACCGCTCTCCGGCCGGATTCGGCATCCGTCTCGACGGAGCATCCGCCTATGGCGGCGCAGTCATCACGCCCTATTACGATTCGCTGCTTGTGAAGATGACGGCCTGGGGGCCGCGGTTCGATATCGCCTGCCAGCGCATGGACCGCGCCTTGCGCGAGTTCCGTATCCGCGGTGTGAAGACGAATATTCCGTTCCTCGAGAACGTCGTCAACCATCCGAAATTCCAGTCCGGCGAAGTGACCACCGGTTTCCTGGACGAGCACAAGGAACTCTTCAAATTCGCTGTCCGCCGCGACCGCGCCACGCGTCTGCTGAAATTCCTCGGCGAGGTCATCGTCAACGGCAACGCCGAAGTAGCCAACAAGCCGAAGCCCGCAGTCCTTCGTGAGGCCGTTGTTCCGAAGCACGACATTACCGAACGGCCGGAGGGCACACGCGACCTGCTCAACAAACTTGGTCCCGAAGGATTCGCCGAGTGGACGCGCAAGCAGCGCCGATTGCTGCTCACCGACACCACCTTCCGCGACGCCCACCAGTCGCTGATGGCGACGCGCATGCGCACCTACGATATGATGCGCATTGCCCACTACGTCTCGCACCACCTCGCCAAGCTGTACAGCCTGGAGATGTGGGGTGGCGCGACGTTCGATGTCGCCATGCGCTTCCTCCAGGAAGATCCCTGGAGCCGGTTGGCCCGCCTCCGCGAAGCCATTCCGAACATCTGTTTCCAGATGTTGCTGCGCGCCTCGAATGCCGTCGGCTATACGGCGTACCCGGATAACGTGGTGCGCGAATTCATCTACGTTGCCGCCGAACAGGGCATCGATATCTTCCGCGTCTTCGATTCGCTCAACTGGCTTCCCAATATGAAGGTGCCCATCGAGGCCGTGCGCAAGACCGGCCGCATTTGCGAAGGCGCCATCTGCTACACCGGCGATATTCTCGACCCCAAGCGCGACAAGTATCCGCTCACCTACTACGTGAAGATGGCCAAGGAACTGGAGAAGATGGGCGCCCATGTTCTGGGGATCAAGGACATGGCCGGACTTTGCAAACCCTACGCCGCCGAAAAGCTGGTTCGCGCGTTGCGCGAAGAAGTTGGCCTGCCCATTCATTTCCACACGCACGACACCAGCGGCATCAATGCCTCGTCCATTCTCAAGGCGTCCGAAGCCGGAGTCGATGTGGCCGATGCGGCACTGGCTTCGATGAGCGGCACCACTTCGCAACCCAACCTGAATTCCGTGGTGGCCGCGCTGGCCAATACGCGGCGTGCCACCGAACTCGATCTCGACGCGCTCAACCAATGCTCCGACTACTGGGAGACTGTCCGAACGTATTACACGCCTTTCGACAGCGCCCCGAAGTCCGGCACCGCGGAGGTATACCTGCATGAGATGCCCGGCGGCCAGTACACCAATCTGAAGGAACAGGCGTCGGCGATGGGATTAGGCGACAAGTGGCCGCAGATTGCCCGCATGTACGCCGATGTGAACATGGCCCTCGGCGACATCGTCAAGGTGACGCCGTCGAGCAAGGTTGTCGGCGACCTGGCGCTCTTCCTGGTGAGCCACGGGATCACCATTCAGCAGTTCCTCAACCTCGGCCCCAACCACTCCATGACCCTGCCGAACTCCGTCATCGAAATGATTTCCGGGGACCTCGGCGAACCCGACGGAGGCTGGCCAAAGAAGATCGTGGAAGTTGTGCTGAAAGGTGGAAAGCCGCGCAAGGGGCGGCCTGGGGCGCACCTGCCGCCGGTCAATCTGGCCGATGCCGCCGCGCAGGCGGAAAAGAAAACCGGACAGAAACCCAGCCGCACGGATCTCATGAGTTACCTCATGTACCCCGATGTCTACACCAAATTCGCCAAGAATCGGCAAAGTTGGGGCGATGTGGAAGTTCTGCCCACGCCGCAGTTCTTTTACGGCATGGAAAAGGGTTCGGAAATCGCGGTGGAACTGGAAGCAGGCAAGATTCTGATTATCAAGTTCCTGGCCATTAGCGAACCGCATCCCGACGGTTCCCGCACGGTGTTCTTCGAATTGAACGGGCAACCGCGCGAGGTGAACGTACGGGACAAGAGCTTGCAAGTCACTTCCGCCGCGCGCGAAAAGGCCGATCCGTTGCAGGAAGGCCACGTCGGCGCGCCCATTCCGGGCGTCATCAGCAGCATCGCCGTGGAGCCTGGGCAGACGGTGGAAAAGGGAGATCGCGTCCTGGTGATGGACGCAATGAAGATGCAGACTACCGTTTATGCGCCGGTCAGCGGAACGGTGAAGAAACTCACGGTTGCGGTGGGTCAAAGCGTGGAGCCAAAAGATCTGCTGATGGTGATTGCGTAGCCGCCAGCCAGCGCCGGCCGAGCAGCGCGTCCAGATCGAGAAGGAAGCATGGCCGCGAGCGGCCTCGCCAAACCCCACAGGCATATTTTCGATGCAACTGGCTTGGGCGGCGGGGTACCGGGCGGATGGCGATTGCGCCGATGTTTGCGGAGTCGAGAATGGAATCCACCAGCAAGATCACGGCGTGGCCCTTGAGTGCGACCGCCATGGGCACTTTGGCGGACGGCGGCAGGGAGAACTTCCGTCTCAAGTCCAGGGCATAGCGTGGCATGACGGGATGCGGCAGGATGCCGGTGATGCCGTCCGGGTTGGAGGGTAGAGGCAATAATGGCGGGTCCGGCAGAATGCCGGTCACGGCATCGTGGGGGATGGCGAAGTCGACCGGTCCGGCACGAAACAGCAGGTAGCGGCATTCGGTTCCGCTGTCACGAGCCTTTCTCTCACGCATGGACTCCGTAAGGGCGCAGGCACTGCCGCAGCCCGTCCGGGTTGGGATTGGGCGCCATGCAGATCTGTATTTCGATGCGCTCTTCTTTGCAATTAAATGGAATCACGACCCATTCTCTCTTTCCCATGCTTCGTTTCACGAAGTTACGGCCGTATAACACCGTCGGAATGGACAGGAGCATCGGACCCACCACTTCTTCCAACTCCGTTTTCACGTTGCCCAGGATCATGTTCGTCATTTCCGCCATGGCATCCAGGACTTCTTCATCCACCGTGTGGTGTTCCGCCATCAGCAGGGCATCGGCGATCGCGCAGGCCATCGGCGCCGTGCAGAAAAAGCTTCCATTGCCCACCCACGTGCCGGCGAAGCCGATCAAAGACAAAATACCCGCCGCCGCCACCGGCGGTTCCGTTTCGCAATATGCATCCAACGGCACGATCTCCATGCCCAGCATCGTGCCGAAAACGTCCGTGGTGGCCTGACGCGCAATACGCACCAACCGGTCGTGGTCGAATTTTTCTTCCATCTTCCTTCTCCGAGTACGGGCTTGCGTGCCGGTGCCCCTCGCACCGACTACACGAGCCCTACCAGTTTCTCCTTGATCTGATCCGCCGTGAACGGCTTGCGCACGTACCCCGATGCACCCAGGTTCACCGCCTCCAGAACCTTGTTCTGACTCCCCTCCGTGGTAATCATCAGCACGGGAAGGTGCTTCCAGTCCGCGTTCGCCCGGATCTGACTCAGCAGTTGCAGTCCGTCCATATTCGGCATGTTGATGTCGGATAGAATCAGGCCCACTTTATGCTCTTTCAGCGACGCCAAAGCCTCCACCCCATCTCCTGCTTCGAACACTTCCCCGATGCTCATTTCCGCCTGTCGCAACACCCGCTGCAAAATCTTCCGGATTGCGGCCGAGTCGTCCACGATCAGTACATCAAACGGCATGTGCCCTCACCTCCTACAGTGACTACACCCCTCTCATCGGATAGAGGGAGTGAGACTTGAAAAAATAGTTCGAAGGCCATTCCATCCGCACTATCGAGGTCATAGAAACTTTCGATTGGACCTCGTTCGCGCTTCCACGTAACGTTAGGGTATGGTCGAAGTTGCTACCGGCCTCGTGCCGGTTTCCTCAGTCACTCTGCTGCACCGTATCAGTAGCATTGTGAGTTCTGATCTATCGCTAGATGAAATGCTCGGTGAACTCCTGGGACTCACCGTCCAAGTCGCCGGTTGCGATGCCTGCCTTGTGTATCTCATAGACACCACCAGCGGAGAAATCGTTCTCCGCGCCTCGCAACTCCCCCACGCCCAGGCTCTCGGCAAACTCAAGATGAAAATGGGCGAGGGCGTCACCGGCTGGGTGGCCGAGCACAAATCCGTTGTCGCATTGGGCGAGAACGCCGGCGCCGACAAGCGTTTCAAACGGTTTCCCTCATTGATTGAAGACACCTATCAGGCGTTCGTCTCCGTCCCGCTCGTCACCAGCGGCGATATCGTCGGCGTCGTCAACGTCCACTTCCGCGCTCCGCAACAGTTCTCCGCCGATCTGATTGCCATGCTCACCTTCATTGGCGAGCAGATGGGCGGCGCTGTCGCCAAGTCCATGCTCGCCGAAGAGAACCGCCGCCTCCAGGAAGAGGCCCTCGAGATGAAACGGCAACTGGAGGCGCGCAAACTCGTCGAGCGCGCCAAGGGGATCCTCATGCAGCGCCACGGTATGAGCGAAGAGGAGGCCTACCTCAAGCTGCGCAACGACAGCCGCCGCAGCCGCCGGGCGATGCGCGACCTGGCCGAGCAGATCATCGCGCAAGAAACCAGGCTACGCCAAAAAGAAACGCCGGCGGTGGCGAATTAACGGGCGCCATGTGCCGGTGCGCCCCGGCTATAGCCCCGCGAGAAACTGCGCGATCCTCGGCCATTGCTGCACGAATGTAATGGCGGAAATGCCGCAGTAGAACACGCAACATCCCACCAGCCCGGCGATGCTCACCCATCCCGGGCGCGTTTCCTTCGGCAACAGGGTGATCAGTACAACCAACGTGTGGATTCCGCTCACGGCGATGGCGATGTTCATCATGACGCCGCTTGCCACCGCCAGCATGAGCGGGTTCGGCGTGATGCGGAGTGCGAACAACCCCCACACGCCGTAGGCCACAAGGATTCCGTAATAGATATACTTCACCTTGTTGCCTTCGACGCCGCGCAGCTTTCCCACGCCCATCCAGATCACATCCGTCCACCGCCGGCACAATGTATCCAACTGGCTCACTTGTGTCGGGGCCATGATCAGGAAGCCGCACAGCAACGTCAGAAACCAAAAGATCTGCCCATGCTGTGTGGCGATGGCCTGGGCCGACAAAGCCGCCACCGAATTGCCGTCCACCGCCTTCACCCCGCGTACGAATTCATAGGAGAACATTGCCGGAAGGGCCATTCCCAGCACGCATCCCGGCGCCCACAGCCAGAGTTGATCCCGCTCGATATGCTTCAGCCAGCCGCGCCACCGGAGCAGATTGCTTTCCGTCAACTCGAACGTCTTGCCTGTATGCGTCAACCGGATATTGCGCCCGCCGATCGCGCTCGGAATCGCGCCCACTCTCGCGCCCATGCCCCACCCTTTGTCGCGTGCATAGTTGGAGAACGCGCTGTTGTTCATCCCGCCCGAGCCGGCCACCGCCGCAAACGCGGCCAGCGTCGCCCAATTGAAGTCCCCTTCCGGCAGGCGGCCGAACTGAAACAGGCCGCTGCCGATCTCCCACCACGTGGATGGGGAAACAAAGAGCAGCACCACGATTCCCAGATAGCTGAGAATCAACACCAGTTTCGTCACCATCACCTTCTCCAGCGCATTGTAGATCTTGCCGCCGAAAATCAGCGGCACGAAGGCGGTAAGGAAAATCGCATAACTGAGGCCGCGCACCAGTCCATCATCGGCCGCCGTCGGAATGCGTCCCAGAATCACGGCCGCCAGGGGCACCGCGGAGTTCGAGGACAAATACGGCCACACGCCACCGAGGTCAAATAAGAGGTAAAAGAATGTCCAGAATTTCGGCCCCGGCCAGGTGCGGAAGAAACCCACGAAAATCGTCTCGCCGCAATACAGCGCATAGCGCATCACTGCCAGGTTGTAGAACACCTGAAACAGGATGGACAGCGTCGCCAGCCACATCACGCTGCCGCCGTATTGGGCCGTCACCAATGGGCCGAAGAGCCATTCGCCGCCGCCGATATTGGCCCCCACCATCAACAGTCCCGGGCCGATGAGCGTCTTCCAGTTGTGTGCGAAGTGCGGTGGCGGAGGCCCGATTTCGTCCTTCTCCCACACCGAGAAACCTTTGGGCATGAGCCGTTATCGTATCATGCCACCCGCAGATGCAATAACCGCGCCGCGTTGCCGTGATACACCTTGCGCAGAATGGTCTCCGGCAGTCCCAGCCCGTAGATTCTCCATCGCCCCTGCGGTGGCACTGCCGCCGGCGCGTAATCGAAGTACTCGTCCTCGGTTTCCAGAAAACGATAGTAAATCTCGTAGAGTTTCGCGCCGAAGATCTGCTGCGGAGTCTGTGTCCCGCCCGGCACGGCATCGGTTCCGAAGAGGATGCGGTCCTGGTACTTGTCGAAGAAACGCCGCGCCGTGCGCGGCTGGCGCCCCAATTCGCCGATGCGGGCTCCGATTTCCACAAAGAAATTCGGAAACCGGTCGAGCGTCGCCGCCACATGCCCCAGATTCTCCGCCGAATGGCCCACGTGCAAGCCGATGAACTTCGTTTTGGGGTGCCGCGCCAGGACCCTGTCGCGCGCCGCCAGAATCTCCGCATTCGAGGGAAAGTCACGTCCGTGGAAGGACCAGTCGGGATGGTTATGCAACTCCTCATACCGCTCGTTGAAGCGATCCGTGGGCAGAAAAAATGCCGCCGGGTCGGAAACATGAATCGCCACGGGAAGATCGAGCGCTCCGCATGCCTCCCACATCGGGTCGAAGCGTTTGTCGTCCACCTGCACCAGAGCGCCGGTGGTTATGTTTTCGCGCAAGAACAGCCCCAGCGTCTTCAGCACCTTTAATCCACGCGCACCGATGCGTTTGGCCTCGGCAATGGCGTCGGCCTGGCGCTTGGGATAGTCCGGCTGCATCGCTTCGGCGAACATCGGCTCCGTGAACGTGAGGAAACGGCCGGGGTGTGCTTTGTCGTATCGCGCCACGCAATCGGCCAGACCTTCCGCATATCCTCCGGTCACATTCACCATGGTCCGCAGGTTCTTGGCGTCCATCACCGGCAACAGATCGGCGGGCTTTGCCAGGAATCGCCTTGCGCCGGTGGCAGGCACGCCGCCGATGCTCTTAGCCGCAAACGAAAGATGGGTGTGGATGTCGACGGCCGGAAAGCGCGCCCTGGGCACGCTGGTTTCCTTCACCTGAAGCATGCTGCGCGGTTCAAACTCCGTCACGTCCAAAGTTTTCTTTTGAGCGTAAGCGGCGGCAGCGCCTAGAGTGAGCAACGCGTGTCTGCGGGAAGGCATGCTCCCTATTTTCCGAAAATTCCGGCAAGACGCGCATACCAGGGTTTCTTCGGCTCGGCCGGCGCCTGCCGTGGAAGTTCCGTGGGGACCACCGGGGGCCGCGCCGCCGGTTTGGCCACGGGTTCCTTCTGCACCAGCCGCACGCGGTATCCCAGGAAAGCAAAGGTTCGTTTCCACCGCCGGCCTTCCTTGTCCTCGGTGACGAGAGTAAAGCCCGGCGCCTGCGTCTTCCGATTGTTCTCCGTCACCTCCACGCTATGGCGCAGCACGGGCAGGTATCCCACCACCTCGTTTTCGCGATAGGCCGTTTCAAACCGCTGCCTGCGCGTGTTGTAGATGAAGATGCGAAAGCCGTCGAAGTCGTATTTCTCCAGCGGTTTCGATAGAGTGGTCCAGAGCCAGTGATGCTTCGTCGCCGGACCGTCTTGCACTTCGCCTAGCGAAAAGTACGATGTAATGCGCTTGCCCTCGGAGTACTGCGCCACTTCGTCCGGGATATTCATGTAGAGCATTCGCGACAATACCCAGCCCACCTTCCCTGGGGCGAGCCGCACCAACGACCAATCGTCCCTCTTTGGCTGCGGCCTTGCGGGATCGGGCGGCAAGTCCGTGCGGGACATCTCCTGCCAGGTTTCCGGCAGGGCCGGTCCTCGGGGCATGGGAGGCGGAGGAACTTCCGGTTTCTCCTCCTTCGTGTCTTCTTGGTCTTTGCCCTTTTTCCGCCGTGATTTCTTGGCCGTTGCCGGGGAACTGGCCAACACCTGCACCAGCGGCCTGTAGGGCACGCGCATCTCCACTTTCCGCGCCAGCACCTCGGCCGTGCCGCCGGGCGCGATCTGAAAGGGACTGGGCGCCCCGCGATTGGCCTCGGTGTGCACGTTTAATGCGTCGAACACCTTGGCCTGTCCCTGTGACGGCATCTGCGCCGAGGCCTCGGCGGTGCGGCGAAACTCTTCCATCTGCGAACCGGTCAGCAGATTTTTGCCATCCACCCACCCTTCGCTGCCGCCCATGTCGCGCACCTTCACGAGCGCACGCCGCGTTTGTAACACCTCCAGCTTCTCGCCGAACTTGAGTTCTCCCACTTTCTGCGAGCGCGTCGAAAGATCGCTGCGCAGGACGATGCTCGCCGGACCCACGTACGCTTCTCCAATGGCGCGCGCTTTGGGCGCCTCCGGACTACACGAACTGAGCAGGCACACCATACCTGTGATCGAAAAACGACGAATTGGTTGCATCGGCTCAGGCGGAGAAAAGCTCTCCTTCAGTCTATCAGGAACCCGCCGTGGCGCAACCTTTCGAAATTCGTCGAACAGGTATAATAAAATATCCGGTTCCTTCCCCATGCAGATCGAAAAGAGAATCGTTCCTCAGGCGCCGCCTGCGCCGCTGGATCCGAAGAACATCGCCTTCGGCAAGATGTTCACGCCGCATTTTTTCTGTTGCGAGTATCGCGGCGGACAGTGGCGCGACGCGCGCATTGAGCCTGTCCACAACTTCTCCCTTCATCCGGCGGCCCTGGTCTTCCATTACGCACAGGCCATCTTCGAAGGGCTCAAGGCTTATGAACACGCCGACGGCAGCATCGCCCTGTTCCGCCCCGACCGGAACGCCCGCCGCTTCAATGCATCCGCGGCGCGGATGTCCATGCCGCATGTCGATGAACAACTGTTTCTCGATGCCGTGCAGGAACTGGTGCGGGCCGATCACGCCTACACTCCGCCATTTCCCGGCAGCCTGTACATCCGCCCTACCTTGATCGGAACCGAGCCCTGCATCGGTGTGAAAAGCTCCGCCGAGTTCATCTTTTTTATCCTCACCCTGCCCGCCGGATCTTATTTTCCCGAACTCCCTTCCGGAGCGGGCGCCGTCGATGTCCTCATTTCGGAATCCGTCGTGCGCGCCGCGCCCGGTGGCACGGGGCATGTCAAAGCAGCCGCCAACTATGCGGTCACCTTGCAGGTCATCACCCAAGCCAAGGAAGTCGGCTGCGCGCAGGTGCTCTTCCTCGACAGCAGCCCTCACCGCCACATCGAGGAAATGGGAGGAATGAACATCCTCTTCGTCGATGGTGGCGAACTGGTGACGCCTCCCCTGGGCGGCACCATCCTCAACGGGGTTACTCGCGATTCGATTCTGCAACTCGCCCGCGATATGGGACTGGCCGTTCGCGAGCACGCCTATGCGTTCCAGGAGATGCTGGACCGTATCCGCTCCGGCCGGATCACCGAAGTAATGGCCTGCGGAACCGCGGCCGTCATCACCGGTATTCGCGCATTTAAGCTGGAAGACGGCGTCCGCATCCCCGTCGGCGAGTCTGCGCCCGGACCCATCACGAACCAGTTGTTCGAACAACTGCAAGGCATTCAGTACGGGCGGATTCCGGACCGCTACGGCTGGATAAGGCAGGTAGTCCCGGCACGAGCCGCTGTCCGTTAACCTCACCCCAAACCTGATATCCTCGAAGCAACGCTTTGCTTCAAGCGGGTTACCGCTTTTTTAGAGGTCAATATGAAAATGCTTCTTGCGCTTGCCATCGCGGCAATGTTGCCGCTTGCTGCCCAAACCACCACCGGAACCGTTACCGGATTTGTCACCGATGCCGGTGGAGCCCTCATCGCCGAAGCGGCGGTGAAACTCACCAACACCGGGACCGGATTGGTGCAGGCGACTACCACGAACGAAACAGGCAGCTATGTCTTTGCACTCGTTCCGCCCGGCAATTATCAGATCACGGTGGAAAAAAGCGGTTTCCAGACTTTCGCCCGAACCTTTACGATTGCCGTCACCCAGCAGGCGCGCATCGACGCCCAACTTACGGTTGGCCAGGTTTCCGAATCGGTGACGGTCTCGGCCGCGGCCGTCGTGCTGGAGGCCGATTCCTCCAACCTCGGGCAAGTCATCACGCAGCGCCAGGTGGTGGACCTGCCACTCAACGGCCGCAATCCGTTCGCGCTCGCCTCGCTCACTCCCGGTGTAACTCCCTTGGCCGGATTTGGCGCGGGCGTGGCTCAGCAGCGCGGCGCCGCGCAAGCCGCCGGCGCAAACAACTTTCTATCGAACGGCGGAATGACCGGCGCCAATGAGATCCTGCTCGACGGCATTCCCATCACGGTCTGCTGCCAGGGGCAGCCGGCTCTCATCCCGACCATCGACACCACGGAGGAATTCAAGGTCCAAACCAACATGTCGCCCGCCGAATTCGGACGCACCTCCGGCGGCATTCTCAACATCGTCACCAAGAGCGGCACCAACCGCTTCCGCGGCACAGCCTATGAGTTCTTCCGCAACGAAAAAATCGACGCCGCCAATTTCTTCGTTAACCGTGCCGGCGCCAACCCCATACCCGGCCGTGCCGATCGCCGCACTCCACTTCGCTACAACCAGTTCGGTGCATCGCTCGGGGGACCGCTGCTGGTTCCGAAGCTCTACAACGGCAAGGACAAGACGTTCTTCTTCTTCAACTACGAGCAGGTGTTCCTGCGCCGCAGCCTCTTCCGCACGTTCTCCGTACCGACCAATCTCATGCGCACCGGCAATCTCAGCGAAGCGCCCGCCGACATCTTCGACCCGGCCAGCATCGTCCCTAATCCCGCCCAGCCCGGCCGCTTCCTACGGTCGCCATTCCCCGGCAAAGTGATTCCCGCCAACCGGCAGGTGGCTCTGTCTCAAAACGTGCTCAAGCTGTACCCCGCCCCGCAGCGCCCCGGCATCGTCAATAACCTCGACTCCGTGGCCAGTTCCCGCGACGACGACCGCCAGATCTCCATCCGGATGGATCACAACTTTTCGCAGAACAACCGCCTGTTCGGACGCTACAGCAAGCTGAACAACGACCACTATGAGCCGAACTACTGGAACAGCCCGGCGAGTCCCGGCGGATTCAACCAATTCATCAAATCGCACACCGCGGTGCTCGATCATGTCTATACGTTGCGCCCCACGCTGGTGCTCAATTCGCGCTACGGCTTCGCGCGGCAGCGCAACTTCCGCGATCCCTACTCGCTCGGCACGGACCTCGGCTCGCTCGGCTTCTCGCCACTCTACGTCAGCCAGGTGCAGGAACGCTTTCTTCCCGTCATGAGCATCAACGGCTTCAACGGCAACGACGAATCGGGCAACCAGCGCTTCACTCGTTATTCCCACAACGTAGCCACTGCCGTGAGTTGGATCAAATCGCGCCACACGATGAAATTCGGTTGGGACGGCCGCGTCTTCCTGGATCACAATGCCAGCCTCGGCAACCCCGGCGGTAACTTTTCGTTCGGCACCACATTTACTTCAGGCCCCGACCCGATTGCCGGTGTCCCCGGTGGCCAGGCTCCTTATCTCGGCTTCGGGTCCTTCCTTCTCGGCATCCCTACCGGCGGCCTGCTCACCTACTCCGATGCCACATCCCAACAGGGCTTCTACCACGCGCTCTACTTCCAGGATGACTGGAAGGTGACGCAGAAATTGACACTGAACATCGGAATTCGCTGGGAAACGGAAACCGGCCCCACCGAGCGGTTCAACCGCATCGCCACTGTCGAGCCCGATATTGAATCCCCGCTTGCCCGGGCCACTGGGTTGCCTCTCCGCGGAGGTCTGCAATTCCGCGGTGTCAACGGAGCGCCCCGCCAGCGGTACAAGACGGACGCCGACAACCTCGGTCCGCGCTTCGGACTCGCCTACTCCATCACTCCGAAAACGGTCCTGCGCGGCGGCTTCGGTGTGTTCTTCACTCCCGGCCTGGTGCGTCTGTTCAACAGCGGCAACCCCGGCTTCACCGTGACCACGCCGTTTGTGGCCACAATCGACAGCGTGACTCCCGTGGGAAGCCTGGTGAATCCGTTTCCCAACGGCTTGCAACCGCTTGCCGGAAGCTCGCAAGGCGCCGCCACGCTGGTTGGGACCAGCGTCGGCGCACTGAAATACGATACTCCCCTGCCATACTCCATGCAGTGGAACTTCGGCGTGCAACGGGAACTCCCCGGTGCAACGGGAGTCAGCGTAAGCTATGCCGGCAACAAAGGCGTTCTGCTTCCCGTCAACATGGCGCTGAACGCACTCAATCCCATCCACTACGGCGCCATCGGCGATTCCGCACGGGTCGCCGAACTGAACGGATTGGTCAACAATCCCTTCTTCGGCGTCATTACGTCCGGCCCGCTCTCTGCCCGCCAAATCCAGCGCAACCAGTTGCTCCGCGCATTTCCGCACTTTACCGGCTTTAGTAACAACTTCGTCGGCGCCGGTAATTCCAGCTACCACGCCCTCCAAGTCAGCGTGCAGCGCCGCATGAGCAGTGGCTTTCTGGGAACGCTCAGCTATACGTTTTCCAAGAACCTGGGCGACATCAACATGCTCACGACGTCGTTCTTCGACGCCGGCCAGAATCCCGGCTTCCAGAACGAGTTCAATCGTGCCGCTGACCGCAGCGTGCTCGGCTCGGACTTCCCCCACCGCCTTGTTCTGAGCGGCGTGTACGATCTCCCCTTCGGCCGCGGCCGCAAGTTCGCGGCCGATTCCTCCCGTGCCGTGAATCTCATCATCGGCGGATGGCAGGTAAACGGCATCTACACCTTCCAATCGGGCCAGGCGTTGAACTTCGGCGTGACGGGGACTCCGCCATATGCCGGCAGCCGTGCCAGTTTCACTGGCTCGGACGTGGAAACCAGCGGAAGCATCTCCGACCGGCTTGGTGGTGTATCCGGTGGCAGCGGCTACCTAAACTCCGCCGCCTTCCGCCGCCCTGTCTCCTTTGAGTTCGGAGACACGCCGCGCCTCGATGGCCGCCACCGCGGTCCGAAGACCTTCGCCTTCGACTTCTCCCTAATCAAGAACATTCCCATCGTGGAAAATGTTCGCCTCCAGTTCCGCGCCGAGGCCTTCAATCTCACCAATACCCCCGTCTTCGGCTTGCCCAACACCGTCGTCGGCAGCCCTGCTTTCGGAGTCATTGGCGGCCAATCCAATCAGCCCCGCAATATGCAATTGGCGTTGAAGCTGATTTTCTGATCGAAGCAGAAAGCCGCCTGTTTGCCGGGAGGCGCGATAGGAACACTTGACAAATAATAATTATTATCATTCAATAGAAAGTGATGATACCCGCCGCCGAGCTACAGCAGCGCATGGAGCACTTTCGCTCGCGTTGCCTCGAACTCGGCTTGGCCTACACTCACCAGCGGATGGTCATCTATCGCGCCATCGCCTCTTCGGACTCGCATCTCACGCCGGAAAGCGTTTACGAACAGGTCAAGCGCGAAATCCCATCCATCGGCCTGGGCACAGTCTACAAGAACATTCACACCTTCACTGAGGCAGGGCTGCTGCGCGAGGTCAATGTTCTTCACGATTCTTTGCGTCTGGATGCCAATCTCGGGAATCATCACCATTTCGTGTGCGTGCGCTGCAAATCGGTCACCGACATCCCTGAAGAAGATGTTGCCCCGCTCCGGCTGAAGCAGCCTCTTCCGAGTGGTTATGTGCTGCACAGGGCCACCGCGGAACTGCTGGGTGTCTGTTCCCACTGCGCACTTTCCGAAGAAAACATACCGTCCGGTTCATCTCATTAGAAGGAGACAAATCATGGCTGCACTCAAAGGGTCCAAGACCCACGAAAACCTCAAAGCTGCGTTCGCCGGGGAAAGCCAGGCCAACCGCCGCTATCTTTATTTCGCCAAGCAGGCCGACGTCGAGGGCTATCCCGATATTGCCGGGCTCTTCCGCGATACCGCCGAAGGCGAAACCGGCCATGCCCACGGCCACCTCGATTACCTGAAGAAGGTCGGCGATCCGGCCACCGATCTCCCCATCGGCGACACGGTCGACAACCTCAAGGCCGCCATCGCCGGAGAGACCCACGAGTACACCGACATGTACCCCGGTATGGCCAAGTCGGCCCGTGAAGAAGGCTTCGCCGAAATCGCCGACTGGTTTGAAACCTTGGCGAAAGCCGAGAAATCCCACGCCGGCCGCTTTGAACAGGGCCTCAAGTCCATCAGCTAAGTTCTTTTCCTCGTATGAGGCAGACCCGCACGCGGGTCCGCCTCCCCTTTTCTATGGAAGTCATCAAAGGAATCCCCACCGACGGTTTGAGCTACAATCCCAACGAACGCAAGTATTGGGATCAAGGCCTCCTCGACAAAGAAATCGAGCGTATTTTCGAGATCTGTCATGGTTGCCGCCTGTGCTTCAATCTCTGCCCCTCCTTCCCGGCGTTGTTTCAAGCCGTGGACCGGCACGGCGGCGACGTCCGCAAGCTAACAGCCACGGAAACCAATCACGTCATCGACACCTGCTTTCAGTGCAAGATCTGTTACGTCAAGTGCCCCTACACCCCCGATGACCAGCACGAGTTCCAGCTCGATTTTCCGCGCCTCATGCTGCGTGCCAATGCCGTGCGCCGCAAGAAGGCCGGCATCCCCCTCCGCAACCAACTCCTCGCCCGCCCCGAACTGATCGGCGCCATCGGTGGGATGACCCCCGATCTTGCCAATTGGGCCAACAAACAGCCCTTGCTGCGCGGCGTGCTCGAATCCACCGCCGGGATTCACAAAGACAAGCAACTGCCCGAATTCCATCCCGAGACCTTCGAGACCTGGCGCAATGCGCGTCCGGAACCGGCGGGTGACCGCAATCTCGCCGTCCTGTTCCACACCTGCTTCGTCAATCACAACAACCCGGAAATCGGCAAGGACGCCATCGAGGTCTACGAGCGCAATGGCGTCAGCCTCGGCTGTCCCAAACAGAACTGCTGCGGCATGCCCGCCCTTGAGGCAGGCGACGTCAAACTCGCCCGTGAAATGGCGGCCAGTAATGTTGCCTCGCTGTTGCCCCATGTCAACCAGGGCAAGAAAGTACTTGCCATTAATCCCACTTGCTCCTACATGCTCCGCAAGGAGTATACCGACTTGCTTGGAACCGAAGGCGCAAGGCGCGTCTCCGCGGCCACCATGGATCTCTGCGAATTCCTCTTCGAGCGCCGGAAACAAGGGCATTTCCATCGCGATTTCCGATCTACTCCCGGAACCATCGCCTACCATCTGCCCTGTCATCTCAAGGCGCAGAATATCGGGTTCCGCTCCCGCGACATGATGCGCCTCATCCCCGGTACAAAAATTACAATGGTGGAGCAATGTTCGGCGCACGACGGAACCTGGGCCATGAAGAAAGAATTCTTCCCGCTTTCCATGCTCACCGCCAAGAAGGCTTTCAACGAAATGCAGGAAGCGCAAGCCCAGACCTTTGCCTCCGATTGCCCCCTGGCCGCAATCCAATTTGAGCAAGGAATTGGCGTACGGCCCATCCATCCCATTCAGGTGCTCGCCCGCGCCTACCGCCCCGACGGTTTCCCCACTCCCATTGCCAAGGAAGAAGAGAAGAAGTAACCTATGCAACCTGTCTCATTGGCCGAAATCAAGAACATCGCCGAGTATGAACTGGAGCGCGAATCCTGGCGCCCGCAGGTTCTCGCCATCAAGGAACGCCGCCGCATCCGGGTCGGCGATCACCTGACGTTCCTCTTCGAGAACCGCGATACCGTCCGCTACCAGGTGCAGGAGATGATGCGCATCGAGCGCCTCGTCCGCCGCCAGGACATCGAGCACGAACTGCACACCTACAACGAACTCATTCCCAAACCGCACGGCTTGTGCGCCAGTCTCCTGATCGAGTACGAAACCCCGGAGCTCCGTGCCGTCTGGTTGCGCAAACTGCTCGGCCTCGAAAACCACGTCTGGTTCGTCGTGGGCGCCACGGCGCCTGTGAAGGCCAGCTTCGACACCCGGCAGATCGCCACCGACCGCATCAGTTCCGTGCAGTATGTTTCGTTCCAATTCACTCCGGAACAAGCCGCGCAGCTTGCCGGCGGCGCGAAGATCGTCGTCGATCACCCGCATTACCAGGCCGAGACGGTTCTCTCGAAAGAGCAACTCGAGGCTCTCGCCGAGGACTTGCGCTAACCGCTACCGTTCGGACAAGTCCGTCAGGAACACCCGCCGGTATTCCTTGAAATCCTCCGCCAGCATGGGCCCCAGCGCAGCCATCCGGTCGGCGGCCTTGCGTTCTTCCTGAAACGTAAATTCGATCGTACGGTACGACATCGCGCAGGCTTCCACCACTGCACTGCTGTAGATGTCCTCGCTATCCACCAACTGGTTCGATTGCTCCAGTATGCGCTGCGATTGCCTCACCCGTTCCTCGGCTTGATCGAACAGGTGCTGGTGCTGCCCCAACTCCACATGCCCGGCGAACGCCTTCGTGAAATCGGCCCAACGTTCCAGGACGATCATCGCGCCGTAGCGGTGCTTGTCCATCTGCATTTCGAAGGCAAACGCCGAGCCCTTGCGCCGGTTCTCCATCCGCCGCAGAAATGCCAGCGCGGAATTCAGTTCCCCGGAGAGTGTGTCCGCAAACGCGCTCAGGCAGCCCAGGAATTGATTCTCGTTCAGCGAAAGGTAGCGTGTGATCTGCAAGCGGTGACCTACGCCGACAAATGATCGCCCAGCGCCTTCACAAAATCGCCGGTGGTCAGAGTCTCGCCGTTGTTCATCCGCTCGAGAAGGCCGCCGATGATCTCCTTGGCCTCATCCTTTCCGAAATTCTTGATGAACCCGTCGAAGAAGTGCTCCCCGGCCATCGCGTGATTGATTTCGCTTTCTTTGTTGTGATCCTGCAACTCCGTGAAATACACCACACGGAACTTACCCGTATAGGTGCTGTCGCGGTACACCTCGAACATCGTCTTGTCGGATTCAAACGCCATAGGTCAATTTCAAAAGGTAACACAGCCGGAGCGGCTACCGTACGATACAGATCTCCGCGAGCGGCTTCTTTTCGATCGCCGGCACCGTGACGCCTTCGGCCGGATAGCCCACCGGCAACAGCAGAAACGGGCGCTCATTGACGGGCCGGTCCAGTATCCGCGCCAGAAAGCCCATCGGGTTGGGTGTGTGCACAAGCGTTGCCAACCCCGCTGCGTGCAGCGCCGCGATCAGGAACCCCGTGGCGATTCCCACGGATTCCTGCACGTAGTAATGTTTGATCTTCTTGCCGTTCTCCAACCCGTAGTCGATGCGGAACACCACGATCAGATACGGCGCAATCTCCAGATATTCCTTGTGCCAGTCGGTTCCGAACGGCTCGAGCGCGTGCTTCCACTCCTCCGGAAACCGGTGTTCGTAATTCTCGCGTTCCTCCTCTTCCGCCGCCATGCGGATCCGCCGCTTCACTTCCGCATCCCGCACCACCACAAAACGCCACGGCTGCTGGTTCGCTCCGCTTGGCGCTGTCCCGGCAACGCGAATCGCGTTCTCAATCAGCTCCATCGGCACAGGCTCGGACGAAAACGCCCGCACACTGCGCCGCCGCGTGAACTGTTCCAGCATCGTCCGGCTCCGCGCCAATTGTTCCGCAACGGGCATCCGTTCAAAGTCGAGCAGCACTCTTTCCACAATTACGAGTATCCCATCCCCGCCGGTTGTTACAATCGAACCTTATGGCGAAACGACGTGGTTTCCTCCAGGCCCTGGCCGCCGCGCCGGCGATGTTTGCCGCCGCCGGCAGCAAGATCCCCAATGTCACGTTGCCCGAGGCGCAGGCCAAGCTGACCAAAGAGCCCTTCGGCGATCTGCGCATCTACTTCGATGGCGCAACCGACCAGATCCGCTCCATGACGGCAGGCAGTCTGCGCCTCAAAGCCGGCATGACTCCTCATCCTCCACACGATCATCCCGAGGAGGAGTTCATGGTCATCGCCGAAGGCACGGGTGAAATCTTCCTCGACGGGAAGACCACCAAGGTCGGCCCCGGCTCCATGATGTACTGTGCCGCCAACAAATCGCACGGCATCGTGAACACGGGCAAAACGCCCCTGCTGTTCTATTTCTACAAGTGGAAAGCATAATGCAGAAGCGCAAACTCGGAAACAGCGATCTCGAAATTACTCCCATCGGCATTGGCGCATGGGCCATGGGTGGCGCCGGCTGGGCCTTCAGTTGGAGCGCCCAGGATGACAAGGACTCGATTGCCGCCATCCACCGGGCGCTCGATCACGGCGTCAATTGGATCGACACCGCCGCCGTCTACGGACTCGGCCACTCCGAAGAAGTCGTCGGCAAGGCCATCGCCGGACGCGCCGACAAACCGTATGTGTTTACCAAGTGCGCCCGCGTCTGGGATGAAGCTACCCGCCAGATCGGCAAGTGCCTCAAGGCCGAATCCGTCCGCCGTGAGTGCGAAGCGAGCCTTCGCCGTCTGAACACCGACGTCATCGACCTCTACCAGATCCACTGGCCCGAGCCCGATGAGGATGTCGAGGAAGGATGGTCCACGCTGCTCCAGCTCCAGCAAGAAGGCAAAGTGCGCTGGATTGGCGTATCGAACTTCAGCGTTGCGCAGATGCAACGCGCGCAAGCCCTCGGCCCCATCACCTCCTTGCAGCCGCCTTACTCCCTCGTGAGCCGCGAGGTGGAACATGAGATTCTCCCGCACGCGCTTGCTACCGGCGTTGGTGTCATCGTGTACTCCCCGATGAAAGCCGGCCTGCTCAGCGGCGCCATGACCCGTGAACGCGCGCTCTCGCTCCCGGAAGACGATTGGCGCCGCCGCAATCCTGCCTTCCAGGAGCCGCAACTCACCCGCAATCTCAAACTCGCCGACGCGCTCGGCGCCATCGCCAAACGTCATGGACGCACGGCTGGGGAAGCGGCGATTGCTTGGGTGCTGAACCATCCCGCGGTCACCGCGGCCATCGTCGGCATGCGCAATGCCGCTCAGGTCGACGGTGTGATCGGCGCCGCCGAGTTCCGCCTCTCTCCCGAGGAAGTTGCCGAAATCGAAGCGGTTTACACTAGCGCTTCTTAAGCAGGGTCGGAGCCTGCCGTCCCGTCAATGAGCGGTTTCGCTGCATCCGCTGCCGGATCTGCGCGCTATCGGCGAAGTTCGGCGCCAGCAACAAATAAGCGTTCCAAGCCTGCGCCGCCCGCTCGTAATCCTTCCGCTCTTCGAAGTAGGCGCCCAACTCCAAATACGCCGGCGCATAGTTCGCATCCGCCGCCAGCAGTTCCCGTGCGGTTCGTTCGAAATCCGCCGTTTGGTTTGCTGCCCGGTAGGCACGCAACAGCGTCCACCGCGCCATGCTCGACATCGGATAGACCTTCACCGCCTTTTCCAGATAAGGCAGCGCCGCCACCGCCTGGCCCGCGTTGAGCAAGTCCTGCCCGATCTGGAAGTGCGGCACCCCCCACTGCGGAGTCAATTCCGCGGCCTTGTCGTAGGCCGCCCGTGCCTCCGCCGAGCGTCCCATGCGCCCCAGGGCGACGCCCAGCGCATTCCAGGCGCACGCGAAGTCCTGCTCGATGGCCAGCGAAGCGCGGAGGTTTTTCTCCGCCTGGGGAAACTCGCCTCGCGCGATCTGTGCCCGCGCCTCGCAGAAATGAATCTTTGCTTCCAGCATGCGGTCCCCTGGACGCATCGTCCGCAGCGTGCGGTATGCCTCGACGGCCCGCGCTAGCATTGGGCCCTTGATGGCGATCGAATTCGACTGGACATAATCGTTGACGCAAGCCTGCCCCAGGTTCTCCAGCGCCGACGTCACCAACGACATCGCCATCGGCCGGTACTGCGCATCCCAATTCTGGGTCTTGTAAAACTCGAACGCCTCTCCTTTGCCCAATACGTTTCCCGCGGAAATCATTCCCTGCAATTGCGCCAAGGCGGTCCCCGGCAATTCATTGAGGTTGATCGAGGTGCGCGCGCCCACCGCCAGTTGCTGTTCCATCGTCTGCCCGCCCGGCAGGTCGGCTGCCAGTCTGTGGGCGCCGATGGTGAGACCGTCCACCGTCAACCAGCCCGAGGAGCGAATGACTCCTCGAAACGTATCGTCGACGTAGATGGCTGAACCCGGCGGGCCCGCCACGGTCAGCACAGCCGGAGCAGGCTTTGCCTCACCTGTTGCGCCGGCAACCGACGCCAGTGCCATCCTTGGTTCGAAATCTCCAGCCACGCGCGGGTTCTGCCGTGCTCCCGTCTGCTCGGCGACTTCCTTCCCGACAAATTCAATCAACTCCGAGGCGCGCACAAATCCATCGCGTTCGCGGTCTGCTTCCCCTTCCAGTCCGCGCAGCAGCGAGTAAGTGAACACGCCGTGTCCGCCGCCCCATCGAGCATCTTCATAACTGCGTTCGGTGCTGCGCGAAGCGAGGATCTTCAGAAACGTGCGGTCCGCCACGCTCATCGACTCCAATGCCGCGCCGGCCGTGGGGCGCGGCTCCGCGGCGGTAGCCCACCCGATGCCCCCGGCATGGCAGGCATCGGCGATGAGGATCACCGCTTGGGACTTCAGCCGCCTGGCGATCGCTTCGTTCACCTCGCGAAACGAAAGCGCCGTCGCATGGAGATTCTGTGGATCGGAATCATGGGCGGCAAAATAAGGCTCATTGCGATCCCCGACAACCCCATGCCCGGCGAAGAACACGTACACCACATCGCGCGGACCCGCCGCTTCCGGCAACCAATCCTGGAGTGCGCTACGCAACGCCGCCACCGTTGCCTGTTGTTCAGTGAGCAGGCGCACCTGCGTCGCGGGCAGGCCGCCGCCTTGCGCCGAGCGCAGAAACCGGGCGAAATCCTCGGCGTCCTTATGCGCATAGCGAAGCTGCGCCTGTGGCGGAACATTCTTGTAGGTGGAAATCCCCACCACCAGCGCCCAACGCCTCGAAACGGCGCTAGCCTGTGGTTCCACCCGCTCCCACTCCAGTTTCAAATCCCGTGGCGCTTGCAGGGCGCCCAGCAGCAGAACCTGTGTCAACAGCAATCGAACCAATCGCGCATCCTCTCACCGAACGATAGCAGGTTCGAGCCTGTCCCGCCCCGATGGTAGCGCCCGAGTCCGCCCCCTTGCCCTCACGCCGCCGGCTTCGGACTGGGCAGCGCCCCGAATCGCCGCACGCGGCCTTGAAATGCGGCGATTGCCTCCCGCAGCGATTCGTGATCGAAATCGGGCCACAACTGCTGCGTGAAATGAAACTCCGCGTAGGCGCACTCCCATAACAGATAGTCGCTCAACCTCTGCTCGCCCGCCGTGCGGATCAGCAGATCCACATCCGGGCCCAGCAACGCCGTCATCTCCTCCCGCGTCCGAGCCACCTTCGCCGCGGCCAAAATCGCATCGCGCGAGGAATAGTCCACCGCCAGTCGAAGATGGAGCCGGCTGCCCGACGACGTTGTACGCTCGGCGGATTCGATCAAGGGGATCAGATCGCCGGGCAGCCGGTCCCTTCTGCCAATGACGCTCAGGCGT
The DNA here is from genome assembly GCA_964402295.1 of uncultured Candidatus Solibacter sp. GTDB lineage: Bacteria > Acidobacteriota > Terriglobia > Bryobacterales > Bryobacteraceae > CADEFT01. Next base: position 79 of record CAYOBO010000004.1, on the reverse strand, counting down.
ACCCCTTCGCGGCGGCATTCCTCGATTTCCTCTACCAGATATCGCCGGAACAGCAGCATCAAAGCCGAAACCTCGGCGC
>CAYOBO010000003.1:26327-137389 GCA_964402295.1 uncultured Candidatus Solibacter sp. | reverse complement strand
CCGCGAAGGCGGCCGCACCGTCGGCGCCGGAACGGTGACCGAGATCCTCAGTTAAGGAAGCAAGAGCAGGCAAACAATGCTGAGAGAACGAATTCGCATCCGGCTCAAAGCCTACGATCACCGTGTACTGGATCAGTCCACGACTGAGATCGTTGACACGGCAAAGCGTACCGGCGCACAGATTGCTGGCCCGATTCCGCTGCCCACCACGATCAACCGGTTCACGGTGAACCGCTCGCCGCACGTGGACAAGAAGTCGCGCGAGCAATTCGAGATCCGCACGCACAAGCGTTTGTTGGATATTCTCGAGCCCACGCAGGATACGGTGGACGCGCTGATGAAGCTCGATCTGCCGGCCGGAGTGGATGTGGAAATCAAAGCATTTGGCAAGGACAAAAAGTAGGGTGGCGGCTCCAGCAGGCGCGAGCGAATTGCGGCGCCTGCCCGCTTGCCGGTTGCCCTTGGGGGTATTATGGGCCCAGGAATTTTAGGCAAAAAAATCGGGATGACGCAGGTCTTCCGGCCGAACGGGGAAGTCGTTCCCGTGACGTTGGTGAAGGCTGGTCCCTGCGTCGTTGTGCAGCGCAAGACGCCGACCACGGACGGCTACGACGCCGTGCAGTTGGGTCTTGTCGAATTCGTCAAAGCCGCGCGCATCAACAAGCCGCTCACCGGCCATCTGAAAAAGGCCAATGCCGAGGGCATGAAGTTCCTTAAGGAACTCCGTCTCCGGCCCGGCGATGACGACCTCAAGCCCGGCGATAAGATCCTGGTGGATCAGTTCAAGGCGCGTGAGATCGTGGACGTTACCGGCGTCAGCAAGGGTCGAGGATTCGCCGGCCTGGTGAAACGGCACCACTTCCGAGGCGGCCCGGGCGGACACGGTTCGATGTTCGGACGCGCTCCCGGCTCCATCGGAGCCTCCAGCTTCCCGTCGCGCGTCATGAAGGGCATGCGTATGGCCGGCCACATGGGCGTGCAGGACGTGACGGTTCGCAACCTTGAAATCGTCGAGATCGATCCGGAAGAGAACGTAATTATGGTGAAAGGCGCCATCCCCGGCCCCAATGGCGGCTACGTGGTGGTGCGCCGCGCCAAGAAGAGGGGGGTCTAACATGCCAACAGTGGATGTTGTCAACCTCGATAATCAGGTTGTCGGGCAGATGGAACTCGCCGACAGTGTGTTCGCCGCCGAGGTGAACGAGGCGTTGCTGTATGAGTCGGTGCGCCATTACATGGCCTCCCGCCGTTCGGGAACGCACAAGACAAAGCGCCGTTGGGAGGTGTCCGGTTCGGGTAAGAAGCTGTGGCGCCAAAAGGGAACCGGCCGCGCCCGTATGGGCTCCATCCGCTCCCCGCTGTGGCGTCATGGCGGCACGGTCCACGGGCCGATTCCTCGCGATTACAGCTACCGCCTGCCGAAGAAGATGTTGCTCGGTGCGCTGCGCTCGGCGCTCACGGCGAAGCTTCGCGACGGCGAATTGAAGGTCGTGGATACGCTGTCGCTGCCGGATGCCAAAACGAAGTCGGTGGCCACCGCCCTGCGCCGCATCGAAGCCGCCAACACGGTGCTCTTTGTGGAGGTGGGCGACAACCGCAACCTCGCGCTCGGCTCGCGCAACATCCCGGGTGTGACCATGGTTCCGTCCAAGGATGTCACCACCTACGACCTGCTGCGCCACAAGCACGTCGTTCTCAGCCGGGCTGCCGCGCAGAAGCTTTCGGAGGGCTTGGCCTAATGACGAACTACGATATCATTCGCCGCCCGGTCATCACCGAAAAGGCCGTCGGGAAGAAGGAGGCCGAGCAGACCCTCTGCTTCGAAGTCCACCCCGACGCCAATAAAGTGCAGATCAAGCAGGCCGTGGAAGTGCTGTTCAAAGTGAAAGTGGCGGACGTGCGCACTTCGAATTTCGAAGGCAAGCTGCGCCGCCGCGGCCGCTACTCCGGCTATCGTCCCGACTGGAAGAAAGCCTACGTGCGGCTGAAGGATGGGCAGAAGATGCCCGAGTACGCGGAGATCTAACCCATGCCGATCAAAACCTATCGTCCAACCACGCCCACGCGCCGTTTCCAGACGACGCTGATGCGCGATGATCTGACGGATAAGAAGCCGGAAAAATCCCTTACGGTCGGCAAGAAGCGCAAGGGCGGCCGCAACAGCCTCGGACAAGTGTCCGTGCGTTTTCGTGGGGGTGGGGCGAAGCGCGCCCTCCGCACCGTCGATTTCAAAAGGGATAAGGACGGCGTGCCCGCCAAAGTGGCTGCCATCGAGTACGATCCCAACCGTTCCGCACGCCTCGCGCTGCTGCACTATGTGGACGGCGAGAAGCGCTACATCCTGGCGCCCGTCGGCCTCGAAGTCGGCCGCGAAGTACTCAGTGGGCCACAGGCGGATATCCTGGTCGGCAACTCTCTGCCGCTCAAGAACATACCCGCCGGCACCACGGTACACAACGTGGAACTGCGCCCGGGCAAGGGCGGACAGATGGCCCGCTCGGCCGGCGCTTCCGTGCAATTGGTTTCCAAGGAAGGCGACTACGCCCTGGTGAAGTTGCCGTCGAACGAAGTGCGCCGCGTGCACGTCGATTGCAAAGCTACCATCGGACAAGTTGGCAATGTCGATCACGAGAACGTTTCGCTCGGCAAGGCTGGCCGTACCCGGTACCTGGGCCGCCGCCCACACAACCGCGGCGTTTCCATGAACCCCATCGATCACCCGCACGGTGGCGGTGAGGGCCGGACCTCCGGCGGACGCCATCCGGTGACCCCCTGGGGCCAACCCACCCGCGGTTTCAAGACACGCAACAACAAGCGCACCGACAAGATGATCGTCGGCCGCCAGAAGAAGAGGAGATAAGCGAGCGATATGGGACGTTCACTCAAAAAGGGACCCTTTACCGACCAGCACCTCGCGGATAAGCTTGCGGCGTTGAATGCCGCCAATGAAAAGAAGGTTGTCCGCACCTGGTCGCGCCGCTCCACCATTCTTCCCGAGTTCATCGGACACACGGTCGCGGTTCACAACGGCAAGAAGTTCATCCCCGTCTACGTGACCGAAAATATGGTGGGACACAAGCTGGGCGAATTCTCTCCCACCCGCACCTTTAAGGGCCACGCCGCCAAGGCGGACAAGTCCGGTAAGTAAGGAGATGGCAATGGCGCAACAGGAACAGAATCAATACAAATCCGAGGCCCGCTACGTGCGCATCTCCTCGCAGAAGGCGCGGCTGGTAGTGGATCTGATCCGCGGCAAGAAAGCCGGCGAGGCAATCCACATTCTGCGGTCCACCAACAAGCGCATCGCACCCACCGTGGAGAAGGTTCTCCGCTCGGCCATCGCCAATGCCGAGAGCCTCGACACGAACCTCGATATCGACCGCTTGATTGTGACCGAAGCGTACGTCAATGAAGGGCCGCGCATGAAGCGCATCCGCCCGGCGCCGATGGGCCGAGCCTATCGCTATCAGCGGCGCAGCTCGCACATCGTTGTGAAGGTGGGAGAAAAGGTCAGCTAATATGGGTCAGAAAGTTCATCCTTACGGCTTTCGCGTCGGCGTCACCAAGACCTGGCGCTCGCGCTGGTTCGCCAAGCAGGATTATTCCAAGCTCCTCGCCGAGGACTTGGCGCTGAAGGACGACCTGCGCAAGCGGCTGAAGGCCGCCGGTGTTTCCAGCGTCGAAGTCGACCGCCCCGGCAACAAGCTGCGCATCACCATCCGCACCTCGCGCCCCGGCATCATCATCGGCCGTAAGGGAGCCGAAATCGAGAAGCTGAAGCAGGATCTCGCCAAACGCACCAAGCGCGAAGTCTTCATCGACATTCAGGAAGTGCACAAGCCCGATGCCGACGCGCAGTTGATTGCCGAATCCATCGCCCTCCAGCTCGAAAAGCGCGTCGCCTTCCGCCGCGCGATGCGTAAATCGGTGGAGAATGCACTCCGCCTGAAGGCACTCGGCATCAAGGTGCGCGTGTCCGGCCGCCTGAACGGGGCCGAAATCGCCCGCAGCGAGTGGTATCTGCAAGGCCAGTTGCCGCTGCACACCCTGCGCGCCGACATCGATTACGGTTTCGCCGAAGCGCGCACCACCTACGGCGTGATCGGTATCAAGACCTGGGTCTATAACGGGGAGATCCTCGACGGCCAGATCCGCCGGCCGGGCATGCGCAACGAACCCGAGCGCCGCCAGCCTCGCGAACGCCGCGGTCCCCGTGGCCAGCAGCAGCAACAGCAGCACGCCGCGCCGCCCGCCATTGCAGCTCCCCCGGTGCAGGCCGGTATCGAGCCGTCCGCCGACAAGGGAGCCGCTCCGCTGGTGCCACCCATGGCCAACCCCGCTCCTCCCTCCTGGAAGCAGGAGACGAAGGAAGGCGGCGAGGGAGAGAACAAGTAACGAGCTCCGCGCTCTGATCGAAGGAGAACACAAGCCATGTTGATGCCAAAGAAAGTAAAGTACCGCAAGCAACAGCGCGGACGCATGACTGGGAAGGCTTGGCGCGGATCGTCGCTTTCGTTCGGCGATTACGGGCTTAAAGTGATGAGCTGCGGCTGGATTACCGACCGCCAGATCGAAGCGGCCCGCGTCGCCATGACACGCTTCGTCAAGCGCGGCGGCAAAATCTGGATCCGCTTGTTCCCCGACAAGCCCATCACCAAGAAGCCCGCCGAAACCCGTATGGGTAAGGGTAAGGGCGCTCCCGAGCAGTGGGTTTGCGTCGTCCGTCCCGGCAAAATTCTGTTCGAGATGGAAGGCGTGCCCCTTGCCACCGCCACCGAGGCGATGCGCCTGGCTGCTCAGAAACTTCCGCTCCCCTGCAAGCTGGTCACGCGGGAGATGGCCTAACAGTTGTTGAAGAACGGGTAATGCAATGAAAGCCGATAAGATCCGCCAAGTCGATACGAACGAACTCCAGGGCCAGCTCAAGGACATGCGGGAGCAGATGTTCCGCCTCCGCTTCCAAATGTCCATCGGACAAACCGACGGCCTGAAGAAATACCGCGAACTGCGCAAGGACCGCGCGCGCATCCTCACCGTGCTCCGCCAGCGGGAGCTCGAGTCGGCGAAGAAGGGATAACCGCACACCATGGCTGACCAGACGAAACCCAACAAGCAGGAAAAAATCGGCGAGGTGGTTTCCACCAAGATGGCGAAGACCATCGTCGTCGCCGTCACCCGCCGCACGCAGCACCCCATCTACAAGAGGATTGTGAGCAGCCGCAAGAAGTTTTATGCCCATGACGAGACCGGCCAGGCGCACATCGGCGATGTGGTGCGCATCGTCGAGAGCCGTCCCATGAGCAAACTGAAAAGATGGACCCTCGCCGAAGTCATTCGCCGCAACGCCGCGGCGGGCGTGGAAATCGTCGGATAAGGAGATAGCGTCATGATCGGAATGAGAACCATCCTCGAGGTGGCCGACAATTCGGGCGCCCGCAAGCTGAGTTGCATTCTGCCGCGCGGCGGCGACCTCGGCCTGCGCGCCGGACTCGGTGACGTCATCACCGCCGCCGTGAAGGAAGCCGCTCCCGAATCGAATGTGAAGAAGGGCAAGGTCGTGCGCTGCGTCATTGTGCGCATGCGCAAGGAAACCCGCCGCAAGGACGGCACTTACATCCGCTTCGATTCGAATGCCGCGGTCCTCATCAACGAAGTCGGCGAGCCCGTGGGAACCCGCGTCTTCGGCCCCGTGGCGCGCGAGCTCCGCGACAAGAAATTCATGAAAATCGTTTCCCTCGCTCCGGAGGTGATCTAATGCCCCGCGCCAAACAGCCCGAGCCGCCGCGCCGCCTGCGTATCAAGAAGAACGACATGGTCAAGGTCATCGCCGGCAGGGATAAGAACAAGACCGGCCGCGTGATCGAAGTGGACCGCAAGACCGGGCGCCTCATCGTCGAGGGCGTCAACATCATCAAGCGCCACACGCGCGCCAACCCCGCCAAGCAGATCAAGGGCGGCATTGCCGAACGCGAAAGCACCATTCATTCTTCCAACGTGATGTTGCTCACATCGGGCGGCATCGCCACCCGCGTCGGTTTCAAGGTGGAGTCTGCCGGCGGCAAGACCCGCCGCATCCGTATCGCGCGCAAGACCGGCGAAACCTTGGACAAGAAAGGCTGAGAAGAGAGGTAACCGAAGATGGCCGCAGCAAAGCCCCGCTTGAAGGAACATTACGCCAAGGCCGCCGTCCCGGCGCTGATCAAGGAGTTCGGCTACAAGAACCCCATGGCTGTCCCCAAGCTCGAAAAAGTATCGCTCAACATTGGTCTGGGAGAAGCCACCGGCAACCCGAAGCTGATGGATGGAGCCGTCAACGAACTCGGCGCCATCGCCGGCCAGCGCCCCATCGTGACCAAGGCCAAGAAGTCCATCGCCGCCTTCAAACTGCGTGAGAACATGCCCATCGGCTGCACGGTCACCCTCCGCGGCGACCGCATGTATGAATTCCTCGACCGGCTGTTCAACATCGCTCTGCCCCGTGTCCGCGACTTCCGCGGCGTTTCCAACAAAGCCTTCGACGGCCGCGGCAACTACACGCTCGGCCTCAAGGACCAACTGATTTTTCCCGAGATCGACTACAACAAGGTGGAGAAGGTCAAGGGTATGAATATCTGCATCACGACCACGGCCAAGACGGACGCCGAAGCGCTCAGCCTGCTGAAGCATCTCGGAATGCCGTTCCGCCAATAGAGGGAAAGGGAATTAGATGGCCACTACCGCCAAAGAAGCGAAAGACAGACAGCTCAAAGAGTCCATTTCGCGCGCCAAGAGCGAGGGCCGGAAGGCGAAGTTCGCCATCCGCATGCGCAACCGTTGTTTCCGCTGCGGCCGCCCCAGAGGCTATATCCGCAAGTTCGGCCTGTGCCGCATTTGTTTCCGCAAACTGGCGCTCGCGGGCGAAATCCCCGGCGTGATCAAGTCGAGCTGGTAGTAAAAGGAGGCATCGAAGAACACGTGTCCACATCCGATCCCATCGCCGATATGCTGACCCGCATGCGCAACGCCCTAGGCGCCCGCCATGCCAAAGTCGACGTGCCTGCCTCCAAGCTGAAGGCGGATATCGCCCGTATCCTCAAGGAAGAGGGCTATATTCTCAACTATAAGCTGGCCGAGGAAGGCTCGCGCAAAACCATCAAGATTTATCTGAAGTACAGCCTCGCCAATACGCCCGTGATCTCGAAAATGGAGCGCGTCTCGCGCCCCGGCTGCCGCGTCTATGTCGGCTCCCGTGAGATCCCCCGTGTGCTCGGCGGCTTGGGCATCAATATCCTCACCACGCCGAAAGGTGTGATGACGGGGAAGACGGCCCGCAAGGAAGGCGTTGGCGGGGAAATCCTCTGCCAGATCTGGTAATCCTGCGCCGAAACAAAGATTTGAGGGAGTGTTTTAAGCCATGTCGAGAGTTGGAAAAAAGCCTATCCCAGTGCCCAGCGGCGTGAAGATCAATATCGGCGCTCAGTTGGATGTTCAGGGTCCGAAAGGCAAACTGACCGTGCCTATCCCGGCCGGCATTCGCATTGAGAACGCCAACGGCACGCTCGAAGTCAAACGCGAAAACGATAGCTTCGCCGCCCTCCACGGACTGACGCGCGCACTCGCCGCCAATGCCGTCACCGGGGTATCGAGCGGCTTCGTTCGCGAATTGGAAATCGTCGGCATCGGCTACCGCGCTGACGTCAAAGGCAACATCGTCACCTTCAGCCTCGGCTATTCGCACCCCATCGAGTTCATCCTGCCCCCCGGCGTCGATTGCAAAATCGAAAAGCAGACCGCCCTGGCCATCTCCGGTTGCGATAAAGAGTTGCTCGGCCAGGTGGCCGCCAACATGCGCGCCCTGCGTCCGCCGGATCCCTACAAGAATAAGGGCGTCCGCTACAAGGGCGAAGTCCTCCGCAAGAAGGTCGGTAAGGCCGGCGCGGGTGGCAAGTAAGAGCGGAAAGGATTAGAGGAGCACGTCTCATGAGAAAGCCTGTCAATCGCGATGAAGTTCGGCGGCGCATCCACACGCGCATCCGCAAGCGCCTCTCCGGAACGCCCGAGCGCCCCCGTCTCGCCGTCTTCCGCAGCCTCAACCATATCTACGCCCAAGTGATCGATGACCGTTCCGGCAAGACCATCGTCGCCGCCTCCTCTGTCCAGAAGAGCTCCGGCGTCGGCAATGGAGGCAATGTCGCTGGAGCCAAAGCCATCGGCAAGCTCATCGCCGAGAAGGCCATCGCCAAGGGTGTGAAACAAGTTGTTTTTGACCGTGGCGGCTTCCTGTATCACGGCCGCATTAAAGCGCTCGCCGATGCCGCCCGCGAAGCGGGCTTGGTATTTTAGGCCGCCAAGGAGAACCGGATGGTACCCACCCCTTTTAAGCGAATCGATCCGCAGTCGCTGCAACTCAAGGAAACCGTCGTTTCCATCAACCGTGTGACCAAAGTGGTCAAGGGCGGTAAGAATCTCAGCTTCTCGGCCCTCGTCGTCGTCGGCGATCCCGGCCAGAAGGTTGTCGGCTACGGCACCGGCAAGGCCAAGGAAGTCCCGGCCGCCATCAAGAAAGGTATCGAGGCCGCCAAAAAGCGCCTCCGCAAGATTCACATGCTCGAAACCACCATCGCCCATCCGGTGACGGGCCGGTTCGGCGCTGGACTCGTGCTGCTCAAGCCTGCCCCACAGGGAACCGGCATCATCGCCGGCGGCCCCGTGCGCGCCGTCATCGAAGCCGTGGGCGTCCCCAACGTCCTCACCAAGAATCTCGGCTCGCGCAATCCGCACAACGCGGTCAAAGCCACGCTCGATGCCCTCGCCAAGTTGCGCGACAAGGGCGAAACCGCCGATATGCGCGGCCTGGCGCTCGAAAAGCTCTAACGGAAGGAATCCGACATGGCCGAAGGTAAGATCAAAATCAAGCTCGTTCGCAGCCCCATCTGCACGCCGGAAACCCACAAGTCGATCGTGCGTGCGCTCGGTTTGCGCAAAATCAATCAGGTGGTCGAACGTCCCGACAATCCCGGTTTCCGCGGCATGGTCGCAAAGGTTCCGCACCTGCTCCAGATCGTCAGCTAAGCCGTCCGACAAGCAAAAGGTATTGCCATGAATCTGAGTCAACTGAAACCCCCGGCCGGACAAAAGAAAGCGGATCGCCGCGTCGGCCGAGGCATGGGTAGCGGCCGCCAGAAAACATCCGGACGCGGCCACAAGGGCGCACGCTCCATCTCCGGCTACAGCAAGATGCGCGGCTTTGAAGGCGGCCAGATGCCGCTCCACCGCCGTTTGCCCAAGCGCGGCTTCACCAACATCTTCAAGAAGAAGTTCGCCATCGTGAATGTCGGCGTGCTCGACCAGCTCCAGGGCGATAGCTTCGATCCCGGCACGCTGCTCGCGCTCCGCGTCATCAATAAACTCGAAGACGGCCTCAAAATCCTCGGCTCGGGCGAATTGACCCGCAAAATCGCCGTGAAAGCACACTTGGTCTCGGCCGCCGCCAAACAAAAGATCGAAGCGGCGGGCGGCAGTGTGGAACTGATCGCAGAGAAGTAAACTGGTTCGATAGGTTCCCTTGCTATGAACAAATTTTTCGAAGCTGTCGCCAACGTCTTCCGCATCCCCGATCTGCGCAAGCGTGTCTTGTTCACGCTTGGTCTGCTGGCTGTCTATCGCCTCGGCGGGCACATCCCCACCCCCGGCATCGACACCAACCGCCTGGAGGAATTCTTCCAGCAGAATCAGGGAACCCTGTTCGGCATGATCGACCTCTTCAGCGGCGGTATGTTCCGCCGCCTCACCGTGTTCGCCCTGGGCATCATGCCCTACATCACGGCTTCGATCATCCTCCAGTTGCTCACCATCGTCGTTCCGACACTCGAGAAACTACAGAAGGAAGGCGAAATCGGCCGCCGCAAGATCACCCAGTGGACCCGCTACCTGACCGTGATCCTCGCCGGCATGCAGAGCTTCGGCATCGCCACCGCGCTGCAAAGTTCCGACGGCAACTTCGTATTGAACCCCGGCATCGGCTTTATCCTGATGACCATGCTCAGCCTCACCACGGGTACGGCCTTCATCATGTGGTTGGGAGAACAGATCAGTGAACGCGGCATCGGAAACGGCATGTCGCTCCTCATCTTCGCCGGTATCGTCGTCGGCCTGCCCACCGCCATTCGCGAGATCTACGTCAACACCTTTGAAACCCGCAACTGGCATCCGCTTCAATTGCTCATCATCCTCATCGTGATGGTCGCCGTGGTCGCCTTCATCGTTCTGGTCGAACGCGGCGAGCGCCGCATCCCCGTCCAGTACGCCAAGCGCATCGTCGGACGCCGCATGATGGGTGGCCAGTCCACGCACATGCCGCTCAAGGTCAACGCGGGCGGTGTCATCCCCGTCATCTTCGCCAGTTCGCTGCTCGCCTTCCCGCAAACGCTGCTCACCGTGCCGTGGGTCAAAGACATGCCGTGGCTCCAGGCTGCCCTCCGCTCCATCGGATTCGCCGAGCCGCTCTACGCCGTGCTCTTCACCGCCGGCATCGTTTTCTTTTGTTTCTTCTACGTCTCCATCATCTTCAACCCCAATGAAGCCGCCGACAACATGCGCAAATACGGTGGATTCATTCCGGGCATCCGGCCGGGCAAAAACACGGCCGAGTATTTGAACAAGATTCTCACCAAGATCACCGTCGTCGGCGGGCTCTATCTCGCCCTGCTGTCGCTCATCCCCCAGATCATGATCTCGGGCATCAAGCTACAGCACCTGCCCCTGATCGGCAATTGGATCGATCAGTACTTCCCCCGCTTCCTCCTCGATGGGCTTGGTGTTACGTTTTACTTCGGCGGCACATCGTTGCTGATTGTCGTCGGCGTGGCCATGGATACCGTCAACCAGGTCGAAGCCCAGTTGATCATGCGCCACTATGAAGGATTCACCCCCCGCGCCGGCCGTATCCGTGGCCGCCGCTCGGGTGGTTAAAAGGTTCGGAATAGGCCTTCCATGTCAGAGGCCCCGCAACCGGCTCGTGCGCTGATCCTTTTCGGACCTCCAGGTTCCGGCAAAGGCACTCAGGCAAAACTCATCCAGGATTGCCTGCGCATTGCCCACATCTCCACCGGCGACATGCTGCGCGAGAGAATGCAATGCGGCGACGACCTCGGCCAGGTCATCAAACGCCTGGTCGATAACGGGGAGCTCGTAACCGACGAGTTGGTCAACCGAATGGTCGAGGAACGTATCGGACGGCCGGACTGTGCCGCTGGGTTCATCCTCGACGGATATCCTCGTACGCTCAGCCAGGCAGGCACCATCTGCCAACGGCTGGCGGCGCGGGGAATCGGGTGGGTGGTGGTTCACCTAAAAGTGGACTACAATATTATTATTCGCCGTCTTGCGGGCCGGCGTCACTGCATGCAATGTGGCGCTGTGTTCAACTTGGTCTCGAACCCGCCGAAAGTTGCCGGCATCTGCGATAAGTGCTCCTCCGCGCTCACCGTGCGTGACGACGATAAAGAGCATGTCATCCGCCGGCGTCTCGAAGCTTACGATGCGCAGACGCGCCCTCTCATCGAGTTCTTCTCGGGCGAGGGAAATGCGTTCCACGAAGTGGATGGAGCTGAGGCCGCTCCCCAGCAGATTGCGATGAGAATTTGCGATTGGATCCGGAATCGAAACGGAGAATGATTACGCGTAAGAGCCCGTCGGAACTCGAGAAGATGCGCAGAAGCGGGCTACTCGTGTATCAAATCCTGAGCGAAACGAGCAAAATGGTCCGTGAAGGTGTCACCACGCACGACCTCGAAGTGGCGGCCGAAAAAATGATCCGCGACGCCGGTGCGCGCTCCGCCTTTAAAGGCTACTACGTTCCCGCCGCCGGAGCCCGCTACCCCTTCGTGCTCTGCACTTCCGTCAACAACGAGATCGTCCACGGCATGCCTTCCCCTAAGCGCGTGCTCAAAAAGGGCGACATTGTCAAAATCGACACCGGAGTCGAATTGGATGGCTACTTCGGTGATTCGGCTATCACCGTTCCCGTCGGGGAGATCAGCGATTCGCTACAGAAGCTCCTCCGAGTCACATCGGAGTCCTTGGAGCTCGCCATCGCTCAAGCTCGCCCTGGCAATCGCCTGTTCGACATCTGCGGCACGGTGGAAAAGCACGTCACCGGAAACGGCTTTTCCATCGTCCGCGAGTTTGTCGGACACGGCATCGGGACCAAGCTCCATGAGGAGCCGCAAGTGCCGAATTACGTGGACCGCCAGAATGAGAATCCGCGGCTCAAGGAAGGCATGGTGCTTGCCATTGAGCCGATGGTCAACGAGGGTAAGCCCGGCAGCAAGGTGCTCTCCGACAAGTGGACCGCGGTAACCACCGACGGCCGCTGTTCGGCGCACTTCGAGCATGTGGTCGCCATCACCGCCGACGGGCCTTGGGTTCTGACGCGGCCGTGACAGAAAAGGATAAGGGCGAAGGCGCCCGTGCGGTAGAGGGCAAGGTCATTGAGCTCCTCCCCCAGGCTGCCTACGTTGTGGAGTTGGAATCGCGGGCGCGCGTCATCGCGCACGCAACGGCAGCAACCAAGGCGAATTTCAGCCGCCTGCGGCCGAACGATCGGGTTTTAGTGGAACTGAGTCCGCACGACCCCACCCGGGGCCGGATCACCAAGTTCCTCGGTTAAGTTTTATTGAGCCGCGGGCGCAAGCAAGCGGTTGTTCAAAGGAATGTAAGGCCATGAAAGTTAGAGCCTCAGTCAAGAAAATTTGCGACAAATGCAAGATCATTCACCGCCATGGCGTGGTGCGGATCATTTGCGTGAACCCCAAGCACAAGCAGCGGCAAGGGTAAGGAGAACGTATGGCACGTATCGCTGGCGTGGATCTTCCCGCGAAAAAGAGAGCCGAGATCGGCCTCACCTATATTTATGGCATCGGGCGCACCCGGTCCAAATCCATTCTGCACCGGGCCGGTGTCGACCCGGATAAGAAGGTCAATGACCTCACCGAGGAGGAAGTAAACCGCCTCCGCATGCTCATCGAGAGTGAAGGCTCGATCGAAGGCGATCTCCGTAAAGAGATCTCCCTCAACATCAAGCGCCTCATCGAGATGGGCTCCTACCGCGGCCTCCGCCACCGCCGCAGCCTCCCCGTGCGCGGCCAGCGTACCCATACCAACGCCCGCACCCGCAAGGGTCCACGCCGCGGCACCGTCGCCAATAAGAAGAAGGCGACTGGCAAGACGTAATCATAAGGCTCCAAGGATTTCCGATGGCAAAACAACAGGCAAAAGCCAGCAAAAAGAAGACCTTCAAAAAGAAGGAAAAGAAGATCGTTCCCCACGGCATCGTGCACGTGCAGGCGACCTTCAACAACACCATCATCACCATCACCGATCCGCTGGGCAACGTCATTTCCTGGTCCAGCTCCGGTTCGCTCGGCTTCCGCGGTTCCCGCAAAGGAACCCCGTTCGCCGCCCAACAAGCTTCGCTCACCGCGGCCCAGAAAGCTAAGGACGCCGGCCTTCGCACCTGCGAAGTGCGCGTCTCTGGACCCGGTTCCGGCCGCGAATCCGCCGTCCGCGCGCTGGCCACCGTCGGCTTCGAAGTGCGTCATATCCGCGATGTCACCCCGATCCCGCACAACGGTTGCCGTCCGCCCAAAAAGCGCCGCGTCTGACGATTCGCGTTCGGCTGTTCTTTGATTTCTTTTGGATTGGAAGCAGGACGAAGGCCCCATACGCCGTAAACTGCACCACCCAACCGCCGGAGCCAACATCCGGTGGGGTCCGTCAACCAGCCTGCCCCAACGCAGGCAAACAACCAGGGAGGTTATCCGTTTGGCCCGTTACATTGGTCCCGTCTGCCGCCTCTGCCGGCGCGAGGGAATGAAGCTCTTCCTCAAAGGCGATCGCTGCTACACCGAAAAGTGCGCCATCGAAAAGCGCAACTACATCCCCGGCCAGCATGGCCGTGACCGCAAGCCCAAGATCCTCGGCTACGGCCTCCAGCTTCGCGAAAAGCAGCGCGCCAAGCGCTATTACGGCGTCCTCGAAACCCAGTTCCGCAACGCCTTCGAAAAAGCCAGCAACATGAAAGGCATCACCGGTGAAAACCTGCTGGGCCTCATGGAGCACCGCCTCGACAACGTCATCTACCGCCTCGGCCTCGCCACCTCGCGCAACATGGCCCGCCAGATCGTTCGACACGGTCATATCCAGGTGAACGGCCGCAAGGTCAACATCCCCTCATACATCACCCGCAAGGACGACGTCATCGAAGTGCGCCCGAAGAGCAAGCAGAACGCCGGTATCCTGGCTTCCTGCGACGCCACGGCCAGCCGCCCCGCGCCCACTTGGCTCGAATTCGACCGCGAAAACCTCCGCGGCCGCGTGGTTGGCCAATTCAAGCGCGACGAATTAGTGCAAATTCAGCTCAACGAGCAGCTCATCGTCGAGCTCTATTCCAAGTAAGGGAAGGGAGGAATCGATGTTTAAGGGCTTTCAAAAACCAAAGCGTTTGGTGGCCAACACCGAATCGCTCAGTGACCGTTACGGCATGTTCACCGCGCAGCCGTTCGAGCGCGGCTTCGGCACCACCATCGGCAACAGCCTGCGCCGCGTGCTGCTCAGCTCCATCGAGGGAGCCGCCATCACCGCCGTGCGCATCGAAGGTGTCGCGCACGAATTCAGTCCCATTCCCGGCGTCGTCGAAGACGCCACGGATATCATTCTCAACCTCAAACAGATCCCCTTCAAGATGCTCACCGACGAAGTGAAGACGGTGCGCATCAAGGTGGAAACGCACGGCGAAGTGCTCAGCGGCCAGATCGAAACCGATCCGGACGTGGAAGTGCTCGACCGCAATATGCACATCGCCACGGTCAGCGAGGGCGGCAAGCTCAACATCGAGATGCGCCTCAAGATGGGCCGCGGCTACGTCTCCGCCGACCGCAACTTCGACGAAGACCTGCCCCTCGGCTACATCCCCATCGACTCCGTGCATTCGCCCGTGCGCAAGGTCAACTATTCCGTCGAGGCTGCCCGCCTCGGCCAGATGACCGACTACGACAAGCTGACCATCGAAACCTGGACCAACGGCGCGGTTTCGCCGGCCGACGCCATCGGCATGGCCGCGAAGCTCCTCAAGGATCACATGGCGATCTTCATTAACTTTGAAGAGACGCCGGAGTTGGCCGAAGAGCCCGCCGAGCGCGCCGCCGGCCAGATGAACGAAGTGCTCAACCGCAGCGTCGAAGAACTCGAACTGAGCGTTCGTTCCTACAATTGTTTGAAGAATGCCAACATTGGCACTATCGGCGATCTGGTGCAAAAGACCGAAGCCGAAATGCTGCGCACGAAGAACTTCGGCCGCAAGTCGCTCAACGAGATCAAGGAGATCCTCCAGAGTCTCGGGCTGAGCTTCGGCATGAAGTTCGACTCCCAGGGCCGTCTGGTTGGACCGAGCGGCTCACCCGCCGCGCTCAGCCCCGGCGAGGAAGCGTAAATATTCGGACTAGAGGTAATATTCCATGAGACATCGTGTTGGTGGATACAAACTGAAGCGGGACATCAGCGCCCGCCGCGCCTTGCTGCGGAATCTGGTGACGAGCGTAATCGAGAACGAGCGCGTCATCACCACGGTCACCAAGGCCAAGGCCGCAAAGCCTCTGGTGGATAAGATGGTCACCCTCGCCAAGGCCGACACTCTGCACGCCCGCCGCCAGGCCGCGTCCTTCCTGCAAACGCAGGATGCGGTGAAGAAGCTGTTCGACAAGATCGGCAGCCGCTTCGGCCAGCGCGACGGCGGCTACACGCGCATCGTCAAGCTCGGACCCCGCAAAGGCGATGGCGCCGAGCAAGCCATGCTCGAACTGGTGGGCAGCGAACTGGTGAAGCGAGCCGCCGAACGCGCCAAGCGCCGTGAAGAACGGTTGAAGGCGATGAAGGAAGGCCGCGAAGGCGAAGAGGGCGGCGAGCAGCAGTCCTAAGCCTCACTCACAATCTGAATCAGGAATGCCGGAGCCCTAAAAAGCTCTGGCATTTCACATTGTGGGGCTGCACCAACGCAATCTGGCAGAATGCCGGCACCTCAATAAACTCCGGCATTACTGTTTGATATTGGAACTCGTTTTCGCCACGGCTCTCGCCTATTGGAGAGCTGCATGCCGCTTCTGAATCTGCCCGCTTCCGCCATCCGCCGAGCGCCGGAAGCCATCACCATACCTGCTAGAATGGTGATCCGCTCCAACTATCGGCTGTTTTACCAATTCGCGACTAATGTGCCATCGATGAGCAAAGCAACCGTCTCCACGGCGTCGCCCACGGCGGACTCCGGATTCTTCGGACATCCGCGCGGTCTCTCCACTCTCTTCTTCACCGAGTTCTGGGAACGCTGGGGCTACTACGGCATGCGCTCCCTTCTCATCCTCTTCATGCTCGCCCCGCAATCCGCCGGCGGCCTCGGCTTCGATCAAACCAAAGCCAGCGCCGTCTACGGACTCTACACCGCCATGGTCTACATGGTCGCGCTCCCCGGCGGATGGATCGCCGACCGCATTCTCGGCCAGCGCCGCGCCGTCATGTTCGGCGGCTTCATTATGACCGCCGGCTATCTCATGCTCGCGGTTCCCAGCCTCCTCGTCTTTTACCTCGGCCTCGTCCTCATCATCGCCGGCACGGGACTCCTCAAACCGAACATCAGCACCATCGTCGGCCAACTCTACCGGCCCGGCGACACCCGCCGCGACGCCGGCTTCTCCATCTTCTACATGGGCATCAATATGGGCGCCTTTTTCGCCCCACTCGCCTGCGGCCTCATCGCCCGCGACTACGGCTGGCGCAGCGGCATGGCCGTCGCCGGCGCCGGCATGCTCCTCGGCGTCGTCCAATACATCTATGGGTGGCGCCATCTCGGCAGCGCCGGCCTGCTGCCCGTCTCCGCGTCTCCCGAAGAGGACCGCACGCAGCGCCGCCGCATGTGGTGGGCCATCCTCGCCGTCTCGCTGACCCTCGGCGCCATCGTCGCCGCCGATCGGCTCGGCATCGCCGACGTCACGGCCCAGGGACTCAACCGCGCCGCCGGCTTCGCTCTCCTCGCCATCACCGTCGCCTTCTTCGCATGGCTCTTCGGCGCGGCCCAATGGTCCACCGAAGAACGCAAGAAGCTCGCCGTCATCGGAGTTCTCTTTGCCGCTTCCTGCCTCTTCTGGTCCGTCTTTGAGCAGGCAGGCTCCACGCTCAATGTCTTTGCCGCCGAACGCACCGACAACACCATCTTCGGCTGGCAATATCCCCCCAGTTGGCTCCAATCCCTCAATGGCCTCTTCATCTGGACCATGGCCCCGCTCTTTGCCTGGCTCTGGATCCGGCTCGGTTCCCGCGAGCCTTCCTCTCCCGCCAAATTCTCCTGGGGCCTCGTCCTCGTTGGCCTCGGATTCGCAATCCTCATCCCGCCTGCCTCGGCCGGCCCGGCCACCAAGGTCTCCCCCCTCTGGCTGACCGCTACCTATCTGCTTCATACATTCGGCGAACTCTGCCTAAGCCCCGTCGGCTTGAGCGCCATCACCAAGCTCGCCCCGGCCCGTGTCGCCGGACTCATGATGGGCGTCTGGTTCCTCTCCATCTCCATCGGAAATTATCTCGGCGGCACCGTGTCCTCTTTTTATCAGGCTCTGCCTCTGCCTGCCCTCTTCGGCGCGGTCGGCGCATTCGCCATTGCTGCCGGCATCCTACTCGCCTTGTTTACCAAACCCATCACCCGCCTGATGGGAGGAGTGAAATAATCATGTCCCGCATCTCCGACATCCAGGAACTGCTCAAGGAAAACGGCATCCCTGGCTGGCTCTTCTACGATCATCACTTTCGCGATCCGTTGGCCTATCGTATTCTCGGGTTCGAACCGCCGCGCACGCCGTCCCGCCGCTGGTTTTACCTCATTCCGGCGCGTGGCGAGCCGGCCGCTCTCGTCCACCGCATCGAACCCACCATGCTCGATGCCCTCCCCGGCCGCAAAAATGTCTACTCCAGTTGGCAGACCCTCCACAGCGGTCTGGGGGACATGCTCGCCGGACTCGGCAACGTCATCATGCAACACTCGGCCCTCTGCGAGATCCCCTATGTTTCGCTCGTCGATGGCGGCATGATCGACCTCGTGCGCTCCACCGGTACGGTGGTCTCCTCTTCCGCCGACCTTGTCCAGTACTTCGAAGCCCGCTGGTCGCAAGCCCAGTTCGAATCCCACATCGAAGCCGGCAAGCGCGTCGACGCGATCCGCCGCGCGGCCTTCGCGAAAATCTCGGAAGCCTTGCGCAACCAGCAGACCCTCACCGAGTTCGATATCGCCGAGTTCATCCGCGCCGAGTTCCGCAATCAGGGATTGTTCACCGACCACGGGCCCATCGTCGCCGTCAACGCCAATGCCTCTAATCCGCACTACGAGCCTGTTGCCGGAAGCAGTTCCCCCATTCGCAACAACGACCTGGTCCTCATCGATATGTGGGCTAAGCTCGACCGGCCCGATGCCGTTTACTACGACATCACCTGGACCGGCTACTGCGGCCCCAGCCCTTCCAGCGAGATGCTCCAAGTCTTCGAGATCGTCAAGGGCGCGCGCAACGCCGGCGTGCAATTCATCCAGCAGATGGTCGCCAGCCGCACTTCCCTTGCCGGCTTTGAAGTCGATGACGTCGTGCGCGGCTTCATCCGCGACAACGGCTTCGGCGACTACTTCATCCACCGCACCGGCCATTCCATCGGTACGGACGTGCACGGCAACGGCGCCAACATGGATAACCTCGAAAGCCACGATACCCGCGAGATCATCGCCAATACCTGCTTCTCCATCGAGCCGGGCATTTACCTCACGCCCTTCGGCATCCGATCGGAAGTCAACGTCTATGTGTCGGAATCTTCTGCTATCGTGACAGGCGAAATGCAGGAGGCCTTGCTCACGCTGTGATCCGGCTGCTCGTATTCCTCGCCGCCGTTTCGCACTTGCCCGCTCAGCGCTTCACTGCCTGGGAGCGTCAGTTCAATACCTTTACCTTCGAGTTCGGAGGCCCCAATAACTTCGAACTCGAATGGGTCAGCGAGTCCGCCTTCCGCGTTCGCCGTGGACCCAAAGGCCCGCCGAAACGTGCGATCACCGATACGGCGGTGGACGTGGATGCCACAGGCTCCGAGGCCAACGTCGTGCTGCGGACCTCGCAGCTTACGGTCGAGGTGGCCCGCGATCGCGGACTGCTCACCGTGCAGCTTCCCGCCGGGCATCGGCTCTTCACCGAACGTCTCGCCCGAGTGGCCGATGGCAAATCGATCCATGAGATCGCCGTCCCGCCCCTCGAAAAGTTTTACGGCTTAGGCCCCCGGCCCCAACCCTCGCTCGATGCCCGAGGCCTAGTCCTGCGCACTAGCCAACCGTTCCTCGTCACCGGCAACGGCTACGCCCTCTGGATGGACTCCTCCGTACCCTTCACCTTCGACCTCGGCAAGACCGCCCCGGACCTGCTGGCCATCCAGGCCGAGGGCCTCTCCCGCCTCGAATACTACTTTGCCTTCGGCCCGTCCATGAAGGAGATCTGGGATCAGCGCCAGAAGGTCGTGGGCCCGATCGCCACTCCGCCGGCCTCGATGCTCGAACTCATCCGTGGTCCGCAATTGCCCCGTGGCGCGGAGAAGGTCACCACCGGCAACCTCTGCGCCGATGCCGGCGCCCTCGTGCATGCCTCGATGTCCGGCATCCTGCTGCCCGCCTTCGACCTGGCGGACTACCGCAGCGCCCCCCCGGGGATGCAGCGCCGTGCCGCCATGCTCGGCGTCTTCAGCCCTGTTCTCCAGGACTCCGCCCGTGCCTTCCCGGACCCCGCCGCCGCGGCCCTCCGCAAGCGCCTCAACCTCTACCTGCTGACCTACGCCGACGAGGCCCGCTACCGCGGCTATCCCGTCATCCATACCCTGCTCCACCAGTTCCCCCGCGATCCCCAAGGCGCCGGCCGCATCGACGAGTACATGCTCGGCGACGAGTTCCTCCTCGCCCCTTCGTGCTCGTCTGAGCCGAAGCGTGGCGTCTATCTGCCCATGGGCGCCTGGACCGATTGGCACACCGGCATTGCCTACCCCGGCCGCCGCACCGTGGACATCGATGTCCCTTCCCATGGCCTCATCGTCCTCGTCAAGAGTGGCTCCATCGTCCCGCTGCTAGGCCTCGAACCCGCGCAGCCCACCGAACTCCACTACTTCCCCAAGAACGGTGGCGAGTTCTTCATCTATGAGCCCGAAGCCGCCGACTACACGCAGGCCCACGCCGGACCCGCCCTCGACTACTACCGCGTCCAGATCGAGTCCAAAGTCGATCGCGACTACGAGTGGGTCGTCCACCACATGGACCGCCCTACGCGCGTCGAGCAGGTGGACGCAGGCCCCATCCCGCCGGACCGCTGGCGCTATGACCCCGAGCGCCGCACCGTCCATGTCAAGGTATCGGCCAAGGCCGGCTCCGATATCGTCGTTAACCTGCTGTACCGCGATTGAACCACAGGAACATTTGGACAAAGCAGTAGGCTGTCGTGATGAGGCACAATGCGGATGCGCCCTGCCAGACCTTCTCGGTGAGTGAGTCCGGCCGTCCCGGCTCGCCCGCCAGATAGGCTGCTCCGAAGCCCGCTGCCAGTCCGCCCAAGTGCGCGGCGTTGTCGATGGCGAGCCCCGGCAGCAGCCCGAACAGCAGCCCGTAGATCGCCCACCGCATGTACAGCCCGCGAATGGCCGAGCCGAGCGCCGTGTTGTGGCGTACGCCAATGGCGATCATCGCCCCGATGAGCCCGAAGATGCCCGCCGACGCGCCCACGCTCAGCGATGCGCTCCAGTAGGTGCTGGCCAGGAATCCGCCGGCCGTCGAGAGGAAGTAGAACACCAGCAGCCGCGACGATCCGTAGATCTCCTCCACCTGCGCGCCAAGGTCCATCAGCGCCCATGTGTTCATGGCGATGTGTAGCAGCCCGCCGTGCAGGAAGCCCGCCGTGATCAGCCGCCACCACTGCCCGGCGAAGATCGCCGGAGACCACTTGGCCCCGAATTGGAACAGCACCGGCCCGCTGAGTCCGAGGAAGCTCGACTCATTGCCTTGGTTCATCCCGTAGAGCACAGTGGCCGCGAACAGCGCGCTGTTGACCATGAGGATCATCATGGTGGTGAAGCGGGCGTGCGGAATGAGGCCGCCGGCGACGTCTGGCGGGTTCCGCCGATCGACTGCCCGCGGCCCGAGTTGCTGCTCGCAGTAGGGGCATTGATTGGCCCCTTCCTCGACAAAAGCCCGGCAGCTCGGGCACATTCGTTTTGCGCTCACTTCCCTTGATTCTACCTTGCGAGCTGCGATCGGCCTACGTTCGGATTCGGCCCGCGCATGCCGCCGCTCGATTCCGAAATCCGCCGCTTCGTTTGCGGGACAGGCTGCGGAGCGGATTCGGTGGCCGCCGGCTGAGTGGCCGCCACGGCGGGAGCGGAACCGCGGGTGATCATGTAAGGCTGCTCGGCGCGGCTGTCATCGCTCATGTAGACGCGGCGATAGCGCACCTCGGCTCCGCCGTTACGCTTGCGTGCCTCCGGAGCAAGGAAGACCTGAAGGCGGCGGCCCACGTCGTTGTTGGCGTCTTCGAGCAGGTAGTGCAGCGAGTAGCGCTGGCGGATGCGGCTGAGCGTGGTCTCGAGCGCGGAGGGCGCATACACCGAAGAGCTGTCGCCTCCCGACTCGCGGGCGATCTCTTCCGTGCCGGCGCTATTGGCTTGCCGGCCTGCTGGAGGATAATTACCCCCAACGGGCCCGCCGGGGATGGGGAAGGGCAGCGTGATGCCGCCACGTGGCATGCGCCCCGGCTGCCTGCGCGAGTTGCGGTAGGCCATCGCGTCGGGCGCGATCAAGGCGCTCAGCACCGTGCCCGCGCGCAGCAGCGCGCGGCTCACGCCGAAGACATCGGAGTGGAACTCGGTGCGGTCGTCGGTGAGGATGACGATCGCTCTTCGCGCTTCCTTGCGGCCGTTCTTCTCGATATAGTGCACCGATTCGTGGAGGGCCTGTGTGATGTCGGTGCCTCCGTTGAAGTGCTCTTGATCGAGGAGGCGGTCGAACTCGCGGGCCACGCCGGGGCTCATGTTGCGGAAGGGCATGCGCGTGCGGGTGCGGCGGTCGAAGACGACGATGGCCACGCGGTCCTGCTCGCCGAGTATGCGCAACGCGCTCTGCGAAGCGGCGGCGAGGCTTTCCACATGCGGGCGCATGCTGCCGCTGACATCGATGAGGAACAGCAGGTCGACGGGCATGTCCTCGCTCGAGAAGTTGCGGATCCGCTTGGCCTCGCCGTTCTCCATCAGAACGAAGTCTTCCATGCCGAGGCCTGTCACCGCACGGCCGGCATCGTCGAGCACCTGAACGTCGACTCGGGCCAGGGCTACGTCGCTGCGGAAGACCACTTCCTCGGAGGCCGGTTCCTGCGCGGCGAGCATGATGGGGAGCAAAAGGCAGAGGTGTTTCATGCGCCTATGTGGGAATGGACGCGGGCGCTGGAGGCGCCGTTCCAACGGCGTTTGGGAGGGGTGGTCGGTTGACATCCCTACCCCACTCGGCTAAGATTCTGAAGTACTGTTCTTTCAACGGCTTGCCCGTGGAGTCCCCTGGATGGCACGTGCTTCCCGCGGTTGACCGTTGAGACCGGAGTGTGGCGATGGCCGAAAAACCTCAGGATCAATCGCTAGAGATGGCCTTCGAAGGCGTGGATGAGGGCCTCGAGCAACTGCTCGATGACTACTCGCACTTCGCGCCGCCTGCCGAAGGTGAGTTGCTGCAAGGCCATGTTCTGAAGGTGACGGATAAGGAAGTCATCGTCGACTTCGGCTACAAATCCGAAGGGATCGTTCCGCTCACCGAATTCCAATTGCCGGACGGCACGGTCACCATCAAGCGCGGCGATAACGTCGATGTGATGGTGGACCGGCATGCGCCGCCGGTGGAAGGCTACGTCACGCTCTCGCACGAGAAGGCCGTGCGGCTGCGCAATTGGGACACGCTCGAAAAAGCCTTTCAGGAAGGCCTTCTCATTTCCGGGCGCGTGCTGGGGCGCATCAAGGGCGGCCTCATTGTCGATGTGGGGACGAAGGCATTCATGCCGGGATCGCATGTCGATGTGCGGCCGATTCACAACCTCGATTCGCTGGTCGGGCAAGACATTGCCGTTAAGATCGTGAAGTTGAACCGCCGCCGCGGCAATGTCGTCGTGTCGCGCAAGCTGGCGATGGAAGAAGATCTGGCGCAGCGGAAGGAATCGGCGCTGGAGGTGATCGAAGAAGGCTCCATCGTGACCGGCGTGGTGAAGAACCTGACGGATTACGGCGCCTTTATCGACCTCGGCGGAATTGACGGACTGTTGCACGTGAGCGATATGTCGTACGGGCGTGTAGGCCATCCGGCGGAGATCCTCCACGTGGGCGATACGATCTCCGTGCGGGTCTTGAAGTTCGACCGCTCGAAGGAACGCATCTCGCTGGGCCTCAAGCAACTGCAACCGGACCCATGGGAGTCCGTGGTGGAACGGTATCCGATCGGGCTGCGGGTGATCGGGCGGGTGGTAAGCATCACCGATTACGGCGCCTTCGTGGAGTTGGAACCCGGCGTGGAAGGGCTGATCCATATCACGGAGATGACGTGGTCGCGGCGGCTGAAGCATCCCTCGAAGGTGGTGAAGGTCGGCGATAACGTGGAAGTCGTCGTGCTTGAAGTAAAGTCGTCGGAGAAGCGCGTTTCGCTGGGGATCAAGCAACTGGAGGCCGATCCGTGGACGACGGTGGAGAGTCGCTATAGCGTTGGAAGCGTCGTGGAAGGGCGGGTGCGGAAACTGACGGACTTCGGAGCGTTCATCGAAATTGAAGAAGGCATTGACGGGCTGGTGCACGTTTCGGATCTCTCATGGACGAAGCGGGTGAAGCATCCCTCGGAAGTCCTGAAGAAGGGGCAGATGGTGCAGGCGGTGATTCTGCAAATCGATGCGCACAACCGGCGATTGTCGCTGGGCGTGAAGCAACTTCAGCCGGATGCGTGGGAGACATTTTTCCGCTCGCATCAGGTGGGCGATCTGATTCGCGGACGCGTGTGCCGGACTTCGAATTTCGGTGTGTTTGTGGAGTTGGCTCCTGGAGTGGAGGGGCTATGCCATAATTCAGAGATTCCCGGGGCGAGCGGCCGCAAGGATGAAGCGGCGCTGCCTGTTGGGGAGGAATTCGATTTCAAGATCATCAAGCTGAACGAGGCAGAAAAGAAGATCGGACTCAGCGTGCGGGCCGTTGCGGAGGAAGAGGAACGGACGCGGCTCGAGGATTATCAACGCCAGGCGGCCGCGGCCACCATGACCATCGAAGAAGTGATCCACTTGAAGGGGCATGGGGAAGGCCGCTAATATCGTATTTTTCCCGGAGTACCTGCCAATCATGGAGAATCGAACAACAATGACAAAAGCGGATCTGATTGAGGAAGTGTCCCGCGTGGTGGAGATGACACGGAAGGATTCGGAGGTGATCGTGGAAGCGATCTTCGACAGCGTGGTACGCTCGCTCCGGACGGGGGACAAGATCGAGATCCGCGGGTTTGGCAGCTTTCGCACGCGGCAGCGGCAGGCGCGGGTGGGGCGAAATCCGAAGACAGGGACACGGGTGGAAGTGCCTTCCAAGCGCATCCCGTATTTCAAGCCCAGCAAGGAACTGAAGGATCTGGTAAACCGCAGTACATCCGACGGATCCGCGTCGGCCTAAGCGCGGGCCGCGATGGACCATCTCTGGAGCCCCTGGCGATATCGATACGTAACGCAGGCCGAAGCCGAACACGAATGCGTATTCTGCGCCAAGGCGCAAGCGGCGGATGACCGCAAGAACCTGATTCTTTACCGCGGCACGCATTGCTTCGTGATTCTGAACCTCTATCCGTACACGACGGGACACCTGATGGTGGTTCCGTATGCGCACGTCTCGACGCTGGAAGAGGCGGCGGAGGAATCGATCGACGAGATGATGCTGCTGACGCGGGCGGCGTCGCGGCATCTGCGCGCGGTGTACCGGCCGAAGGGGTTGAACGTCGGCATGAACATTGGCGAGTGCGCCGGTGCGGGAATTGCGGAACACATCCACATGCACGTATTGCCGCGCTGGCCGGGGGATGTGAATTTCATGACGGCGATCGGGGAGACAAGGGTGTTGCCGGAGGACTTGGACACGACTTACCAGCGCCTGCATGAGGCGTTTCATTCCTGACGATGGCATCGTACACGCGCACGAAACGGGATGTTCTGAAAGAGCCGGTGTCCATCCTTTTGCCGGTTTGCGATGAAGTGGAGGGGATTGAATCTGTCCTGGCGGAACTGGTGGAGGTGGTCTACCGCTACCTGCCGGAGGGTTCGGAGTTTCTGATCGAGGAGAGCGGATCGAAGGACGGAACGCAGGACTTATTGCGGGAACTGCAAGAGCGCTGGCCGTTTCTGGACATCCGGTTTCAGCCCAAGCGGGAGGGGTTCGGGCCGGCGGCGCGGGCGCTCTACGGACGGGCGAAGTGTCCGTGGGTGTTCTTTTCCGATAGTGACGGGCAGTGTGTGGGGAGTGAATTCTGGCGGCTGGCGGAACATGCGGCGGAGAACGATTTCGTATTGGGAGTGAAGCGCATTCGCTATGACCCTCTGGTGCGGCGGATCACCTCGCGGGTGTTCAATCAGATCGCCAAGCGGCTGTTCGCGGTGCCTGGAGAAGATATCAACTTCGGCTTCCGGCTGGCGCGGCGGGAGGCGGTGAACCGCTGCTTGGCGCTATGTTCGGATCTGCCGACGCTGCTGAACGCGGAGATTTCGATCTACGCGCATGTATTGGGGTATCGGATACAGCCGGTGCGAGTGCATCACCGGCCGCGCATTTTCGGGCTGAGCCGCGGCTTGACGCCGGGGTCTGTACCGGCCAATTCGTGGAAGGCGTTCATGGGGTTGTTGAAGATCCGGAAGAAGATCGCTGAGCGGGCCGGCGGGGGCGCATGAACACAAGCAACATTGCGCTGTGGGTGTTGTGCCTGGCGGCGCAGATCGCCATTGTGACGGCGTTTGGGGAATTGCTGGCGCGGCGGATCGGGGGGTGGCGTCCGGCGAAGGAAGGGGCGCCGGAGCTCAGCTTCTGTTTAGGGCTTGCCGGATACTACCTGACGGGCAGCGCGGTGCTGGCGATTGCGCTGACGGCGCGCTCGGCGCCCTTGGCCGTGGCGGTGGTGGCTGGAGCGGCGTGGGTATATGGACGCCGCGATGTGGTGCCTGTTCCAGCCTTGCTGCGGGAGTACGCGGCGTTTCGCAAGACGCGCGCTTTCCAGGTGTGTGTGGCGCTGTTGCTGGTGTTTGCGGCGGCGGTGACGGCGGCGCGATTCCAATGGCTGGCGGAGGTGCGAACGGAACGCGGTGTGGCGATGGGGACTCCGATTTTTGACGATGTGCGCACGATCGGATTTCCGCTGGCGCTGGCGGCGGAAGGGTTTCCGTTGCGCAGTCCGATCGCGATGGAGATGGAGTTGCCCTATGCGACGGCTCCGTTCACTTGGGCGGCGGGATGGATTTCGTGGATCCCGTCTCTAACGCTGCCGGTATTGCTGGCGGACGTGGCGGCGCAGACGCTGTTCTATGGGTTTGCGGTGCTGCTGGTGGGGTGCGCGTTTGTGGCGAACCCGCTGGCGCGAGTGCTGCTGGCGGCGACCGCGTTCTTCGGGAGCAGCATCAATTTGTGGGATCTGGGAATCAAGGCGGAATGGGGATGGGTGCGGTTTTTCTTTGGATATTTCCGGTTGAACCAGTTGTATTCGACGATCGGGTGGAGTCCGCTGAGGGGAACGATCTGGATTCCGAATCACGTCTTGGGGTTTTCGGCGATTCTGCTGGCGGTGGTGTGTTTCGTGGCTTTGCGGGAAAGGCGGCTGGCGCTGTTGTTTGCGGTGTTTTCGGCGGCGGCGAGCCTCGACATGATGGTGATGGGGCTGGCGGCGATGGGGCTGCTGACGGGGGCGCCGGTGTTGCGGCAGATGGTGCAGGGACGCCGGCCGGCGGAGTGGGTGTGGCCGGCGGTGCGAATCTCGATTGCGGCGGCAGTAATGCTGGTGCTGGTGAATCTGCCCTCGCTGGCGGGGCGCGTGGATTCGCCGTATGACCCGGTGTTCCCGTTCAACAGCGTGCCGCAGTTTGTGGCCGGGATGGGCGGCTCGCACTATGGGTTGTATGCGATTCTGTTCGGGATTGTGTGGCTGGTGTGGCGTCCGCCGACGGCTTTTCGAACGCTGTGGATTGTGCCTTTGGCGACAGGGCTGATTTTTAGTTGGATGTTCGAGTATCACTCGATCTGGTTCTGGCGGTTCACGTTTGCGGGGCACTGCCTGTTTGGGATTTGGTTTGCGGTGCACTTCCCGGCGGTGCGGCAACGGCTGTATGCAGGCTTGTGGGCGTTGATCCTGCTGGCTGGCGTGTGGCAGTCGTATGTGAGTCTGCGGTTGGGATTGACGCAAGGGCCATGGGTGACGGCGGAAAAGGCGGAGGCCATGCGCTGGATTGTGGAGCACACTCCACTGACGGCGAAGGTGGTGGAGTTCCGGCCGGCGGAGGCGAATCTGGTGGCGGATCCGGGGTTTCTGCGGACGGGGAACAGGGCGGGTGCGCGGCCGTATGACCGCAGCCACGCGTTGATCGGCTACAAGGAATACAAGCGCAAGTTTTCGTATCTGCACGCGGGGATCGCGGCCAACGATTATGTGCTCACGCCGCGGTCGGAGCGGGAGTTCGTGGCGGTGGTGGAAGGGTGCGGCGCACGGCCGGTGTTTGCCAACGCGACGCAGGCGATCTACCGGATTGAGGCGAATTGCCGTGCGAAGCTGTGGGAGGAAAGCCGGCAGAAGGAGTACGTGGCCTGGAACGACAAGCTGGTGATGCGGGTGGGCTTGGCGCGGAGCACGAAGCCGGAGAATCTGCCGACGAACATGCTGAAGGAGTACGTGATTCTGAATCCGGATGCGATGTGGGCGTTGCGGACGCGGATGGAGGAGTTGTGGGGGGCGAACAAAGCGGATGAGGCTGTGAAGGTGATGGCTCCGGTGGTGGAGGCGCATCCGGAACTGGCGGAGGCGCAATACAGCTATGCGTTTTCGTTGAGTGTGTCCGGAGTGGACAAAGAGAAGTCGCTCGAGCATTATGCGAAGGCGCTGGAGTTGGGGTATCCGGAATTCTGGGTGCGGTATAACCGTGGGGCCACGTATTTTTCGATGGGGAGAGTGGCCGAGGCGCGGAAGGATCTGGAGCGGGCGTGCGCGCTCGATGGGAAGCATGAAGGGGCGGCGAACCTGCTGCGGAAACTGCCGGCGGGAGGCGGGCGTTGATCGGGAACCGGCTGCGGATGTGGATGGGCGGGAGGACGTTCCGGGTGCTGGTGAACGATGAAATCCTGCGATTGCCGCGGCAGTTGTACGGAGAGATCGGGGTGGATTTGGGAATGCGGCGGGGGACGTATTTCGAGGTTCCGGCGATGGAGGGATTGCGGCGGGTGTTGCGTCCGGGGGACTGCGTGGTGGATGCGGGGTGCTCGTTTGGGATATTGACGTGCCTGATGGCGCGGATGGTGGGGGCGGGTGGGTCGGTGCATTGTTTCGAGGCGAACGAAGAGGTGCTGGGGTGGGCGCGGGAGATTGTGAAGGAGAATGTGCCGGGCGGGGGTGTTCAGTTTGTTCACGCGTGTTTGTCGGACCGGACCGGCGGGGAGGCGGACTTCTTCGTGGTGCCGGGGAAGTGGAGTGTGGCGTCGACGCGGAATACGGATATCGTGCAGTTTCATCCGGAGTCGGAGCGGCGGCGGGTGGCGATGCTGACGCTGGACGACTATTGCGAGGGGGCGGGGATTGCGCCGCGATGCATCAAGCTGGACGTGGAAGGCAGTGAATGCTTGGTGCTGAAAGGGGCGCGGAAGACGCTGGAGCGGCATCATCCGGCGCTGGTGGTGGAGACACATGGGTTGGAGATTGAAGGGATCGGGGGGAGTGTGAGGGAGTTGTGCGCGGCTCTGGAGGGGATGGGGTATGAGCTGACGGACCTGGTGACTCTGCAACGTGTGACTGGGGAGGAGTACAGCCGGGAGAACGGATCGCGGATTTGGTATTTTCTGGCAGTGTGAACAGGATCGCGGCTAGGTTCAGGACTGCAATCGATTAGCGGAAAAGAGCCGGGCCGTGAGGAGGGTGTACGGATCTGGTGTTGTCCGGCGCTCTAACCTGACTTTCGCAGTTGGAGGGCATTTTCGGGCGCCGAGCGGGAATATTTCGTTTGCGTTCAACGGCAGCATTCGGAAATAGCCCAGGTGAAGACCTACTGTCTTTTCTAAGCGTTGAAGTTCTGGCATGCTGCTGAAAGATGTTTCTTCGCAGCACGAACCGACGCAAGGACGGCAAGGATCATCGCTACTTCAGCGTGGTCGAGAATCGGCGTCTGCCCGGCGGCAAGACCGCTCAGCGCACGGTGCTGTATCTGGGCGAGATCAATGACCAGCAGCAGGCCGCGTGGCGGAAGACGCTGCAAGTGTTCGATGAAGCCGAACAGCGCTTCACCACCATGAGCCTGTTTCCCGATGACCGGGAAGTGCCCGCGGACGCCGTCGACAGCATCCAAGTGCGGCTGAGTGGGATGCAACTGAAGCGGCAACGCCTGTTCGGCAACTGCTGGCTGGCGTGCGAACTCTGGCAGCAACTCGGTCTCAATGAGTTCTGGCGCGAGCGTTTGCCCGCAGGCCGTGAAGCGGTGAGTTGGGAAAAGGTGCTGCGGTTGCTGGTGGTCAATCGCCTGCTCGATCCCGGCAGCGAGTTCCGACTCCATCGGCATTGGTACCTCAATTCGGCGATGGATGAGTTGCTTGGAACGGGCTTTGAAGTCGCCGAGAAGGATCGGCTGTACCGGTGTCTGGATCGCGTGCTGGCGCATAAGCGGGAACTGTTCGTCTACCTGAAGCAGAAGTGGGCCGATCTGTTCGGGGCCGATTTCGAAGTGCTGCTCTACGATCTGACGAGCACGTACTTCGAGGGCGAGATGGAACAGAACCCCAAGGCGCGGCGCGGCTACAGCCGGGACGGACGACCCGACTGCGTGCAACTGGTGATCGCGCTGGTGGTGACCCCAGACGGCTTCCCCCTGGCCTATGAAGTGATGAACGGCAACACCGCCGACAGTTCCACGCTCCGCGGTTTTCTCCGGCAGATCGAAACTACGTATGGCAAGGCGCGCCGGGTGTGGGTCATGGATCGCGGCATTCCCAGCGAAGGCGTTCTCCAAGAAATGCGCGAGTCGGAACGGGAGACGTTCTATCTGGTGGGCACCCCCAAGGGCCGGATCGGGCAGCACGAAAAGAAGTGGCTGGATTTACCGTGGCAGAAGGTGCGCGACTCGGTGGAGGTGAAGCTGTACCAGCACGAAGGTGAACTCTATGTGCTGGCCCAAAGCAGCGGCCGGCAGGCCAAGGAGATCGCCATGCGGCGCAAGCGCCTGGCGCGTTTGTTGCACAAGCTGCGCGCGATGCGCAGGAGTTTGCCCAAGCGCGATCAACTGCTGCTGCGCCTGGGGGCGGCGAAGAAGGAAGCGGGCCGCGCCTTTGGCTTTGTCAAAATCCAGCTTCCGGGCAAGGATGAGGAGGTCACGCGCGCGACGTTCCAGTTTCACACCGACAAGGAGAAACTCAAGGCCGCCCAACAGCGCGACGGCCACTATCTGCTGCGCAGCAATCTCACTGCGGAAGACCCGGCGGTGCTTTGGGCGCGATATGTGCAACTGACGCAGATTGAGAGCGTGTTCCGTTCCTTGAAAAGCGAACTTGGCATTCGGCCGATCTATCATCCAACTCGAGCACCGCGCCGATGCGCATGTGCTTATCGCATTCCTTGCCTACTGCCTGCAGGTGACGCTGAAGAACCGGTTGCTGATTCATGCGTCCGGTCTGACGCCGAGGTCGGTACTGGAAAAACTCGCCACCGTGCAAATGGTCGATGTATGGATCCCCCTCGACGGGCGTTGGCTGGTGCTGCCGCGGCACACCCAGCCTGAACCGGACGTGCAGGCCCTGCTGGATCAGATTCGCATCACACTCCCGCCTCAGCCGCCGCCGCGCATCAAGTCCCAAGTGCCCGCCGGCGCCGCCAACGAGGCAGCGGGATGAGTTGGACCGCGCTGGAATCGAGGATGCTTTCCGCGGCTGCTTATGATCCGGTCAAGCAGATTCTGTATCTGCGCTTCCGCGACACCGGGCAGGTCTACCGCTACTTCGACTTCCCGGTCGTCAATTATCAAGCCTTTCTGGTTGCTGAATCGAAGGGCCGATTCTTCCGCTACAACATCCGCGACCATTTCCGTTTCGAGCGCTTGGCCAAGCTCAGCGCGGCCTAACCACCCCTCCTGCCGTTCTCCCAACAACCCGCGTCTGTGGTGGAGACCTTCGAGATGCCCCTACTGATTCTGAAGGACTTGCCCCTCGAAAATACCGCGAACTGCGAAAGACAGGCTAAGACTTCCGGGCCAATCCACCGATAGACGGGCATGGCGGAGGCTTCGCCTCAACGGAATCCCTCTATCTTCGCGGCGTCGATGGCGATGCTGGTAACAGCGTACTTCGCCTTTGCGTTGTATGCGGCGTGGGTGATTCTACAGTACGGGGTGAAGACGGCGGATTTCGGATGGCAGATCCAGCGGATCGGGGAAAGCCTGTACGTTGTGTCGATTGAGGAGAAAGGGCCGGCGATCGGGTCGCTAGAGATCGGGGATCGGATACTGGCGCTAAACGGCGCCGCGATCGCCAACGAAGGGGAGCTGGGCGTGGCGCTGAAGTCGGTGGCGGGGGCGGGGTTGTATGCCTTGCGGGTACAGCGCCGCGGGCAGGAGCGAGAGATCTGGCTGCGGTCGCGGACGCGTGCGGGGTTCAGTTTCTTTCAGCACCGGCTGCCTCTGATCGGGTCGAGCGTCCTGATCTTCTTTTGCGGGCTGGCGATGCTGCTCAAATGGAATTCGGCGGCGGCGCGGTATGGGTTCTTGTCGGCGGGGATTGCGGCGCTGCGGATGGGGGCGTGGGCGATACTGCCGCTAAGCACATATTTTCAAGAACGGGAGTTCCTGCCACTGTTTCTGTTCTGTTTGCCGGCGGGGCTGGCGATTCCGCTGGCGTGCCAGTCGCTGTTGACGGTGGTGGAGGGGACACGGCCTCCGCGGCTGTGGCGGGCAGCGCCATGGGCGCTGGCGGGGATGTGGATTTGCATTCTGGTATTTGGAGCGCCGGCAGGGTCGATTCCGGCTCCGGTTCCGGAAGGGTTGGCGTTCTTGTATGCGGACCGCGTGGGATACCAGCACCATGCGCCGGTTGTGCAATACGGGATTCCGATGTACATCGCATTGGGGGTGGGGGCGATGGCACTTTGGACAAGGCGGTTGTACCGCATGGCGCTTAACGGGGATCAAAAGCGCAGAGTGCAATGGATCGCCCTGAGCGGGGCATTTTTCGCGGTTCCGGCGGGAGTGTTTGAGGTGTCGGAGTGGATGGGAGCGCATTCGGGGGCGACGGGATGGAACTGGTTGCTGGCGATGTTGGCGATGGCGTACCAGCGTGTGCTGAATGCCGAACGGATTGCGAGTCCGGCGATGGCGGTGCGCGGAGCGATCAGCCGGCTGCTGCCGGAGCGAGTGTTCCGGAAGCTGGACATGCGGTATTTTCCGGCGGAGGCGGAAGCAGAGAGAAAGCTGCGGGGAATTATTGGGGATTTGGACGCCTGCACGCAACTGGACCGGCTGGACCGCGTCCTGACGGAAGGGCTGGAGAGGGCGGTGGGGGCGCATGGGTTCGACTTGGAAGAGGAGCGGGATCCGGGGAACTCCATGCCGCTCGCTCCCAAGCGGAACGGCGAGACGTATACGGGACGGGAGCGGCGGCTGATTGAGCGGGCAGTGTCGCACTTCTTTGCGACGCAGGAGAAACTTCGAAAGAAGGAACAGGAACAGCAGGTACGCCCGGCGGGGGAGACATTGAATCTGATGCGGGAGTGCCCACGTTGTGGGTGCTGCTATGACAGCGATGTGATCTTGTGTCCGCATGATCAGGAAGTTCCGGTATTGCGGTTGCCGATCGAACGGACGGTGGACGGGAAGTATGTATTGGAGCGGCTGATCGGGCGCGGCGGGATGGGAGCGGTGTATGAGGCGCGGGACCGGAGGCTGAACCGGCGCGTGGCGATCAAGGTGATGCTGAGCGAGCTGTTCGGGCAGGAAGCGGCGCTGCAACGGTTTGAGCGGGAGGCGCAACTGGCGGCACGGATGAGCCATCCGAACATTGTGCAGATCCACGATTTCGGGGCAATCGGGGCGATGGGGGCGTACCAAGTGATGGAGTATGTGGAGGGGCGAAGCTGGCGCGAGGAGTTGACGGCGAGCGGGGCGGTGCCCGGGGAGGTATGCAGGGGTTGGATTGCGCAGTTGCTGGACGGGATGGAAGCGGCGCATTCCTGCGGCGTGATCCATCGTGACCTGAAGCCGGAGAATCTGCTGCTGGAAGATCGCGGGCACGGGCGGGTACAGGTGAAGATTCTGGACTTTGGTTTGGCGAAGATGCAATTGTTGCATCTGTCGCGGGAAGAGCACTTGTCGCTGGGTGTGAATACGATCGGGACGGTGGGATACGTGCCGCCGGAGCAATTGACGGGTGCGCCTACGGATGTACGGAGCGACATTTACGCGATTGGGAGAATCGTGGCGGAAACGGTGACGGGGACGTTGCCGGAGGAAGGTGGCGGGGGGTTGGAGGGGCCACTGGCGGCGGTGGTGGCCAAGTGCACTGCGGCGCGGAAAGAAGACCGCTATGGGAGTATTGCGGAGTTGCGGGAAGAGTTGCTGGCGGCTCTTGCCGAGGATCGCCGGCCGGTGAGCGAATCCGCAACATAATGCTCATACGGTTGTAACGGGTGGCGGGTAATCTCCATAGTGGAGAAACTCGCGGGCCATGACGCCTACCAATATTGCGCCAATCGTATCGACTCCGATGGGACAGGAGTGGCTGGAACGCCTGATCGCAGCCTTTCACAGCGGGCATCGTGCGCTGCCGCTCCGATCCAACCGTTTACTGGAGCAATTGCATGCAGAGGCGGAGGTGGTGGCGGGTACGGCACGGGTGCTGTATCGGGGGATGGAATCGGGATGCTGCGCCACGGTGTTGCCGGATCTGGAGACATGCCTGAGCGCGGTGCGGCGGATGGATCAGGAACTGACGATTTCGTTGTGCAGGACGCTGGTGACACCGATCGATGGCGAGGATTTGAAGCTGCTGTCGGGGCACAGCGTGCGGCTGGTGCGGCAGCAGACGAGAATGGCGCGGGTGCTGGCCACGGAGGGGGATGGGGGATTGCTGGAGATGCAGAAGCCGGTGGTGGAGTGGGCGGAGAGTTTCGCGCGGGCGGTCTCCGGATTGCCGGGCAAAAGCGCGAAGAGCGAGGCGGAGAACATGCAGGCGGCGGTGCGGCGGGTGTTGTACCTGCTGCGGGACGAACGATGCCGGCTGCTGGGCGGGAATGCGGAGGTGCGGGGGGTGATGCGGGATTTGGCGCGCATCGATGTTTTCGAGGAAACGATGGAACAGATGAAGGCGGTGGATGGGGACGTACTGCGAATATTGCTGAAGTGGCAATAGGGATCAGTTCGGCCAGGCCGGACGATTTGGGCTGGAAGGTGGCTTGCGCAATAGCTTGCGTTTCCCTTCGGCCGCGCGCTGGGCATCGGCTTTGCGGTCGCGGAAGAGGATCATGTCCTGTTCCGACAACAGGGCACTGCGGGGCGGGTTCGCCGCATCGCTTCCATCGAGAACGCCGCGGCAGAGCAGGGGAAGGTCCTGGACACGGATGCTGTATTTGGCAGCAATGGCGAGGTCTGCGCTGACGGTGAAGACGGTTCTGGTGCGATCGGCTTCGACGCGGTGGAAGGTGTAGATTCGCAGGGAATGCTCGCTGCGAAATCCGGTGAGGAGGAAGGCGGAATTCTTCATAGGGCACCGTCCTGGCTGGAGTGGGCTTGATGCCACGGGCGGTTGCAGACGGGTTCATACTCCATGATGAGGCGGTCCTGGCGGGCAGCGCGGGCGGCGGCATGGCAGATTTCGAAGACGAATCCGGTGGGCCGGCGAGCCATAAACTGGCTGCTGTCGCCGGCGAAGAGGAGCAGGAGGGCCTGCTGGATGTTGTCCGATTCTCCGATATAGATCCATTCGCGTGCACTGGAGATTCCGAATACGCCAGGGCTTTGCGGCGCGAGGGCGCGGATGGTGGGCGGCGTGAAAGCATGAGCCACGAAGTTCTGAAAGGGCAAGGCGCAACTCCTGATTCGCCGAAGGCGAGTTAGCGGGCGATGGAGGGTTGCAGGAGAGAAAGCGGCATGGGGTGCGGCTTTGTCGCTCGCGGGAGTTATTCAGGAGGGAATCGGATTCCCTGAAACAGTGGAACCTTCAGAATAGCACTTTGTGTCATGATGGGCGGGAATTGAGGCGACAATGACGCGACGGGATTGGATGCTTTCGTGCGGCGCGGCCTGCGCGGCGAAAGGACAGACGGTACATGAGGAGATCCGGCAGATGGCGGCCGGGGCCCGGTTGGCGATGGAGTTTCGCGGCGGGTCAAGGGAGGAGTGCCGGGTGTGGCAGGCGGCGTTCCGGGCGAAGCTGGACGCGTCGCTGGGGCCGTATGCGGTTCCTTCACGGTGGAAAGCGGTAGGCGTGCGCGAGGTGGATTGCGGGGACTACCGGAGGGAGGGATTATTATTGCAGGCGGATGGGGAGCGCCCGGTGCCGGTACATTTGCTGACGCCGAAGGGGCGTGCGGGGAAGCGGCCGGGAGTGCTGGCGCTGCATGGGCATGGGCGGTTTGGGAATGACTCCGTGGCGGGGATTGACGATACGGAGGAGCGGAAGAAGGAGATCGCGGGGGCGAATTACGATTACGGGCGGCAATTGGCGCGGCGGGGTTATGTGGTGGCGACTCCGTGTTTCACGCCGTTTGGGGCGCGATTGGGGAAGCGGGAGGATTACAAGGGCGAGGATCCGTGCGCGGTGACGTTTGCGCGGATGCAGTTGTTCGGGAAGGTGCTGCTGACGGAGAATCTGCGCGATGCGCTGTGGACGCTGGAGATGCTGGCGGGGCACGATGCGGTGGATCCGCGGAGGTTGGGTTGTGTGGGACTGTCGCTGGGCGGGCGGATGACGATGATGACGGCGGCGTTGTCGGCGCGAGTGCGGGTGGCGGTGATATCGGGGGCGTTGAATGTGTTGCAGGAACGGGTGATGGGGCGGTATTCGTGCGGGGCGCAGATTATTCCCGGCCTGTTGCAGTATGGCGATGTGCCGGAGATTTCGGCGTTGATTGCTCCGCGGCCGTGTTTGTTTGAAGTAGGGCAGAAGGACGGGTTGATGGTGAAGAGCTGGATTGAGCCGGCGCTGGAACGGATGCGTCCGGCGTGGCGGGCGTACGGGGCTCTGGAAAAGCTGGAGGTGGATTCGTTTGACGGCGGGCACCGCTGGAATGGGGTTCGCGCGTATCCGCTGCTTGATTCTATTTTGACGCCACAGCTTCTATAACCATACGCAGGGTGCGGCCGGTGGCGTCGCCGATGGATTTGGGATCGGCGGGTTTCCAGTTGGCGCGGGAGTTGTCGTAGGTGTATTTGACGGGAAGGCGGGTAAGGGCGGGGTCGTATTGGGACTCGGCGCCGCCCATCTTGTAGATGACCATGTCGAGGGAAGGTACGATGTAGATAGCGTAGCCGCCGCTGCCTCCTTTCCAGTAGGCGTCTTTGGGGACTCCTTCGAGGTGGCCGTCTTCGTTGACGTTGAAATTGAAGCTGTGGGAGTAGTGGGGGTTGTAGGGGGAGAGTCGTCCGCACATTCTGGCGAAATCGGCGGGGACGACCTGCTGCTTGTTCCAGCGGCCTTCATGGAGCATGAGATAGGCGAAGCGGAGCACATCGGTGGAGCGGACGGCGATGCTGCCTCCACCGGGGGTGTGGAGCATGCGGCCGTTCGAGTCAATGCCGCCTTTGAGCTTGGGGCGATACATGGCATAGCCCCAAGTGCCGAAGCCCATCGGTGTGGTGAGATGGCGGCGCATGTAGTCTTCCATCTCCATGCCGGTGACGTGGCGGACGACGATGGCTGGGATGTGGCTGGAGGACGTGGAGTAGGAATAGCAATCGCCGGGATCGCACCAGAGGGATTGGCGCATGGCGAAATCGTCGGTGGTGGAATAGGGGCCGTTGTCGGAGGTGGGACTATCCCACTGCTGGCGGACGCCTTTGACGTAGACGGGGTTTGTGCCCCGGATGCCGGCGGACATGGCGAGTAACTGGCCGAGGGAGATTTGGGATTTGCGGGGATCGTCGATGGGGAAATACTGCTTGGGGAGATATTTCGGGGAGAAGACTTTTTCGTCGAGGCCGTGGGGGAATTTGGCGGCGTGCTCGCGGAGCATGATGCCGACGGCGAGGCTGGTGAAGGCTTTGCCGCAGGAGGCGAGTTCGGGGAGGGCTTCGCGGTGGCCGCGTCCGAAGTAACGCTCGTAGACGAGGTAGCCGTGACGGACGACGAGTAATCCGCCGTGCTGGCTGGTTTGCTGGATGTATTGGAAGGCTTCGTCGAGTTTGGCGGTGTCGATGCCGGTCTTGGCGCGGATTTGTTCGCGGTCGGCGAGGGTGCGCCAGCCACCCTGGGTGTCGGGGGGAGGGAAGTAGTCCTTGGCTTGGGCGGTGAGGGCGAGGAGCAGGATGAGATTCATGAAGCCCTTCATCATACACCGGCGAGAGTGGTGGCCATGGCGTGGAGTTTGGAGACGGTGTTCCAGTTGCGGGTGGTGCTGGTGGTTTGGAGAGCGCGGTCGAAGGCAGCGGCTGTGATTTTGGATTGGCCGATGCCGTCGGGGTAGTAGGCGAAGACTTCGTGGTTGATGAGGTGGATTTGCTCGTTTTTCCGGGGAATGGTTTCGAGGAGGGCTTGAGCTTGCGGGCCGGGGGCGGAGCGCAGGAAGTGGACGTGGAGTTTGTTGGGCGGGATGGCGGGGTTGGCGGCGAAGGGATTCGCGGCGAGGATAGCGGTGAGTTGCTCGGCGGTGCGGAGGACGACTTCGGGACGGAAGCCGCAGGATTGTTCGATAGCGGCTTCGATTGTTGCGGCGAGGGTGGGGGAGAGCTGAGGGAGATGAGGATGGGCATGGGTTATTTCACGGCGGGGCGGATGAGGAGATCGGCGCCGGTGTCTTCGATGTCGAGGGGGACGATGCCGGGCATGGCGCGAAAGGGGGCGGTGCGATCGTTGCCGAAGAAGGCGATGTACCAGCGGTTGCCGCGGTCCTGGAAGAGTGTGCTGTGGCCGGCGTGGGGGACTCCGACGCGGCGGCGGGTGTAGGGGCCCATGAGATTTTTCGAGACGCTGTACATCATGTCGTAGGTGCCGTCTTCGCGATTGGCTCCGCCGTTCCATTCGGCGGCGAGGACGACATACCACTGGCCGATCTTGCGGAGGAAGATGCCTTCGTAGCCGACTTGCTCGCCGTCGACGGTGAGGAGTTCGACGCGCTCGCCGGCGAAGCCGCTGAAGTCGGGTTTCATTTTGCGGATGTAGCGGCCTTGCCAGACGAAATAGGGGGTGCCGTCGTCATCGGTGAAAAGGGAGGCATCGATGTTGGGGCTTATAAAAGCGCGGTTGCCTTCGTAGGTGGGGACGTAGGGGCCTTCGGGTTTGCCGGTGGTGCTTTTGAGCAGGCCCATGCCGAGTTTGAGATTGACGGACCAGGCGATGTAGTAGGTGTTGTTGAGGTAGTGGATTTTGGGGGCCCAGAGGAGGCGGCCTTTGGCCTGGTTGTACCAGAGGGAGTTGTCGGCGGCGTTGAGTTGGAAGACGGGTTTTACGTAATGGAAGCGGCGGCCATCGGTGGAACGCCAGAGGTGGATGGCGTCCATGTTGCCGGAGGTGCCGGTCATGTAGAGGTTGCCGTCGTGGCCCCGGGTGATGGAGGTATCGCGAATCCAGGGGAAGGGGGCGCGCTGATTGGGGACGGGGTCCATGGCGGCGGGGGTGATGGCGCCGATGCCGCCTTCGTAGATGTGATCGGAGGTGGGGCGGAGGAGGAAGCCAGGAGGCGTGTATTTGACGGGGGGATCGGGCTTGTCGAAATCGAAGCCGATGGGCCAGATGGGCTTTGAGGCATCGACTTGTTCGACGGGGAATGCGCCGGGTTTGTGGCGGAAGATACCTCTTGTGTCGGTGCAGGAATAGGTGGCGTGGAGTTGGTTTTGATCGTTGTGGAAGAGCGTGGTTTGGCCGGCGTGGGGGAAGGCGAGGTAGCGTTGTTCGGTGTAGCCTGTGTCGGGTTTTGTGGAGACGGCGACGAAGGTGTCGTCGGCGCCGCCGGGGAGTCCGGTGCGGCCGAGGTTGCCGTGGCGGAGGCGGCGTTCGGCTACGAATAAATGGTAATAGCCGCCGATTTTGGTAAGAAATGCACCGCGCATATGGTGGCTGCGGAGTTCGCCCTGAAGGGGTTGGATGGCGGGTTTGGGCGGGGTGGCGAGTCCCTGGAGCGGGTCGGGTTTCATGCGGGCGATTTCGCCGGGGCCCATGACCCAGAAGAAGGTTCCGTCGCCGTCGCGGAAGAGGGAGGGGTCAGAGCCGGTGGTGGTGATGGTGGCGCGTTGGAAGTTGCTTTTGGCGAGGTCGGTGGAGTGGAAGGCGAGGAGATGGGTGCCTCCGTTTTCGATGCCGAGGGTGAGCCAGTAGCGGTTGTCGAGGTAGTGGATTTCGGGGGATTGGACAGGGGTGGTGGCGTCGATTTCGCGGAGCTTGGACCATTGGCGCATGTCGGTGGATCGCCAGATGGGGACGGACTTGGAGAAGACTGGGGCGCTTTGGATGACGGCGGTGCCGGTCATATAGAACGCGCCGTCGTGGCCTCGGGTGATGCTGACGTCGGTGAGGGGGATGTCGGCGAGGGGGCGGAGCGGCGTCGCACCGGGCTTGGGGGCGAGGGCCGCGTATTCACGGATGACACCGTGTTGGGCTTGGAGGATGGATATGGCGAGGAGGAGGAGCGCGGGGCGCATGGAGACATTCTAGCTAGCTAGGCCAGCCGGGGGACCGGCCGTGGAAGCGTGCCTGTGGCCGGTTTCAGAAGGTGAGGCGGGCAGCGACGGTGATTTTGCGTTGCTCGCTCCAGATGGTGGCTGTGACCTGACCGAACAAGGTGTTGGTTGGATCGACGTTGGGCGGATTGAACATGGCGGTGTTGAAGGCGTCGACGGCTTCGGCGCGGAGTTGGAGGTTGACGCGTTCGGAGAA
Organism: uncultured Candidatus Solibacter sp.; assembly: GCA_964402295.1. GTDB lineage: Bacteria > Acidobacteriota > Terriglobia > Bryobacterales > Bryobacteraceae > CADEFT01. The sequence goes on along the minus strand of CAYOBO010000003.1, from coordinate 97,015 downwards.
GCGGATGGTTTTGTAGAGGGAGAGATCCCAGTTGTCCCAGCCGTGGGCGCGGAGGCCAGTGAGGCGGAGTGGGAAGGTACGGTAGTTGGATTCGAGGGCACGCTGGGGGTTGCGTTCAAAGCCTGCATCGGTGTTGAACCAGCGGGCGACGGTGCGCTCAGAGCGGGGGATGACGAGGTCGTGGATATCGCCGCGGAAAAGGACGTTGCCGAAGCCGATGGGCGGGCCGGATTGGAACTGATAGATGCCGTTGATGCTCCAGCCGCCGATGAAGCCGTTGACGACGGGATGCATGCGGTTGAGCCAGGCGCGTCCTTTCCCGAAGGGTAGTTCCCACATGCCGTTGATGGTGATGTGATGGGGCCGGTCCTGCGGGCTGACGACGTGATGCGGATGCAGATCCTGGGGATTGAGGCGTTCGACGGCTTCCATGAACTTGGACCAGGTCCAGTGGCCGCCGATGGAGAATCCGGCGGCGAAGCGGCGTTCGAGGCGAAGGGAGCCGGCGTGATACCAGGAGAAGCCGTCGTTAATGGCCATGGTCATGGCGTTGAAATGCGGATAGGGGCGGAGCAACTGGCTGCGGGCGAGGTTTACGTTGTTCTGAAAGGCAGGGGAACTCGCGAATAGGGGCAAGCCGCGGAAGGGGTTGGGCACGTTGGTGGAGAGGAAGTTGATGGTGTTCTGATCGCGTTCGGGGGAAGTGGAAAGGTACTCCACGGGGATGGTGTTGAAGTCGCGGCTGACGCCGAGACCAGTGCCACGGTTGCCGAGGTAGCCGATTTCAATGAGCAGGTTCGGAGCGAGTTGACGTTGGATGTTGAGGCTCCAGCGCTGCATATAGGCGTTCTTGCGGCGCTGGTAGAAGGTGCCGAGGGCGAGGCCGAGGTTGGTGGCGAGGCCGGCGGAGTCGCGTTGGGGGGCGACATAGCCATCGGGGAAGGGGTTGGCGAGGGTGGCGCGGAACGTGAGTCCGTTGTCGTTGGAAGGGTTGAGGTTGGTGCGCTGGCTGAAGCCGGTTTGATTGACGTCGGCGACGTCGGCGCCGAGGGGTTCGACAAAGACGCCGTAGCCGCCGCGGAGGACGGTCTTGGCGTTGAGTTGGTAGGCGAAGCCGACACGGGGGCTGAGGTTGTTGCGATCGGGATCCCAAAGTGTGCGGGGCTGGCCGTTGACGCCGGCAAAGAGAATGCCGCCACGGAGGCGGAATTGATCGACGGGGACTTGGGGGATGGGGTTGCGGGCATAGGCGGCACGGGCGGCGGCATCGGCGGGATTGGGGGCGTCGAGATCGAGGCCGCGGTTGGAGCGGTTGAAGCGCTCGGTGATGGGGCCTTCGAGTTCGTAGCGCAGTCCGAGAGTCAAGGTAAGTTTACGGGATACTTTCCAATCATCGTTGACGAACAAGCCGAGGTAGTTGGAAGTTTCGGCGGAGGAATCATTGAGGTCGACACCGCCACCGGTGGGAAGTCCGAAGAGGAAGGAGGCCATGCCTTGACCGATGGGGGAGACGGGGGAGTTATCGAGAGGGCCGCGGGTCCAGGCATTGGCGAAGTTGAAGATGCCGGAATAATTGCCGAGTCCTCGGTTGTTGTCCTGGAGGAGGCGGTATTCGCCGCCGGCGCGGATGGTGTGGGCGCCGGTGTTGCGCGAGACGGACGCATTCCAATACTGATTGGTGTACGCGCCCGTGGTGATGAGATTGGTGCCGATGGAGGCGAGTCCGCCGATGGCGATTTCGGGGAGGGCGGTGTTTTCGCGATCGAGGGTGTTCACCCAGGAGGCAGGGAAGCCGAGGGTGGTGAGGTCGAGGCCGCGAGTGGGAGGACGGGCGTTGTTGGTGCTGCGGTTGAGCCCGTAGCGAAGGTTGATGACGGTGTCGGCACGGGGTGTCCAGACGTGATCGATGGCGAGGGCTTTGAAGTTGTTGGTGGAGAGGTTGGCGACTGCGTCGTTGTTGAGCGTACGGCCCTGATCGCCATCGGTCCGCATAATGCTGTAGGAGACGTAGAAGCGGTTCTTATCATTGACCAACTGATCGATGCGGATCATGTGGCTCTTGTAGTCGATGAGGGCGGGGGTGGCGGTGACGAAGTTATTACGGAAGTCGGCAGTGCCGGCGGTGTTGGGGAGGGGGAAGTATTGGAGAATGTTGCGGGCAATGGGGCTGATGCGGCTGGTAGGGATGATGTTGCCGGGGAGGGGTTGGCGCGAGAAGCGGCCGTTGGCGGCGGGGGCGATGGTGGCTGGATCGTAAATCTGGTAAGTTGCGCCGATGCGGAGGAGTGCGGAGAAATCGCCGTTGCGCTGGTCGGCGGTGGGGACTGTGGTATTGGTCTGGTTGTTGAAGTTGCGCTCCATGATCTCGTTGCCGTAGCTGAAGAAGGTGCGGTTGCGGCCGTTGTAGAGCTTGGGGAGGACGACCGGTCCGCCGACCTGGACGCGGTAGCGGTTGGTGCGTGAGGGGGGCCAGAGGCGTGTGCGCTTTTGGTCGAAGGATTCGCCGGGGCGGTTGGTGGCGGTGTTGTAGAGGTTGCTATTGATGAAGAAGGGGTGGGTCATGAGGGGGCGGCTGAGGTGGGAATACCATAGGGTGCCATGGTAGTCGTTAGAGCCGGAGCGGAGGACCATGTTCACGTTGGCGCCTGTGAAGTGGCCGATGGAGGCGTCGTAGGCGGCGGTTTGGACACGGAATTCCTGGACCATTTCGGGGGGTGGCTGGAAGGCGATGATGCCGGAGCGGGCCATGTTGGGGACACCGTCGAGAGTAAACTCACTGCCGCGAGTTCGTGCGCCGGCGACAGCGATGTTGGAGACGGAGTCGCGGGCTTGGGGGAGCCAGCCGTGCATGGGGGCGTTGGTGGAGATGACGCCTGGGGTGGTGAGCATGAGGTAGTTGACACCTCGTCCGGCGAGGGGCATTTCGGTGATTTCGCGCTGGTCGACGACGCGGCCGAGGGAGGCGCTGCCGGTTTCGAGCAATGGGGCTTCGGCGGTGACGGAGACGGATTCGGTGACGCCGCCGACTTCGACTTCGATGTCGATGTCGACGATGTCGCCGACGCGCACAGTCATGCCGGAACGGGTGTACTTTTTGAAGCCGGCGGCTTCGAGGGTGACGACGTACTCGCCGGGGAGGAGGCTGGGGATATCGAAGAGGCCGCTTTCGTTCGATTTCGTGGAGGATTGAAAATTGGTGTTGGTTTGCATGGCGCGGATTTCGGCGTTGGGGACGGCGGCGCCTTGCTGGTCGACGACGCGGCCGGTGATGCGGCCGTAGGAGCTCTGGGCGTAGAGGGGGAGCGTGAGGAACGCAAGCGCGAGGAGTATGCGAGACATTTGGATCTCTTTTCCTGGGGGGAATTACCTTTGGAGGATTATACAACCGGTTCGATTCTCGCGTGTGGGATTAACAAATCACCGCGAAGATTGCGATCGCGGTTGCGGGCAACGAGCCGTACGCAAGCGCTCACTGGGATGAGCCACGGCCCGTCTGAGAATGTTCAGTGGGTCATCGCGTAGATGACGTAGTTAATGCCGAGGCGGATAGCTTCCGAAGAGAAGCGCTCGGGGTAGTAGGGATCGTCGGCGAATTCCCAGCCGTCTCCGATGTCCTGGTTGAAGGTGATGGCGACCATGACGCGGCCTTTGGAGTCGAGGATGGCGCGCCAGTGCGGATTCGTGCCGCCGCGCTCGATGCCGGAGCCGTGGACGACGTTGGCGCCGGGGACGCGGACGCGGTTGGTGAGATCGAAGACGGTGTGGAAGATGGAGTCGGCATCGGCGAGTTCGACGACGTTGGCTTTGGGGTCGATCATGCGTATGCCGTCCATGAAGATGGCCCATTCGCGCTCATTGTGGAAGTCGTCGGCGAGGAGGAAGCCGCCGCGCTCGAAGTAACGGCGGAGGCGTTCGGCTTCGGAGGGGGAGATGGTCCAGTCGCCGATGGAGACGGCGAAGAGGAACGGGTGGTTGAAGATTTCGTCGCTGGAGATGTCGATGATGGTTTCGATGGGTTCGACGTCGATGCGGGTGAGGCGGTGGAGGAGTGAGATGAAGACGCGATCGCCCTTGTTGGCGTCAATGCCCCAGCGGAAGTAGCGGCCGCGGCCGTCGAGGGGGGAGCGGTAGCGGAGACGGCCGAGCGCGAATTCGCCTTTGCGGCCGACATCGGGCGGATCGTCGATGGGATCCTGCATCTCGTATTCATAGCGAGCCCAGACGTTGCCGGAGCGCTGCGCCCAGGCGAAGGCGGCGAGGATGCAGAGCAGGGCGAGGGTGACGCATACTCGGAGCCGCATTCCTACAGACTACTAGAGCCCGAGTGCGGATGGCTGCGTGATATAAAGGAAGACTTATTCCCTCGAGGAGGCTGGGCATGCTGAACATGGGTGTGTTGATGCTGGCGGCGGGGGCCGCGGGATACGCGGCGGATTGGCTACAGTTTCGCGGGCCTGGGTCGGCGGGCGTATCGAACTCGACAAACGTGCCGGTGGAGTTCGGCCCTTCGAAAAACGTGGTGTGGAAGACGGCGCTGCCTCCGGGGCATTCTTCGCCAATTGTAACGAGCGACCGGATATTTCTGACGGCATTTGAAGAAGACAAATTGTTCACGTTTTGTTTGGACCGGAAGACAGGGCAGATCTTGTGGCGGCGGGAATCGCCGCGGCCGCGGAAGCAGGAGCTGCACAAGTCGAACACTCCGGCGTCGCCGAGTCCGGTGAGCGATGGAAAGAATGTGTACGTGTTCTTCACGGATTTCGGGCTGCTGGCGTACGGGCCGGATGGGAATGAATTGTGGAAGACGCCGATGGGGCCGTTCAACAATCCGTTTGGGATGGGTGCGTCGCCGGTACTGGCAGGGGACATTCTGCTGATGGCGTGCGATTCGGAGAGCGGGTCGTTCTTTTCGGCGTTTGACAAGAAGACAGGGAAGCAGATCTGGCGGGTGGAGCGGCCGGATTACAGCCGGGGATTTTCGACTCCGGTGCTGTATCAACCTCCGGCCGGCGGTCCGTTGCAGGCGATTCTGGCGGGGTCGTATCAATTGACCTCGTACGAGGTGAAGACGGGGAAGGAAGTTTGGTGGTTCCGCGGATTGACGTGGCAGTTGAAGCCGACTCCGGTGCTGAGCGAAGACAAGCAGACCGTGTACGTGCTTGGGTGGGCGGGCGGATCGGATACGGGGCAGCAGGAAGATATTCCGGATTTCAGTGTTGTGCTGACGCAGTGGGATAAGAACAAGGATGGGAAACTGGCGAAGGATGAAGTTACGGATCCGAAGGTGACGAAGGATTGGGCCCAGGTGGATCTGGACCGGGATGGGGTTCTGGGGGAGCGGGATTGGAAGTTGTATCAATCGCGGCGGTCGGCGCAGAACATGTTTCAGGCGGTGCGGATCGGACCGAACCCGAAAGGGGATTTGGGGCCGGGGGCGCGGCTGTGGTCGTATACGAAGTCGCTGCCGAACGTGCCTTCGCCGTTGCTGTATCAGGATGTGCTGTACCTGATGAAGGAAGGCGGGATTCTGACAACGATCGATCCGGCGGATGGGACGGTGTTGAAGCAGGGGCGGATGACGGGGGCGCTGAGCCAGTATTTCGCCTCGCCGGTGGCAGCGGAGGGGAAGGTCTATATGACTTCGGAGGCTGGGAATGTGGTGGTGCTGAAGGCCGGGAAGGAGTGGGAGATTCTGCGGGTGAACGATATGGACGATGAGTGCTACGCAAGCCCGGCGATTGTGGATGGGGCGATCTATTTGCGGACGAAGAGTGCGTTGTATTGTTTTCGGAACGGCAACTGAGAATCGATGAAAACATATTGGGCATTTTTGTTTTGCGGGGCGGTGGCGCTGGCGCAGCATCCGGATGTGGCGAGTGGGCGCAAGTTGTTTCGGTCTGCTTGTTCGGCCTGCCATGGCGATAACGCCAAGGGCGGGCGCGGGCCGGATTTGACGACGGGGGAGTGGAAGCATGGCGGATCGGATGAGGATTTAATGCGGAATATTACGAAGGGGATTGCGGGGACGCAGATGCCGGCGATTGCGTTGCCGGAGGCGGATACACGGCAGATTATTGCGTTTCTGCGGTCGCTGGCGGCGGAGGCGGAAGCGGTGCCGGGGAATGCCGAGGCGGGGCGGGGTGTGTTTACGGCGCAGTGCGCGCAGTGCCATATGTTTGGGGGGATGGGCGGGCGATTTGCTGGGGACTTGACGAAGGTGCGGAACCGGATGAAGGCGTCGGCGGTGAAGCAGGCGGCTGGGGAGGCGGTGAGTTTGTATGAAGTGCGGACGAAGGACGGCAAGGCGGTGCGGGGGGCGAAGAAGCAGGAGGATACGTTCACACTGGTGCTGATGGATGCTTCGGAAAAACTGCATTCGTTTTGGAAACGCGATGTCACGGTTTCGCGGAGCGAGGCGGCGCATCCGTCGCTGGATCGGGGCGCGGCGGAGGATGTGGTGGCGTTCCTGATGAAGTACGATGTGGCGAAAATGGGTCCGGCGGAGTGGAAGCCGGCGGCGGATTTCAATGTGACGTTCGAGCGATTGCGGAATGCGGCGAAGGAGCCGTGGAACTGGCTGACGTATTGGGGGGATTTCGCGGGGCGGCATGCATCGGCCTTGCAGCAGATTACGGTGGAAAATGTGGGCCGGCTGCGGAATGACTGGACGTTTCAGTTTGGCGGGAATACGGTGGAGACGACGCCGCTGGTGGTGGATGGATTGATGTTTGTCACAGGTCCGTTGAACAATGCGGCGGCGCTCGATGCGCGCACGGGGCGAACGTTGTGGCGGTATACGCGGCAGTTGCCGAATGTGGCGGCGCATTGCACGGTGATGACGAATCGCGGGTTTGCGGTGCTGGGGGACCGGTTGTTTCTGGCCACGCTCGATATGCACCTGGTGAGTCTGGATGCGAAGACGGGCAACGTGATGTGGGATATCGAGGTGGACGATTACCGCAAAGGGTTTTCGATTACGCATGCGCCGCTGGCGATTGACGGGAAGATTATTGTCGGTGTGACGAGCGGCGAGTGCGCGCTGTATGGGTGGGTGGATGCGTACGATGCAGCCACGGGGAAGCGGTTGTGGCGGACGTATTCGGTGGCACAACCGGGGGATCCGAATCGGAAGAGCTGGAATCCGGAGCCTTCGGCGCAATACGGTGGATCGCCGACGTGGACGACGGGCACATACGATGCGGAGACGGATACGATTTTCTGGCCGACGGGGAATCCGGGTCCGGACTACGATGGATCGGTACGGCAGGGGGACAATCTGTATTCGTGTTCGGTGCTGGCGCTAGATGCGAAGACGGGGAAGATGAAGTGGTATTTCCAGTACACGCCACACGATGTGCATGATTGGGATGGGAATCAGACTCCGGTGCTGATTGAGGGCGTGGTGAGAGGGCAGAAGCGGAAGCTGTTGGTTTCGGCGCAACGGAATGCCTTTTATTACGTGTTAGACCGGAATACGGGGGAATTTCTGGGCGGGCGTGCGTTTGCGCGGCAGACGTGGGCGAAGGGCCTGGACGATAAGGGGCGGCCGATTGTGCTGCCGAATACGACTCCGACGCCGGAGGGGAATTACGTGTGTCCGGATGCGGCGGGAGCGGCGAATTGGGGAGCGCCATCGGTCGATCCGGTGACGGGGTATTTTCTGGTGTCGGTGCGGGAGGCGTGCGCGACGTATTTTTCGGCGACGAAGCCTCCGGTGCCGGGGCAGGGATACACGGGCGGGGGACAGGAGATTGACAGGAAGATCGGGACTCCGGGGGCGGTGCGGGCGCTGGATGCGTTGACGGGGGAGAAGAAATGGGATTTTCCATTGCAGACGGGGTCTTCGGCGACAGGGGTGCTGGCCACGGCGGGCGGAGTGGTGTTTGCCTCGTCGGCGGATGGGAATCTGATTGCGCTGGAGAGCAAGACGGGGCGGTACCTGTGGAGTTACTACACGGGTGCGAGTATTATCAGCTCGCCGATTGCCTATGCGGTGGATGGGAAGCAGTATGTGGCGATTGCTTCGCAGTCGGCGCTGTTTGTGTTTTCGTTGCCGGAAACGAATTAACCCATCGCTTTCCACAAAATCGTGGTATATACTTAGGCCACCTGGGATTTCCATATCCCACAGGGGAATGTCTCAGAGGTTGGCCGATACCTGCCTCTCCGTGAAGGAGAATCCACGATGATTCGAGTGGCGTATCTGGGAGCGCTGGCTCTCGCTTGCTCTATTTGGGCGCCGGCGCAGACGGCGACGGGGACGATTCAAGGGAACGTGACGGATGCGACGGGGGCATCGATTCCCGACGTCACGGTGGTGATTCAGAACAAGAATACCGGGGTGCGGCAGACGACGCAGACCAATGCGAGCGGGGCGTTCCTGGTGCCGTATCTGATTCCGGGAGAGTATTCGGCGACGGCGGAGAAGAAGGGGTTCGACAAGCACGTCACGTCGGAGATCCGGTTGAGCGTGCAGCAGACCATTGACCTGCCGATTACGCTGAAGATCGGCGAGGTGACGACGACGGTGGAAGTGAGTGCGGCGGGGGCGCAACTGGCGACTTCGACCTCCGCGGTCTCGACGGTGATTACGAACAAGGCGATGATGGATCTGCCGCTGAATGGGCGGAATCCGTTCAGCCTGGCGACGCTGGCTCCGGGGGTGATTCCCGGAGGCGGGTCGACGCCGTGGATCAGCGGCGGACGGAACGCATCGAGTGAGATCACGATTGACGGGACTTCGGTGATTGTGCCGGAGAATAACGTGAGCATTCAGGACACGGGGTATCAGCCGATTGTGGATTCGGTGGAGGAGTTCGCGGTGATTACGAATGCGGTGGCGGCGGAGTTCGGGCGCACCGGCGGCGGAGTGATCACCGTGGCGACGCGGAGCGGGACGAATGCGCTACACGGGTCGCTGTTTGAATATTTGCGCAATAGCAAGATCGATGCGAATAGCTGGGCCAATAATCGCAATGGAGTGCGGAAGGCGGCGTTTCAACGGAACCAGTTTGGGGGCGTGATCGGCGGTCCGGTGGTGTTGTCGAAGCTGTACGACGGAAGGAACCGCACGTTTTTCTTTTTCGATGTGCAGACGACGCGGCAGCGAAGCGCGGCGACAGCGACGGCGACGATGCCGCTGGCGGCTTGGAAGGCGGGGGATTTTTCGGAGTTGCGGAACGGGAACGGGCAGCCGATCGTAATCTACGATCCGGCGACGGTGCAGCAGCAGGGGGCGAACGTGTTTGTGCGGACGGCATTCCCGGGGAACCGCGTGCCGAGCAGCCGGTTCGATCCGATTGCAGTGAACATGCTCCAATACTGGCGGGAGCCGAATGCGGTTCCGACGAATGCGTTCACGAATGCGAACAATTACTTTGCTTCGGGGAAGGCGGCGAATAATGACGACCGTTTCGATTCGCGGCTGGATCACAACGTGACGGAGAAGTTCCGGTTGTGGGCGCGGGGGTCGTTTTCGGTGGGAAAGAACGTGCCCTTCAATGGATTCGGGAACGTGGGTACGTCGTCTGGGGATGGGCCGAGTTTCAATCACAACTACAACGTGGCGGTGAACGCGGTGTACACGATGTCGCCGACGACGATTTTGAACGTGAACTACGGGCTGGCGCGGCGGGTGTCGCATCGGGATCCGTTCTCGAATGGGATGGATCTGCGGGCGTTGGGATTTCCGAGTGAAGTGGTGGCGGCTGCATCGACGCAGAATTTCGAGTTTCCGCGGATGGATGTGGGCGGGAATAACGGTGTGTCCCCTTTGGGTCAGGCTACGTTCACGACGTTGCGGATTCAGTCCTATGGGCACGATTCGCGGGCGGATTTGACGAAGGTGTTTTCCAAGCACACGGTGAAGGGCGGAGTGGAGTATCGGAAGTTGTTCATGAACTTCACGCAGCACGGGCAGCCGTCGGGGCAATATTCGTTCGGGAATAATTGGACACAGCGGCAGGTGGGGGCGGCGAATTCGACGACGCAGGGCAACGGGTTCGCGTCGTTTCTGATGGGGATGATGGCGAGCGGGACAATATCGCATACATTTGCGGCGGCGACAACGAGCGATTACTGGGGCTTCTATATCCAGGACGATTGGAAGGTGAGTTCGAAGCTGACCTTGAATATGGGACTGCGGTGGGATGTGGACCTGCCGCGCACGGAGCGATACAACCGGCTGAGCTATTTCGATTACGATGCGCCGTCTCCGATTGCGGGGCGCGTGCCGGCGTTTCCGAACCTGGTCGGGGCAATGATGTTTACATCGCCGGAGAGACGCCGGCAGACGCCGACGGATTGGAACAACTGGGGGCCACGGTTCGGGTTCGCCTATCAGATCAATCCGAAGACAGTGTTTCGCGGGGCGTACGCGATTTTGTATTCGGCGTCGGTGTTGCAGGCGTCGGGGACGTCGGGGAGTTCGGGGACGCAGGGATTTCAGAGCAGTACGGGGGCGAATATTTCGTTCGATGGCGGGGTGACTCCGGTGGCCGTGCTGCGGAATCCGTTTCCGAGTGGATTCAACTTGCCGGAAGGCGCGGCGGGCGGACCGGGGACGCAGTTGGGGCTGGGGATAGGGGACAGCTTCTTCAACGACTATGTGAATCCGATTGTGCAGCAGTGGAATGGGAATTTGCAGAGGGATTTCGGGAAGGGATTTCTGGTGGAGGTGGGGTATTTGGGGAGCAAGGGGAACCATCTGATCGACGGGGAGACGAATATGACGTACAACCAATTGCCGGCGTCGTATTTTGCCTTGGGCAATCAGTTGTTGGGTGCGAACACCGTTCCGAATCCGTTCTTCGGTGTGATTACGAATCCGACGTCGTCGCTAAGCCAGCCTCGGGTTGCCTATAGCCAATTGCTGCGGCCGTTTCCGCAGTATACGAGTGTGAATGCGTTCCGGAAGCCGCAGGCAAACTCGCTGTATCATTCATTCACGGTGAGCGTGTCGAAGCGTTATAGCCACGGGCTGAACTTGCAGTTGAGCTATACCAACGGGAAGTTGATCGACGATGCATCGCAGGTGGTGACGTTTCTGGGGGCGGCGGGACAGAAGCAGGATTTCTACAATCGCGCGGCGGAGCGTTCGATATCGACGCAGGATGTGTCGCAGCGGTTTGTGATGAGCGCCAATTACGAATTGCCGTTCGGGAAAGGGCGGGCGTTTCTGAACGATATGCCGAAGGGGTTGGATGTCGTGATGGGGGGATGGCAGGTGAATGGGATTGTGACGTTCCAGACAGCGATTCCGCTGCAAATTTCCAATGGAGGGAATTTCACGAATCTGGGTTCGCCGGGACAGCGGCCGAATAACAACGGGAGGTCGGCGAAGAAGACGGGGCCGATTGAGGAACGGCTGAATTCGTATTTCGATCAGACGGTGTTTTCGCAGGCGGGGAATTTCACGTTTGGGAATACTTCGCGGACGTCGCCGGACTTGCGCGGGCCGGGGACGCGGGCGTTCGACGCTTCGCTGTTTAAGAAGTTTGCGATTCGGGAACAGGTGTCGACAGAGTTCCGGTTGGAGGCGTTCAATGCTTTTAATCACCCGATTTGGAATGCGCCGGGGACGACGGTGAATGCTCCGGGGAGCTTCGGGGTGATTACGGCGAAGGGCGGGAACCGGAATTTGCAGATGGTGTTGCGGCTCCAGTTTTGAGGCGTGGACGGCGCAGGAGGGGGTCTTTCCGATGGCCGGTGGTTCGGGCCGGAGCCGGCGATCCGTGCCTGCATCGCATGATATCATGCAGGCATGAAGCAGAAGGCACGCGAAATCCAGTACACGGTCCGCGGCATTCCGCGGGAGGTTGACCGGGCCTTGCGCAAGAAAGCTGCCAAACACAAGTTGAGTCTCAATCAGATCATCCTAGATGAGCTGACGGCTGCGACCACGGGTTCGCGCAAGCGAGCGGATTTCGATGATCTTGTCGGTAAGTGGACACCCGATCCAGGCTTCGATGAGATCATTGCGAGCCAAAGAAAGATCGACCCGGACAAGTGGCAATGAGAGTTGCGCTGGACACGAATCGGATTACCGATTTGTTCCGTGGCGACCGAGAACTGGCAGAGCAACTGAGTGTAGCCGAGGAGGTCTGGGTTCCGCTTTTCGTTTTAGGCGAGTTACGGGCCGGATTCCGCGGGGGTACTCAGCAGCGCCGGAATGAAGGTCTCCTGACGAGGCTGATGGCCAAGCCCACCGTGGATGTGTTGCTGCCCGGCCGGGAGACAGCGGAACACTACGCGCGGATCTTCGTTCAACTCAAGCAGGCCGGAACGCCCATTCCTGACAATGATCTTTGGATCGCCGCGCTGGTCCTGGAACACGACCTAATTCTCATTACGAGAGATCGTCATTTCGAGCGGATCCCTCAGTTGTGCCGCGGTTAGTTCAGGTCGCTAAGGCGCCGCCAATCGATTTGCGGCATACACTGGAATGAGTGACGAACGAGACGAATGCGGCGCATATGCGCATGCTGGTGGAGAAACTCCAGCAATTGGAAGACAAGCTGCGCAAGGGCGGCGGCGAGAAGAAGATTGAGAAGCAGCATCGGGAAGGGAAACTGACGGCGCGGGAACGGATCGCGAAGCTGATGGACCGCGGCGCGATGTTTCTGGAGATCGGGCTGCTGGTGGCGCACGATCAGTATGACGGGCAGGCTCCGGCGGCGGGCGTGGTGACGGGGTTGGCGCGGATTGAAGGGCGGCCGGCGGTGATTGTGGCCAATGACGCCACGGTGAAAGCCGGGGCGTGGTGGCCGGAGACGATCACGAAGATTCTGCGGGCACAGGAGATCGCGATGCGGGCGCGGGTGCCGATTGTGTACCTGGTGGATTCGGCGGGGGTGAACCTGCCGTTGCAGGATGGGATTTTTCCGGGGCAGTACGGGGCGGCTCGGATTTTTTACTACAACTCGCTGATGCGGCGGAGACTTCGGGTGCCGCAGATTTCGGCGGTGATGGGGCCGTGCATCGCGGGCGGAGCGTATTTGCCGGCGTTGAGCGACTGCATCTTCATGGTGGAGAAGACGAGCTTCATGGGGCTGGGCGGACCGAATCTGGTGAAGGGTGCGACGGGGCATACGGTGGACGCGGAATCGCTGGGTGGGGCGGCGATGCACACGACGACGAGCGGCGTGGCGCACTACATGGCGAAGAACGATGAACATTGCCTGGAACTGATCCGGCAGAAGTTTCGGGAAATGCGTGCGGCTCCGGCGGGTGTGAAGGGGAGCAGGGCGGCGAAGTCCGCGGACGGATTGTACGATGTGTTGCCGGCCGATCACCGGCTGCCGTATCCGGTGGATGAAGTGGTGGACCGGTTGGTGGATGGGGAGGATTACCTGGAATTTCAACCGGCACATGCTCCGGAGATTTTGTGCGCGAATGCGCGGATTCACGGGCATGCGGTGGCGCTGATTGCCAACCGGCGCGGGTTCTTGAAGCAGGATGGGAAGCCGCGGATCGGCGGGATTGTGTATACGGAATCGGCGAGGAAGGTTTCGTATTTCGTGGAGGCGGCGGACCGGGCGGGGACTCCGATTTTGTACTTGCAGGATGTGAGCGGGTTCATGGTGGGTCCGGAGGCGGAGGCGTCGGGGATCATTCGAGCCGGGGCGGAGATGGTGGAATCGATGGCGTGCTGCACGGTGCCGAAGATCGTGCTGGTGTTAAATCATGCGTCGGGGGCGGGCTATTACGCGATGGGCGGGCAGGGGTTCGATCCGCATTTCACGTTTAGCTGGCCGACGGCGCGGATCGGCGTGATGGAAGGGGATTCGGCGATTCAGGCTGTGTTCGGGCCGGAGTTGGATCGGTTGAAGGCGGCGGGAGAGGCGGTGCCGGCGGAGTTGCAGGCGCGGATTGACCAGACACGGGCCGATTACGAGCGGTGGCTCGATTCGTTTCATGCGGCTTCGCGCGGGCATTGCGATGCGTTGCTGGATCCGATTGCGACGCGGCGGACGCTGGCGTTCGTGCTGGAGTTTCTTGCGTATTCGGGGCACAGAGAGCATCTGGTATTGGAGACATTGCGATGATACGGATTGCCAATGGACAGGGATTCTGGGGGGATTGGCTGGAGGCTCCGGTGCGGCTGGTGGAGCAGGGGCCGATTGACTACCTGGCGCTCGATTATCTGGCCGAGATCACGATGTCGATCGTGCAGAAGCAGAAGCTGGCGGATCCGGCATTGGGGTATGCTCGCGATTTTCCGCCGCTCATCGGGCGCATTGCGGGGCGCATTCGGGAGCGAGGAATCAAGGTGGTGGCGAATGCGGGAGGAGTGAATCCGGTGGCGTGCGCGCGAGAGGTGCGGCGGCTCGCTCCGGGACTGAAGGTGGCGGTGGTGCTGGGGGATGATCTGTACGACCGGGTAGGGGATTTGCTGGCGCGCGGGCATACGATGAAGAACATGGATACGGGGGAGCCGCTGAGCGCGATTCGGGATCGGATCCTGAGCGCGAATGCGTATATCGGGGCGTTTCCGGTGGCGGAGGCGCTGGCGACGGGCGCGGATGTGGTGATTGCGGGGCGGTGCACGGATACGGCGCTGGCGCTGGCTCCGATGATTCACGCGTTTGGATGGAGCGCGGAGCAGCACGATCTGCTGGCTGCGGGGACGATTGCGGGGCATATTATCGAATGCGGGGCGCAGTGCACGGGTGGGAATTGCCAGGTGGACTGGCAGCGGATTCCGGACATGGCGAATATCGGGTATCCGATTGTGGAGGCGGAGGCGGACGGGACGTTTGTGGTGACGAAGCATGCGGGCACTGGCGGGCGTGTGCATAGCGATGTGGTGAAGGAGCAGTTGCTGTACGAATTGGGCGATCCGGTGAACTACATTACTCCGGATTGCGTGGCGGACTTTACATCGATCCGGCTGGAGGACGTGGGGCCGGATCGTGTACGAGTGAGCGGTATTCGCGGGGGGCCGCGGCCGGCGATGTTGAAGGTGAGTATCAGCTACGCGTGGGGATATAAGGCGATCGGAACGCTGGTTTATTCTTGGCCGCAGGCGCTGGAGAAGGCGAAGGCCGCGGACGGGATTGTGCGGGAGCGGCTGCGGGCGCTAGGGCTGAGGTTCGATGAAATTTACACGGAGTATCTCGGGGTGAATGCGTGCCATGGGCCGGCGGCGGTGCGAGTGGAGGATCCGGCGGAGGTGCAGTTGCGAATCGGCGTGCGGGGGGCGGACCGGAAGGCGGTGGATCGCTTCACGCGGGAGTTGGTGCCGCTGGTGTTGAATGGGCCTCCGACGGGTACGGGATTCGGGGATGGGCGGCCGGCGGTGCGGGAGGTGGTGGCGTATTGGCCGGCGCTGCTCGACCGGAGTGAGATTGCGACTCGTGTGGAGGTAGTGGAATGAAGTTATCGGAGATTGCGCATACGCGTTCGGGAGATAAGGGCGATACGGTGAATATCGGCGTAATTGCGTATCGGGCGGAGGATTATCCGTTGCTGGTGCGGGAGGTGACGGCGGAGCGGGTGAAGGCTCATTTTGGGGAGTTGGTGAAGGGGCGGGTGGTCCGGTATGAGCTGCCGAATCTGGGGGCTTTGAATTTTCTGCTGGAGGAGGCGCTGGGGGGCGGGGGGACGCTGTCGCTGCGGGTGGATGCGCAGGGGAAGACGTTTGGGGCGGCGTTGCTGGGGATGGAGATAGAAGCCTGACTAGAAGCTGCGGACTCCCATGGCGACTACGTCATCGACGCGCATGGTCTCCTTGACAACGAAGGGCTCGCCATATTTGACACCGATCAGATTTCCGTAGAAGCGGGCGACGGCGGAGAGGCGTTCACGGATTTCGGTTTCGTTGGGGAAGAGGTGTTTGCCATCGACCTGTTCGCCGTATTGCGATTCGTAGGCCAGTAGCGCGCTCATGCGGCGTTCGAATTGAGCGGAGATATCGACGACGAAGGAGGGGGTGACGTTGGCGTATAGGGAAGCGTAGAGAACCTTGAAGGGGCGATGGGGACGGCTTTCGCCTTCGTCCATCTTGGCGAGTCCGGAGAGGAAGCAGGCTTCGTAAAGGAGCTTCGAGGTGTTGTAGTGATCGGGGTGGCGGCCTTCCCAATAGGGGAGGATGACGGTGCGGGGGCGGAGGCGGCGGAGTTCGCCGACGAGGGTCATGCGTGCGGGGAGGGAGTTTTCGAGGCGGGCGTCGGGGAAGCGCATGTTGCCGCGCCATGCGCAGAGCATGTGTTTGGCGGCGCGGTGGGATTCTTCGATGCGCTGTGCGGGTGTGCCGCGGGTGCCCATGTCGCCGGCGGTGAGATCGAGGATGCCGCAGCGGTAGCCCATTTCGGCCATGCGCAGGAGTGTGCCGCCGCAGGTTTGTTCCACATCGTCGGGATGGGCGGCGACAGCGAGAATATCCAGGGGTTTGAAATCGTCGGGAAGATCGAGCATGTGTACCTTACCAGTGTAGATCGGGGCGGCGCCAATACCGTTCGCGGGTTTTCACGATGTGGATGAGGATAAAGCCGGCGACGAATCCGCCGATGTGGGCCCACCAGGCCACGCCACCCTGGGAGAGTTGCGACTGGGCCACTTCGCCGACTCCGGAAAAGACCTGGAGTAAGAGCCAGTAGGCGAGGATGAAGGTGGCGGGTATTTCGAAGGTGGTGACGAAGATGAAGACGGGAACGAGGGTGAGGACGCGGGAGTGGGGGAATTTCGCCATGTAGGCTCCCATGACTCCGGCGATGGCTCCGCTGGCGCCGACGGTGGGGATGCGGGAGCCGGCATTGAAGAAGACGTGCGCCAGGGCGGCGATGATGCCGCATGTGAGATAGAAGAGCAGGTATTTCCATTTGCCGAGGATGTCTTCGACGTTGTCGCCGTAGATCCAGAGGAACCACATGTTGCCGATCAGGTGCATCCAGCCGCCGTGGAGGAACATGGAAGTGATGAGGGTGTCGAGGTAGAGGCGGGCGGGGACAACGCCGTAGGAGACGAGGAATTCGTTGCGGGAGAAATCGTCGAGGGAGACTTCATAGAAGAAAACGAGAACATTGACGACGATCAGCCCGATGGTGGCTACGGGAGTGGAGTAGCTCGGCTGCGTATCGCGGAGGGGGATCATGCCTGGGCCGCTTGGCCGGCGAGGGCGGCGTAGTCGGGGTGGACGCGGCGTTCGGCCTTTTCGATGAGTTTGTAGGCCTCGGCGGCAGTGGAGATGCCTCCGCGGGCGCCCATGGCGCGGCAGTTGAGAGCGGCCATGGCGTTGGAGAAAGTGAGTGCATCCATCATGGTCATGCCATTGAGCACAGCATAACAGAAGGCTCCATGGAAGACGTCGCCGGCGCCGGTGGTATCGACGCAATTGACGACGAATGCGGGGGAGTAGACGATTTGACCGTCGACGCGGGCGAGGGCTCCATAGGAGCCGAGAGTCATGGCGGCGACGGGGATGCTGTACTCCTTTTGGATGAGATCGAGGGCTTTGAGGGGATCCTTTTCCTTGGTCCAGGCGACGGGGAATTCGGAGCTGGCGACGAGGTGGGTGACGTGGGGCAGGACGCGTTCGAAGCCGGGGTAGATGGTGTCGACATCGACGGTGACGGGGATGCCGTGAGCGCGGGCGATTTGCGCGGCTTTTTCGACGGCGGGGGTATCGTGGCCGTCGATGTGGAGGAGGCGGGTATCGACGATCATGCGCTCTTCGATTTCTTCGGGTTGGAGGCGGAGGCAATCTTCGCGGTTCCAGAATACGGTGCGTTCGCCGGTGGTGCGGTCGATGATGATATAGGCGGTCTGGTTGGGGCAGCCTTTGCGGACCTGGACGTCATCGAGGTTAATGCCGGTGCCCTGGAGGGAGTCGATCTGAATGCGGCCGCGCTCGTCGTCGCCGACGGTGCCGATGTATTTGGTGCGGAGTCCGAGTTTGGCGCATTGGACCATGGCGCTGGCGACCTGGCCGCCGGGGCTGTACATTTCCTCGTCGAAGGCGACTTTGCCGGCGTAGGGAGGGAAGTGGGGGACGAGGATTACCGTATCGGTGGCGTTAAGGCCGATGCCGGTTACATCGAATCGGGACATAAGGCAGCATGGTAGCATGCAGGGCGGATGCGACGTTGTGTCCCCTGGCCAGCGGTGGAGTTGCCGGGTATGATGGAGTTTGCGGCAACTGTGGGCAGTTTTGCTATTGGTCGCCGTCAGCTTCGGGCTGATCGGGCCGCTTTTGTCCGTGGGACAGGAAGAAGCGAAATTGGCGCCCTGCTGCCGGCGCGACGGGAAGCATCGTTGCGCGATGATGGATGCCGCTGTGGGGGCGGCGGATGACGGTACGGTGGGGGTTCGCAGCGGAAATATGCAGTGCCCGCTGTATCCAGTGGGCAAATTTGCCGCCGTTTGGCCGGCAGTGTCCGTACCGCCAACAGGTCCGCGTTCTCTGTACCTGCCGCTGAAGAAGGTTGGTGTGCCATGCCGGGATGCCGTCCAGCGGCGATCGTTGGAAAGCGGTTCGGCGCGGAAACGCGGTCCGCCCTTGGTCCACTCCTGACCCTAGAGCAAACCGTTCGCCTTCCGGCGACGAAGGAGACATCACCAGTGCATATTCTATTGGGCAGCCTTGCGGCAGCAATTTCCGCGGTGTGTTTATTCGCCCAGGTGCGGAGCATCGAGCCTCCGGCGGGTGAAGCGAGCGGTATGCCGTATCTCACCAACGGGGTTGACGGTTCCGTGTACCTGTCCTGGACGGACACGCTACCGGAGAAACAACATGCGCTACGCTTTGCCCGCTGGACGGGAAAAGGGTGGAGTGCGCCCGAAACGATCGCCTCAGGAGGCAACTGGTTTGTAAACTGGGCGGATTTTCCGTCGCTGGCGGTGTTGCCGGATGGAGCGATGCTGGCGCACTGGCTGACCCGCAATCCGACAGGAGGCAAGTATGGGTATGGCATCCGGGTGGCGCGGCGGGATCCGCAGTCGCGACAGTGGCGGGAGATTCATGGGATGAGCCTGGATGAGCAGGAAGATTACGCAGGGTTTCTGACGTTCGTACCGAATGCGGCGAGCGCGATTTACCTGTCGCCGCCGGCCGGTGGAGGCCATGGAGGGCACGGGTTGGAACATAGCCATCGCAAGACGGTGCGGTTCGTATCGTTCAGCGACTCGGGGCGAGTGATTTCGGACCTGGAACTGGATGCGGACGCGTGCTCATGCTGCCAGACGGCGATCGGGAAGACGCGCGGTGGGTTGATTGCGGCTTATCGGGATCATTTGGCGGGGGAGATACGGGATATTTCCGTGGTGCGGTTCGCCGATGGGGAATGGACGAAACCTCGTGTTCTGCATGCGGACGGGTGGCAGATTCATGGCTGTCCCACGGACGGTCCGGCGATCGGCACGGACGACCGGCGGGTGGCGATTGCGTGGCTGACGCGGGCGGGAGATCGGCCGAAGATCCAGGTGGCGCTGAGCGCGGATGAGGGGCGGAGCTTCGGAGTTCCCCTGCGCATCGATGGAGGCGATCCAGCGGGACGGCCGGCGATTGCGGCATTCGATGCGGGCTACCTGGTGGTGTGGCTGGAAAAGACGAAGGGTGGGGGTGCGGAGATCCGTGCGCGGCGGATTGGCTTCGATGGACGGATGCACGGCGCCTTTCGGGTGGCCGAGGCGACCACCGGGCGAGGCACCGGGTTTCCGAAGGTTGCGGTGAGTGGGGATCAGGTTCTGTTTGCCTGGCGGGCGGAACGGGTGCGCGCGGCAATGATGCGCAAGCGAGAACTCTTGCGCATGGAATGAGGAAAGGAGATTGCTTTGTTTCGATTTGTATTTCTGGAACAGATCAGGAGGGTTAGGAAACCATGAACAGACGGGAACTCATTCGATTCGCGGCGGCGACGGCCGCCTGGCCGGCGGGGCGTGCACTGGCCCAGCAAGCAACCTTGCCGAAGCTTCCCTACGCGGTGGATGCGCTGGAACCATTCGTCGATGCGAAGACGATGGAGATCCATCATGGCAAGCATCACCAGGCGTATGTGGACAATTTGAATAAGGCCCTGGCGACGCAACCGGCGCTGGCCGGGAAACCGGTGGAGCAGTTGCTGAAGGACTTAAACGCTGTACCGGAATCGGTGCGGACGGCAGTTCGCAATAACGGGGGCGGACATTTGAACCATTCGCTGTTCTGGCAGACTCTGGGGAAGAACAAGCCGGGTTCGGGGCCGAAGGGCAAGTTGCGTGCGGCGATCGACAAAAGTTTCGGAGGGCAGGCGGCGTTTGAGGAGAAATTGCGCACGGCGGGACTTTCGGTGTTTGGCAGTGGGTGGGTGTGGGCGGTGGCGCGGCGCGGAGCGCTGACGATCGAGACGTCGCCGAATCAGGATGGTCCGTGGATGGCGGGAGTGGCTCCGCTATTCGGGATTGATGTGTGGGAGCATGCTTATTACTTGAAGTATCAGAACCGGCGGGCGGATTATTTGCAGGCGGTGATGCATGTGGTGAATTGGGACTTCGTTTCCGCGCGATTTGAGGAGCAGAGCCGGTGAGCAGAAGCCATTTCTTGTTGGTGTGTGTGCTGGCGATGTACGGGTGCGCCGAGAAACGGGAGACTGGCGGGCCGGTAAGCCGGTACTTCCTGGAGGGGACGGTGGTGCGAATCCACGCGGAACGGCAGGTCGCCACGATCCAACACGGGCCGATCCGCGACAAGGCGGGGAAGGTGTGGATGGAGCCGATGACGATGGATTTTCCGGTGCCGGAGCGGGAGGAGTTCGCGAAATTACGGGTGGGGCAGAAGGTGCGGGCGACGGTGCATCAGCGGGAATCGGACTACGAATACTGGATTGCGGACATCCAGGTGGAGGCAGAGCCGAAGATGGGTGAAACCTCGCACGTTTTGGGGCATCCACCCCAGGGAGGGTCGATAGTCGATTGAAAGTATTGGACATTCTGGTTTGGAACTTGGAGTGCTCCTAGGCGTTTCGGAAGGAGTTCTCTCATGTTTCCCGATCTGGGTTCAATGATGCTCGAATTCACAATTTTGGCCGCGCTCGTCGCAGTGGTGATCGCGTTGGCCCTGTACCGCTACTTTGTCGGCAAGAACCAGGACTTCCATATCCATGTCACGGCCGGCGAGGCGCCGGAAGTGGGCAAGCAAACGGTGGTTGCGACGAAGTTGGGAGCAATCGACCGTTGGGGGAAATCGCTGACGGTTGTGGCGCTGGTTTATTTCCTTTTCTTGTTAGTGCTGATTCTGTATAAATCCTGGCAGCAATCGCAAAACGTGGTGCTGACACAGTAGCGGCTGAAGGAATTACGGGCAAGGGAAGGGGTGAACCATGACGGGCAACAGCGTGCTGTTCCAACTGTTCTCAATCAGCGATCTCCATCGGATGGGGCGTCCCCTTCCGCCCGCTGTTACCGTGCTATTGCCGGGGTCGACCCCGGGGACGCCATCGACACCGAACTCGCGGCGGCTGCGGGATGCGGTGGACAGGGTATTTCCGCAATTGCTGGCGCAGGGTCTGGCGCATCATGAGTGCGCGCAACAGGTTGCTCCGCTATTGACACTGGCCAACGATGCGGCATTCCGCGATGCACGGAAGTCCGGGGTGGCGTTGTTCCTGGACGGCAGGGATTTCTTTTGTTTCGAAGTGCCGGCAAGCGTGCCGGAGACGGTGGTGGTGGGACGGCATTTTCATATCCGGCCGCTATTGTCCTGGCTGATGGAGCCGAGGGAGTTCGTGATATTGGAGTTGGCGTCCGGAGCGATCCGGACAATGCGATGCCGAGAGGGGAAGCTCAGCGAACTCCGGCTTCCCCGCGGCGTCCCACTGTGTTTCGATTCGATGCTGGTGGATGAGGATATTCCGAAGAAGAACTTCGAGAATGCCATCTCGTTTGGGATTGCGTCGGCCAACGAAGGGCGGCGGTTGCAGTTTTTCTGTACGATGCTGGATCGCAGTCTGCATTCCTATTTACAGGATTTAGGTGTGCCGCTGGTGCTGGCCGGTTCGGCGCACATGATCGCTGCGTATAAGAAAGAGAACACCTACCCGATGACGATACCGCAGGCTATCCCCGGGAATATGGATCTGCTGCCGGAGGAAGTGGTGATCGCCAAGGCGCAGCAGATGATCCATGCGCAGCGGATGGAAGAAGCGGCACGGCACCTGCTGGCGATGGAGGAGTATGTGCCAGGCGACCGTTGGTCGACATCGGTCAACGCGGTGTTGCGGGCGGCAATTCAGGGCCGGGTGTGGCGTTTGTTTTTGGCCGAAGGGGCGACAGTGATGGCTGATTTTCTGGAGGCGATCGGGAAGTCTGGCAAGGCGCCGTTTCTCGAGGAGGATCTGCTCAATTGTGCAGCGACGGAAACGTTGTTGCACGGCGGGGAAGTGTTTCTGGTGGATCCGGAATTGCTGCCGTCGCAGGCGCCGGTAGCGGCGTTGTTCCGGTACTCGCTGGGGCCGAGTGCGGGGGAGGAGTAAGGCCCGCATGAAGGGGGCCAGCCGAAGCGGCCGGCCCGCGCGGCCGGAGTAACAGGCTAAAAGTTGACGATGGAACTGAAGCCGACGGGGTCGAGGCTGGCTCCGCCGACGAGTGCGCCGTCGATGTCGGGCTGCGCCATGAGACCTTTGACATTGTCGGGCTTTACGCTGCCGCCGTAGAGGATACGGGTCTTGGAGGCAGCTTCCGGGCCGTACTTGGCGGCTACCAGACTGCGGAGGTAGCGGTGTGCGGCGGCTGCCATGTCGGGGGTTGCGGTCTTGCCGGTTCCGATGGCCCAGACGGGTTCGTAGGCGATAGTGACCTGAGCGAATTGCGCATCGGTGAGGGGTGCGATGCCTCCATCGAATTGCGCCTTGAGGACGGTCTCCGTGCTGCCGGATTCGCGCTCTTCGAGACGTTCGCCGACACAGACGATGGGTTTGAGTCCGTATTCGAGTGCGGCGAGCGTGCGTTTGCAGACGGTTTCTTCCGTTTCGCCGAAATATTGACGGCGTTCACTATGGCCGACGATGACCCATTTACATCCGACACCGACGAGCATGGGGCCGGAGATCTCGCCGGTATAGGCGCCTTCCTTGGCCCAAAAGATGTTCTGCGCGCCGATCTCGACGTTGGTTCCCGACGTGGCGGCTACGGCCGCGGGGATGTTGACAAAAGGAGCCCCGATGACGATATCGGCGTGGGCCGATTGCGCCACCAGGGGTAGAAATTTTTCGAAGAAAGCAGTAGTTTCGGCGGCAGTTTTGTACATCTTCCAATTGCCGGCCATGAGTGGTTTACGCATAAGAGTGGGTGAACTTTCAGTGTACCCACTTCGCTAGGTAGCCGTGCGTGGGAATACGGGCAACTCCTTCCACTGGCCGTCGCGGAGGATTCTGGCGGAGAACGGGCCGGCCGCGATCAACGTATCGCCCATCGGGGCAATGGTGTGAAGGAAAGCGAGTTTGGCGCTCCAGGCGGAGGTCCAGGTCAGGCCGTTATCGGTGCTGGAGAGGATGTGGCTTTCGGCGGTGATCCAGCCGCGGCCGGAAGCATCGAAGTAAACGGAGCGGATGGATGCATTGACGGGGGATTCCTGTTTCTCCCAGGTTTCACCACCGTCTTTGGTATGAAGAATGAGCCCGAACATGCCGGTGGTCCAGCCGTTCTGGCGGTCGCGGAAGTATACGGAATTGAGTGACCAGAGAGCGTCCTTGGCACGCATAGGGGTCCAGGTTTTTCCGCCGTCTTTGGTGCGGATCATGGCGCCGCCCCAACCGACAGCCCAGCCGTATTCGGCGTCGGTGAAGAAAATATCTTCGAAGGAGACAGATGCTCCGGATTGCTGTGCGGTCCAGGTGCGGCCGGCATCGCGGGTGTGGAGGATGGTTCCGCCGTAGCCGGCGATCCAGCCGAGGTCGCCGAGGAAGTGGATAGAGGTCAGGGTTTCCTTGGTGGGGGGGGCCATTTGGCTCCAGGATTTGCCGCCATCGTTAGATGAGAGCAGGACTCCGGCATCGCCGACGATGAATCCGTTTCCGGCGCTCGTGAACTCGATGGCGCGCAGTTTGGTTTGGACCGGCAGGGATACTGGACGAAAATTAGCGGTGCTCCCGTCGCTGAGCAGGATCTTCTCGCGGTCGCAGAGCAGGGCGGCGACGCCGTTGCCGGGTGAGGAGACATCCTGAATCCAGCAGGAGTTCTCTGTCTGGGCGGCCGCGAGTAAGGGAAAGAAAATCGAAAGGAGCAGGGGATGACGCTTCATCGTTAGCCTCCTGTTCAATGTGGATAACTTTCTCTTAATCGGATAGACGCAGAAGAAGCGGTTCCGGTTAGCCGATTCGATACTTCTCGATTTCGGTTTTGGAGACTTCGGTGCTCATGCCGGGTTCGAGTGGAGCGGGCACTTCGCCATCGATCATTTTCTGGGGGCCGCCGGTTTCCATATAGATGGCATTGGGCATGGCAAGGAGCATGTTCATGTTGGCGGAACCGCCGCCGTGGCTGGCGAGTTCGAGGCCGTAGGCGTCAGCGATGGCGGCGATCTCCATCCATTCGGTAACACCGCCGGCGCGTCGATTATCGGGTTGTACGACGTCGGCGCCGCGGCGGGCGATGACATCGGCGAACTGGTACTTGGTGTAGAGGTTTTCGCCGGTGGCGATGCGGACGTCGAGTTTGGCGGCAAGCTCGGCGTAGCCTTCCATCTCGTGCGGGGGGAGCGGCTCTTCATACCAGAAGACTCCCATGTCCTGATAGACGCGGCCGCGGCGGAGGGCCTCGTTGCGATTGAAGGCCTGGTTGGCGTCGAGCATGACACGGCGGTCCTTGCCCACCATGTCGAAGGCGATGCGGATGCGTTTGACATCATCGTCGAGGGAGTAGCGGCCGGTCTTGATCTTGATGGCGCGATAGCCGTGTTCGAGGGCCTGGGCGATGGAACGCTTGTATTTGGAGAGATCGGCGTCGTTGTCGTAATACCAGCCGCACATGGAGTAGACGGGCATGCGGTCGCGGAAGGCTCCGAGCATGCGCCAGACGGGGAGACCGGCGGCTTTGCCCATGATGTCCCAGACGGCGATGTCGGTGGCGGCAAGAGCGAAGTGCACGACTCCACCGACGCCGTGATATTCGAGGGCTTTCCAGAGTTCGGAGCGGATTTTGCGCGGGAAAGCGGGATCCATGCCGGTGATGACGGGTTTCACTTCCTCTTCGAGGATGGTGCGGACGACTTTGGGGCCGCCGGCGATCATGCCGAAGGAGGTGCTGGCCCAACCGGTAATGCCGGCGTCAGTCTTGATGCGCAAGACGACGGAGCCTTGGTCGACGCCGAGGCGGTGGATGGCGTCGTAGTTGGGTTCGCGCGGGGGGCGTCGAAGGAGGTCGGTTTCGAGACCGGTGATCTTGAGTTGTTTTTGAAGCGGGGCTGCGGCGGCGGGCATGGCCGCAGTGAATGCGGTGGCTACCGCAGTCTGAAGGAGTTCACGCCGGTTCATGGGAATATTGTATGGTGAACAGCCAGTGGTTGCGTTTTGCGACGTTCGCCTGTGCGGCGGTTTCGTTCGGCCAGGAAGGCTGGTGGATGCGGGAGCCGATTCGCTGGGTGCAGACGAATCTGCGGCAGGTGGACGCGGGGTTGGATGCGAAGCGGTTGGCGGAGCAACTGGCGGAAATGAGGGCAAACGTGCTGTTGCAGGGGATGGGCGGGATTGTGGCGTACTACCCGACAGCGGTGGCGTTTCATTATCCAAGCCCGCATCTGCCGCCGGGGCGGGACATGTTTGGCGACGTGGTGCGGGAGTTGCATGCGCGGAAGATTCGGGTAGTGGGGCGTTACGATCTGAGCAAGACGCGGAAGGAAGTATTCGATGCGCATCCGGAGTGGTTTTTCCGGCAGTCGAATGGGGAGCCGGTGATCTATAACGGGCTGTATTCGACGTGCATCAACGGAGGGTATTATCGCGATCAGGCGATGAAGATTCTGGCCGAGGGGTTGGAGAAGTACGATGTCGACGGTCTGTTTTTCAACATGTTTGGGAACCAGTCGCGGGATTACAGCGGGCGCTATGTGGGGCTATGCCATTGCGGGGAGTGCCAGAGACGTTATCGTGCGCTGCATGGCAGAGGGATTCCGGAGGCGCCGGACGATGACTACCGGCGGTTCATGTTTGCGTCGTCGCGCGAAGTGGCGGCGGAGATCGGGAAACTGATTCGAGCAAAGCGGCCGAATGCAGGCTATTTCAATTACATTCAGGAATACACGGATGGGATCATGTCGGAATCGAATACGGCGGTGGCGCGTCCGTTGCCGCTGTGGCCGTATTCGGCGAGCGACCGGGTGAATCGGGCGCGGAACAGCCAGCCGGGGAAGATGTCCGTGAATCTGAACATGCAGTTCGTGGATTACTGGTGGCGGTTTGCGACGGTGCCTGCGTGGGAGATCGCGTTGCGTTCATGGCAGATGATCGCGCATGGCGGGGCATTGACGTTCGAGGTGAACGGGACGCTGGATTTGCAGGACCGGCAAGCGCTGGAGACGGCGAAGCCGATTTTCCGGTGGGTGGCCGAGCATGAACAGTATTACGTGAAGCAGGAGAGCATGGCTCGGGTGCTGGTGCTGGGTTCGCCGGCAGAAACGGGACGGACGTATAGCGAGGAGGCATACCGCGGGGTGTTCCGGCTGTTGAGCGAGGAGCACATTCCGTTTGCCGTGTCGGACAATCTGGAGTGGCTGGGGAAGCGGAAGTTCGATCTGGCGATAGCCACGGAGTGGGCTCCGGCGGAGTTGCGGCGGTATGCGGAAGACGGCGGGAATGTGCTGCTGTTGGGGGCATCGCAACCGGAGTTTGCCGTGGCGACGGTGCTGCGTACGGAGAAGGACGTACGGGGATATGTGCGCATCCGCGACAAGGGGATGTTTCCGTCTTTGCGCGATACGGATCTGGTGATGCTGAACGGGCCGTTTACTGTCTTACAAGGGGAAGGGGCCGCGCCGCTGACCTTGATCCCGCCATCGATGATTGGACCGCCGGAGTTGGTTCACATCGACATGAAGGACACGGATACGCCGGCGATGGTGAGCCGGACGATGGGGAAGGGATCGGTGACGTGGTTGCCTTGGGGATTGGCCGGGATGTACTACCGGCACAGTCTTCCGGCGCATGCGGGGGTGTTTCGGGATCTGGTGGACCGGTTGTTGGCGGTGCGGCAGATCCGGACGAATGCGCATCCGCTGGTGGAGATGTCGCTGATGAAGCAGGGCGGGCGGACCCTGTTGCATCTGATTAACTTGAGCGGGCATTCGCAGACGGGGTATTTTGCGCCTGTGCCGATGACGGGGATTCGGGTGGAGGTGGCGGGCGCGTTTCAGAGGGCCCGGGGGGTGCGTTCGCCGGGGGCGCTGGCGGTGAGCCGTGGAGGCGGGTATACAGCATTCACGATACCGAAATTGACGGATTATGAGCTGATTGTGCTGGAGTGAATGAAGGAATACGACCCAATCGGGTGGTGGCCGCTTGCGGATTCGTGTTCGAAGGTGTGGAGAAATGCGGCTCAGACAGCCGGTTGGCCGTGGAACGCGCGCCGCAGGAAAGCCGTGATGAGGGCGAACATTTCGATTTGGAAATGTTCGCGATCGAAACCGGGTGGATCGTGGGCAGGGGTGAAGCCTGGGTTGACCATGACGGGCGGGAACGGACTGAGGAAGGAAAAGTGTCCGGCGTTCGGGATGACATGGTGTTCAATCGGGGTGTCGGGTGGAAGGCCCCGTTTGACGATTTCGCCGTGGCCCGCGGGGGTGTGCGGATCTTGTTCGGCGGTGAGCATGAGGATGGGGACTCGCACTCCGGCGAGTGCGCCAGGCGCCATGAACCATGGAGTGGCTGGGGCGAGAAGGACAAGGGCTTTGACGCGGGGATCGGGGGTGACTTCGATGGAGGAGGGTTTGCCACCGGCGGCGGCGAGAGCGGTGTAGCCTCCAAGGGAATGGCCGACGATGGCGATGCGATCGCGGGCGATGTTCGGGGCGAGAGTGTCGTGGGAGAGGGTGAAGTCAAGGATTTGCGAGATGAGCCGGGGTCGGTTGACAAGATTTTCGTTAGTGTTGGCGAGGGAGTTGTCGTTGCGATTGTTACGGGGATGTTCGGGGGCGATGACAATGTAGCCGCTGCGGGCGAGGTGCGCGGCGAGATTGCGATGGACGAACGGCGAACTGCCGGTTCCGTGGGAGATGAGGATGAGCGGGTAGCTGCCTGGATCGATAGGTGCGTC
Organism: uncultured Candidatus Solibacter sp.; assembly: GCA_964402295.1. Classification (GTDB taxonomy): domain Bacteria; phylum Acidobacteriota; class Terriglobia; order Bryobacterales; family Bryobacteraceae; genus CADEFT01. The sequence continues at coordinate 68,800 of CAYOBO010000003.1, read as the reverse complement.
TTGTGCCGCGGAGAGTGTGTAGGGGCCTGCAAGCGGGATGGGGACTTCCGGCGCGATGGCGGGATAGGTGATGAGCATCGGAACAGGCTGTTGGAGGAGAAGGCAGCCGGCTGTCATTTGCTGAAGGACCATCCCGTGGGAGTGCGGTGGAGGATCGCGGGTGGAGATGTAGGTTCGACGGCGATCCTGTGAGTAGCGCTGATGAGTTCGATGCGATGGGGCATGAACTCAATGAGCGTGTAGTTGGGGCCATCGGGACCGCCGGGAAAAAAGGACTGCCATTCCCGGCGCCAGTGTTTACGGCGATCGGCGGGGGTGTCGACGATACGGGATGTTCCGATCAAGGTGACGTAGTTGGGGCCTGACTTGTCGTAATAGGCGAGCGTGGTGCGCGGGTTTCCGCGGATTTGCGCGATCTTGCGGGAGGAGGGATTGGCGCCTAACCAAACACGCATCTGTGCGTCGGGCGGGAAGGGTTGCATGAGGCGGGCTTGCGGTTCCGTGGAGGCATCGACGGTGACCAGGAAGCAGAACTCGGCGGATTGCATGACGGCGCGGGCGGCGTCGATGACCATTTGCGGCGAGGGTTGCGCGGCGGCGTGGAGGGTGAGGCCGAGGAGCAGTGAGAGCATCAGCGATCGATTTTGATCAGCGAATTGTCGAGTTGTTTCAGGTTGGCCTTGCCGCAGAGAGCCATGGCGAGGGCGAGTTCCGATTGTAGCAACTGAAACACCTTTTCGATGCCCTGCTGGCCGAATGCGCCGAGGCCCCACAGGACGGGGCGGCCGATCATGACGGCACTGGCGCCCATGGCGAGGGCCTTGAGGATATCGGTGCCGCGGCGGAATCCGCTGTCGATGAGGACCGGGAATTTGTTGTTGACGGCCTGGACGATTTCGGGGAGGACTTCGATGGTGGAGGGGGCGTATTCGAGGTAACGGCCGCCATGGTTGGAGACGATGATGCCGTCGGCGCCGTGTTTGACGGCGAGCGTGGCGTCTTCGCCGGTGAGGATGCCTTTGATGAGGACGGGAGTCTTGGCCCAGTCTTTGAGTTTGGAAACGTAGGACCAATCCCATTGCGCGATGAGTGTGGCTTCGAGTTTATAGGGGAGCGGCTTGCGCTCGGGATCCTGACGGCGGCGGCGTGCGTTGGATGCGGAGGAGCCGGCATCGCCGGCCGGCACCTGGGCGCGCACACGATTGCGGAGGAGCCGCTCGCGATGCGAGTTGTAGGGTGCGTCGACGGTGAGGACAACAACTTTGTAGCCGGAGGCGACGGCGCGCTCGACACGCTCGCGTGTGGCGAGGTCATCCTCGCGGGGATAGAGTTGCCACCATTTGTGGGCTTCGGTGGCGGCGGCGACTTTCTCGAAGGGATAGCTGGAATTGCTGCTGAGACAGATGATGGTATCGCCGGCGGCGGCGGCTTTGGCGGTGGCGATCTCGCCGTCGGGGTGGGCGAGTTGATGCCCGGCGGTGGGGGAAAAGAGAATTGGCGAGGATACCTTCGTGCCGAACAATGTTGTGGACAGATCCATGTTGGTGGCGTTGACGAGCATGCGCGGGCGGATGACGATGCGGTCGAAGGCTTCGCGATTGCGGCGCAGGGTCCACTCGTTATCGACGCCGCCGGCAATGTAGTCGTAGTTCTGCTTAGGGATGCGGTAGCGGCAGAGCGGCTCGAATTCGAAGACGTTGACCAGGTCGTCGAGTCCGGGGAGGTGTTCGGGTTTATAATCGAGATCCTTTTGGGCGCGCATGAGCGGCGAAGCGGCGAAAAACGAGAGGAGTTTGTGGAAGGCCTGGCGGCGGGTATCGTTCATGAGGATCTCCTTAGCGCTGTTCATGGCAGAAGGTGCATTCGTTCTTGGCGTTGTTTGCGCGATGGCACTCCATGCAGGCTTGCATGCCGAGGTCTTTTTCACGGCGTAGCATGTCGCGCGTGGCGACGGGGCCGTGGCAGGTTTCGCAGGTGACGCCATCGACGGCGTTGTGACGCTGGTGATTGAAGAAGACGTAGTCGGGGATGCGATAGACGCGCACCCAGGGAAGCTTCTTTCCTTCGCTGTGATGGGCGGCGAGTTTGGCGATGTGGGGGCTGTCCGTTTTGATGGTGCGATGGCAGTTCATGCAGAGTGAAGTGGCGGGGAACGTGGCGAAGTCGCCGGGGTCTGGCATGGGGTGGCATTGCTTGCAGGCGAGTCCGGCCTTGGTGGCGTGTGTCTTGTGGCTGAACGGGAGGGGTTGTTCTGGGGCGGGGCGTTCGTATTGGGGCGATGGAACCTGTGCGGTCAAGGCGGCCGCGAGCAGGAAGAGACAAGAGCGCATCGATCGCCTATTCTACTGCACCTTCAGGACGAGCATGGATCATGTCATCGTTCTGCGGGGCGCCGGGGGTGAACTCATCGCCGGCGAAGATCTTGCCGCGCTTTACTCTTCTTGGATCTTGAAGACGACGATTGTGATGTCGTCGTGCTGGGGTGCGCCGGCCTCGAACTCCTTGACGGTGTTGACGATGTGTTGGAGAACGGCTTCGGGGGCCAAGGTGTGGGCATCGCGAAGGGCATCCTGGAGACGGCCGTCGCCGAATTCTTCGTTGCGCGGGTTCATCGCTTCGGTAACACCGTCGGTGAAGGCGAGCAGAACATCGCCGGGATGAAGCGTAGTTTCGGCGTGGCGGTAAGTGCTGCGAAGGGAGAGCCCGACGCCGGGGCCAGTCGGGGCGAGTTTGCCTAGCGTGCCGTTGGCGTGAAGGATTACGGGTGGATTATGGCCGCAGTTGGCGTAGAGCAGCCGGCGGGAGGTGGGATCGTAAATTGCGTAGAAGAGAGTCGCGAAGTGGCTGCGCGGGGACATGTCATAGAGGAGTTGGTTGACATTGGCGGAGAAGACAGCGAGATCGGTGATGCCGTTCAGGGCCTGGCCGCGCACCGAGGCCTGGAGAGCGGACATCAGGAGAGCGGCGGGCATGCCCTTGCCGCTGACGTCGCCAACGGCGAAGGCGAACATGCCGTTCTTGAGTTCGATGAAGTCGTAGTAATCACCGCCGACACTTTGCGCTGGAATGCATCCGCCGCAATAGGAAACGCCTGGGACGACGGGCAGTTTCTGCGGGAAGAGACGGCGCTGCACGTCGCGGGCGATGGCCATCTCTTTGTTGAGCTGCTCGCGTTCGGCCATTTCGCGAGCCATCTCTTCGGTGAGTTTGCTGTTCTCAATGGCGAGCCCTGTTTGAACGGCGACGGATTTGAGCAGGCGCATGTCGGACGGGCTGTAGGGTTCTTCGGAGAGTTTGGGGCCGAGACTGAGGAAGCCGAGCATGCCTGCCTTGGATGGGATCGGCAGCAGGAGGCGTGGGCTGAGGCGAAGGAGGGAATCTCGTTCATAGCCGTCGTTCCAATCGCGGTGGACCCAGGACTCGGGGTCGTCGATATAGACGGAGACAGGCTGCTGTAGACGCTGGATGAGCGGCGAGTGTTCCGAGAAGGCGGCATCTGGACTCTCGTCGAAGCCTATGGCGTAAGCCGGCCGGAACATGCCGTCGTTGCGCAGGAGTACGGCGATTTGCGGCACATGGAGGCATTCGGAGATGCGTTGGCCGACAGTCCGCAACAGCGAACTGGTTTCCGGGATGGTGCGTACTTCTTCACTGAGTTCGGAGAGAATCTGCTCGGCGTTGTAGGCTTCGCGAAAGAAACGCCGATCGAGCCATTCGCGGAGGCGCTTGGACAAGGGCATCAGCGCGATGACTACGAGAATCGCGGGCAGGATCTGGAGGAAGCGCTCGGTGGGGGTTTCGGTGGGATCGACGGAAAGGACGGCATAGGCGACAGCGGCGCTGAGAACGAGAAACTCGATGACGACGAGTCCGCGGCGGGCGAGGGCATATTGGAGTCCGGTGCGAACGACGACGCGGACATCCATGGCGCGATGCACAACGACGATGTAGGCGAGCGTGATGGGCAAGAAGGCATGCATGAGGAGGGCGATGATGTTGAAGCCGCCGGGGCGGTCGCCATAGACTTCGCCGCCTTCGATAAGGCTGCGCAGGACGAGAAAGAATGTCGGTGTGAGGCTGAGGTGAGAGCCGATGTTGAGGAGCGCGGCGCGGCGTTTGGCATCGGGAGTGCGGGCGATACCCCATTGCACGCCAAGGGTGGCGAAGTAAAGGCCGATGGCTGCCATGGGGAGGAAGTCCATGGTATGGAGCAACCGAACCGCGGGATACACGGATGCGGCCAGGGCGAAGCTGTGAATCCGCGCAGCCTCAAAAACAAGATCGCCGGCCGCTTGGACAAGGACCGGGAATCCCACCATCCAGGCTATGGGATTGATCCATCGCCAATGCCAGAGTTTTTCCGGGAAGTGCAGCGCCAGCATGAGCAGCCAGAACGGCCAGGAATGGCCCATGAATACGCGAATGAACAGGCCGATGGGGCGGTAGGCGTGGAACCATTCATGAATGTCGACCTGACGGGAAAATACGGAAGTGAAGCTGACGAGGACGGCGAGGAGGATCCAGGCGCGCGTGTCGCGCGGGCGTACGAACACAACCCAGAAGCCAAGGGCGAAAGAGAAGGCCGGCATGACGAAGTGGAGGAAGATGCCAACCCAGGGATTCCGCATTCCCGGAGGAGCGACCAGAGGAACAGAGACGGTCTTCGGCTGGCCGCCGGAGGCGGGCTGATAGGTGACCTGGATGGAATCGCCGGCTCGAGCGCGGCCCATGGCGGCGCCCAGGATCTGCATTCCCGTAAAGGGTACGCCGTTGATGGCGAGGATGCGGTCGCCGGCGGCGAGACCGGCGGCGCGCGATTCGGGAGGAAGAAACAGCACGACAGGTTCGGTGCGCTTCAGGAAGAAAGGATTGCGCGCGCTTTCGGCACGGCGGAAGACCTTGGCGTAGCTCTCCTTGAAGAAGCGGTATTGGTAAATGCAGGCGAGGACGGCGAGAATGCCGACGAGCGCGCGCAAATGCTTATCGGACAGGCGTGCCATACGGTACCAAGGTCTGTATCCGTTCGGCGGTGTCCACGCGGGCGATTTTCCACGTGCCACCGATTTTTTCCAGATACATCCATTGAATCTCATTGCGGTCCTGGAAGACATATTCGACACGAACTTTGACTTCCCGATCCGTGAGCGGTTGCGGTTCCTGGAGGGCGATGCCTTTGATGGGTGCGTTGGTTTCCCTGAGGTAGTTGGAGAAGCCCGCTTCGGTGGATTCGGCGATGGTTTTGCGGAGCGCTTGTTCCATCTGCCCTGTGTGAGCGCTGAGGTAATCGCTGACTTTGCCTTCGCGGGCTGCATCGAGCGCGGCGTAGATAACGTCTTGTGGGGTGGGGTCTGACTTCGCCGTGGCGCGCACGCTGAGTTGGGAGAGGTCGAGGGAGGATAGCGCCCCCTGTTTCCATGCGATGAAGGCGACAGCGCCACCGAGGATGAGGACTGTGAGAACGCGCGCTTTGTGCTCCTTTGTCACTTGCGTTCTCCGGGCGTGTCCACGCCTTTGCGAATGATGGTGAGATCGAGGTTGCCGTTCTTGTCGACGATGAGTTTCTTGATGCGGGGAAGAATCTGCTCCATGGTTTCCATGTACAGACGGCGCCCGTTCACTTCGCTGGCCTTGGCGTACTCGGCGGCGACCTGGACGAAACGCGATGCGTCGCCCTGGGCTTCATTGATTTTGCGTTGTTTGTAGGCCGCGGCGGATTCGAGCATCTGCTGCGCCTGGCCGCGCGCCTTGGGGATAACGTCGTTGGCGTAGCCCTGCGCTTCGTTGACGATGCGCGAGGAGTCGGCACGGGCGCTGGCAACGTCGCGGAAGGCATCGGCGGCTTCCGGTGGCGGGGAGGCGGATTCGATGTTGATGCTGGCGAGCAGGACTCCGGCGCGGTAGTCGTTGATCAGTTTTTGCGCGGCGGCGCGCACTTCTTCCTGGATGGCTGCTTTCTCCGTGGTAAGGACGGCATCGACGGTGTGCGATGCGATACGCCGGGCGAGTTCGGATTCGACGGCGGAAGCCACCAGGCGGGAGACATCCTCGGCACGGAACAGGTATTCGGCGGGCACGCCGACGGAGTACTGCACTACGACACGCATATGGATGATGTTCTGATCGCCGGTGAGAAATTGGGAGAGCAGCGGCTGGGTGCGGCCCACGACGGAATCGGAGATGGCGCCGCCGATGACGAGGCGCTGCAATTGTTGGACCTTCAGCTTGGTAACGCGATCGATGGGCCAGGGGAGGCTGACATGGATGCCGGGCGTAACTCGCGGTTCGACGACGGCGCCCATGCGTGTGACCACCGCCTGCTGATCCGCGGGCACGATGTAGATGGAAGTGAGGATCCAGAGGGCGAGCGCGCCGTACAGGATGCGCATGCGCGGAGTGACTGCGGGCGGGCTGGATGGCGCGGGGAGGGTCTGCACCGGCTCTGTGTCGAGCAGCTTCATTGGGCGTTTTCCCCTCGCATGAGCACCTTGAGCAGTTCGGAATCGGAGCTGAGAATGGCTGTTGTCTTGTCGTCCAGCACTTTCTTGTAGGCTTCGAGCGTACGGAGCAGTTTGTAGAAGCGTGGATTGCGAGAGTAGGCCTGGCTGTAGACGCGAGTGGATTCCGCGTCGCCTTCGCCGCGGAGTTTTTCTGCGTCCTTGTAAGCGAGAGAGAGGATTTCTTCTTTTTGCCGGTCGGCGTCGGCGCGAATGCGGAGCGCCTGCTCTTCGCCTTCGGCGCGATATTGGCGGGCAATACGCTCGCGCTCGGCGCGCATGCGCGCGTAGACGCTCTGCTTATTTTGATCGGGGAGATTGATGCGCTTGATGCGGACATCCACGACCTGAAGGCCGTACTGGGCGAGGGCCTTCTTGTCGGTGTCGGTGGCGAGCTGATCGAAGATGGCTTTGGCTTGTACCGCCTGGGCGTTGGTGGAGATGAGGGAATCGAGATCGTGATTGCCGAGAGAAGCGGAGAGTCCGGACCAGACGATGTCATGGAGACGCATCTCGGCGGCGATGGGATCGCCCACGGTTTCGACGAACTTCTGCGGATCCTGGATGCGCCAGGCGACATAGCTCTCGATGACGAGATTTTTCTTGTCGCGCGTGAGGAATTCGCTGGGGCGCGGGTTGTAGACGCGAAGGCGTTTGTCGAAGTAGTTCGACGTTTGGAAGAACCACTTCATATGCAGGCCGGCATCGCTAACGGTGTAAAGCGGGCGGCCGAATTGCGTAATGAGGACGAACTCCGTTTCGCGCACGGAGAAGAAGGTGAGCCAAAGGAAGAGGAGCGCGGCGAGCCCGCCAAGGATGCGGGTGTGTTTGCGGAATCTATCGATGAATGGCATATGCTATTCCTCCTCCCTCGGGGGATTGGGCGTGGTTAGTAAGGGCACGGATTGTGGCGAGAGTTCGACGCCGTCGTCGAGCAGCAGTAGATGACGGCGGCCCTTGTTCGCGTCGACGATGAGCTTGCGTTTTCCGGGCAGGATCTGTTCCATGGCTTCCAGGTACAGGCGTGTTTCGGTGGGGCCGGGTGCGGAGCGGAAGGCGGACTCGGCTTGGATGAAGCGGCTGGAATCGCCTTCGGCACGATTCTTGCGTCCCATGGAATAACCTTGGGCACTGAGCAAGCTGGCCTGCGCGTTGCCTCGCGCGAGCGCGACCTGTTCATTGCGGTAGCCTTCCGCTTCATTGATGAGGCGGTTCTTTTCTTCGAAGGCTCCGGAGACGTCGCGGAAGGCATCCACGACTTCGAGCGACGGATGCACGTCGAGCAGTTTGACTTGCAGCACCTCGACGCCGGCCTTGTAGCGGTTGAGGCGCTGCTGCATTTCTTCACGGATGCGTGCTTCGATGGTTTTGCGGCCCGTGGTGAGCGCATCGTCGAGCGCCGTGGTGGTGATGACGGAATGGATGGCGGATTCGCCGGCAACGCGGATGGTGGTATCGCCGTCCAGTTGGCTGAAGAGGTACTCATCCGGGCGCGCAAGGCGATAGTGGATGGTGGCGGTGACTTCCATCATGGTCTGGTCGCCGGTGACCACGAGCGATTCTTCGGGCTTGCGCTGGAAGCGTCCGGAGCGATGCTGCACATTCCACTCATAGGCGGCGGGCTCGGTTTCGACCATCTCACCGCTGGAGCGATAGCCAATCTCCAGCGCGCGTGTGCGGCGAGCCTGAATGCGGGTGAGTTTTTCCACCGGCCACGGGAGTTTGTAGTGCAAGCCAGGCTCTTCGTAGGGCATCACCTTCTTGCCGAAGCGCTCAATGACGCCGACTTCATCGGGCTGTAGCATGTAGAAGCCGTTGAGCACGAACAGGGCGATGCACGCGTAGAGCAGCGGCCGGGCCCATCGCCGGCGGGCATCCCAAACGTGGTGGAAGGTGTGGTGCAGATCGAGGCGATGCCAGCGTTGCTGAAGGTGATGTGGGCTGAGTTGGTGGAGGAACTTGGACAGTCTGGATTTCTGCTTCGGCTCAATTTTCAGGAGGCGGAGAGAGCTGAGCATCACGAGCAGAGAGGAGATCTGGTGGGTAAACGCCGCGCCGAGGGGGCCGAGGATGCCTGTAGCGCAAGCGATGACGGCAGTGAAATTGACGATGCCGGCGAAGACGATGATGTTCTGCCAGGTGATGGCCATGGCGCGGCGGCTGACTTCGAAGAGCTTCGCCAGTTTGTCGAGCGATTCCGGCATGTAGACCACGTCGGCTGCCTCGGCGGCGATATCGCTGGCGCCTTTTACGGCTACACCGACGTGTGCAGCGGCCAGTGCGGGCGCGTCGTTGATGCCATCGCCGATCATGGCGACGGTGTGGCCGTGGCCGGCGAGGTGGCGGATGCGGTCGAGTTTCTGCTCGGGGAGGAGTTCGGCCTCGACGTGCGGAATTAGCAGTTCCCTGGCGATGACCTCGGCGGCGCGGCGGCGGTCGCCGGTGAGCATGACCACCTGATGAATGTCGAGGTGATGGTCGAGCTGGTGGACCGCCTTCTTGGCGCCTTGGCGAATGCGGTCGCGCAGAAGGATGGCGCCGATGAGTTGGCTATCTTCCGCCACCAGCACGGCGGTTGCGCCGAGTTGATCGGCCTGATCGAGGAGCGCACCCGTGTCGGCGATGCCGTGTTCGGCAAGGAAAGCGGCGTTGCCGGCGCGCAGGGTACGGCCGTTGTGCGTGCATTCGACTCCCCGGCCGGGGAGTACACGGGCGTCTTCGACAGCCGTGAGCGGAAGGCCTCGGGTGCGTGCCGCATCGACAATGACCCGGGCGAGGACGTGGTCCGAGCCTCGCTCGGCAGTGGCCGCCAGTTGTAGAACGTCATCCTCGCTGCCTTTGTTGGCGATGACGCGAATGATTTCGAACTTGCCCTCGGTGACGGTGCCGGTCTTGTCGAAGACGATGGCATCGACCTTGGCGGCCTGCTGGATGATGGCGCCACCGCGCACGAGAATACCGCGCCGGGCGAGTCCGCCCATGGCGGCGACCATTGCTGTCGGCGTGGCGAGAATCAGGGCGCAGGGGCAACCGACCAGCAGGACGGCCACGGTGCGCAGCCAATCGCGTGTGAAGTAGAACGTGGCGGCGGCGCAGATGAGCAGCGCGGGCAGGAAGTAGCGAGCGTACTTGTCGGCCATGCGCTCAACGGGGGCCTGCTTGTCTTTGGCTTGTTCGACAAGGCGTACGACTTGGGCGATTACGGTATCGGAGCCGGCGCGTGCGACGCGGATTTCGAGCATGCCGTTGCCGTTGAGCGTGCCGGAGAAGACTTCGGAACCGGGTTGCTTGTCCTTGGGCAGGGATTCGCCGGTGATGGTGCTTTCGTCGATGGTGGAGAATCCGCTGATGACGACGCCGTCGGCGGTGATCCGCTCGCCGGCTCGGACAAGGATGTGATCGCCGGGTTCGAGATCTTCCACGGGAACCTCGGTCTCCACGCCATCCTTAAGAAGGCGTGCTTTGCGAGGCATCTGCTCGACGAATTTGCGGATGGCGGCGTTGGTACGTCCGGCGGCGTAAGTTTCCAGTCCTTCGCCGACCAGGATGATGAACAATGCTTCCGCGGCGGCGACATACTCGCCGGCTGCCAAGGCGGCGACGACGGCGACACAGATGGCGAGATCGGCGGTGATCTCCTTCTCCAGCAGGTGGGCGATGGAGCTGTAGAAGGTCTTGTACCCGGCGAGAACGGTGATGATGGCGGCGGTGTCAATGCCGAAGATGGTCTTGAAGATGCCGGTGACATTCAGCAGCAGGAGAACACCCACGAAAGCGGCGTAGAGGTAGTAACGCACGCGTTCACGGGCTTCCTGTTCCGGCGTTTGAATGTGCTTCGGTCGTGCTACCTGATGCATAGTTGACGTTCCAAACAGACGCGCCGTCCGGTGAGGGATGCGGCCGCTCCGATAGAATCGGAGTAGATCATTATGCCATTTGCATCCATCCCGGAGGCCATAGAAGATTTCCGCGCAGGAAAGATGCTGGTTGTCGTCGACGACGAAGACCGGGAAAACGAAGGTGACCTGACCATCGCCGCGGAGAAGATCACTCCCGAGGTTATCAATTTCATGGCTGTTCATGGCCGGGGGTTGATCTGCGTGGCGCTGTCGGCGGAAAAGTGCGACCAGTTGCAGCTCCCGATGATGTCGCCGCGGAACACATCGATGTTCGGCACGGCGTTTTGCGAGTCGGTGGACGCGGCGTCGGGAGTGACGACAGGGATTTCGGCGTCGGACCGCGCGCACACGATCCAGGTGATGATGAAGCCGGATGCCAAGCCGGCGGATCTGGCGCGGCCCGGGCACGTCTTCCCCTTGCGCGCGCGCGAAGGCGGCGTGCTGGTGCGATCGGGGCAGACGGAAGCGGCCGTGGATCTGGCTCGCATGGCGGGGTTACAGCCGGGGGGCGTGATCTGCGAGATCATGAACGACGACGGCACGATGAGCCGGGTGCCGCAACTGATCGAGTTCTGCAAGCGGCACAACCTGCGGATGATTTCAGTGGCGGACCTGATCCGTTACCGCCTGCTGCATGAGCGGATCATCGAGCGGCGCGCGGAAGGCGTTCTGCGCACCGCCTACGGTGAATTCCAGACCATCGCCTACTCGAGTTCGGTGGATGATGAGCAGCACCTGGCGCTGGTTTTCGGCGACGTATCCACGCGCGAGAACGTGCTGGTGCGGATGCACTCGCATTGTTCGTACGGCGATGTGTTCGGATCGTTGGACTGCAATTGCCAGGAGATCTTGCGCGGGGCCATGCGAAAGATCAGCGACGCGGGCGCCGGGGTTCTTGTGTATTTGCATCAGACCGGCCCGGGGATGCGGATACAGAAGGAGAACGGAAAGCCGCGCATTCTGTCGCACGGGCGCGATCCGTTTCTCACGACACAGGCGCAGGGCCAGCGAATGCTACAGCACGATACGGGGATCGGGGCGCAGATCCTGGCGGACTTGAATCTGCACACCATCCGGCTGCTGACGAATCATCCGCGTAAGATTGTCGGGCTCGAAGGTTTCGGTATTGAAATTGTGGATTCCATCCCGGTGACAGAGTAGTTTTTCCTCATCCGATCGGCAACCGCACTCGTACCATACAGTGACAATCAGTTGGGCCTGTGCACAAGCCGTGCTGTTGCAATTCCAGGAGGTATTTCATGATGAGCCGACGTATGGGATACGTGTGTGCAATGTTGCTGATGCCGTTGGGTATGGCGCGCGCCGAGCGAATGTTCGCAGTGGATTCGCGGGCCGTATTGGTGAGTTTCGATACGGAACGGCCCGGCGCCGTTCAATCGATGTCCGTGATTCGCGGGCTGCAGCCGGGCGAGAGCATCTTAGGTATCGATTTCCGTCCCGCGAACAAGAAGATGTACGCGCTGGGCAGCTCCAGCCGGATCTACGTCGTGGATCCCGCCACGGGCGCCGCGGTGGCGGTGAGTTCCAGCAGTTTTCAGCCGCCGCTGGACGGCACGAAGTTCGGGTTCAACTTCAACCCGACCGTGGACCGCATCCGCGTTGTGAGCAACCGCGGGCAGAATCTGCGGATTCATCCCGATACCGGCCAAGTGGTGGCAGTTGACGGATTCCTGCGCTATAACGATGACGCGGTTCCATCTGTAGTGGCTGCGGCGTACACCAACGGAGTTGCCGGTGCGACCTCGACGACGCTGTATGATTTCGATCTGTCGCGGCGCGCCATCGTCACCCAGAATCCGCCCAACGAAGGCCGGCTGGTATTCAACTTCCAATTGAAGGGCGCGGACTTCTCGGAAGTGACGGGCTTCGATATATCGCCGGCGGGCAACAAGGGCTACATCGCCACTCGCGAAACCAGCGCCGCCCGCGTGCAGTTGTTCCAAATTGGATTCGCGGACGGCACGGCGGCCCTACTGGGGACGGTGGGGAATCTGGACCAGGTTTCCGCCATCACGGTCGCTCCCGAGGGCATGCCCACGCTGTTCACGCGTTTGGGTGGAATGGCGGCAATCCGCGCCGTGGTGGATGAATTCCTGCGCATCGTGGTGGGCGACAATCGCATCAACCGGTTCTTCTCCGCGACCGTTGCCAGTGCCGCACGCACAGCGGCATTGCGTCAGAACCTGATTGATCAGGTATGCGAAGGCGCGGGCGGTCCATGCCAGTACACAGGCCGCGACATGAAATCGGCACATCAAGGCATGATGATCAGCGATGTCGAGTTCGATGCCTTGGTGGAGGATCTGGTGAAGGCCCTGGACCGCTTCGATGTGCCGATGCCCGAAAAAGCCGCATTGCTGGGCATACTGAGCCCGATGCGCGGCGACATCGTTGAGAAACGGCAGATGCAGATGCTCGGGAACTAAAGCTTCCAGCGGCGCTGGCGGAGCACGGCGCGCAGCGATCCGTTGAGAAGCTCGTACCATACGGTGAGCAAATCGCCGTTGGCTAATTCCACGGTGGATGGATAGCCGAGATCGCCGCCCATGCCATCGGCGGAAACCGTAATCGGCGCGGACCACGTCTTACCCGAGTCCGCGCTGATCCGTGCGAGGTTGCCATAGGGACTGCGGCGATAGCCGTAGGTCATGAGCAGGCGCCCGTCGCGAAGCCGCAGCAGATGCGAAGGCAAACCCCAGACGCCGATGGGGTGCGGGGTGGTCCAGGTCTTTCCGCCATCGGAAGATTCGCATTGCAGGGTTTCGCGCTCGTTTGCTTTGTTGTGATTGCGAATCTGCGCAATGATGCGGCCGTCGGAGGCTTCGACGCCGTGGAGTTCGTGGTAGTTGTTATGATCGTCGCCGGGGCGCGTAGGGATATCGGAGAGATAGCGCCAGGTCACGCCGTCGTCAGTGGACTCGGCGACGCCGACGCGCGAACCCGGTTCCCACAGCGCCTTGCCTGGATACAGCAAGCGGCCGGAGCGCAGGGCAATGGGGCCGTGCGGGCTGTTGACAGGCACACGGTAGGGCGCGGACCAGTTCACGCCGCCATCGGTGGAGCGCAGCATCCATGTGCCGAGATGAGCCTTGCGTTGTTCGGCGGTCAGGCGCGCATGCGCTGCTTTCCATTTGGCGAGCCGCTCGGGATGCCAATTCTCTGCTTTCTGGAGGTACGGCTCGTAGGCGAGGGAAGTGAATGTAGTGACGAGCAATGTACCCTTCGGCGTTTCCAATACGCCCGCGTCGCGATCGTCGATGGCGGAGTCCATCAGCGTTTCGGGCCAGGTCCAGGTGGCGCCTTCGTCTTTCGAGCGCATCAACTCCACGCGGCCAAACGGGCAGACGTGGCCTTCGCGGCCGCCGGAGCAAACAAGAAGTAAGTCGCCGTTGGAGCGACGGGCGACGGTGGGCCAGCCGGAATAATACTGTGCATCGGGGGAAATGACCTGCGAGCCCGATGCAGCCATGAGGGGGAGAGGTGCGAAGAGGAATCCGCGGCGCGAAATCGGCATAGAAACTTGGTAACATAAGCGTAGCCCCGATGAGAAGGGGACCGTAGATTTCCAACCCCAGGGTAAACTTAGATCGACGCGACGAAGGGCGCTCTTTTCGAAGGGCGCCCTTCTCATTTCCGCGATGTTTCCTTGGGTTTGAGGGGGCGGCTGATCAGTATCTTCCGCTTCGATTTTTCTCCGGTGAGGCGACGGGCGAGGATATCTTCCTCAGTGAACCTCGCCATGAGGATTTCTCCGTCTGTGCTGCGATTGCGGTCGTAGGAGATGTAGATGGTTCCATCGGGGGCCTGGAAGCCATCGGGGTAGGAGATGCCTGTTCGCTCATCGAGCATGAGGCCGCCTTGCCAAGTTACGCCATCGTCATCGGAGAGCCATGCTGTGAGCTTGCTGCGGCCTTCGTGTGTATCGATGGTGTCGCCGTGCTTGACCAGCAGCAGGCGGCCGGAGGCGAGACGCCGAAGGTGAAACCGCGCCACTGGGTGCTGAATCGGGGAGTCCACGGGCGCCGACCAAGTGCGGCCTTTGTCAGTGGAGAAGCTCTGCATCAACCCCTTGGCCGTCCGCGCGAGCATCCAGAGGCTACCGTCCTTGCGCTCCACGAACATATGTTCGTCCCAGTTCGGGTTGGGATATGCGACGTGGCCCAGCCGCTGCCAAGTTGCACCATCGTCCGTGGAGCGGAATGTGTTTGCTCCGCGGTAGGCATCGAGGTCTCGGAACGCCCCTTGGAACGGGCCGAAGCCCTCGCGGTTCAGCGATACCGGCAGCAGCCATTCGCCAGTGGACAGGATGGTGGGTTTGTTCAGCGTGAAGCCGTGCCAGATCCGTTTGGGGGCGGACCAGACGGGTTCCGCCGCATCGGGGTTCTCACAGACCGAAGCCCACACACCGGAGCGGCCGTCAAACTGCATCATGGACTGGTTGAAGAACAGCCAAAGGCGGCCTTTGGGATCGGTCCAGACGTTGCCTACGAGCACGCTGCGATACATCGGAAGGGACTTCGATTGGGAGTCGATGACAAGACGTGGTTTGCTCCACGTTTCGCCATCGTCATCGCTGGTGGCGAGGACGAAGAACGCCTTGGGCCCGTCTTCACCCGCCACCCAGCACGCCCAGATGCGTCCCCCGGGCGTGCGCGCGATGCCGATGGTCATACCATAGTCGAGTTTGTCGTAATCGTATTCGGGCAACGGAGAGGTGTTGAGCCGCGGCGGGATTAACGCCAGGTCCGCGATCTTCTCCATGACTTCGATTTCGAAGGCGCGTATTTGCTCGGGTGTGAACGCGCGAAACCGCTCTTCCGGACTTTGCGCCAGCGCGGCGGCGATGAGGAGGAGTGGGGCCAGCACTCAGAACCCTTTGATCTTGTCCACGACGTTGCGGAGCGGTTCATCCTTGGCGAAGCGGGCGACGTTGTCGAGGACGAGTTCCCGATAGCGCGCGCCCACCATGTCAGAGACGGTGGCGATGTGGGGCGTTATGAGTACATTCTCAAACTTCCAGAGCGGGTGGCCCTTGGGGAGCGGCTCAGGATCGGTGACATCGAGTCCCGCGCCTTCGATGCGCTTCGAATCCAAGGCCTTGACGAGGGCATTCCCATCGTACAGCTTCCCGCGCGATACGGCGATGAAATAGGCGCCGCGCTTCATCAGTTCGAACTGTTTTGCACCGACCATCTTTTCGCTTTGCGGCGTGTGCGGCGCGGAGATAAATACCACATCGGCGAGCGGGAGCACGGTGTCGAGGCGGTCCGGCGGCACGACGCGGGAGATGGCGGGATGGAAGGGGATGTCTTTCGGGTCGACGCCGATGACGGTCATGCCGAAGGCGTGTGCGCGCGTGGCGATCTGCGATCCGATACCGCCGACACCAATAATAACGGCAGTCTTGCCGCGCAGTTCGATGGCTTTCCAGGAACCCTTCGGCCACTCCTCTTTCGTGCGGTCGACAGCCGCGCGATGAATGCCCCGGGTGAGCGAAAGCAGCAGGGCGAAGGCATGATCGGCAATCTCCGGCCCTTGAATAATTTTCCCATTGGTGAGAGTGATGTTGGATTGGATGAATTCGGGGAAGCGGTAGCGCTCGACTCCGGCGCTGTAGATGTGAACCCATTTCAGCTTTTTCCCGGCGTTGAAGATGGCGGGATTGATCTCCCCGAGGATGGCATCCGCATCGGCGACGACCTTCGTGATGTTATCGGGGCGGCCCTCGACGAAAGTGACGTTGGGCGCCACCTGCTTCATGTCGGGAATCCAGGAGATACCGCGGCCGGTGACCACGATCTTCTTCGGAGACTGCGGGAACAGGGGCAGTGCGGCGGCAAACAGCAGCAGGGCTAGCAAGGACTTCATAGAAGCGGATTGTATCGTTCCCGCAGACCTGCCGCCACCAACGGGTTTTCAGGTCCGGACCAGGCCCTGCCGGATGGCGAAGCGGACCAGATCGGCACTGGAGCGGAGTTGCAGTTTGCGGAAAATGCGATTGCGGTGAGCATCCACGGTGTACACGCTGACGTTCAATTCGGCGGAAATTTCCTTGGCCGTCTTTCCCTCCGCCAGGCGGTGGAAGACCTCGCTTTCCCTCGCGGTAAGCAGATCGAGGGGGCTGCCGACGAAGCGTTGGTAATCGGAAAGAACGGTGTTGGAAACGCCCGGCGCGATGTAGCCATCGCCGCCTGCCACGGTGCGAACGGCAAGCAGCAGTTCCGCGTCGACGGCTTCCTTAAGCAGGTAGCCCTTCGCGCCGGCCCGCAAGGTTTCGCGCACATAGTTGGAGTCCTTGTGCATCGAAAGAATGAGCACATTCACTTCGGGCCAGTTCTGAGTGACCTTGCGCGTGACATCGACTCCGCTCATGCCCGGCATCGCCACGTCAAGTATCAGCAGGTGCGGCTTGAGTTGCGGGATGAGTTGCAGCGCCTCCTCTCCCGTGCCCGCTTCGCCGACGATCTCAAATTCTTCGGGATACTTGTCCAGGATGAGGCGAAAACCTCGCCGAACCATTGCATGGTCGTCAGCAAGCATGATGCGAATCGGCCGTTTCATGAAGTTTCTCCATCGTTGTTTTGTGTGGCGGAAATCGGAACCGCGGCGCAGATCTCCACCCCTGCTCCTGGCTTGTTCGTGATGTCGAGCGTTCCGCCCGCGGTGCGTACCCGTTCGCGCATGCCAAGCAACCCAAGGCCGAGGCTGGACGGGGCCGGCGGGAATCCGCCGCCGTCATCCACGATCGAGAGTTGAATTCTACCATTCGACCGGTGCAGCGACATCTCCACGTTTCTCGCCATCGAATGGCGGGAGGTGTTCGTCAGCGCTTCCTGGGCGACACGGAAGAGTTGCGTTTCCACATTCGGATCGAATCGCTCCTGCGTGTTACTGCGATAGTCGACGGCGATGCCGGTGCGTTTGGAAAAGCCATGGGCGAGATCGCGAAGTCCGGCATCGAGACCGAAGTCATCGAGAATGCGGGGACGCAACAGGTGGGACATCTCGCGTGCCACCGACTGGGCTTCCTTGACCAGGTTGATGGCGTCACCGATTCGCTCTTGGCTGGCATCATCCTTGGCCTGCACCACGAGCAAGGTGGATTCGATGGCGTTCAACGTCTGCCCGAACTCATCGTGAATATCTTGGGAGAAGCGTCTGGCGGACTCTTCCTGAGAGGCGAGCGTATGGATGGAAAGCTTGGCCAGATAGTCGGCGCCTTTCTCCAGGTTATGAAAGATGGCAAAGGAGACGGCCACACACCCCGTGGCACAGACGGCGGCGAGGGCCAGCGCCACTAAAAAGAGCTGCTGCGCGGTGGCCATGGAAGCGGCGGCGCTCTGCAATTGCGCGGCGCGGGAAGCAGCCACTTCGCCGTAGCTCACATCGGCCAGGCGGGCCGTGGCGGCGATGAAGGCGCGGTGCAGACTGGATAGCTCGCTCGAATTGTTGCGGCGCAAGGTGATGAGGTTTCCGGTTTCGCGA
Organism: uncultured Candidatus Solibacter sp.; assembly: GCA_964402295.1. Classification (GTDB taxonomy): domain Bacteria; phylum Acidobacteriota; class Terriglobia; order Bryobacterales; family Bryobacteraceae; genus CADEFT01. The sequence continues at coordinate 50,901 of CAYOBO010000003.1, read as the reverse complement.
AACAGGTTTGCCGCGGATGTTTCCACGCTCTTCCATGCCTCCAGTTCAGCCGGCTTGAGCGGGCGCGCCAATGCTTCGCGGATGTCGGCCAGTATTTGTTCATGCTGCGCATGGAGGAGAGGCCGAAGACTCTCGAGTTCCATGCCATGCTTCCGTTCCGCCATCGAATACAGCAACACACCCAGATTTCCCTGATGGCGGAGCATACGGTCGATGAGACTGGTTTCGCGCAGGTTCTGCTCCGAGATCAACTCGGTTTCCGCTCCGATCCGCTTCATGAGACGCAGGCCAAACCATCCCGAGGCGACCATGGCGATGAGGACCAACCCGAATCCCACAAGGAGCGTGCGCACGAACCGCCGTTCAATGCGATTAAAACGGTCGGCGCCGGCGGGAACGGAGAGCACTTTGCGGAAAGGCATGACTTCAGATACTCAATGACGGCCAGACTCTTTCATGATCTCAAGGAAAGTTGTTGGGATGCCATTCCAAAGAGCTTTGAAGGGAACGTTAGGGTCCGCTTGTAGACATTACAGAACACTACTCATTTCACCTTCTGAATTGCCACTAAAGCATTGAGGCAGGGTTCGTTCCGGCACAAGCTCAGTTGAGGTGCAGAGTCCATGAAAGAACGTCTGGCCCAATTTCTAACCATTCGCGACAGCCGCTTTGAAGATCTGCATCGCGACAACTACAAGTCGGTACTCTACCGCGACTTCAGCGCGGGGTTGGTAACGGCCATGACTGCCATTCCCATGGCTATGGGCTTTGCCATGGCGATGGGGTTGCGGCCGGAACAAGGCATAATTGCGGGGGCCATGGCTTGTCTTGTCGGAAGAACGTTTGGGGGCTCCAAGTACCAGGTATACGGACCAACGGCGGCATTTATTCCACTCATCTACGGCATCATGCAGAAGTATGACCACGGATTTCTGGTGATGGCATCGATCCTGGCAGGCGTCCTGCTGTGCGTGCTCGGACTCGCGGGCATGGGAAAGGTCGCTAAACACGTGCCGAATTCCGTTGTGGTCGGCTTTACCGTCGGGATTGGCATTTCCATTGCGGCGACCAACCTCTATGACGTGATGGGGATCACAGCCGCGGGAGGCGGGTCCATTGTTACGAAGCTACAAGGTGTGGCCGAAAACATCGATCAATTGAGCGTGTATGCACTCGTCATTGGTTTGCTGACCTTCGGATTGACGAAACTCCTCTTGCGTCTTTCCATCTACATTCCCGCTCCGCTGATTGCAGTTGCCGTTGGGACGATGATGGCCGCAACAATGTGGGGTGACAAGGGACTGACGCTGGTGCGCACGAAGTACGGGGAGATTCCGACGAACTTCTTCGTGTTCACGCCGCCGTCGCTGCCCGCGGTCAGCAGCCAGTTGATCATGGACCTGACGTATGCCGTGATTGCGATCGCGTTCATCTCCGGCGTGGAGAGCCTGTTGTGTTCCTCCATGGCAGACCGGCTCGCGGGCAATCGCAAGACTCCGTTCAATCCGGACCGTGAGTTCTGGGGGCAGGGCATGGTGCAGATCATCACACCGCTCGTCAACGGATTTCCCTGCACTGGAGCTTTGGCACGGACCGCCACCAGCATTCGCGCCGGCGCTGTGACTCCTCTGGCCGGCTATTTCAAGTTTGCCCTGAAGCTGGGCATGGCTATCTTCCTGGCGCAGTATTTGGAACTGGTGCCGATGGCTTGTATCGGAGGCATCATGCTGTGGGTGGCGAGCAACATGATCAACGTGAAGGAGATCAGCCACGTGTGGGCAACCGGCCGATTCCACTCCTTCCTGATGATCTACACCGCGGTGATGGTGCCTGTGACGGATTTTCTCACCGGCGTACTTTCGGCACTCTTGTTGTACTTCATTCTCCGGCGTTTTGTGGAGCCTGCGGTGGAACAACTCCCCGCGGTTGCCGCTCCCAAAGCAGAGGGGGTGGCGGCCTAGCCGCGGGTCATGTTCCGCAGAATATTGGTTGCTTCGGGTGGAGATTCCTGTTCAGCCAAAGATACAGCGTACCGGCTAAGAGCCTTGCTGCCCGACGTGGAGGCGGAGGTCTTCCATCTCGATCCGGCGTATTCCGGCGATCTGCTGGATGAGTTGCTACAGCACGCCGCGGCGATGCCCGCCGACCTGCTGATCGTCGGGGCACGACGCCACGTTACAGCGCGGCGCATCGCCATGTTGGCGCCGTGTTCCGTGTTGATGGTTCCGGACGGTACGGATCTGAGCCTGGCACGAATACTCGTCCCCGTGGATTTTTCCGAGGCCTCCGCCGATGCCGTGAAGGTGGGCACGGCGCTCGCCCGCGCCGCCGGTGGAGAGTGCCATTTTGTGTCAGTGGAATGCGATGACGATCCCTGGCTCGATTGGCGAGAGCAGCCGGAGCATTTGAGTACGAAGTTACGGGAGTTTGTGCGCGAATCCGGCGGTGAGGCGGCTTGGAATACATGCCTGGTGGAAGCCATCCGGCATTCCGGCGATGCGCTAGCGGATGTCGGCCTGCACGCCCCTGCTCACGCCATAGAAGGGGCCGACATTGCCTCTACGATCGTAACTGCCGCGGGAAACGAGAACAGCACTCTGATCGTGTTGGGAACCCGCGGTAGAAGCCGTGCCGCCTCCATTCTGGTTGGCAGCGTGACGGAGAAGGTCGTGCAGTTTTCCCCTTTGCCCGTGCTTGCCGTGAAACTGCGAGGGGCCAGGCTTGGCCTGCTCCGCGGCCTGCTGGAACGTTTGCGGCGTCCGCCGGCGATGGTTGCCAGTTAAGAAGATTTGTCCATGCAGGAGGATGCTATGAAACAACGCTATGGATTGGACTGCATCGGCTATTTGACGGACTCGTCGATTCGCTGGGCGAAGACACCTCCGCCAAAGTCCGCCCGCAAGGATCGGGCCGATGAAGAGGCCCTGAGATGGCTTCGGGATGCGATCGCGGAAAGACAGCGCGAGTCCGCCCAAGGCAACCCGGAACCGCGCTTCCGAGTAAAACAATCGGCGTAGTCTGTCACTTTCGCTCGGGCGGCGGCATCCGGAAGAGGTATGATTCCGCTGCTCGCGTTGGCCCTCTTCACTCCAGCGGAGGAGTGCGCCGCCTGCCATTCGCTGATCCAACGTCCAGGCGAAACAAGGACGGTCGCTCCCTATGCGCTGTGGCAGGGCAGCATGATGGCGCATTCCGGCGTCGATCCCTTCTGGAAAGCACAGATGAGCTGGGAGATACAGGCGCGTCCGGAAGCGAAGGCAGCGATTGAAGCGAAATGTACGCGTTGCCATACCCCGGCGCAACAAGCTTCCGAAGGAGTCAATTGCACGGTTTGCCATCAGATTGAAGCACAAGGTTTGGGGAAGAAAGCCTCTTTCAGCGGCGGGTTCCGCATCAATGAAGAGAAGAAGATCTACGGGCCGCATGCCGATCCCTTTCCCATGCCCATGCAAATGCACACCGGATACAAGCCGGTGCAATCCAAACACGTGCTGGACTCCGCGCTATGCGGTACGTGCCATACCGTGATCACGCATGCGCCGGATGGGCGTGAATTCATCGAACAGGCGCCGTATCTCGAGTGGCTCGCCAGCAGCTTCGCCCGCGAAGGGAAGACTTGCCAATCCTGCCATATGCCCGTGGAGCCGCGCGAGATGTACATCGCTCACCGTCCGATGGGCGGACCGTTTCCACCCACTTCCCCACGGCGTCCATTTGGGTTGCACTTGCTGATCGGCGGAAATTACCTGGTTCCGAAGATGCTGGCGGAACTCTACCCTGGCGAGCAGGCAACGTTGCAGCGGACTTCGGAACGGGCGATGGAGAGCCTGGCGAAGGCAGTGCGGTTGCAGCCTCGCGTCGATTGGAATGGGAGACGGTTGGCGGTGGATGTTCTGGTGGAGAACCGCACGGGGCACAAATTGCCGACGGCGTACCCCAGCCGCCGGATGTGGCTGGAAGTGGTGGCCAAGTCCGCTAGTGGAGAGGTCTTATTTGCTTCCGGTGTCGAGGCGCCTCTCGCCGGGCAGCCTCATCGCAGCGTGATTCGCAGTGGCTCGGAAACGATGGTTTGGGAGGCAGTAATGGCCGACACATCCGGCGCTCCGACCTATACGCTGCTGAGTGCGGCGAAGCACGGAAAGGACAATCGCATTCTGCCGCGCGGGTTCGAACTGGGAGAATGGCCCATCGGAGCGGTGGGGGTCCGCGACGATTCGAACTTCCGTGCCGGCAGCGACACGGTTCGCTATGAGGTGGATTTGGCACGCAAGCCGGCGCAGGTGGAAGTACGGGCCTGGTATCACGCGATTAAGCCCGAGCACGGCGCGATCTTTCGTGACGGCGCCACGCCGGAGATGCGCAAATTCACGGATCTCTACAACCGGCACCGTGCTCCCGCCAAAATGGCGGAGGCGATGGTTCAGGTGCCCTGAGTCCTCCGGCGTGCCAGCGCTGCGTAGACCGGCAAGCACAAGGCGAGGAATCCCACTGCTTTCAAGCTGTTCTCTGTGTCCGAAGCCAGCGAGCCGACGAGGAAGCCAACGCCGGCGATCATGACAATCGCAGGAGTAAACGGATAGCCGGGGACAGGGAAAGGCCGCGCCAGTCCGGGAATTTTCCATCGCAGCAGGAACAGCGAAGCAAACGCGGAACAGTGGTTTACCACGAAGAAGAATCCCGCAATCGCCAGCAGTTGCTCGAAGGTGCCGGAGAGCACCAGAGCGATGGACATCGCCGCCGTCATGGCGAGAGCGACATGCGGAGTGCCGCCGCGGTTGACGGCGGTGGCCGTGGACCAGAAGAGGCCGCGCCGCGAGAGCCCGAACAGCACGCGACTGCCGGAGAGCAGCGCCGCATTCAATGTGGGTGGGAGTGCGAATAGAGAAAGAACGGAGATGACTCGCTGCCCGTTTGCACCAAAGAGCATTGCGGCGAGATCGGCGGCGGGTAGATCCGAAGCGGCCAGTTGCCGCGGCGGCAGCGCGTAGAGCAGAGCAATGTTCACCAGAAGAAAGACCGCCGTCACAGTGAGCACCCCGGCAATCAGGGAACGCGGGAGATTGCGATCCGGCTGCTCCATCTCCTCGGCGAAGTAGGCGGGTTGGTACCAGCCATCGTAGGTGACGACGATGGATTGCATGGCGAAGATCAATGCGCCGAGCAGGCCGAGGGAAAACTGACGGCGCACGATTGGCTCGGCGTGGCCCGGCGGATTTCCGAACGCGAATGCAGCGGCCACCAGCGCAAGATAACTTGCTGCCAGCAGAGCGCTGGTGATTTGCTGCGTGCGGTTGCCGGAACGGATTCCCAGCCACTGGAGGATTCCGAACAGCAGAACCAGGGCGATCGCGACGAAGGGCACTGCTTCGCGCGGGAAGCCGGAGAGAGCGAGACTCAACTCGCCAATGCTGACGGCGCAATAGGCCACCGTAACGGCGTTGGCGAGATAATCGCACCAGCCAATCGCGAATCCGGCTGCCGGCCCGATGGCGCGGTGCGACCAGACGAAGAATCCGCCGGCTTCCGGCAGCGCTGTGGCCAACTCCGCCACCACCAGGGATCCCAGCAGCGCGTACACGCCCCCCAGCGTCCACATCGACAAGATGAGCCAGGTGTCGCCCAGCGCACCGGCGACAGCACCGGGGCGGCGTAGAATGCCCGCTCCGATGGTGATGCCGACCGTGACGGCAATCCCGAAAGCCAACCCCAGAACACGATGTAACTTGCCGCTAACGGCCATCCGTACACGCTATCATTTTCCCGATGGAACTCAGCGGCTATGAAGCCACGCCCGATCTGGCGCGCGCCACGACGATCCCCGCCTCGTGGTATACGGACCCGCGGGTGCTGGATCTCGAAAAACGCCGTGTGTTTCTGGGGACATGGCAGGCGGTGTGTCACGCGCGGCACGTAGCGGAGCCGGGGGCGTACTTTGCCGGCGATATTGCAGGCGAGCCGGTGGTGGTGGTTCGCGGCGCGGATGGCGTTTTGCGGGCATTCTCCAATGTTTGCCGGCATCGCGCATCGCTGGTGGCATCCGGTTGCGGCAAGGCAAATGTGCTGCGGTGCCCTTATCACGGCTGGTCCTACAAACTCGATGGACGATTGCATGGCGCGCCGGAATTCGATGGTGTGGAGGCATGGGATCCGGCCGATGTTTGTCTTCCGCCGATGCGCGTGGAACGCTGGGGGCCATTCATCTTTGTCAATGCGGATGGCGCCGCGCCGGCACTCGGTGCAGTGATGGGTACAATCCCCCAGGAGGTGGCCGGACTCGGCTGCCCCGTGGACCAATTGCATTTTTCCGCACGGCGGGATTATGTGATCGCCTGCAACTGGAAGGTGTACGTCGACAATTACCTGGAGGGCTATCACCTGCCCGCGGCGCATCCCAGCCTGTTTCGGGAACTCGACTACTCGCAGTACCGTGTCGACACGTTCCGTTGGCATTCGTCGCAGTACGCGCCGATTCGGGCTCCGCGAAACGGCGAGAAGCGGCAGTACGCCGAACCTTTGGCGGACAACCGCGCTCTGTATTTCTGGATCTTCCCCAACTTCATGCTGAACGTCTATCCGGATAATCTGAGTAGCAACATTATCGTGCCCTTGGCGCATGACCGGACGCTGACCATCTTCGAGTGGTTCACCTATCCGGACGCAGGCGGCGCGACGGAGGTGAAGCCGGAAACAATTGCCTTCAGCCATGAAATCCAGCAGGAAGACATCCGCATCTGTGAAGCCGTGCAACGCGGGCTTTCTTCCTCGTTCTACGACAAGGGACGATTCAGCGTACGGCGGGAAAACGGCGTCCATCATTTTCATTTGCTACTGGACGAAGCACTACGGTGACAAATTGCATTTGGACGCGTCTATTCTGAAATTATGCGTCGCCTTTTTGTGGTTTTTCCTCTGCTTGCAGTCTGTGGGTTCTCCGAATGGTGGGGATTCCGCGGTCCCGGTGGAAACGGAGTCTCGGAACAAAAAGCCTTCCCCGTGGAGTGGAGTGAAACGAAGAACGTGGCATGGAAGACGGAGATCCCCGGCAAGGGCCATTCCTCGCCGATCGTTGTAGGCAAGCGGATCTTCCTCACCACGTCCATAGAGGGTGAGTCGATTCCCGGGAAAAAGGCCGTGAAACATCTGTTCGGCGGGGCGCTCTTCGTCCATCCGCAAACGGTCTCCGAGGACAAACAAGTGGCGCTACATGCCATATGCGTGGATGGCGAATCCGGCAAGATCTTGTGGAACCACAAGGTATACGAAGGCGATGTCTACGATGGACGTCATCAGTTCAACACCTTTGCTTCGCCCACGCCCATCAGCGACGGACGTAGCGTGTTTTTCTATTTCGAATCGCAAGGGCTTTACGCGTTTGCTCTGGATGGCAAGGCGCTGTGGAAGTTGTCGATCGGTGGAGTGGCGAAGTTAGGCCTGGCCGCGGGGACTTCGCCTGTGCTGGCCGCGGGTGTCATCATTCTTCAGGCCGACGAGGACAACGGCGAGAAATCGTTTCTGTATGGTGTTTCGCCGAAGAACGGCGAGATCGTTTGGAAGACGAAGCGCGATGTGTCGGTTACCTACAATACGCCGGTCGTGGTGAAGAACGGCAAAGATGACATTGTGGTAACGGCGGCCACGGAGCACGTGATCGCCTACGATCCCAAGACCGGGAAGGAGTTGTGGCGTGGCCCCGGAATCGGAGGCTACGCGGCGGCGAGTCCGGTGTCTGGTCTCGGGCTGGTGTTTCCCAACTCGTATCATCCGGTGAAGAAACTGATGGCCATGCGAGTGGATCCGCATGCTGCGCAGCGCGTCGCCTGGCAATACGAAAAAGGCACGGCGTACGTACCTTCGCCCATCGTCTACGGGCCGAATCTGTACCTGATGGGAGACAACGGCATGCTGACCTGTCTGGACGCGCTGACGGGAAAGGTGATCTACGAGGGCAAGCGCCTGCCCAAGCCGGGCCGATTCACTGCGTCGCCAGTTGCGTTCGATGGGAAACTGCTGTTGACCAGTCAGGACGGCGATACCTATATCGTGCGAGCCGGCGCGGAGCATGAGGTGCTCGGAACGAATTCCATCGGCGAGCCAGTGTATGCGTCGCTCGCGCTCGATGGCGAGAGCATCTACATTCGCGGTGCACAACATTTGTACCGGATCCGCCGGCAGTGATCAACGCAGGTGAATGGGCTGGGTGAACGCTCCGTTACCCGCCGAATCCCATGCCGCGAATCGTACCCACTTCTTCCCCGTGGACTGGAACGGAATGGAGTATTTCTTCGTGCTGAAGGCAGTCTCGCCGGCTGTGGACACGATTTGCCGATCGGTTTTCGAGCCGTCGCCCCAAACAAGCTCCACGAATTCCGGCGGGAACGTCCACTCCACTTCAGCGTGGAAGGTGCTGCCCGTAAGGGTGCTCGACCGGATCAGCACTTCACCGCTGGTGACGAAGAAGTCGCCTTTGCGCATGGCATGCAGAATTGGCGACCAGCCCTCATCGAACTTCGGCACACGATCCAGGCGGATATAGTTCACGATGAGGTGACTGAACGTGTCATCTTCCGGAAATTTCTGATACGTGTCGCCTTCAGCGATCATGTACTTCGGCGCACCCCAGTTGTTCATGTCGTCGAGAACCCCGAAACACCTCGCCTCGCAGAGGCGTTTTTCCGATTGATCGACGGGGAGCGACTGGTAGGACGCACCGAGATAGCGGTCGCTGCGAAAATGCTCCGTGTCCTTGATCGCTTCGGGATAGCCGCTGGAGCCCTTCGTGCGCGGGTGCGCCTGCCATACCAGGCCACCTTCGGCATGCACCATGTCCAGTTCCTCCTTCGCATTTCCGACGCGGTAGACCTTGCCGTACTCCGGAAGCGTTTCCGTGAAGGGGGCGCCAGCGTTGCGCACGTGGCTCCAGTAGACGGGACGCGGGAAGACCGTGGTGTAGTGGCCGCGGAAATAGGCATCGGGTTCTTCGCCGGGCATGATCAGGAAATCGCGATCGGAGAATCGCCGGCAGCCATCGAAATACACCTTCTGATCGGCGAACCGCAGCTTGCCCTCGTCCTTGGCGTGTCCATCGCCGTGGAAGTCGGACATCATGGCGATGTTGATGCCCATGGCTCGAAAGGTCGGCAGCCAGTTGGGTTGCAGATCAATGGTTCCTGCGTCGGAGAGCAGTTCGTTGAAATGCGTATGGAAGTGGCTGACGGCCACTTTGTAGCCGGGCAGAGGCTTGAATGTGTCGTCGTGCGTATATGCCATCGCCCGCTGCCTCGTTGCATCCGTTCCTTCCGCGCTGAGGTAGTAGTAGACTGCCATGCGCTGCCATGTGCCGGGCGGGGCATTGTATAAGGCGAAATTACCTTGGGCGAAGCTGCGCGCCTGTCCCAGGCGTCGATTCCATACTTCATCGCTGCGGCCGTAGGGACGGTACATTTCCTCGTGATCGCCATGGCGCACACCGATCGCAAACGTGGTGTCGCTGTCCTTGCGATACCAGACATAGCCGAGGTTCAGTTCAATTTCGCGAGCGAAGAAAAACTTATGCGGCGGAGGGAAAAAGGCGATCGAGCCGGCCCCCGTGTCCACCAAGGCGACCCGGTTCCGAGCCCGCAACGCCACTCCATCGCGATTCACGGAACCGCCGAATTCGTACTTTTGCGGGGAGTTGGCAACGTCCCGCCACACCACGCGCTTGGCGGCAGGCAAGGCAAAGCCGCGCAAACCCGCGTGATATTTGTAGGCCACGGAAGGCTCGTCCGTCTTGGCAATCGCCTCCTGCCGGAGCAGGTTCGAACCCTTGTACACAGTGAAGCGCAGGCTGCCGGAAAAGATTCCCAGGTCCAATCCCGTGAAATTCACCTCGATGCGCGCCCCATCGGTCTTCACGGAGCAATCCGAAGCCCGGAACGACGACTTCGCCACGCGCACTTCTTCGGGTTTGCGCGGCAAGCCGGGATTGGTGCGGGGCGATCCCGGGATCTGGAGCGGAGCGTCCCAAAACACCTTCCACTTTTCTTGTTCGAGGATTTCGGGCTTGTCCAGGCCCAATTCCTTCAGTGGGGAAAGTTGCTGATTGGAGATGCGCCGCAGTCCGCTCTTCACTTCGAACTCGGGCTGAAGGCCCGTACCGAGCGTGAGCCATTGCGCCCCGGCCTTTCGCGCGGCGAGTTCGCGCACCACCGGATGGCCGCCCTCCACCGCGAAAACAGCGCGTAGCGTGTCGCCGCGCTCGCCTTGCCAGGTAACGCGCACGCCGTCGCTGGAAGCTTCGGCGGTCAGCCCCTGTTGGGGCTTGTATTCAGAGAGCGTGCAAGCTCCATACAAGCTTGCACCCCATAGCAGCAGGAAGGGAATCGTCATGGAATCACCGTAGGTATTGTTTCAGGAATGCAATGGCCTTTTCGAAGGCTGCGTGTACGGCGGGTTGATCGGCAGCCCGGTCGAAGCCATGCGGCGCGCCGGGCAGGATCACGAGCTCATGCCTGACGCCGAGACGCTGCAACGCTGCCGCCATCTGCTTCGACTGCTCCACCGGCACATCGGTGTCCGCATCGCCGTGCAGCAGCATGGTGGGCGGAAAATCCCGCCCGGCCAGCTTCTCCGGACAGTACGCATCGAGCATGCCTCCGCCGCCCACCAATTGCGGCCACAGGCCTTGCTGGCGTGTGAACAAATAGAACCGGCCCCGCTGATTTGGCGAAGGCGGCTCCGCCACTTCCTGTTTTCCGACACTCGCCCAGGCTTCGTCTTTGGAAACTTCGGGCTGGCGGCGATAAAATGCATCGGGCTTCGCGTACCAATCGCCGGTGATGTCGCCGTAGCCGTAGTAGCTGATCGCCACGTTCGGCTTGGGCTGAAGCTTTGCAGCGGCCAGCAGCGTCAGGTAACCTCCCGCGGATCCTCCGACAATCCCGATGCGATTCGGATCGGCCCCGAAAAGTTTCGAGCCATCGCGGCGAATCCAGGCGTGGGCATCGCGCACATCCTCCCAGATCCGCGGCAGTTTCGTCTCGGGAGCGAGGCGATAGTCAATGGAGACAACGTTCCAGCCCTCGGCGAGATACCGGTCGAGATGCTTCTTGCAGCCTTCTTCCAGGTTGCGTCTCGATCCCATGATGAGCGCTCCGCCGTGAATCCAGATCAGCACCGGATGCATGCCGCTTCCCGCTGTGCGGTGGACATCGGCCTTGATCTCCAAATCGCCCGCGCGTTTGTAGACATGAGTCTCGGCGCAGAGCGCAACGGCCAGCAGGGTAAACAGTGGAATCATAACTTCCTCGCTTCCAAAGTCTCAAGTAGGCGTTGCGTGATGCCGGCGATTTCTTCCACGGCCCGGTCAAAGGCGGCCTGATTCGCTTTCGAAGGTTTTCGGAATCCGCTCACCTTGCGCACGAACTGTAGCGCGGCGGCCGAGACATCCTGTTGGGTGGCCGGTGGATTCTGTTTGCGAAGCACTTTGATGCTGCGGCACATGTTCTCCGCATTATAGTGCTCGCTATTAATCGGGAGTGCCGGGCCGTATCGGCGGCTCTTTCTTCAACGTGGCCTGATGATCCACCAGCACCTGTCCGGCGGGCCAGCGCACCCACAGATTCTCGACAAAGCGCGGGTCGAGTGGATTCTCTTCTTTCGGATCGGTGTGCAGGTCATACCAAAGCGGGAAGCTGTACTGTTTCACTGGCTCTCCGAATCCGCGGTCTACCTGCCGCGTGATCATTTTCCAATTGCGCCACTTCACTCCGCAGATTTCGTTGGCCAGATAGATAACCAGCGACTCGCGATTCGATTGCTCCTTCTTGCCGAGGAAGAAGTCCAGTTGATCGATGCCGTCGAAAACGCGGTCGGTGGGTATCTTGCCGCCGGCAAGGCGGGCGAAGGTCGGGAAGAGGTCCATCTCGTGGACGATCTCATTGCTGATCCTCCCGGCGGGTACCTTTCCTGGCCAGCGGATGAGGAACGGCGCGCGCAGCGATCCTTCCCATCCCGTGAAGTAGGTGCCGCGCCACGGGCCGTTGAAGCCGTGGTAAGGCATCGTCGCTTCTCCTCCGTTATCCGACGTGAAAATGAAGATCGTGTTGTCGCGGATGCCCAGGCGGTCTATCTCATCCAGAAGACGGCCCGTGTAGGCGTCAATCTGCGCCAGCACGTCGGCGAATTCTCCATTGCGTGTCTTGCCGGCGAACTCCTCTGCAACCAGCAACGGCATATGCGGCAGCGTGTAGGGCAGGTACAGAAAGAACGGTTTTTCGCTCTTCGATTGCTTGCGCATGTAGCCGATGGCGCGATCCGTAATCTCGCCGTCAATTGCCGCGCGAGCCTTCAGGTCATACACCTTGACATTTTTCGGTTCCTCGCCTCGCCGCGATTCCATGACCTGTGCGTACTTGACGAACGGGTGTGCGCCTTCGCGAAAACGCGGGTTCTCCGGCCAGAACGCATCGTTCGACGAGTTCGGGATGCCGTACCACTCCTCGAAGCCGTGGTCCGTGGGAAAGCGGCCCTTCGTTTGGCCGAGATGCCACTTGCCGTACATCGCCGTGGAATAGCCGGCGTCAAGGAACATCTCGGCCAGCGTGTATTCCCACTGCAACAGGCCGTAAACCGGGCTATCCAGCGGCACGGAGCCATTACCGGTACGCACGGCATAACGGCCGGTGAGCAGCGAGGCGCGGCTCGGCACGCATTGCGCCTCGACGTTGAAATTGAGCAGTCGCAAGCCTTCCCCCGCCAGTTTGTCGATGCGGGGCGTGGGTGCTCCACGCAGAATGCCGCCACCGTAAACACCCAATTCCCCCCATCCGAGATTATCCATGAGAACAAGAACAACATTGGGCTTTCGAGCAGGTTGTGCGAGAAGGGCGGCGCCGGCAGCGCCACAGAACATTCTTCGGGTCATCGGCTAAATCCTCACTGTGGCGAGATAGATGGAGGTTCGTTCTTCGTGCGTTGAGTAATAGCTTGCGTGGAGCACGCCGCCATGCAGCACTAGTCCTGCATAGCTGCTATCGCCGCCCGACGGCAGCGTGAGGAATTCCTCGATTCGGGCGCCATTGACATCCAGCCAGCAAAGCGCGGTTCGCACGTTACCGTCGTGCAGCCGCACAGCGGCGACGTGCCGGCCATCGGGAAGGGCAATGAAATTCGGCCCTCCAATGCGCGTGCCCGTGTCCTTCCATTCCCACGTTGTGTAGGGAGGCTGTGCCCGGCCAACCAGTGCCGTGGCAGCGGAAGCGGGAATGGGCGGCTGTCCCGTATAAGGATCGCGCCGCAGCAGGCAGATCGCGTCTCCATTCTTCGCAAAGCGGATTGTCGATTCACCAGGAGAATGCGCAATCCCCAGATTCTCCACCAGAGGCTCGAACTTCCGTCCATCGCTGCTGCGGTACAGCCGGAACGTACGTAGGTTGCGATTGACCTGCGTGGAATAGCCTCCGGAATAGGCAATGCCGTTGTGCCAGGTCACACGCCACAGCCAGAAATCCGGATCGCCAATAGGGTATGCCTCGCTCCACTGCCTTCCGTCCTTCGAAAACCATGCCATCGACTGATGCCGGTGGGGGGCGGAAGGAATGAGCGCCGCCGCACCGGACAGCATCAACTCCCCTTGCGGGGTGACACACAGTTTGGCATCGCGCAGATCGCCTCGATCGGAAGCCACCGCCGCGGCGGAGGTCCAATCCCCCCCATCCCGCGAAGTGAGAATCCGCATCCTTCCATCCGGAGACGCATGCCCCTTCCCTTCGCGAAAGGCGCAGAACCAGCGATTCCGAAAACGCACCAGATCGGTGAAGGCGTTGTGTGGCGCCTGATCCCAGATCTTGCGCACCGCGAGCAGGCGCGGTTCCGAGCGCAATACAGCGGGAGCGATGCCAGCCAGGAGCGTACGTCGGGTCAACATCGTTTGAATTCGATGTTACTCTAAACGGCGATCCTGGCGGGCGCAGCCAGGCGAGCGTCAGAGGACGGTCTTGCCCCGCCCCAACAGCAACGAAACAAGGAATACGATCAGAAAGACGAAGAACAGCAGTTTCGCAATTCCCGCGGCAAGGCCGGCGATTCCTGAGAAACCGAGGAACGCTGCCACCAATGCAATCAGCAGGAACAGCAATGAGTAATGTAGCATCCGGCAAGCACCTCCGCCCATGGAGACCGCCGTGGCTGCCAGCTTGTTACGAATGCCTGCGTGCGGCGCCATCCATGCGCTCGGCCCATTCGAGGAAGCGCAGCATCTCGCCGCGATGCTCCCACAAAAAACGCCAGAATTGTCCCGCCGTGATGGCCTCGGCGTGAAGCCCCCAATAGGTCTCCATGCGCCAGCGCAGATAGGGACTGCGCCACGGCCGCAGCCGGTAGCCTCGCGACGCTTTCCAAAGATATTCGATCACCGCAGGGATTGAGAGAGCTTCGAACCGGGTTTCGGAGGCGGCGTGGCGTAATAACCGGTGCGTGTACGCACCGTCGGCTTGCCCGGCGCATTCACCGTCACCTTGATCTGCCGGAATGTGCCATCGTTGGCGGAATTCGTGGGCGAGTAGGAAATCATGAACTGATTGCGGATCTCGTCGGCGACAGTGAGCGCAATCTTCTCCACCTCCGCCAGTTCCTTGGGGAAAAATGCCATGCCGCCCGAAGCATTTGCCAGCGCCGTCAGCGCACGTTTCGCTTTCGCCGCCTCACGCCGCTCTTCCTCGTTCAACAGGCCGATGGCGTAAATCAGAACTTCGGCGCGGTGCGCCTTCTCGAGCAGTTTCTCCAGTGTGATCACGCTGGTGTTGTCATTGCCGTCCGTCACCACCAGCAGGACTTTCTTATAACGCTTGCCTTTTTCCCGGACCTCATCCAGTGACATGCTCAACGCGTCGCGCATGGCTGTGCCGCCGCGCGCATCGATGCGGGTCAACCCCTCTTCCATCTTCTTCACATCGTTGGTGAAGGGAACGTCCAGGAAGGCATCGTCATTGAAGTTCACCACGAACACTTCGTCGTTTCGATTCGAGGATTTGACCAGCGCCAGCGCCGCCGCCTCCACTTTCTGCCGCTTGTCGCGCATGCTGCCGCTGTTGTCGATGACCAATCCCATGGACACCGCGACATCCTCGCGCAGGAACTGGCGGATCTGCTGTTCTACATTATTCTCGTATACCTTGAACGCCTCCTTCGGAAGCTTCGTCAGCAGGTTTCCGTTCTTATCCACGACGCTGGCGTGCAGCACGACAAGCCTGGTGTCCGTCGTGAACGTCGGAGGCTCCTGTGCCGGCAATGCGCCGGCCATGGCCGCAAGCGCCATCAGTTTACTGAGTAGGGGCATAGTATCCCAATCGCCAAAATGCGCGCAGTGTGGGAAACCCACGCGGTTGATTCACCTTCACTTTCACCCGCCGGTACTTCCCGTCGCGGGCAAGGTTGGTGGGTGCATATCCCAACACGTACTGGTTCCGCAACTCGACTCCGATCTTTGCGGCCACGTCTGGAAGTTCGTTGATATTCTCCACCGGGAAATGCCGTCCCCCGGTTTGTTCCGCGATTTCGGTCAGCAGGCCCGGCCCGGATAGTTCCTCGGCTGTACGGCCCCGGCCGCCGGCAGGCTCGAAAATCCCCATCGCATAAATTTGGACGTCGGCCTCGCGCACGATGTTACGAATTTCGCTTTCGGTGTATCGGCTGGAATTGTCCCCGCCGTCGGAGAGGATGAGAATCGCCTTGCGCGGATTTTTCGCTTTCTTCATTTGATTGATGGCAAGGTGCACGGCGTCGAGCAACGCGGTCCGCCCCTTGGCCTGCGTGAACGTCAACCGGTTCTGAATCTCCTCCGTGTTGTGCGTAAACGGTACCATCAATTCCGCGCGGTCATTGAACTGGATCAGGAAGAACTCATCCTCGGGATTCGCGGTCTTGAAAAACTGCGCCGCGGCTTGCCGCGACTTGTGAAGCTTGCTACCCATTGAGCCGCTGGAGTCGAACACCAGCCCTACCGACAACGGCGCATCCTCACTGGAAAACTGCGCAATCGTCTGCTCATTGTTGTCTTCCCACAGCCGGAAGAAATCCTTGTCGAGTCCTGTTACGAACCGGTTCATCGGATCGGTCACCGTGACATTGATCAATACCAGGGTGCTGTCGACACGAATGTTCGAAGGACCACGCAATTCGGTGGGATCCGCTGTGCCGGGCCTCGCGCGCGGTTCGATGGACACACGGGCGGGAGCCTGATTCGATTGTGGCTCCTTGGCGCCCTTTTTGTCGGCAGCCACCGCAGCCGCTACCCAGACGGCGGCGCACAGGAGAATGGCATTCCTCCAGGACATCATGGACCGTCCCTCCATCAAACTAGCCAAAGTATAACATGGGGCGATTTCCGCACCCGTATAGCTCCATACCTTGTTAGACGCACGGGGGAATCATTCGGCGAAGAAAAAAACAACTCTGCTGCAACTCTTTCGTTCCCTGTTACGTCCGTCACTGTCATAAGAAACGCAGAAAGGAAACGCAGAAAGGGGCCTGATCCTGCGGAAGCATCCGGCATCTCCCGGTTCAGGTATACAATAGCCGAATGACTCAGGGGACTGACCCGCGAGATGTGTCTCGCCGCCGATTCCATCTCGGCGTGATTTACAGCCTGATGGGGACCATTGGAGCGGCACTAGGCATTCCGGCGGCCTTCTACCTTCTTTTCCCTCCAAAGTCGCGTAAGGCCGAGGAATGGGTTGAAGTGACGGACATCGCCGCGCTTCCGCAGGGCGTGCCGGAAGAGATCATTTTCCGCAAGAACCGCGTCGACGGATGGAAGATCTCAAGTGAGAAGACCTCGGCATGGGTCATCAAGAAGTCTGCCGGCGAAGTGATCGCTTTTTCGCCGCAGTGCACGCACCTGGGGTGCGCATTCCGTTACGAGGAGCAGAAGAAGACCTTCCTCTGCCCCTGCCATACTTCCAACTTCGACATGGAGGGGAATGTGCTCGACGGGCCGGCGCCCCGGCCGCTGGACCGCTATCAGGTCAAGATCGATGGCAACAAGCTCTTGCTCGGCCCCATCCAACAGTCCCCGGAGGCGTAGGCGATGAAACGCAAATTGCTCGATTGGGTGGAAGAGCGCACAGGCATTGAAACCATTGTCAAGAATTTCCTGTATGAGGAGATCCCCGCCTCGGCCGGTTGGCACCAGGTTCTCGGCAGCGTAGCGTTGTTCTGCTTCATGGTGCAGGCATTCACCGGCGCCCTGCTTGCCTTCAACTATGCCGCCACGCCGGGGGAGGCCTACCTCAGCGTCAAATACATCATGACGGAGCTAACCGGCGGCAGCCTCATCCGGGGCATGCATCACTGGGGCGCCAGCATGATGATTGTAGTGGTCGTGCTCCACATGACACAGGTGTTTCTCTGGGGCGCCTACAAGCGGCCGCGCGAAGCTACCTGGATGGTAGGCTGTGTCCTGCTTCTGGTGACGCTGGCATTCGGGCTGACGGGCTATCTGCTCCCCTGGGATAACCGGGCCTATTGGGGAACCGTTGTCACTACGCAGATCGCCGGCCTGGCTCCGGTGGCGGGACCGTACGTGGTCCGGCTCATGGGCGCCGATGGCGGCGTCGGAGTTGTCACCTTCGCCCGCTTTTACGCCGCGCACACCCTGCTGTTCCCGCTGGCCATTGTGGCGCTGATCGGCGTACACATCTACCTGGTGCGCAAGCACGGCGTCGCACCGGCTGCTGGCGACAACCTCCCCAAGAAGAAATTCTATCCGGAGCAGGTATTTAAAGACACCGTGGCTGCCTTTATCGCCTTCGCGATTCTGTTCACGATGGCGGTCGTGCTGAAAGCTCCGCTCGACCGTCTCGCTGACCCAACCGACACCGCTTACACGCCGCGCCCGGACTGGTACTTCCTGTTTCTCTTCCAGACCCTGAAGTTCTTCGAGGGAAAAATGGAGGTGATCGGCGCCGTGGTCCTGCCGAATCTGGCTATCGTCGCCTTGTTCCTGGTTCCCTTTATCGATCGCGCCAAGGTTGTGAAGGTGACGCAACGCAAAGGCGCCATGGCTGTCGCCGCCATTGCCTTTGTAGGCTGGTCTGCCTTGACCGCGGCCGCAATCGCCACAACCCCATCCACGCCGGAGGTGGTGGAAGGCGAATCTGCCCAGTGGGCTCAGTTATCGCCTGTGGAATTGGCCGGACTCGGCTATTACCGCAAGGAGAACTGCTCTGTCTGCCATACCCTCGGCGAGCCTGGAACGAAGGCAGGCCCCGATCTCACCAGTTCCTCCATTCACCGCGACGCCAAATGGATGATCGCGCACTTCAAGAATCCGGAGCAGATGGTGCCCGGCTCCACCATGCCGGCCATCAATCTGCCCGATGCGCAACTCAACGCTCTGGCGGCGTTCCTCATCAAGCTGAATGCCAGCAACGCGAAAGATCTGCGCGATGCTCCCATGGCTGCCGTGGAAGGCGCCATGATCTACCACCAGCTTCGATGCGCGGCTTGTCACCAGTTGAACGGATCAGGGGTGAAACTCGGCCCTGGGCTGAACGGGCTGTCGCGCCGCCGGGAGCGTTCCTGGGTGGAGGGGCATTTCGCCGACCCGCAGAAGTTTTCTCCGGGATCCACAATGCCCCCCTATCGGTTGTCAGCCCGAGACTTGGATCGGCTCACCAGTTACCTGATGCTGTACTAGCCGGACGTGCGAGGATCCGCCTAGAAATGGATCTTCGCTCCCAGTTGGATCTTGCGGCTGCCGCTGATCACGGAATCGCGAATGCGTCCGAACAGGGTGCTGCTCGCCGTTGCCGTCGGGAATCCGAAGGTTGGCGTGTTCGTCAGATTTGTCATATCGGCCCGCAACTCCAGTTTCACTCGCTCCGTGATGTCCGTGCGCTTCATGATGTTCGCGTCCAGGCTGAACGAACCCGGCCCACGGAAGAAATTGCGCCCCGTATTGCCGAACTCGCCCGGACCGGGAGTGGAAAACTTCCCGATCGTGGCTTGGTCGAAATACCAAATAAAGCTTCCCGGTCCAATGAACACCTCGCCATCCTTCCGTGTGCATCCGTTGCAATTCGCTGTGCTCTGCACTACCTGGCTCACGGTATTGAAACCCGAGTAGACCGTGAACGGACGCCCGCCCACGATCGTCGTAAATCCGCCCACTTGCCATCCCCCGAAAAGCCGCTGCGCCAGCGGGCCTGCCCCATTGGCGAATCGCTTGCCCTTGCCGAACGGCATTTCGTAGATGAAATAGGATTGCACGGCGTGGGTCCGGTCGAAGTCCGAAAGCCCGTAGTTCAACTTGCGGTTGCTCACGTCGAACGGCGTTGAGGACGCGGACTGGGCATTGGCCGTGCCCACCACCGTGAAGGCCGGGTCGAACGATCGAGTGTCCAGCGATTTCGCCAGTGTGTAGCTCACCTGCACGCTGAACCCGTTATGGTAGCGGCGTTCCACCTGTAACTCCAAGGCGTGATATGTGGAGAAATCGTTGGAGTCGATCACGTTGGCGGCTCCGGTGAACTGCGGATAGGGTACGAAAAAGAACGCTCCCAAGCCCGCCAGATCGCTCAGGGAGCGGCCCCCTTGAACTCGCCGCGCCGCGTCGTTGGCAACCGAGGCTACGGCATTGTTGCGCAGTTCCGGAGCAAACAGGCGGCGAATCATCTCCGAACCGGTTTCCGTGGCACGCCGCCGTGTGTCCGGCTGATACAGCCGGTTAAATAGCGGGGATTCTCCTCCCGCCTGCACCTGGCGGAATCCATCCAGATATCCGTTGCGGAAGATATCGGCCTGATTGGCGTTGTAGGCGCCGAACAAATGATATGCCCGCCGGCCGATGTAATTCACCTCTAGCACCGTGCGCGGAGCGATTTCCTGTTGGATGCTGAATCCCCATTGATGCGTTGTCGGAGTCTTGAAGTTCGGGTCCACCACAGTGATGTTGTTCAGTGAAAACGCCGGCGGCTGCGCAAAGTCGCTTGGCTTCACAGTCGGCGGACCGAGCACCGGCAGATTCGTCAGCCGTCCTCCGTTCTGTCCGAACTCTTGATTGACTACGCCCTGCACCTGTCCCGGCAGGTTCTGGAAAACCGAACTGGACAGGACGAACGTGTTGATGCGGTCATAGGCGATCCGGTAGTTGCCGCGAATCGAGGTCTTCCCCTTGGAAAACGGATCCCAGGCAAAGCCGATCGATGGGCCCAGGTTATGCCGCGAAGGATGCAGATCCCCTGTTTCCCAGCGCAGCGTCGTGCTCGGCGCGCCACCCGCCACCACTGCCTGGTTCGGCCTCCGGATTCTTCCATCCGGATCGCTGCCCGGCGTAAGTTTCGATTCCAGCCGCAAGCCCAGGTCGATCGTCAGGTTGCGGCGTACCTTCCATGTGTCCTGAAAGTAGAAATCGTACTCGGGGAAAATCGCGTTGAAATTGTACAGCCCAGCCACGAACTGATCCCCTTGCGATGGGAATCCGCGGTAGGTGCTGCCCACGCGCCCCAGCAGGAAGTTAATGTGCGATTCCAGTGTCGCCCGGTCGAATTGCTGGTTGATGTCGGCGGGCAGTCCGAAGCGCGCCGCATCCACTGTGTTAATCGTGCGCGAGAAATCCACGCCCTGTGTGGCATTGAAGCCGCCGATGGAGCCGCGCGTGTCCGTGTGTCGCTGGAAGCGCAGGTTCGTCCCGAACTTAAAGGCATGCGCCCCGCGGAAGTGGGCGGCATTGTCCACGATCTGCCATGTCGTGATGGCCCGCGCATTGCCGAAGTCGAAGGTCTCCGGCACTGTGACCGGAGCGCCCGCCAGGGTTACTTTTCCGAGATCCGAAAACGGAATGGCGAAATTGAACGCGAAATAGTTCTTTCCCACCACCAGTTCATTCGTCCACCGCGGCGATGGATTGGTCCGCCAGTTAAAGGCGAGGTTGTGCGGATCGCGCTTTGTGTCCACGACACATTGGCCGCCCGGGAAAAACGGCTGTCCGCCGTTGACGCGGTCGCATGTGGTGTCCTGCCGGCCCCACGCTGCCCGCGCATAAACCGTGTTTTTCGCATTCAGGATGTGATCGAGTTTGATGGTCGCGTCGTACTGCTTTTCCAATTGGAGCGCAGCGAACTGAAACAGCGCCGTGTTCAGTCCGTCTCCGCCCGTGAAATTGTTGGGCAGTGGCGTGGAGTCGATCAAGGCTTTGATTCTCGGATTCGCCCCGAGCCTCTCCGGGTCGGAGGTAAAAATGTTGTAGGTGCCAATGCTGATTCCGGGAAGCACGTTGCCGGAGGCGTCCACCACTGCATTGGCGTTGCCGAAAGCCCCGTTCCGTCCGCCGCGATTGTAGCGGTAGATTCCCTGTCGCGCCGTGGCCGTGTAAACCGTGCGGCTGGCCAGCGCGGATTCGCGCGCCCGCAAAACCTGGAGATTGCCGTAATAAAAGGTGCGGTTTTTGAAAATGGGTCCGCCGATGGAGCCGCCGGGAATCTGCTGCACAAACTGGCGCTTGCCAATATTGTTGATGTTCGACTCCCATTCGTTGGCATTCAGCCGCGGCGTGCGGTAAAACCAGAATCCACTCCCGTGGATGTCATTGGTTCCGGAGCGCGTCACCATCGCAACCTGTCCGCCCGAGTTGCGGCCGAACTCCGCCGTGAAGTTGCCGGTCAGAACACGGAATTCACTCAGCGAGTCCGGATTGGTCCGCAGCGGCGAGAAGTTCGAACCGCCCGCGGAAGTCTCGTTCGTGTCGATGCCGTCGAGCGTGAAGTTCCAGGCGCGGTCGCGTGCCCCATGGACATGGACCCCCCCACCCGTATTGGCACCGCTGACGACGCCAGGCTGGCGTAGCACCAGATCCAGCGGGTTGCGCCCGCGCGTCCCGACAATCGGCAGGTCGCGGATCACTTCGCCCGAAAACAGATTTCCGAAGTTCCCCGATGTGGAAGTCTGTACTACTTCCGCAACGGCGGCTACTTCGACCGACTGGGCGATGTCGCCCACTTCCAGACGCACATTGATCGTGGCTGGCGTGCCGATGGAAACGGTGTTGCCCTTCGAGGTGAACCGCTTGAATCCGGCAGCCTCCACCGTGATGCTGTAGCTGCCCGGTTGCACCGCCTCAAACCCGTAGGTTCCCGCTTCCGACGTAACGGTAGTGAAAGAGACGTTCGTCCCTTCGTTGGTGAGGCGTACGGTGGCTCCGGAAACAACGGCGCCGGAGGCATCCTGGACTGTACCCAGCGCTTTAGAAGTGGTCCCCTGTGCGTTCGCAAGTGTTACGCACAAGAAAAAGAAAAGAGTGATTCGTGTACCCCGTGGAGACATATCTTCGAGGGTAACATGTGGAGCCTACGATACAACTTCGATGTCCCAGCCGAATCCCGGCAATTCCCGCGGCCGCGTGTAGATCCCTTCCGGACCGCGCGAAATCTGGTAGAACTCCTCGTGGATCTGATAAACCTCTTTGGGCCCGCCGGGCGGCGGCAGAAACAGCTCGGCCCACGGCGCGTTCACATTGGCAATGGTCCAGTGGATGGCGCCATTCAGGCCGCCGCCATGCGGAATCACGGGGATGTCATAGGCGGAGGCCATGGCCCCGATGCGGCGCAATTCCGTGAGTCCGCCACACCATTGAATATCGGGCTGCCAGATCGATGCGCCGTTGGCTTCGAGCAGATAGCGGAAGCCATAGCGGCCGTATTCATGCTCACCGGTGGCGATGCGCGTTGACTGGATGGCCGCGTTCAAACGTCCAAACCCCTTGTAATCGTGCGGCTGCAGAACTTCTTCCACCCAGTAAACCCGGTAAGGCTCCAGCATTTCGCACATCTCGATGGTGTAGCGTTCTGTCCACGACATCCAGCAATCGAGCATGATGTCGCCATCGGGACCCAGTGCCGCACGGGCGCGCTTGACAAGTTCGACGTTCTTCTTCATCCCATCGCGTCCGTCGGCCGGACCGTGCGGAATCGCGAGTTTCAGCCGCTTGTATCCGAACTCCACATGCTGCTCGATGTCGTTGCCCGTGCAGTAAGCGGGAACCCTGTCTTTCACTTCACCGCCGATCAGCCGGTATACCGGCATGTCCAGAGCCTTGCCGATAATGTCCCACATCGCCATATCGACGCCGCTGATGGCGTTCATCGTCACGCCCATCCGTCCGTAGGACATTGTGGAACGCCAGCAAATGTCCCAGTTTCTCTCGATGTCGAATGGATCGCGGTTCATCAGCAGTTTCGTCAAGTGCTCGATGACCACCATTCCCCCGCCCGGTCCCCCGTTTCCGTAGCCTTTGATTCCTTTGTCGGTTGTGATTTCAACGGTGAAAGACGGCACCTTGCCGGGATCCGGCATGAACAGGGAACGCATCGCCTTGTATTCGGGATAGACCGACATGGGATTCGCCACCTCTACCCCTTGCGTCGACCAGGAGTTCGGTGCGGGCTGATAGGCCGGCAGCGGCTTGCGCGGACGAGTGCGCACAAGCCGTATACCCGTAATCTTCAGTTTGCTCTTCTCACCCGCGAAGGGAAGCGGTGGAGCAGCGCTGGCCGGTGTGCGGAAGCCTGGCGCGGCAAGCATGGCAGCGGGGGCGAGTCGAAGTAACTGGCGGCGGTTCATGGGTAGAACTTACATGACGATAAGGTCACTATGCAACTGCCGCGATGGTTTCCGCGGTGTGGACGGCCACGCTGCCGGATCAAGATCTGGGTGCTGGTTGCGCTGTTCCTGTTCAACGTCGCAGTGTACGTCGCGGCTTGGCGCTTGAAGAGTCAGATCGCAGCCAGTCAATTGGAAAAACAAAGCGCCGGTGTGGAGCGCGAGCTACAGGAAGAACTACGCCATAGCCAAGCCCACTTTGGGACTCTGGCCGCGTTATGGGCGTCACGGCGCACTCCCAACGCCGCGGAAATACGGGCCATCACTCACCCGGTGCTGGAGGAATTACCTTATCTCCTCGCGGTCGCCTGGGTGGACCGGATCGATGCCGTAGCCGGCCAGACCCCAGGAGCCGGCCGCGCGCCGGAACGGCCACGCTTCGCACTCCGTTTCACGGAGCCCGCACCACTACCTGGCCTGGAGAGCAGTGTTGACCTGGATTCGCATCCGGACTGGCTGCAAACCATTGAGGGAGCGCTCCGGTCAAGGAATCCCGTTGCCGCGGCGCCCGCTTTCGGAGTCCTCGGTTCACCCGGAAAAACCGATTTCATTGTCATCTATCCGGTCCTCGACAACGAACAGCCCGGCAGCGCCCTCCTCTGTGTGATCCGGCTCGATAGCTTGCTCCAGACCGTGGCCCAGCGGCACTCCACCAGCGGGCTCGACTTCGTCTTGCGCGATCGAATGTCCGGGCGGGAAGTGGCCAGCTATCGGGACTCCACGCAGCCGCCTTCCGGACTGCGCCGCCAAACGGGTTGGACCTTTGCCGGACGCTCCTGGATACTGGAGACCCATGCGCACCGCGATTTCGTCGATTCCCGCCTGACGGCTTTGCCCGAGGCCGCGTTCGTGCTGGGATTGATCCTGATTGCCTTGATGGCTGCGCAGATCATCGAGGCCAACAGGAGTATCGCAGACGCCCGAAAACGCGCCCGCCGCG
>CAYOBO010000003.1:14563-26227 GCA_964402295.1 uncultured Candidatus Solibacter sp. | reverse complement strand
CAGATCATCGAGGCCAACAGGAGTATCGCAGACGCCCGAAAACGCGCCCGCCGCGGCAACCGCAAGTTACGAAAGCTCAACGCCGCGTTGCAGGCCGAGGTGGAGGAGCGGCGCCAGGCCGAACAGCGGCTCGCCAGCTACTCCCAACAACTGGAGCAGGCTACGCTACTCGCTGAATCGTCGGCCCAGGCCAAGACGAATTTCCTCGCTACTGTCAGCCATGAAATCCGCACGCCGATGCATGCCATCATCGGCATGACCAATATTCTCCTGGATTCCCCACTCAACCCCGATCAACGCGAATGCGCCGGCATCGTGCAGCGCTCCGCCGATTCCCTCCTCCAGATCATCAACGACATCCTCGACTACTCCAAGATCGAAGCCGGCAAATTCGAAGTGGAAGCGGTTCCCTTCGACTTGCAGCAAACGCTGTCGGAAGTCATGGATGCGGTGTCCGTGCGCGCCAGCCAGAAGGGAATCACGCTGCTGGTGGGGTATCCGAGCGATGCCCCGGTCCGCTTCCTCGGAGACAGTGGAGCGATCCGCCAGATCTTGCTGAACCTCGCCGGGAACGCCGTCAAGTTCACCGAGCGTGGCCAAGTCGCCGTCGACGTTCTGGTACTCGAAGAGGATGAAGACACTGCCCGCATGTTCATCTCGGTTGCAGACACCGGCGTCGGTATCCCCGAAGATCGCCTGCACCGCCTCTTCCATCCCTTCCAGCAGGCAGACTCCTCCATGCGCCGCAAGTTCGGCGGAACAGGACTGGGGCTGGCCATTTCCAAGCGGCTCACCGAACTCATGGGCGGCGCCATCACTGTCGACAGCGAGGTCAATGCCGGCACGATCTTCCAACTGGATCTGCCGCTCAAGAAGTACAAAGCCGCCATCTCCGGAGGCTACTGCCCGCTTGACCTGCGCAGCGTCCAGGTGCTGGTGCTGGAACCCAACCCGGCCATCGCGGCCATCCTGGCAAGACAACTGGATGGATGCCACATCGCCCATCGGCAAGCCTACTCCGTTGCCGAGATGCAAGACCTCTTGTGTACGGAGAACGCCGATTACCGCATCTTCCTGATCGGGGGTGAGCAGTCTGAGTCCTGGGATCCCCAACAGATCGCCTCCGGCATACGCCAACGCATCCCGGACCCCGTTTGCCTGCGCATTGCGCCTTACGCCGTGGCTGGAGAGAGGGCAGCAATGGAGGAAGCCGGCTACTCCGCATACCTTGTGATGCCGGTCTTTGCCGCAGTCCTCATGAATGCTCTCGGACAAGCCTGGGCAGCGGCCAGACAGGGCATCGTGCCCAAGCCCATTCTCACTCGCCAGTCGCTCAGCGATGACGCCGCCCAGGGCTCTCAGACAGAGCCGCTTGCCGCACTCTGCCGTGTATTGCTGGTGGAGGACAACGCTGTCAATCAGAAAATCGGCAAGCGCCTCCTCGAAAAACTGAACTGTAGTGTCGATATTGCGCCGAACGGCCTCGCCGCGGTCCGCCAGTGGTCCGCCGGAACGTACGACGTTATCCTTATGGACTGCCAAATGCCGGAAATGGATGGCTTCGAGGCCACCGCCGAGATCCGAGCCCGCGAAGCTGCCGCCGGCGACGGACGCCGCATTCCCATCATTGCCATGACCGCCAACAATATGCAGGGCGATCGCGAACAGTGTCTGGAAAGCGGTATGGACGATTTCCTGCCCAAGCCCGTATCCTTCCCCGAACTGCGCGAGAAACTCGAAAAAGCCATCCGGCAGAACTCCCCAAACTCCCATCCTCTACAGGCCGAGCCGACAACGGCCGATGAAAAAAGTGGGGTGGCAATATTTTGACGGAATTTTTACCCCGGTTTTCGCATCTATAAATGTGAGGCCTCAGTGAGACGCCCCAGGATGGATCAAGCGTCGAGGCCCCCAAGGAGGATGGCCATGAGGAGTCTAAAGGAGAGATTGGAACAAAGCGTCGCCACCTTGGAGACGCTCGACCGGAAACGGGCCGAGATGCGTAGCCCTGCCCACGGGCAGGATACCGAATGGAGCCTGATTGAACGCGAATTGCGCGAGATTGAACAGGACATCCTGGACGAACCCGGAGCGCTGGAGAAATTTCTTGTCAGGCGCCGATCCTCCTAGGCTCCTTACACACGCCCAGATTACAAAGCGGATCTGAGACACTCATCTACAGAGTGATCCTCATGATCCGCTTTTTCTTTCTTCTGTGCAGCATCGCTTTCGCGCAATCCTATCGCGACCCGGTGACCGGACTACGCATCGTCGAATTCACCCCGCCTGGCCGCACTGCCAGCAACCTGTATTACCACTTTCCGAATTTTACAGCCGATTCCCGCTACGCCATCTTCTCCTCCGGTGGTCAAATCCACGCCTACGAAGTGGCCACCGGAAAGTCGCGTCAATTCACAATCGATCCCAACACCTCCCCTTCCACCGCATGCCCCGATCCGCGCGACAAACGCCGCTTGTTCTACATGCAGGGGCACGACGTCATGGCGCTTGACGTCGAATCCGGTGCGATTCGCAGGATAGGAGCCGTTCCACCGCCTCATGTGGGCGGGCCGCGCCAGCCTTCCGTATCGCACGACGGCAAGTCGCTGGCCGTCTCCAAGAAGCGCGATGACGCGAATTGGGAGATCGGACTCATCGATATCGCTACCGGATCCTACAAGACCGTTTTGACACAGGGGTTTAATATAGGTCACGTGCAGCACAGCCCCACCGACCCCTTGATTTTCTACGTCTGGGAAACCGGCGGTTACGCTCCGCAACGCACATGGATCGTGAACGCGGACGGCAACGGCAACCGGCCCTTCTACTACCGCACCGATCCGAAATCCTGGTTTACGCCCCTCAAGGAATGGGTAACCCACGAGGCCTGGGTCTACGGCACCGGCGACATGACCATGGTCAACGACAAGGTGGGTGTCATGCTGGTTTCCAAGGACGGCTCATCGCGCATGTTGAAGGAAGGCCGCTTCTGGCATGCCGCCGCCGCACCCGACGGCAAGCAGGTGGTGCTCGACGATTTCGACGGCAGGCTCTGGCTGCTCGAAACCGCCACCGGCAATCTGCGCCTGCTCGCCACCGGCCTGCGCGATAAGCATCGCGAAGTGCACGCCCATGCTTCGTTCGACTGGACCGGCCGTTATGTCCTGTTCAACACGGGCCGTACCCATCCCACGGTCGGATTGATCGACCTGCAATCCAATCAGTAGGTTCGTGTGCCGTTGGTCTTCGTCGGGAAGTGATGCACACCGGCCGCGCCCGTAACATACAGGCCGCGGAATCCGCTGCCCCAATTCAGATTGTTCGCCGCTTCGGGAAGGCGTACCGACCCCAACTCCGCGCCTTGCGCATCGAACACCACCACGCCGCCCTTCGTGGCCGTCCAAACATTTCCCGCTTCGTCTGTTTTTAAGCCCTGGCACGCCGTGCGCACGAATACACGGCCTGCCCCCAGTGCTCCATCCGCCGCGATATCGTACACCCGAATCGCGCCCTGCCCATCGGAAACGTAAAGCTTGCTTTGGTTGGGCGCCAGTGCCACATACTGCCCGCCTTCCTTCGCCACGGCCCGCACAGTGCCCGCGCCGGCCTTTCCGCCCACGCCCGCCCGTTCCCGCGTCACCTGAAACACCGTGCCTTCCGCCGTAAAATACACGCTGCCGTCGATCGCGTACACCAGATCCCGCGGCCCGCGCGCGGGAGCGAGCAAGGTCATCGCGCCGTTTTTCTCCGTGCGGGTCACTTGATCTTTCTCACACGCCAGCAGCCGACCCTGATGATCGAAGGTGATGCTCTCCACCGCGGAGCCTTCCCGAACCGCGCTGGACTGGTTCCGCTCCCAGCGCAAAATGCGCCCCGCGCCCGGATCGGCAATCAGCAGATACCCCCGCCGGCTGAACAACGCCGCCCGCGGCTGCTTCACATCCAACGCCATCCGCTCGATCTTCGCGCCGCGGTCCATGCACTGCCAGAAGCGCTCATTCTTGGCTTCGATCATACTCAT
The DNA here is from genome assembly GCA_964402295.1 of uncultured Candidatus Solibacter sp. Taxonomy (GTDB): domain Bacteria; phylum Acidobacteriota; class Terriglobia; order Bryobacterales; family Bryobacteraceae; genus CADEFT01. Next base: position 22,206 of record CAYOBO010000003.1, on the reverse strand, counting down.
CTATCCAATCACAATTCCGGCCGGATCGTAGGCGTGCCTCACGCGTCCCGCCCTTGCACCGCACCCTCCCCACGTCCGAAAATGAAACCTCATGGCTAGAGAGTTCTCCATCACCCCGAAGCCCGTTCCGCCCGTCTCTTCGCAGTACCGGAAAATCGCCACTCCGCTGCCCGCTCCCGAAACCGTCCCGATGCTGGAATCGCTGCATCGAACCGAATTGCGGGCCATGCAAGGCCAACCCCCCGTTGTGTGGGATCGCGCCGAAGGCTTCCAGATCTACGACCCCGCCGGCAATTGCTGGATCGACTGGTCGAGTGGCGTACTCATCACCAACGCCGGCCATTCGCACCCCGACGTCATCAAGGCCATCCAGGAACAGACGGCATCGCACATGATCGCCAGCTACATGTTCCCCAACGCGGCCCGCGCCCGGTTCGCCGAGCGCTTCTCGGAACTCCTGCCCGAGGGCCACAAGAAAGTCTTCCTGCTTTCCACCGGCTCCGAGGCCGTCGAATGCGCCATCAAACTCTGCCGCACACACGGCATCAAGGTGGGCGGCCGCAAGAAGAACATCATCGTCAGTTTCGAGAAAGCATTCCACGGCCGCACCCTCGGCTCGCAGCAGGCCGGCGGCATTCCCGCACTCAAGGAATGGATTGTCAATCTCGACCCCGGCTTCGTCCAGGTGCCCTTCCCCGATGGCTTCCGCACTCCCGATACATCCTTCGATTTCTTCCTCAAGTGCCTCGCCGACCAAGGCGTCAATGGGCCCAACGTCTGCGGTGTGATCCTCGAAACCTATCAGGGTGGCAGCGCTGCGTTTGCGCCCGTGGAATACATGCAGCAGCTCCGCAAGTGGTGCGACGGCCACAAAGCGCTGCTGGTCTGTGACGAAGTGCAGGCCGGCTTCGGCCGTACGGGCACCATGTGGGGCTTTGAGCACTACGGCATCGTGCCCGATCTCAGCACTTGGGGTAAGGGTATCTCCAGTTCGTTGCCCCTCGCCGCCGTCGCCGGACGCGCCGACGTGATGGATCTGCACCCCCCGGGTAGCATGAGCTCCACGCACAGCGGCAACCCCGTCTGCTGCGCCGCGGCGCTGGCTTCGCTCGAAGTCGTCGTACGCGAAAATCTGCCCGCGCAGGCGGCACGCAAAGGCGCCATCCTTCACGCCCGCCTCCGCTCCATGGCCGCGAAGTTTCCGGAAATCGGTTGCGTCGACGGCAAGGGACTCGTTGCCGGCGTTGCCTGCATCAAGCCCGGCGCCAACAAGGAACCGCATCCCGATCTCGCCTGGGATATCGTCGAGCGCTGCTGGCACAAAGGCCTGCTGATGTTCATGCCCGTCGGATTCGGCGGCGCCACCGTCAAGATCTGTCCTCCGCTCACCATCAGCGACGATGCTCTGGCCGAGAGCCTCCAGGTCTTCGAGGAAGCCTTCGCCGAAGTTGCCGCCGAACACAAAGTGGAGGCCGCCGCGCGATGAGCGCACCGCAAGTTCTGATGATCGGCGCGGGCATGATCGCGCACGACCAGATTCTGCCCGCTCTATACCAATTGCAGCGCAAAGGCCGCATCGGCGAGATCGCTGTCTGTTCACAGCGCGAAAGCTCTCTCAAGGAGCTCGCCGCTGCACCCGGTATCTTGCGCGCCTTCCCGGGCCATTCCTTCCATGCCATTCCCGGAGGCTGTTTCGACGAAGCCATCGCCCAGTTGCCTCCCCACCAGATCGTCATCGCTGCCGTTCCAGATCAACTTCACTTCGATGTCACCATGGCCGCGCTCCGCCACGATCAGCACGTCTGCTGTGTCAAACCGCTCGTGCTTACCGTGAAGGAATCGCACATCATCGAACAGGAAGCGCGCGCGCGCGGACTCGCCGTTGGCGTCGAATACCACAAGCGCCTCGACGACCGCAGCCTCCTCGCCCGCCGCCGCTACAAGGAAGGATTGTTCGGCGAACTGAAGCTCGGCACGGCGACGTTGATGGAGAAGTGGTATTACCGCCACTCCAATTTCCAGAACTGGTGCACCACTGAGCACTCCGATGCCTTCACCTACATCGGCTGCCACTACGTCGATCTCGTCCACTTCATCACCGGCCTGTTGCCTGTCTCTGTCAGCGTCTACGGCATCAAGGATAAGTATCCCAACGGCAAGGAAGGTTTCCTCTGGTCCGACGCGCGCGTCATCTGGGAAAACGGCGCCGCCCTGAACGTCCAAAATTCACTCAGTTTCCCCGACGCCGCCCCAGGAACCAACACCCAGGGCATGACTCTCTATTTCGCGCAAGACGACACGGGAGCCTGGCTCCGACACGACGACCAATACCGCGGCATGAGTTACAGCTACATCCGCAACCCCGGCGGTCCCGGTGCAACCCAGTACGCCGAACCGAGTCCGGACTACATGCAGTACGTCGATCTCGGCGGCCCCGGGCTCACTCCCGTCGGCTACGGCTTCCGCTCCGTCGAATTCATCCTGGAACAGATCCTTCGCGTGCAAGGCCCGCTGGAACAACGCCGGCAGATCCTCGCCGAAATCGACAAAGCCGGAGTCATGGCAACACCCGCCAACTCCCGCTACAACGAATACGTGACCGAAGCCGGCCGTCTTTCCATCCTGAACGGCGGAAGAGAGGTGTCGATTGACTACGCCGCGGACAAAGTCCAATTCAAGTACTAATCTGATCGGCGTTTATCGGCGTTCATCGGCGGCCCTGATTGTTTTCTTCTTGTGCGCCATCACTCTCCTCGCGCAAGGCTTCCGCTCCGCCCGCCAATACGACGACCACTATAAAAAGCACGGCCACGAATTCGGCAAAATCACCAAGCAGCAATATCTGAAATTCGCCCAGGAACTCCGCGACGCCCCCTTATCATCGGAAATCCTCGAAGCGGTCCGCGCCGACGGCGTCATCACCCGCTTCCACAAGAAGAAGGGCTGGTTCCTCGCCTTTAATAAAGACCGCACCATCCGCACCTTCTTCATCCCCAACGACGGCGAGCGCTATTTTCACCGCCAGGCCAGGAGGAACTGAACCCCATGACCGAAGCCGAAGTGACAGCATTCCTCAAGGAAAACGACTATCCCGAACACATCGTCAAGGCTGGCAAGAAAGGCCTCATTGAGCAGTACAACCAGTTCGTCAGCCAGGTCGAACACGGCTACCCCCTCACCCTCTACGACTACCGCAACGATCTCGACCTCAGGGCCATCCTCTCCCGCCTCGGCCTGCAATCGGAGATCGAAGAAGCGGACGCGCGCTTTCGCCGCCTGCTGGTTTTTACGGAATCGAGCATTTGGGATTGCGACGACAACCCCGATGCCTTCTGGCTCTACGGCTACCCGCGCAACGCCAATGGCGATCTGCTCGACGACCTGCGCAACGAAGGCTTCATCGAGTGATCGAAACGCCGCCCCAACTCAACGCCGACCCGCACGTCATGCGCTACTTCCCGGCCACGCTTTCCCAAGGGCAGCGATGAAATGGCGGACAAGATCTACGCCCCCGAAGGCCACCCCCTCCGCCCCAGATGAGTTAGAATCCCCGCAACCGCCAGACAAGAAACCCTACATAAGCCCCCATCAGCAGCACGCCTTCCCCGCGCGTCACAGTCTGTCCGCTGCGAATCGCCAGCGGCAGCAAAACCGCCGAAAGTAGCGCCATGAATGCCAGATCAATCCCCCCGCCCGGCGGAATCGCCACCGGACTCACCGTACACACCATGCCCCCGATCGCCAGAATATTGAACAAGTTCGATCCCACCACATTGCCCAGCGCGATATCGGCGTCTCCCCTGCGCGCCGCCGCGATGCAAGTCACCAGTTCGGGCAGTGTCGTCCCGAAGGAAACAATCGTCAACCCGATCAGATTCTCACTCATGCCCAACCACCGCGCCACGCCAGTTGCCCCATCCACGGTCCAGTCTGCTCCCAGCGATATGCCTACCAGGCTCAAGCCCGTGATCGCTCCGTGACGAAGCAGCGATCCGCGCCGCAAGCCTTCGGCCTCCTGCTCCGCTTCCTCCAGGAACGCGTCCGCCGCCTGCATCCCCGTCAGCTTTCGTTTGGCCAGCGAGTAGATCGCTGTGTAGTACACGAAAATCCCGAACAGCAACAGCAGGATCAGTCCGTCGCTCCGCTCCAGTGAATCCACCGCCGCGCCGTTCAACCAGATGTCGTGGCTCAGAACCAGCAGCGCACCCACCGCGACCCACAACATCGGGATCTCGCGCGTGATCAGCGACGGCTCCACCTTCAGCGGACGCACAATCGCCGTAACAGCCAGTACAAAGCCGATATTAATGGTCGAAGAGCCGGCAATATTGCCGAATGCCAGCGCCGTCTCCCCCCGCGAGGCGGCGAGCACATTGATCACCAACTCCGGCGTGGACGTGCCAAAAGCAACCAGCGTCATCCCCACCACTACCGGCGGAACGCCAAGCGCCTCGGCAATCGCCGCAATCGCCTCGACAAAGTGCCGTCCGCTAAAAAGTAGAAGCGCCAGCCCGGCTGTGAGAAGCCCGAACGCAAATACGGAGTCCACGTTCAAGCTTCCGCCATCCCTTGCGTCCGCACCATCAGCCGCAATAGATCGTGCCGCGCGACAATTCCTACCGGCACACCGCCACATGTCACTGGCAGCCGGTGGTAGCCCGTGCGAAGCATCTTCTCCAGTACGGTCTCCAAATCGTCATCGGCATCCAATATCGCCACATGCCGGCTCATCACCTCTCGGACGGTGCGGTTCCGCGCGGCCGCATACATGCTTTCCACGCCCTGCTTGGGCATCCATTCGCCGAACACCTGTGGAAACCGGTACAGCGAAAACGGCACCCCTTTCTCCTTGGCGGCAAAATCGGATTCCGTTACGATACCCGTCAACTGCCCGTCAGCATTCACCACCGGCAGACAGCCGATTTTGTAGGTCAGCATCTTGCGCGCCGCTTCTTCGAGCGAACAACTCTCATCGACGACGTGAACCGGCGTTGCCATGATCTCGCTCGCCTTCACCGTTCCTCCAATCTCCCCTGCTCCTTGGGCCATGCCGTCTTCACACCGTGTGTCCAAACCTTGAAAATCTCCATCGCAAACAGCACCACCGAAGCTACAACTAACGGTACCACCCACTCCTGCAACGACACCGGCGCCACCTGCAAAACCTGCCGCGCGGGTGAGAAAAACATTGCGGCGATATGGATTCCTTGCGCCGCCAGAATCCCCCACGCCAGCACCACATTGCGCCGCCACGGTACCCGGAATGCCGATACATACTCCGACCGGCAATTCAGTACGTGGTAATTCTCCATCAGCACCATCAGCAACAACAGCCGGTTCCGTGCTTCGAACTCGCTCATGCCGAACTGGTTCAACAGGACATAGAAGCTCACAAACGCAGTGGCGGCCACTGTCAGGCCTGACACAATCGTCTGCTGGATCATCAGCCGGTTGAAGATCCCCTCCGATGGCTTCCTCGGCGGCCGCCGCATGGCGCCGGGTTCTCCGCCCTCAAACGCCAATGCAACGTCTTGAATGCCATTCGTCACCAGATTCAGCCATAGCAACTGCACGGGAACGAGCGGAATCGGCATCCCCGTCAGGATTGCCAGCGTAAACAGCACCACCTCGGCGAATCCCGTCGAGATCAGCAGGTAAGTCACCTTGCGAATGTTATCGTAAGCAAAACGGCCTTCTTCCACCCCGGCCTCGATCGAGGCGAAGTTGTCGTCGGTGACAATGATCGATGCAGTCTCCTTCGTTACATCCGTCCCCGAACCCATTGCCACTCCGATATTCGCCCGCTTCAGTGCCGGAGCGTCATTGACTCCGTCGCCCGTCACCGCCACAAAGTGCCCCATCTTCATCAGACCTTCCACAATCTCCAGCTTCTGCATGGGGCTGACCCGCGCAAATACCCGTGCCGTTTTGACCCTCTCCAAAAACTGTGGGACCTCGGATGAGCCGAGAGCGCTCAGTTCCTTCCCTGTCACCACTTGATCGGCAGCCGCCGGAATCCCTACTTCTCGAGCAATCGCCAGCGCGGTCAACGGATGGTCTCCCGTGACCATTGCCACCTCGATCCCAGCCGCCCGGCACTTCTCCACTGCTTCACGCACCTCCGTCCGTGGCGGATCGATCAGCCCGGCGAACCCTACGAACTCCAACCCCGGCAGATCCCGCTCATCCAGCGGCCGCCCTTCCGGCGCTCGGGGGATGGTCCCGTGCGCAATCGCCATCACACGGTGTCCGGAGGCAGTCAATGCGCCGAGTTCCTTCTCTGCTTCCTCACTTGCAGCGCCACAGCGGCCGAGCAACACCTCTGGCGCGCCCTTCACCGCAACTTGGAGTTGGCCCTCCTCGAAGTAGAACGCCGCTGAGTAGGCGCGCTCTGATTCGAACGGAATCTCGCCCGCCTTCGCCAATGCCGCGACCACCTCCACATCCACTCCCAAGCGGACGCCCAGATCCCAAAATGCCACGTCCACCGCATCGCCAGAGAACTCCCAATTGCCACCAACGCCCCTTTTCGCGGCGGCTTCGCTCGCAATCATTCCCAGCCGTATCAACCGGGCCACGTTTTGCTGCTCCGGCTCCGAAACCGCTTCCCCGTCCATCCGGCGTATCCCCACTTGCGCGCCGTTTGTTACGAATCTGCCGCTCTGGGGCGTCCACACCGATTGCACTGTCTGCTTGTTCAGCGTCAGCGTGCCTGTCTTGTCGCTGGCGATGAACGTGCAACTGCCCAACCCTTCCACCGCCGTCAACCGCCGTACAATCACATTCCGCTTCGCCATGCGGCTGGTGCCGATGGACAAAGCCACCGTCATTGCAACAGGCAGTCCTTCCGGTATCGCCGAGACGGCCAGCGCCACTGCCAGAAAGAACACATCCACCATTGGCATGCCCCGTCCGATAGCTACACCACCTAGCAGAAGGCATGCTCCCAGCACCGCCCAACTCACCTGATGCGCGAATTTTTCCATCCGCATCACCAGCGGCGGCTTTGTCCCCTCTGCCAGGGTCACCGTCTTGGCAATCTTGCCCACCTCCGTGCGCAACGCCGTTGCCACCACCACCCCCAAACCACGGCCCACGGTAACCATCGCCCCGGCAAATGCCATATTGTGGCGATCGGCTACGGGCAGGTCAGGAGCGAGCGGCGCGACTTGCTTTTCCGACGGCACGGATTCGCCCGTCAGAAACGCCTCGTCGATGGCCAGATTGTTCGCATCTAGCAATCGCATGTCCGCCGGCACCCGGACCCCCGATTCCAGGTAAACAATGTCCCCGGGAACAAGCTCCTCTGCCGCGATTTCCTGAACCCCTTCCCGCCGCCGGACACGCGCTGAGATCCGCAGCATCTGTTGCAGATTCGCCGCACTCTTCTCCGCCTTGTACTCCTGGTATGTCCCAAGTCCCGCATTCAACAGCACTACTCCGAAGATAAATCCGGCGTCGGATGCGTCCCCCATGCCGATTGCCACCACGCCCGCCGCCAGCAGTATGTAAATCAACGGGCTGGCAATCTGGTGCAGGAAAATCACCGGCAGTGTGGGAGCCTGCTTGGTGGGTAGTACATTCCGCCCAAACTCCCGCTGCCGCTCGGCGACCTGGCTGCTGTCCAATCCCTGCCGAGACGA
>CAYOBO010000003.1:0-14463 GCA_964402295.1 uncultured Candidatus Solibacter sp. | reverse complement strand
GTCCATTCTGCTGGCTCTCCTTCCGTCTGCACTCCCGGCCACCCCGGAAGATCACCGGCCGGCGATGCGCAAGGCTGCCGAACTCCTCATCCAGGCCGACGATAATCTCGACAAGCTCTTCTTCGTTCGTCGCCGTGAGAAACGCGAACTCGACGCCAGCGGCGCCGTTAAGTCCAAGGAAGTCATCACAGTACGCCGTGAGCCCTATGAAGACTTGGTCATTATGCGCACCATCGCCAGAGACGACCAGCCGCTATCCAAGGAAGAAATCGCGCAGCAGGAGGAAACCATCCGCCGGAGTGTGATGGCTTACCGCGAGAGGCTCGCCAAGCAAGGCCCTCCAAAACCTTCCCCGAAAAAGGAGGAAGACCACATGGCACTCATCCGCGAATTCCCAGACGCCATGAACTTTCAGTTCACCGGCCCGGAGACCTTCCGGGGCCGCGCCGGTCTCGCCTACACCTTTACCCCACGCCCCGGCTACTCCCCGAAGTCCATGAAATCCCGCATGTTTGAAAAAATGAAAGGCCGTTGCATCCTCGACAAAGCCTCCGGGGAACTCGTCTTCGTGGAGGCGGAAATGTTCGATAACGTCAACATGGCCTTCGGCTTGGCCGCCAAAGTCACGAAAGGTACCACGTTCCGCCTCGTTCGTACCGAAGCAGCCCCCGGCATCTGGGTCGAAGAAGATATGCACGCCCGCTTCTCCGCCCGCTTCATGCTCTTCAAGAACCTCCGCCAGGAGGTCAACACCCGGTATACTGAATTTCGCCCCCGTCCCGCAAAACAACAAGAGCGTGCCTCCGCCAACTGATCCGAAAAAAAACCCGGCTTTGATGATCCAATTTCCCGACGATCCTCGCGATACGCCCCAAGAGGACAATATGACAACACTGGAGGCCACCCCAGTACCCGCCGGTGAAGGCGTTACTACCATCCTGGGGCGCATGGGCCAGGGCGACCGCCACGCCATTGACGAGCTCACCCCGCTCGTCTACAACGAACTGAAACGGGTTGCCCGCAAACACCTTTACTCGGAGCGTCAGGATCACACTCTACAGTGCACCGCCCTCGTCCACGAAGCCTACCTCAAGCTCGCGGACCAGCGCGTCGTCTGGCAGAACCGCGCTCACTTTTTCGGCATCGCCGCCCAACAGATCCGCCGCATCCTCATTGACCACGCCCGCGCCCGCCAGGCCGACAAGCGCGGCGGCGAGGCTCCACGTGTCTCTCTGGACGAAGCGATCGGAGTGCCCGAATCCAAAGATGTCGACGTCCTCGCCCTGAACGAAGCCCTCGAAGTGCTGGAGCGCATGGACCCGCGCCAAGCCAAGGTCGTCGAACTCAGATTTTTCGCCGGATTATCGGTGGAGGAGACCGCCCAAACGCTGGGACTATCCACAGCGACGGTGAAACGCGAGTGGGCCACGGCTAAGCTCTGGCTTTTTAAGGAAGTCAGGGCTCGGAGAAGGCCGTGACCCCCACTCGCTGGCAGCAGGTCAAGCAGGTTCTCAACACGGTTCTCGAACACGAAGATCCGCAAAAAACAGGGCTGCTGGCCGACCTCTGCGGCGACGATACCGAACTCCGCGCCGAAGTCGAGCGTCTCCTTGAAGACGCCGGCCAGGAAGCGGATTTCCTCGAAACACCTCCCGAACTCCCTGAGGTCGAACCCCGCGTCGGCCCCTATCGCATTCTCTCCAAGATCGGCGAAGGTGGAATGGGGATCGTCTACCGTGCCGTCCGCGAAGACGAGCAGTTCCGCATGATGGTCGCCCTCAAGATCTTGAGGCCCGGCCTTGCCCACGATTCCCTCATCCGCCGCTTCCGCCGCGAACGCCAGATCCTCGCCCGTCTCTCGCACCCCAACGTGGCCCGCCTTCTCGATGTCGGCGTCACTCGCGACGGCCGGCCCTACTTCGCCATGGAACTGGTGGAAGGGCTCACCCTCGACCAATTCACTGCCTCCGCATCGCTCGAGGAAAAGCTGCGCCTGTTCGATCAGCTATGCGCCGCCGTCAGCGCCGCCCATCACAACCTCATCGTTCACGGCGACTTGAAGCCATCGAACGTCCTCATTGCCCCCAACGGCGTTCCCAAACTCCTCGACTTCGGCATCTCCCGCCTCATGGACGGAGAATCCGTCGACTCCACCACCGTCGCCCTTCGTGCCATGACTCCTGCCTACGCCAGCCCGGAACAACTGCGTGGCGAACCTATCTCCACCTGGAGCGATGTTTATTCCCTCGGCCTGATCCTCTACGAACTGCTCACCGGCAAGCGCCCGTTTCAGTTCACTTCCCGTATCCCGGAAGGCATTCTACAGGAAATTCAGCAGAATCCGCCGCGGAAGCCAAGCGAAGCGAGCGGCAACCGCGCGCTCGCCGGTGACCTCGACAATATCATCCTTAAGGCGATTCACCTCGAACCCGAACGCCGTTACGCCTCTGTCGACCAACTTGCCGCCGACCTCCAGCGATACAAGAAAGGCCATCCCGTTCAGGCCCGCCCCGATACGGTCGCCTACCGAGCCAGAAAGTTCGTTCGCCGCAATCGTCTCGCTGTTACCGCATTCGCCGGTATCCTCATTGCCCTCACAGCCGGCATTCTCTCCACGGCTCGTCAAGCTCGGATCGCCCGCGAAGAACGTGCCCGTGCCGAGCGCCGGTTCCAGGATGTCCGCCGTATGGCGAACATGATGATGTTCCAGATGGACGAAGCGCTCTCCTCCATGCCCGGTGGTGTCGAGGTCCGCAAGACCATGGTCTGGCATTCGCTCGCTTATCTCGATGGCTTGGCTAAGGAATCGAGCGCTGACCTCGAACTCCAACGCGAACTCGCCGTTGCCTACGAAAAAATGGGCGACGTGCTCGGCCGTCCGCTCACCGCCAATCTCGGCGACACCGCCGGCGCGCTGGCCAGCTATCGCAAAGCACTCGCCATTCGCGAGGCCATCGCCCAGAAGCAGTCCGGCAACGGCATCGCCCAACAGGAGCTGGCTACCATCTACCAGCGCTTGAGTGCCATTCTCAAGGTGACCGGCGACCACCGCCAAGCCCTTAACCTCGATCGGAAAACCATTGCCATCCGTGCCGGGCTGCTTCAGGCAGACCCCAAGAACCGGCAGCTCCAGCGCGAACTCGCCTCCAGTTACACATCGCTCGGCGGCACTCTCTCTCAACTGGGCCAGTGGAAGGAAGTCCTCGAAACCCGCCAGGAAGCGCTCAAGCTTTGGCAGCGCCTTGCCGCCCGCGAAGATGTCTCCATTGACGAAGGCCGTGGGCTTGCACTCGCCCATTCCCGCCTCGGCAGCATTCTCTTCTACCTCAAGCGGCCATCGGAAGCCATGCCCCACTACGCCAAGGCGCTGGAGATTGACCTCAGCCTCGCCAAGGCACATCCGCAAAATACTCAAATGCAGTCCGCCATGGCGCAATCGCTGGTTGCCTACGGCTTGGCTCTATTTCGTACTGGCCACACGGCGGAAGCCCTACGGCATTATCGCCAGGCACTTCCCCAGTTTGAAAGCCTCACCGCCGCCGATGCCGGCGACATGCGCGCCCATAGCATGCTCGCCACCTGCCGTTACCGCATCGCCGAAGCCTTGCTCCACTCCGGCGCATCCGCCAAGGCCCTTGACGAAGCCAAGGCCGCCCTCGACATTCGTCTCGACCTGGCCAGACGAAACGCCGTCAGCGTAGGCGCACGCGGCGAAGTCGCCGAATCCAAGGAACAACTCGGCGATATCTACACTGCCCTCTCTCGAAAAGACCAGGCCCGACCCATGTACGAACAGGCCCGCGCCATCCTCGCCGAAATGCGCAACAAGGACCAGTTGAACGCTTCCGGTCAGATGGACCTCGATCGCATCGACGGGAAACTTCACCTCAAGCGATAGTGTGATATACTGCCGCCCCAGATCGGGAGGCTATCGAGATGACACTGTCTGCCTACGCGATACAACCATCGAGTTTCCCCGAAATATACGAAACTCACCTCGTCGGTCCACTCTTTCGTCCCTTTGCCGAAAAGCTACTGGACGAGACGGCTCTTGTTCCCGGAAATCATGTTCTCGATGTGGCGTGCGGAACTGGAATCGTGGCCCGCCTCGCCCGGCAGCGCCTCGGGGATTCCGGCCGCGTCGCCGGAGTCGATAGCAATCCGGGCATGCTCAGCGTGGCACGGCGGGTCGCACCGGATATCGAGTGGCGCGAGGGCAAGGCTACGGAGCTCCCTCTGCGAGATGGAGAATCCTTCGACATTGTCACTTGCCACCAAGGGCTGCAATTCTTTCCCGACAAGCCGGCGGCGGTCGAGCAAATGCGCCGTGCCCTCAAGCCGGGGGGAAGCATCGCCATCGCCACCTGGGCAAACGACTCCGAAATGCCATTCCTCGCCGGATTACGCCGCATTGCCGAAGAGCACCTCGGTCCCATCCACGATAACCGCTATGGGTTCGGAGACCCTGCCGCCATGGAATCCCTGCTCCGCGGCGCCGCTTTTCACGACATCCGCGTCTGGAGCGTCCATTGCGAGCTGTTCTTCCCCGGGTCCACATTCCTATGGCTCAACGCTACGGCCTTTATTGGCATGAGCGCCGCCGGCAAGGAACTGGACGAGGAGAAACGCAATCAGGTCCTTGGCGCCATCCTGGAAAAAAGCACTGCGGCAGCCAAAGACTTCCAACGCGAGGATGGACTGGCGTTTGAAATGCGCAGCCTCTTCGCCACCGGCGTCTGCCGGTAGCCGCTCATACTTGTGACGGCACCACGTACGGAGCCCGGTAATTGCGCGTCAGCATCGAATTGGCCTCGTCATCCCCCAGGAAGCGCCCCGCCGATTGATCCATGCGCAGCGTGCGCCCCACCCGCAGGGCAATATTCGCCAAATGGCAGAACGCCGCCGACCGCGCTCCGATCTCGATCTCCGCGTTCAGCAACTTGTAATTCCGTGCCCGGATGGCGTCGAAGAAGTTCTTCATGTGCGGAGCCGTATCTTCCCCTGTGCCCTTTTCATCGAGTGTTTTCTCGTATTTCTCACGCGATCCGGCGCCCGATCCGCGAGCCGCTTCGCCGCTGATATTCCCCGCCGTGCTCTTGTAAATCTGCAACCCGCCGTGATCCACCACCAGAAATCCCAAATCGCCGAAGAAAATATTGCCCACGTAGTTCGGCCCGCGCAACGGCACCAGACCCTCCGGCGGCGTTGGCAGATTCCGCGCGTCGAAGCTCATCTGCGCTCCCGCGAATGCGAACGAAGTCTGTTGCGAATTCGGCGTCTCCTGGTCGTCCTTCCACAAAAACTTTCCGCCGCTCGATTGCACTGACTCCGGCCATCCGCCGCGGCCCAATCCCCACAGCGCGATATCCATCTCATGCACGCCCTGATTGCCGATGTCGCCGTTGCCTGTATCCCAAAACCAGTGCCAGTTGTAGGCGAATTTGTTCTTGCTATAAGGCTTCATCTGCGCCGGACCGAGAAATTTCTCCCAATCGAGCCCGGGCGGTACTGGCTCGTCCGGCGTGTGCCCAATGGAAAAACGCCGCCGGTAGCAAATCCCCCGCGCATGATATACCTGCCCGATCGCGCCCTCCTGTATCAGTTGGATTGCCCGCTGCTTATGCCCGATCGACCGGCTCTGCGATCCCACCTGCACCATCCGGTTGTACTTGCGCGCCGCCGCCACCATCTGGTGTCCCTCGAAAATATTGTGGCTGGCGGGCTTTTCCACATACACATCCTTGCCTGCCTGGCATGCCCAAATCGTGGCCAGCGCATGCCAGTGATTCGGCGTGGCGATCGATACCGCATCCACGTCCTTCGATTCATACATCGCCCGCATGTCGGCGTACTCTTTCGGAGCGTGGCCCTTCTCCTTCTGAATCCGCGCCACGGCCCGCTCCCGCGCCGCCTGATTCACATCCACCACCGCCGCAATGCGGCAGTCCGTATCGAGCGACCCGTAGAACTTGATATGGTCGTTGCCTCGCCCGCCCAGTCCAACGATGCCTACTTGAATCCGGTCGTTGGCCCCCAAAATGGGAAATTGCGCCGTGGCGATGGCCGCCGATGCCTGTAGAAAATGTCTTCGATTGGATGTGGATTTCATCGCGCGCTCCTTGCTTGCTTTGCGCTGTCCATTGTAACGCGTTGCCCTACGATTCACATCGCTTGCGCCACAACAATCGTCCAATCGTCCCGCCCCGCCGCCCTCGCAAACCGGTGTAACGAATCCTGCACGGCCCCCACCATTTCCTGCACGGAGCCTCCGGCCGCTGCGCGCACCACTTCCGCCAGCCTTTCATCCCCGTACAGGTCGCCAAACTCGTTCTGCGCCTCCACCACGCCATCGCTGAACAGAACCAGCCAATCCCCTGGGTAGAGCCGCACCTCCGCGCACTGCGGCCGGATATGCCGGAATGCACCCAGCACAGTCGCCGTCGGTCCCAGTCGCATCGACTCCCCCGAAGCGCGCAGCACAAAAGGCGGATTGTGCCCGCAATTCGCGAACCGCAGCAGGCGCGTATCATCGTTGTAATCCCCAATAAATGCCGTGGCGAAATGCTCCGGCGCCGTACTCTCGAAGAACAATGCATTCACCTGCGCCAGCAGTTCCGTCCAATCCGGCGGAGCAGCTTGGCAGAGGGAGCGAAGCGTCGCCTGAAGGTTCGCCATCAGCAGTGCGGCCGCCATCCCCTTTCCGGATACGTCGGCCAACACCAATCCCAAGCGCCCAGGTCCTAGAGCGATGAAGTCATAGTAGTCGCCGCCCACTGCACCCGCCTCGACGCAAAGCCCCTGATAAGACAACGTCCGCAACACAGGCAACGACCGCGGAAATAACTGGTTTTGCACCTGCCGCGCAATCGTCAGATCGTCTTGCGGGCCACCTACCGGTCCGCGCCGGTAGTTCTTCCGCAACGTCGAAACCAGTCCCGCGTTATCCCACGGCTTGGTGACGAAATCCACCGCCCCTCGCCGCATCGCTTCCACCGCCAATTCGATACTCGACCACGCCGTCATGACTATAGCTGGCGGCGCCACCGGCAACTCCTTCAAGTGCGACAACAGATCCAGCCCCTCCGCCCCGGATGTCGTATCGCGTGTGTAATTCAGGTCCATCAGAATCAGGTCATACGGATGCTGCGTCGCGGCCCGCAACAGCTCAGCCGGACTCGATACCGCCTCGGTTTGGATGCCTTCCCCCTTCAGCAACAGCCGCAGGGCCATCAGGACATCGGGTTGATCGTCAGCAACCAACACCTTCATCGCTCTTCTCAGGGCAATCGGTCAACCATCTCAACACCCTGTACTATGAACAAGATGCGCGGTTGCGTCTGTACTCCTTCGTCCGCAACCGCGAAACGCCTTCCCAAAACCGGACGCCCCGGTGACAACTTTTTGCAAAGCCCGCCGAAACCCTTTATCCCACCCAAGCTATACTGTTGTCAGGTACTTGGACATGAACACTTACATGAAGTTCGGGGTGCTGATGACCGTCATCGTGGGTACGCTCATGTGGCTCGCCGTCGGTGGCGTCAACGAAACGAAAACCTACTACAAGACGGTTGGCGAACTGGAGGCCTTGCATGGCGAGGCAAAGACCAAGCGTTTGCGCGTCGCCGGCGACGTTCAGCCCGGCTCCATCGTACGCAAAGGCAAGGAAGTGGAATTCGTTCTCACGCAGGAAGCAAAGACGCTGAAAGTCGTTTACACCGGCTCCGATCCGCTGCCCGACACCTTCCGGGACCGCGCCCAAGCCGTTGCCGACGGCAAGCTCGGCGCCGACGGCGTATTCCATGCCACTCGCATTCAGGCCAAGTGTGCTTCCAAGTACGAAGCCAAGCCCGGCCAGCCGCAGAATGCTCCCGTCTATCAGGATAAGCGCGCCTCGTAAGGCAGCCGTCCAACCAATGCTTTTCAAGAAGGAGACCTCATGGAGAATCTAGGGGCGCTTGCGATCCTCCTCGCTCTTTGTTTGTCCGGCTATGCCGTCCTGGCAAGCGTCGTTGGGAAACTGCGCAACAAGCCACTACTGGTTCTCAGCGGAGAACGGGCCGTCTACACGATCTGGTTGTTGCTGACCACGGCCTCCGGGCTGTTGCTCTACGGCCTGCTAGCTGGCGACTTCCGCCTCGCCTATGTTGCCCGGCACAGCAATCGCGCCATGCCGGTGCTCTATAAGATTGCTGCATGGTGGGGTGGCATGGAAGGTTCTCTGCTGCTGTGGGCCTGGATTCTATCCACATACAGTTCAGTCGTCGTCTGGACCAACCGCCGCAAGTTCCGCGACATGATGCCCTACACCACCGCCATCCTTATGGCGGTGCAATGCTTCTTCCTTCTGCTGATCGCATTCCCTGAAAATCCCTTCGAAGTCCTCGCCGTCGGCAAAGGAATCACCGAAGTGCCCGATGGCAACGGTCTCAACCCGCTGCTTCAGTATTGGACCATGGCCATCCATCCTCCGATGCTGTACCTCGGCTACGTCGGTTTCGTGGTGCCGTTCGCCTTCGCCATGGCCTCATTGATCACCCGCCAGCCCGGCGATGCCTGGATCCACACCACCCGCCGCTGGACCCTGTTTACCTGGATGTGCCAGTCCACCGGCATTCTGCTTGGCGCCGGTTGGGCCTACGCAGTGCTCGGTTGGGGTGGCTACTGGGGATGGGATCCCGTGGAAAACGCATCGCTCCTTCCCTGGATCACCGCCACCGCCTTTCTCCACTCCGTGATGATGCAGGAAAAAAAGGGAATGATGAAGGTCTGGAACATGGTGCTCATCGCCTCCACCTTCTTCCTCTGCATCTTCGGCACCTTCCTCACTCGCAGCGGCATTGTCGGATCGGTTCACGCCTTTGCTCAGTCGCCCATCGGGAAGTACTTCGTGGCGTTCCTCGCCGTCGGCATCGCCGCCACGGTCTATCTGATCCTCGACCGGCTCGATTACCTCAAGAGTGACGCCCACCTTGAAAGCGTGCTCTCCCGCGAATCCAGCTTCCTCTTCAACAACCTCATCCTGCTTGCCTCCTGCTTCGCCGTTCTCTGGGGCACCATCTTCCCCGTCATCTCCGAAGCGGTCACCGGTGAAAAAATCAGCGTCGATGCTCCCTTCTACAACCGGGTCAACGTTCCCATCGGCTTGTTCCTCCTTTTGCTGACGGGCGTCGGACCGCTCATCGCCTGGCGCCGCTCCTCCTGGGAGTCGCTGAAACGGGCATTCCGCTGGCCCACCATCGTCGGCGTCGCCGTCATGGCAGTGGCCGCCGCACTCGGTGCACTCCACTTCTACGCGCTCATGTCCTTCGGACTCTGCGCCTTCGTCACCACTACCATCGTCATGGAATTCTGGAAAGGCGCGCGTGCCATCTCCTCCAAGACGCACCAGAACCTGATCGCCGCCATGGTCGAACTCACCCACCGCAACACTCGCCGCTACGGTGGATACATCGTTCACATGGCGATGGTCTTCCTCTTCCTCGGCTTCACCGGCGCAGCCTTCAACAAGGACTCCACTCACGATGTCCGCGTCGGCGACAAGTTCTCCATCGGCCGCTACGATCTGAAGATCCGCGATCTGCTCGATGGCGACAATCCGAACTACTCCTGGCGCAAGGCAATCGTCGAGGTATCCATCGGCGGCCGCGTCATCGATACGCTCGAGCCCGAACAGCGTGTCTACAAAGCCAGCAGCCAGCCCACCAGCGAGGTCGCCATCCGCCGCCGCCTGAACGAAGATCTCTACCTCAACTTCGCCGGCGTCACCAACGATGGAAAAAACCTGGCGATCATCCAGTCCTACGTCTTCCCACTCGTGAGTTGGATCTGGGTCGGTTTCTACACCATGCTCTTTGGTACCATCATCTGCCTGATCCCTCCCAAGGTGAAGATGCAGCACATGAAAACCGAAACCGTGGGAATCGTGAAAAAGCATGCCCCTGTACATCCGTAGGCTTCTCCTGGTGCTGGTGGCCGGACTTTGTCTGGCCCAAAGCTCTTCCGATATGCTGACCCCGGCCATCCGCCGCGTCGGCGACCGTCTCGCCTGCCTCTGCGGATCGTGCAAGAATACCGTCGCCACCTGCTCCATGCTCGGCTGTCACTACTCTGCCCCGGCGCGCGAACGCATCGCCAAGCTTCAGGCTGAAGGGAAAACCGACGATGAAATCATCGACGATTTCATCAAACGGGAAGGCAAGCGCGCCTTGGCGGTGCCTCCCGCCGAGGGCTTTCATCTGCTCAGTTGGGTGATGCCCTTCGTCGCTATCGGCTTGGGACTCGCGGCCATTTGGGCTTGGGTGCAGCGCAATCGCAAGCCCGCCACCGCTCCCGCTGCCGTGGACGCCGCGGTCCTCAACCGCTATCAGGCCGAGATCGACAAAGATCTCGCCAAACTGGAATAATCCCGATGCTCTTAGCCGCTTGTGCCCTCCTCGTCGCCGGCGCCGTCCTGCTCACCCTCGGCGTGCGCGAAAAAGATCTTCCTCCCCCAGTGGCCGAATCTCCCGTGCAGCACCTCGAAGAACGCAAGGCACAGATCTACGAAAACCTCCGCGACCTTCAGTTCGAATACCGCGTCGGCAAACTCTCCGACGAGGATTACAACAAGACGAAGACGGAGTTGCAGACCGAACTCGCCAAAGTCATGTCGCAAATCGACCAGACCATTGGCGCCGCTCCGGTCACAGCGAAGGCTGCCCCGCCACCCAAACCCGACAGCGGCACTGTTTGTCCGCACTGCGGCGCGAAATTCGACCAGCCCCTCAAGTTCTGTGGCGAATGCGGTAAACCCATGGCGGAGGGCGTGGCATGAAACTCGCCTCGATCCTTCTTGCGCTTCCCCTCATGGCCGCCGTGGACGGAACCGTCTTCAACAAAACCACCGGCAAGCCCCAACCCGCTGCCACCGTGACTATCTATAAATTGACCGAAGCCGGCCCCGAATCGCTCGAAACCGTCAAGAGCGATGCCGCCGGCAAGTACCTGCTCCAAACCACTCCAGGACCCGGTCCCCACTACATACAAGTAGCCTTTGAAGGCGTTCTGTACACGAAAATGATGCCCCCAGGTTCCCCGACTACCGGCGTGCAAGTGGATGTTTACTCCTCTTCCCCCAGGCCGGGCGAGGCTAAGATCACCCAGCACATGATGCTCTTCGAGCCGGTGGATTCGAAGTTGATCGTTACGGAAAACTTCATCTTCCAGAATCCCGGCGTCACCGCCTTCAACGCACCCGACACCGGCACCTTGCAGTTCTACATGCCCCCGGAAGCCGGAGGTAAGGTCCGCATCAGCGCCACCGCGCCGCAAAGCGTTGCCGTCGAGCGCACAGCCTTCCAAACGAAAACCCCCAACGTTTACGGCGTCGATTTCGCCATCAAGCCCGGAGAAACGCGCTTCCAGTTGAGCTACGAAATGCCGCTTCCCGCGTCCGGCGTGTTCCAGGGCAAGTTGCTTCACAAAGACGGCGCCACCCGCCTGGTGACGCCCCGCGGCGTTACGCTCAAAGCCGATAACATCAGCGAACTCGGCCGCGAACCCGCTACCCAAGCGGCCATCTACGATGTCAAAGGCACGGACCTCAAACTCGAAATCAGTGGCAGCGGCTCACTGCGCGCGCCCGAATCGAGCAGCGAGGAAGACGGCCCCAGCATCCAGGAAGTTCTGCCGCGCGTCTACGATCGGGTCACTACCGTCCTTGCACTGGCCATTGGCATTCTCGCTCTCGGCTTTGCCTTGATCTACCGCCAGCCCGGCCGCCCGGCCGCGGCCTCCGCCGCCCAGAAGGGAAAACGCCACTGATGAGCGCCGTCTCCGTCGAGGGGATTTGGAAGTTTTACGGCGATTACCCCGCACTGCGCGAAATCGATTTCAAGGTCGAAAAAGGCCAATGCCTCGCTCTGCTCGGCCGCAACGGCGCGGGCAAAACCACCATGCTCCGCATGCTCGCCGGCCTTCTCCGCCCGCAACGCGGCGCCATTCATCTGTTCGGCCGCGATTCCCGCCACGCCGATACCCGCGGCTCCTTCGGAGTCCTCGGCCACGGCATCGGCGTATACGACGAGCTCTCCGCCATCGAAAACCTGCGTCTCTTTGCCCAAATCTACGGCATCGCCGATGCCGGCCGCGCGGCCAAGGAGTGGCTCGTCCGCACCCAACTCGATCACGTCGCCGATTCCCTCGTCCGCGAATTCTCGCGCGGCATGCGCCAGCGTCTCGCCGTCGCCCGGGCCTTTCTTCACAACCCGTCCCTTCTCCTACTGGATGAGCCCTTCACCGCGCTCGATGACCGCGCCATCGCCCTCCTTCAGAGCTTGCTGAAAGACGCGCTCGATCGCGGTGCAACGGTCATCATGTCCACCCATCAACTCCGCGAAGCCATGGAACTGGCCACGCATGTCGCATTGCTCGCCCGCGGGCGCTTGAAGTTCCACGGCCCCCGCCCGGTGGAAATGCTCGAGGATCCCACTTGGCTCTACCGCGCCTACGGAGAGGGCTGATGCGATATCTCCGTCAAGTCCTCACCATCGCCTCCAAGGATCTTCGCAGCGAAATCCGTACCAAGGAATCGCTCAACGCCGCCATCAGCTTCGCCATCGTCATCCTCGTCCTCTTTAGCTTTGCCATGGACCCCTCCTCCGATCAGATGAGGGAGATGTCCGGCGGCCTGTTGTGGCTCGTGTTCGCCTTCGCCGGCGCGCTCATCCTGAATCGCAGCTTCGCCCGCGAGCTATCGAACGATTGTCTCGATGCTTTGGTCAGTTCTCCCATCCCCGGTTCCGCACTCTTTCTCGGCAAAGCCATTGCCAACTTCGTTCTGCTCCTGATCGTTGAGTTCGTGGCGATGCCGATCTTCGGAATCCTGTACAACATGAATTGGATGCGCCAACCCATGTGGCTGGCTGCTGTCCTGGTGCTCGCCACCTGGGGCATCACTGTCATCGGCACCATGTTCAGCGCGCTCACCGTCAATCTGCGGATGCGCGAACTGATGCTGCCCACACTCATCTACCCGATGATGATCCCCGCCCTGATGGCGGCCATGCGCCTCACCACGTTGCTCATCAACGGAGAAGCCATCCCCGCCGACGACTGGATCTGGGTCCGTCTTATCGTCGGTTTCGATATCATTTTCACTTCACTGGCCGTCGCGCTGGTGGAGGTTGTGCTGGTCGGATAAACAAAGGAGAATCACTCGATGCGCGAAAAAATTCTCTACGGACTGGGATTGATCGCCGGCTTGTACCTGGTGCGCAACCTCTACCAGATCCTTCTGGTGCTGCCCGACGAAGTCGATCAGGGCGCCATTTACCGCATCCTGCTGTTTCACGTTCCGGCCTGGATCACCTGTTTTTCCGCCTATTTCCTCGCCGGCGCAGCCAGCGTGATGTACCTCATCAAGAAAGACATGAAGTACGATACCTTCAGCGTCGCCTCCGTGGAAGTCGGCCTTGCCTTCACGCTCATCGGACTCGCCACCGGATCCATCTGGGCCCGCATCATCTGGGGCATCTGGTGGACCTGGGACGCGCGCCTCACCTGGGCGCTGATCACTTGCATCATCTACGCCGGCTACCTCATGCTGCGCCACGCCGTCGATGATCCCACCGCCCGTGCGAAGAATTCCGCCGTGCTCTGTATCTTCTCCTACGCCAGCGTCATCATCACCTACAAATCCATCGACTGGTGGCGCACCCAGCATCCCGGAGCCGTACTCAGCATCCGCACCGGCGGCGGCCGGATGGACCCAGCCATGGAGTCCATCCTCTTTCAGAACGCCATTGCACTCATGCTGCTGGCTGCCGTAATGGTGGCCGTTCGCATGCGCCAGGAAGATACCCAACGCGAAGTCGAATCATTGCGCCGCTACGCACACGCGGCTGTCTAGGAGACTCAACATGGATGAACGCAACTTCACCTACATGTTCTACGGCCTCGGCGCAGCCTGGCTCATCCTCGCCCTCTACGTTTTAACGCTCGTCAGCCGCGAACGCCGCCTCCGCCGCGAATTGGACAGCGTGAAACGCATGCTCGAAGATCGCGAGCGGGCCGCCAAAGCTTAGCGCCAGTGCCCCCCGATCCACACGTGTCCGCGCCCGCGCGGCACAAACCGCCCCGGCACCCAAATCGCGTGCGGGCGCGGTGGGCGCATCCACGATCCCGGAACCCACACATAGCGTGACCCGCGCCAGTCGTAGTATCCGTCCACCCAAACAAATCCCGGCCCAGGAGCGACGCGCGGTCCATAGGCGCGATACGCGGCAGGCGGAGGCGGAGGTGGCAGCGGAGCCCGATAGGCTACATAAGTACGCCCGCCACATGCCGTCAATGCTCCTGCCAGCAGCGTCATGGCCATCAGCTTCATCGTTTGTTGTTTCATTGTTCTTTGGCCCTCCTACCCATACCAACGCGGCTCGCCAACCGGAAGTTTCGGTCATGAAAAAGGAATAATGTAAGGACATG
>CAYOBO010000002.1:66356-147920 GCA_964402295.1 uncultured Candidatus Solibacter sp. | reverse complement strand
TGGCGGAGAGGGAGGGATTCGAACCCTCGGTACCGGTTTTAGTCCAGTACGACGGTTTAGCAAACCGCTGCTTTCGACCACTCAGCCACCTCTCCGCGAGGCAAGGTCAGGTCGAATCATAAACAGTTTAACACAGCCGGGCAAATCAACTTTTGGTTTTTGCTTTCCGCCAGAAGGCGGCGGGCACTTCGCGCTGTATGGCGGCCATGGGTTGCGGGGGACCGTTGTCGATGCGGAATGTGCCGCCGGCGCGGTCGATGGCGACGTCGAGGCTGGTGGTTCCTCCCTCGATGTAGTGGCGGAGACAGAGGTGCATGATGCCGTCGCCGGTCCAGTTGATTGCGGCGTCCCAGGAACCGTCTTTCCAGAGATCGAGGATGATTTCGCCGGATTTTGCGTCGCGGATGCGTGGGGAGCAGATCTCGTGGGACATGCGGCCCGTGCTGATGGCCCATTCGACACGAGTGCGGCGGTCGGGGGATAGAGTTACTTCGGTCATAGCTAAGCCAGGATTTCGCGGATTACGTTGCCGTGGACGTCGGTGAGGCGGCGATTGATGCCGTTGTGGAGATAGGTGAGGCGCGTGTGATCGATGCCGAGCAGGTGGAGCAAAGTAGCGTGGACATCGTAGCAGTAGGTGGGCTTGTCGACGGCTTTGTAGGACCATTCGTCGGTGGCTCCGTAGGTGACTCCGCCCTTGATGCCGCCGCCGGCGAGCCAGGTGGCGAAGCCGAAGGGATTGTGATCGCGGCCCTTGCTGCCTTGGCTGCAAGGCATGCGTCCGAATTCGGTGGTCCAGTAGACGATGGTGTCGTCGAGCAGGCCGCGCGATTTGAGATCTTTGAGCAGTGCGGCGATGGGCTTATCCATGGCGACGCCCATGTCCCAATGATCCTTGGCGAGGTTTTCGTGGCTGTCCCAGTTGCGGCGGGGGAAACCGTTGTCGGCTCCGCTCCAGACCTGGACGAAGCGGACACCACGCTCGATGAGGCGGCGCGCCACGAGGCAGCGGCGGCCCATCTCTTCGGTGAGCGGGTTGTCCATGCCGTAGAGGTTGCGGGTGGCTTCGGATTCGCCGCGGATCTCCATCACTTCGGGAGCGCTGAGTTGCAGCTTGGCGGCCATCTCGTAGCTTTGGATGCGGGCGTCGAGGCGGGAATCGTCGGGGCGCGCGGCGCGGTGCTCCTGGTTGATTTTGCCCAACAGGGCGAGGCCGTCGCGCTCGCTGTCCTTGGAGATGAACCTGGCGCTGGATGGAGGGAAGAGATCGTGAATGGGATTAGGCGTGCCGATGCGGATGGTGGTGGCCTGATGAGCGGCGGGCAGGAATCCGGAAGACCAGTTGGCGGGACCATTGGGCGGGACACCGCGGGGGTCGGGGAGGACGACGAAGACAGGGAGATTGTCGTTGAGCGAGCCCAGGGCGTAGGAGATCCAGGCTCCGGCACTGGGGAAGCCGGGGAGTACGAATCCGGTGGCCTGCATGAACGTGGCAGGCCCGTGGATATTGGACTTCGAGACCATGGAGTGGATGAAGGCGATGTCGTCGACGCAGGTGGCCTGGTGGGGGAAGAGTCCGCTGACCCACTTGCCGCACTGGCCGTGCTGCTTCCATTCCCAGGGGCAGGGCATGACGACGCCGGGGTTGCTCTGGAACAGCTCGACCTTTTCGCCGGGATCCCATTTCTGGTTGGCTTTTTGGATGAGCAGGGGCTTGTAGTCGAAGGAATCGCACTGGCTGGCGGCGCCGGACATGAAGAATTGAATGACGCGTTTTGCTTTCGGTGCGTGGTGGGGGCCGCCGTTGGATTGGGCCATCATGTGGCTGAGGGCGACGCCGCCTAATCCGCCGCCGTAGGTCCAGAGGAAATTGCGTCGTGTCATGGGTGGCGCCTAATCGAGGAAGAGGAATTCATTGGTGTTGAAGAGAAGCCGGGCGAGGTTTTCGAGGCCGTGCCTGGCGGCGTATTCCGAATACAGTTGCTGTTCCTTGGGAGAAGCATCGCGGCCGAAGAGAAGCCGGGCCGCGGTGTCGATCTGTGTGCGCGGATCGGTGGAAGTTTCGCGGATGCGGGCGGCGAAATGCTCGGCCATGCGCAGCATGAAGGGGTTGTTCCAGAGCGCGAGAGCCTGGATGGCGGTGAGCGTGGTGGTGCGCTTGGGTGCGAGCAGGGAAGGGTCGGGGCAATCGAGGCGTTCCAGGAACGGGTCGGGGACGCTGCGGACGATGAAGCGATAGATGCTGCGGCGATGGCCGCCTTCGCCGTCGGGATCGAAGCGGGCGTAATCGTAGATGGGGGAATGATCGTTCTTGAACCAGAACATCCGCGCGCCGGGGCCGCCCATGGCGGTGTCGAGCTTGCCGGCGACGGAGAGCACGGCATCGCGCACGGATTCGGCATCGAGGCGGATGCGATTCATGCGCCAGAGGAGCCGATTCTCGCCGTCGATTTTGGCCGCGTCCGCGCGATGTTCGGAGGACTGGCGGTAGGCTTTCGAGGTCACGATGAGGCGGTGCAGTTTCTTGAGCGAGCCGCCGGCTTCATCGCGGAACCAGAGGGCGAGGTGATCGAGGAGTTCGGGATGAGAGGGCTGCGAGCCCATGCGGCCGAAGTCGTTGGGGGTGTCGACGAGGCCGGCCCCGAAGTGATAATGCCAGACGCGATTGACGATGGAGCGCCAGGTGAGGACGTTTTCTTTCGCTGCGATCCATTGGGCAAGAGCGGCGCGGCGGGCCGCTTCGTTGGCCGGGTCCAGGGTCGTGAAACGCGCCGGCAGCGTGTGGATGGCGGAGAGGGCTCCGGGTGTCATGAGCGGGCCGGGAGAGCCGACGTTGCCGCGCTCGAGCAGATGCACGGGACGCGGGATGAGAGAAGGGCGGAAGTTGCCGGCGCGATCGAAGAAGCTGCTGGCGGCGTAGACGAATTCGGGTTGGGGCAGCGCGGCGAGTTCGGCGTCGAGGGCTTTGCGTTGTGCCTTGAGCCGATCGATGCGGGTGTAGGTTTCCGTGCCGACGATGGCGTCGACGAGTTCCTGGCGGCGCTTCTGATCGCGGGCGACACGTTCGAGCAGGCGCTGCTTCTCCTCCGCTTCGGCGGGAGTTTTGGGATCGCCGATGTGGGTGGAGAGCAGCTTGCCGTCGCGGATGCGATCGTCGAGCGCGGTGATCTCATCGCTCGATGCGAACTCGACTTTGTCGAGCAGCGGCTGGAGTGCGATCTGAACCTGGCGCTGGCGTTCGCGGATTTCGTTGCGTTTGGCGAGGACGGCGGGGTCGCGATCGAAGGGGCGGTCGGCGCGATCGACGCCGGCGAAGACGGCCTGGAGGCTGTAGTAATCGGCTTGGGGGATGGGATCGAACTTGTGATCGTGGCAACGGGCGCAATGCACCGTCATGGAGGTGAAGGTGGACATGGTGGCGGCGACCATGTCGTCGCGGTCAAGGACGCGGGTGATGTTCTTGTCGGTGGTGCCTTCGCGCAGTTCCTGGTGGCCGACGAAGTCCCAGGGGCCGGCGGCGAGGAAGCCGGTGGCGACGATTCCGTCGGGGTCGGCGGGGTAGAGAAAGTCGCCGGCGATTTGCTCCTGGACGAAGCGTGCGTAGGGCTTGTCGGAGTTGAAGGAGCGGATGACGTAGTCGCGATAGGGCCAGGCGTTGGGGCGGGGCTTGTCTTTGTCGTAGCCGTGGGAGTCGCCGTAATGGACGACGTCGAGCCAGTGGCGGGCCCAGCGCTCGCCGTAGCGGGGTGAGGCAAGAAGGCGATCGACGAGTTTTTCGTAGGCGGATGGCGAGGTATCGGCGAGGAAAGCGGCGATGTCTTCGGGGGAAGGGGGGAGTCCGTGGAGATCGAAGAAGAGGCGGCGGATGAGGGTGCGGCGGGAGGCTTCGGGCGAGGGGGAGAGGCCCTTTTCGGAGAGTTTCGCTTGGATGAAGCCGTCGATGGTTTTTGTGGAGGGCGATGGGGTGAGGGGGCGCAAGGACCACCAGGCGGTGGTTGCTCCGTTGCTGTCGTCCATTGCGCCCGCGGCGATCCACTGGCGGATGGCGGCCTGTTCGGTTTCGGTAACCTTGGGGCCGGCTTTCGGCATGCGCGGCTGGGCGCCGCCGATGGCGAGAAGCAGAGGGCTTTGCTCGGGCCGGCCGGCTTTGACGATTTTGGCCACATCGGCGAACGATTCTACGGAAACATTTCCGCTGCGATTTGTTCCTTGATGGCAGGCGCGGCATTTCGTGTCGAGGACCGGGCGGACGTCGCGGGAGAAACTGACGGGGCCGGCTGCAATGAGCGGGCAGAGCGTGAGTAGTAGGAGCGGCGTTCGCATGATGGGTCGACGCCGCTATTGTATCGCAGGGGTGGAATCTGCTTACATCTTGGTGAACTTGGTTCCGTCGTCGGCGACGTCCGGGGCCTCGGGAGCATCGGGCTGGCAACCGCTGCCCACACCGGCAGCACCGCCGGAATTAATGAGAACCATGGTTCCCTGGATCTGGACGCCGGAGGGGTCGATATTGACGAAGCCGCCCGGGCCTTTCAAGGTCGCCTGCATGCCGGCTTCGACGATGACCTTCATGCCGCCCTTGATGTGGACTTCCATGCCGGCTTCGAGGGCGTAGTTGGTGCCGACCTTCACGTGGTGATCGGCGCCGACCGTGAGGGAGTATTTGGCGCCGATCTTTTCTTTCTGGGCGTATTTGACCTCGAGTTGCTTGTTCTTTTCGATGAGCTCCTTCTGGTCTTCCTTCACGATGAGGTGGCGCGATGCTCCGACCCACTCGCGCATTTCTTTTTTGGTGCGGTCGTCGCGCTGGAATTCGGCATGGATGAAGAGCTGCTCGCTGCCCTTCAAGTCTTCCATGCGGATTTCGTTATAGTTTTGATCGGAGCCGTTCTTGGAACTGCGCGACTTCCAGGTGCTGACGGTTTTGTGATCGGGCAGCTTGTAGGGGACGGGCTGCATTTCATCGTAGACGCGGCCGGTGATGAGCGGGCGGTCGGGGTCGCCATCCATGTAACTGACGACCACTTCCTGGCCGACGCGGGGGATGGTGATCCAGCCCCAGTTGAGGCCGGCCCAGGCTTGCGAGACGCGGATCCAGGCGGAGTTCTTGCGCTCGCGGTCCCAATGGAACATCACCTTCACGCGGCCGTACTTGTCGGGGAAGATTTCTTCGCCCTGCACATCGGAAACGACGATGGCGGTCTGTGTGCCTTTGATGGTGGGCTTGACGGCGACGCGCGGCGGGCGGAAGGGGATCGCCGACGGCATTGCCTCATATATGTTTTTGTATTCGAACGGCACTTCGCGGTCGCTGCGGTAGCTGTTTCCCTTCACCTCATGGTGGACGGCGAGCAGGAGGTAGCTTTGATTGATGCTGGAGTTGAAATGCTCCTGGAGTTCGAACTTGAAGCCGGGGCAGAAGGCGCGGACCTGGCTCGATCCACGAATGACGGTGAGGCGCGATTCTTCCATTTCGAGCCAACAGCGGGCGTTGGGGTCGAGGCCGTCGGCGTTCCATTTTCCGCCGGGGTAATCGTACTTTTCCGAGGTGGAGTATTTGCCGGCGACGGAGGTGGTGAAGGGGTCGTACTGCTTGGTGAAGTCGAAGTCCCAGAGGCTGACCTTGCCGGTGGTGTAATTGCGCTCGAACTCGACGGTCTGAACGCAATCGTCCTCGTGGGTGACATATTCCTCGAAAGCGAATTTCGCTTTGCTTTGGAAGGGCAACGGCTTCACCGAGGCGGGGGAATCGGCAAGGATCATGGTGTGGCTGCCCATGTCGTACTTGAAGTAGTACCAGATTCCCGATTCTTCCATGAGGCGGCTGCAAAAGTTGAAATCGGTCTCGCGGTACTGCACGAGGAACTTGCGCTTCTCGTAGCCCCTGGTCAGGTTGGTCTGGAATTTCACGCCATGCTGGCCAAGCACCTGCTCCAGGATTTCGGGCACTGTCTTATCGAGAAAGAAACGGCAATCGGCGGATTGCGTGAGGAACCAGAACTTGGGGACGATTTCCATCTGGTAGGTGGTGAGTCCCATGTCGAGTTCGAGTTGGCGGGCGCTGCGGCAGATGCCGTGGATGGGACGGTAGGACATATCGGGCAGGCGAAGTTGAACGGTGATGCCCTGGTTGATAAGCTGCTCGATGTTGAGGTTCTTCTGCGTGGAGACCATGTGGAGGTGGAACTCGTAAGGGGTGGAGATGGCCTCTTTGCCCTCGAAGCGCTCGAGCAACAGGACATCTTCTCCTAACGGCGTTGTCACCTTAATCGGTCGGTCTTGCTGTTTGTAGTCCGGCATGATGATCCCTCAGACGTGTCTCCCAACTAGTAACGCGGATTTCGTCCCCCGATTACGTCATCGGAACCGGGGGACGAAGCGAAAAACCGGCTCTAGTGTTCGTAGGTGAACTTGCCGTCGGAGCCGACGCCGACGTGGACCTTGGTCAATTGCCCACCCTCGGCCATGGTGGCCAAGAGGGTGTGCGAAATGTCAGGGAGCAGCGTATTCGTGAGAATATTGTCGACGTTGCGCGCGCCGCTTTCGACTTCCGTACAGCGGTTGGCGATTTCGTCGACGAGTTCGGGCGAGTACGTGAGCTCGATCTTGTGCGTTTCCATCATGCGCTTTTGAATCTTGCCGAGCTTGAGGCGGATGATGTTCTTGAGGGCCTCGTCGCGAACGGGGTAGTAGGGGATGATGACGAGGCGGCCGAGGAAGGCCGGCTTGAAGATCTTGTCCAGCTCCGGCTTCATGGCCTTGACGATGCCTTCCGGGGAGGGCATGGTCTCCGGATCGGCCATCAGCTTCATCATCGTGTCGGTGGCGGCGTTGGAGGTGAGGATGATGATGGTGTTCTTGAAGTCGATTTCGCGGCCTTCGCCGTCTTCCATCATTCCCTTGTCGAAGACTTGGAAGAAGAGTTCGAGGACGTCGGGGTGCGCCTTCTCGACTTCGTCGAGGAGAACGACCGAGTAGGGCCTGCGGCGGACGGCTTCGGTGAGGACTCCGCCCTCTCCGTAGCCGACGTATCCGGGAGGCGAACCCTTGAGCGTGGAGACGGTGTGGGCTTCCTGGAACTCCGACATGTTGATGGTGATGAGGTTGCTTTCGCCGCCGTACAACTGGCTGGCGAGGGTGAGGGCCGTTTCCGTTTTGCCGACGCCGGAGGGGCCGACGAGGAGGAATGTGCCGATGGGCTTGTTGGGATCCTCGAGGCGTGCGCGGGAGGTGCGGATGCGCTGGCTGATGGCGTGGAGGGCGTGATCCTGGCCGATGACGCGCGCGCCGAGGTGCTTTTCGAGTTCGAGGACGGTTTTGACTTCGTCCTTGAGCATGTTGCCGACGGGGATGCCGGTCCAGTTGGAGATGACTTCGCTGATGACCTGGGCATCGACGGTGACGCGGATGAGCGGCTTTTCGCCCTGCAAGGCGTCGAGTTCGGCGTTGAGTTTGCTGAGCTCTTCCTTCATCTGTTCCGGTGTGCCTTGCGGTTCCGGTACGTCTTCGGGGAGCTTGGCGTTGGGGTCTTCGAGCTTCAGACGCAGGCCGCGAATGCGCATGACGAGGGCTTTTTCCTGCTCGAAGCGTTCATTGAGCGAGGCGAGTTCGGCGGCGGTGGCTTCCTTGAGTTTGGCGATTTCGGCGAGACGGTCGGTGTGATCGGCGCCGACCTGCATTTCGCGGGTGAGGACGCGTTCCTGGGTTTCGAGGTCATCGAGACGGCGGCGCGCGGCTTCAATGGCGGAAGGCATGGCATTCTGGCCGAGAGCGACACGGGCGCAGGCGGTGTCCAGCACGCTGACGGATTTGTCCGGCAACTGGCGTCCGGCCACGTAGCGGTGCGACAGGCGGACGCTGGCGGCGACGCCTTCGTCGACGATGCGGACGTTGTGGTGCTTCTCGAGGGAGCCGACGATGCCGCGCATCATGGTCATGGCGGTTTTTTCATCCGGTTCTTCCACCTTCACGACCTGGAAGCGGCGGGCGAGGGCGGGATCCTTTTCGAAGTACTTCTTGTATTCCGACCAGGTGGTGGCGGCGATGGTGCGCAGTTCGCCACGGGCCAGGGCGGGCTTGAGGAGATTCGCCGCGTCGTTTTGGCCGGCCTGTCCGCCGGCGCCGATCATGGTGTGGGCTTCGTCGATGAAGAGAATGATGGGCGTGGGCGAAGCTTTCACTTCCTCGATGAGAGCCTTGAGGCGGTTTTCGAACTCTCCCTTCACGCCTGCGCCGGCTTGCAAGAGGGCCAGATCGAGGGTGCGCAGTTCGACGTTGCGAAGGGGGGGCGGCACATCGCCGTGGGCAATGCGGAGGGCAAAGCCTTCAACGACCGCGGTCTTGCCGACGCCGGCTTCCCCGGTGAGGATGGGGTTGTTCTGGCGGCGGCGCATGAGGATGTCGATGACTTGGCGGATTTCGAAATCGCGGCCGAGGACGGGATCGATCTTCCCCTTCTTGGCGTTTTCGGTGAGGTTCACCGTGTATTGATCGAGGTTGGGGGTCTTGCCGCCGACGTTCTTCGGACGGTCCGCCGCGGCGAGGTCGGCGGCCTCGGCGATGGTGTCCTCGGAGGAGCCGGAGACGATCGCCATGATGTCTTTCTTGAGGCCCTCGACGGAGATCTTGGCGAACTCCTTCGACATGCCGGCGGCAAGGCGAGCCATCTCCTCGTCGGAAAGGAGCGCGAGCAGCGTGAAGCCACTGCGGATCTTATGCGCGTTGTAGTCGATGGAGCCGATCGTCCAGGCTTCCGTGAGCAGGGTAATGATGCGCTTGCCGATGGCCGGGGTCTGCGCATTGCCGCGCTTGATCCTGTCGAGCGCGGCGTTGAGATCGCGTGTGAGGCGCGAGGTGTCGACGCCATACTGATGCAGGATCTTGGCCGCATCGCAATCGGTGAAGTCCAGAAGCTTGAGCAAGTAGTGCTCGATTTCGATATCGTAATGCGTGCGCGAGAGGCAGAGGCCCGCGGCGCCTTCCAGCGCTTTTCGCGTCACCTCATTCAATTTGCCCATCAACGCTTTCATGCTGACGCCCATAGTCGTTTTCCTTTCCTGATATTCCTTAGCGCTCTCGCTGCATCATATCCTCAAGACCGCCTCGTCGGGGTCTCGAGTCATGTCGACGGTCTTGGCCCACGTGACCCAGCCAAGACGCGGCCCTTCCTCGCCGCTTTCGCCCAAGCAGCACCGGGGTGTTTCTTCTCGTTTCAAAACCAACTGTACTTCGAAGCTCAGTTCGCCATTGGTGTAGAACCGCGTGAGGGACCGGAGCGGTTTGTAGGCGGATCCATCGGGGAGAAAATCGAGATACTGGCGCAGGGTGAGCGGACCGATCCGGATGCGGATGCCCGATTGCGGATCCCAAACTTCGTCACCGACGATGGCGCCCACGCCGAGCTGTTCGGAATAGCTGTCGCCGCGGTCGAACTGGCATTGCGAGTTGCGCTCCAGAGGGAACCACGCGCCGGCGAACTGCTCGACGGCAACGGGGACATCGAAGTAATCGCTCAGTAGCTGTTCCAGGCCCATCGTGGAGCGGGGCGTGAGGCTGAGCAGTCCGCTGAAAAAAAGCAACACTTCGTCGCGC
Source organism: uncultured Candidatus Solibacter sp. (assembly GCA_964402295.1). Taxonomy (GTDB): domain Bacteria; phylum Acidobacteriota; class Terriglobia; order Bryobacterales; family Bryobacteraceae; genus CADEFT01. The sequence goes on along the minus strand of CAYOBO010000002.1, from coordinate 138,329 downwards.
ACGTCGAGGCGTTTCTGGAGGCCCTTGGTGCCGATCCCGATGAGGTCCATGAGGTAACGCGACATGCGGTCGCGCTCGCCGCGCTCGTAGGCGACGTAGAAGCGGTACTTTTCCCAGGCCTGGTAGAACAGGCTGATCATGCGGTGGTTGAAGATGTCGAGGAAGGCGGCGAGCGTGGTGTCCTTGGCGCGGATGCGGTTGCGGATATATTCGGTGTAGTAGGTGGGCAGCACGCCGAGCGGTCCGAAAAGCCCCATGAAGTTCACGGTCATCGAAATGGGGCGATCCTCATGCCACTGGATTTCCTGGATTTCGCTGGCCGGAAACGCCATCAGTGCGTGGGCATGGAAGCGCACCACTTCGCGCGAAGGAGGATGGAAGCGGCCCACGATTCCGCGGTGGGCTTGGATGCGGTGCAGCCAGCGCATCGCCTGAAAGAAGCTGAACTCCCAGGGGGAGTTTTCGATCTGCCGCAGCAAACGCGGCTGGACTACATCAGGATTCGGCGTCCGGCTCTCGGCAACCATTCCTTCACCACCTCCTTCCTCTGGCGCGTGCGGATCGCCAGTTGATGGAAGCTGTTCATGGTGGCGTACAGGCCGAGGAAATGCTCGAGCACGGTGGCGAACAAAAAGACGCCGCCGCCGGCGAATTGTTCCTCGTCGAACTCCATTTCGGTGCGTACGCCGCGCGCGAAGCTGATACCGTTTTCGGAGATGACACGGGCGAACTGGCGGCTGCTCTTGAGGCTGACGATGGCATCGATCATTTTCGCGGTATAGACGGACTCGGTGAAGTTGTAGAGCTTCAGCACTTCGAGGAAGGCTTCGCGGCCTTCCTCGACCAGCGACAGGTAGTTGAGAGAAAGGTGCGAAATGAGACGCCAGAAGATGGATTTGCCCGTGGGGGGGCGCAACGGAGCCGTGGGCCGGCGCAGACAGACGATCTTCTTGAGCGCGGACATGCCTTCGATGGTGAAATCGCCGGCTTCATTGCCAAACGGCAGGCGCGCCGGGATGTCGCGATTCGTGCACATGCCGCGCACGGTGAGCGCGTCGGCATCGGGATGCACGGGACGCATGGAGAGATCGACCAGGGAAATGGTGTACTCGGTGCCTTCGTCCTTGCTCAATTCGGAGATACGGCGGTTGGCCAGCCAGAAGGTCTGTTTGTTCTCGCGGATGGCGGCGTGGCGGTAGGAATAGAAGGGTTCGTAGGTCTTGGTTTCGCGGGTTTGGGGATCGATGGAAACCACTTCGTCGATGGAAAACAGCTCGGTCGAGTTTCTGCGCCGGACGTCGGGAATGACCGGGTATTCGTACTTGCGCTGATCGAGCAGGATGGGCTCACAGGTTTGGGGAAAGAGATTGATGATGGGTGTGCAGCCGAGGCGGAACATGGCCGGGTTGATGCCGAGTTCGAGATCCTGGCGGCGATCCTCGAGTTCATACGGACGAAGCAGGAACACGATTTCGGCCTGCTCCTTGAAGCCGGTGGCCCATACCGCGCCGAGTTCGGTGAGGTCGAGAAACAGATATTTTTCGGGGAAGACGAAGTACTCCTGCAAAAGGCGGTAGGCTTGCAGGGAACGCTTGGGATAGGGCAGCATCGCCTCATCGTCGGCAAAGCCCACCGGGCGGATGCAGGAGCCGGGGAGAAGGACAGGCTTTTTGCGGTGATTTTTCGGATCGCGTATGGCGATCTGAACGCAGTTGTTCAACAGCAGCTCGTAGATGGTGTGAATGACCTTGCTTTCGCCGTGCAGGTAGAAACGCAACGAGTTCATCTCCAGCTTGTCGAGCATTACGTTCATGCCTGCCTGTAGTAACAGGCGCAAAGAACCGACCGCTTCTGTCGTTTTGATGGGAGGATTGAGGCGGTCGGGCGGCAGATAGTTCGCTTCGGTGACGGAGACGGGCCAGATGGTGGTGTCGTAGCAGGTGCGGAAGCGGCAGGGGTCGCCGGCCACGGGGCGCGAGAACATGGCGGTGCCGCGGGGGATCTTGAATCCAGTGGAAAGCTTGGCGCGCTCGGGGTCCACCACCATCTCCACCACGGACATGGAAGGAATCGTGCGTACGTAGTGGGGGTAGACGATGTTGAGCAGTGCTTCGGTAATCTCGGGGAATTCCGAATCGATCTTGTAGTGGACGCGGGCGGCAAGGAAAGCGAACGACTCGATGATGCGTTCGACATGGGGGTCGTCGCACTTGTCGGGCTCCAGCAGCAGGCGGGAGGCAATTTTGGGATACTTTTCGGCGAACTCCACTCCCATCAACCGCAGGAAGCTCAGTTCGCGGTCGTAGTACTGGAGGAACTCATCGCGCACTGGCGTCTCCCTTCACCTGATACTCGCCGGTGGGGAGGTCGAGCACGGTGTCGAAAGAAATTAATTCCGGTGCAGGGTCCATTTTGAGAAGGCCGTCGATGTGGAAGCGGAGGGCTTTGCCGGGTTCGAAGCTTGTGTCGGTGAGACGGACGGTGACGCCGGTGAGGCGCGGCTCAAAGTAGGCGATGGCCAGTTCCAGCCGCTTCTGCAAACGTGTGCGGTCGTGCGGATTGGTGAGCACGAAATGGGTGTAGTCGGGAAGGCCGTAGTTGTAGACGGAGCGGAGGACTTCCGGCATGTCGGGCGGCGTATCGGGATTGGCGCGAGTGTTGAAGAGCCACTCGAGGTCGCGGCGCAGGGCGGCCTTCAGATTGCGAACCGATTGCGCGCGCGTCATCGGCGGATCGGCCGGAGATTTCGGCTCCAGATCGGTAAGCCGGTCCAGCAGCGATGTTGTTACGATTTGTTCCAGGTCCTGTCGCGCCATCTTCCCTTCTTACTTCTGGCAGGCGAGAGCCTGCATTGGATCCAGTCGGCAAATCCAGTTGTACAATTGCTGCTTCTTTTCGTTGTCGCCATCCAGTGCGCGGTAGTAGAGGGCCAGGGTGTGAGCGACCATGTCGGAGGGCTCCCAGTCTTCCAGCTTGCGTTTCTCGATTTCGCCGGTTAGCTCTTCGAGGATGGGGCGGGCAATGGCGGCGCGGCCGACAGCGAGGCAGACCTGCGCGAGTTGCATTTTGCGTTGGAACTTGCCGCGTCCGCTGCGCTCCTGAGCCATTTCGCGCATGAGGATCTGGATGGCTTCTTCCTTGTCGCCGTTGGAGGCGGCCTGCATGGCGAGTTCGAAGGCATCGGGTGGCCGCTCGCCTTCGGAAGGCGTTTCGGATGCTTCGTAGCGGAACACTGGGACCGGCGCCGGTTCGGGCTCGTAATAATTTTCGGTGCTCTCTTCGGGCGCCGCCGCGGCGGGCTCCGGCGGGGGCGGAAGCACATGTTCCCGGATCCATTGGACGGTTTCGGCATTGGCCACCGGGGTATCGTCGAGCAAGGTCATGTTGAGCAGGTCGGGCTGATCTTGCAGCAGAGATTTCAGGGCCGACTTCACGCCCTCGGCCGCCGCGCTGTAGCCCTGATATTCCAAGCCCTGCACGATGTAGCGCTGTAGATCGAGCCAAGCCCTGCCAGCCTTGGTGGCCATGGCCTCCTCACCCTGGCGGAGCACATCTTCCCAACTTCCTTCCATGGCAAGGCGCTTGATGAGCTGGCGCGTCTCCGTGGGCGGGGGTTCCAGCAGAGAATAATCCGGGGAAGAGCCCGATGCGCGCAGTTCTCCCCAGCGGTAACCGCGAAGCATGAGATAGGACGAGGGGTTGGACAAATCCTGGGAGCGGATCCACGCGGCGACGGCACTCAGGCGGTCGGCGGCGTCGTCGAAATCCTGCGGTTCGATGCCCGTGACGGCGCGCTTGCGGACTGCGGGTTTCTTCGCCACCGGGGCGCGTTCGACGTACTCCTCGGAGGTGGACTCTTCCTGCTCCGGTTCGGCGGCGGATTCCTCGGCGGGCGGTTGATCGTCGTCGGGTTCGAGTTCGCGCTTTTCGTCGAGCAGGCGGTTGACGGAGAGGCTGATCTCTTGGACGGCAGTGAGGAGCTTGGAGAACGAAGGCGGCTCTTCAGTGAATTTCTCCTCGCAGAGGGCAGCCAGTCCTTCGATGGTTTCGGCGATGCGCTCCAGCAGATTCGCCAAATCGACAAAATGCTGCTTCGGCGTTTTGGCGAAGCCCGCTTCGAACATGTCGAGGGTGATTTTGCCATCCTCGATGGCCTGGGCCAGCAACTCCCTGCGCTTGTCGACCTCGTCTCCGTATTCGTCTTCACCGGGCGGTTTGCCGAGCTGCTGGGCCTCGTGGTACTGCAAGTAGTTGTGCGGGCCGCGCGTGATGGGGATCTGCTTGAGCGGGATTGCCAGATAGGAGCCACCGAGCCAGTCGAGGGGCGCCAGACGCAGCCCGGGGTCTCCGTCTTCCAGTTCCGGATACAGCGTGTCCCACTGGGTTTCGATGAGGCCTTTGACCAGCAGGAGTCCCTTGTGGAACCCCTCGAATTGTTCCCGGTAGATATAGGCTTCCGTAAGCCAGACCGCGACCTGGAGATCCTTCGACTTCTTGAGAAGGATCTCCTCGGCGAGTTTGATGACTTGCTTGTAATCCACCCCCGTGGATTCGGAAAGCCAGTCTTCGTTTGGCCGGCGGGCATCCTTGAGTTTGTCGAAGACCGGGCTGTACCGGATGTCTTCTCCACTCGGGTTCGGGCCAGGAATCGGACTGAGGAGATCTTCGAGCGTGGCCATGGGTTATTCCGAGCGGTCAGGATAGCACGAACGGCGAGCTAGCCCGCTACGGGTTCCTCCGCTGTTGCGAACTCGATTTTGCGGATTTCGAGAATGGGAATTTCCTCGTCGTCCATCAGGAAGCACTTCTGCCCGAAAGGAATGGCTTCCCCGTCTTGTTCTTCCCAAACGGTCATGCGTCCCAGCCGGACGTTGTCGTCGGCATGTTTGAAGGAGAAGGGGTACAACACGGGGAGGAGGCATTCGCCGAGTTCGGTCTGGTTGAAATCGGGACCCGTGTGGATGAGCACCGGAGCCCAGAGCGTGTCGCGTAAGCGCTTGGGCGGCTCAATTTCGATGGATTCGATGTGGGCCAGCGGGATCCACAGATAGGCGCCCGCGGAAAAGACTTCGAGGCGCGCACCGATGCGCGGGTCGGCGTCTTCCAGGCTTTCGAAAGGAGTGCCGTTGAGGGTGCCTTTTTTCGAAGGCAGAGCGGGAACGGAAGGGAATTCGCGTTTCTCGAAGACATCGCGGCGGGTGCGCTCGGAGTGCATGCAGGCTTCGTAGAGAAGCGCCCCCATGCCCGATTTCTGATTTTCTTTGGCGAGTACCTCGAGGTGCTTGCGCGCTCGGTCGAAGTCGCCGGTGAAACAAAGCAATTCGAACAAAAAAGTGCGACGCTGAGCGTCGGTTGGGTTATCCCGCAACTCGGCACTCAGCGCCTGCACTGCTTCGTTCAATTTGCCAGCTTTGTACAGTTCTCTGGCATTCATGAGACGTGTTAGACAGCCTTGTTGAGCTTCATGTCGTAGCCGGCCTTCATGGCGGAATCGAGCGTTCCGTCCTGCTTCTGCGGCTTGTACTCGAACTCGACCTTGGCGAAGTTCAGCGAGATCTGCTCAATGGGGAGCACGTCGCTGCCGGCCGAGCCGCCCGACTGGTAGCTGGACACCAGGATGTCGGAGAAGGTGACCTTCATGTACTCCTGCTGTTCCTTACCGGCCTTGCGGCAGGTGAGAACCGCCTTCTTGATGTGGTCGCCGGTGGCGCAGGCGAGCATCAGCTTCGGAGTCGCCTTGTTGATGTGCATCGTGAAGTGGAAGTCCTGCATGACGACCTTACCGGATCCGTGACCGCCGCCGGCGTGGCCCGAGCCGGAGTTCGTAGCGCCCCAGCTCCAGCTCTGGAGGTCGATCTCATTCTTGTGCTTGTGATCGGTGCTTTCTCCGTCGATGCCTTCGATCTTCAGAAAATAATCTACTGCTGCCATTGTCTTTCTCCTCTGTTTGTTTTTGTTTTCATCAAGGCTGGGGACTCCACTGGATCGAAGGACGCCCCAGCCCGGTTCGTTGTAGTCCGTTACTTGCGAGTCGGCGCCGGGAGTTCCGCCACCAACCGCAGGGAAACCGAAAGTTCATCCAACTGGAAGTGCGGCCGGAGGAAGGCGATGGCGCGGTACACGCCAGGCTTTCCGGGAACTTCCATAACATCCACGCGAGCCTCGCGCAACGGCCGTTCCGCCTTATAGGTGGGGGAAGCCGTGTCGTCGGCGATCACGTAGTTGAGAATCCACTGGTTCAGCCACTTCTCGCAATCTGCGCGGGACATAAAGCTTCCGATCTTGTCGCGCATCATGGCCTTGAGGTAGTGGGCGAACCGCGATACCGCAAAGATGTAGGGCAACTGCGTGGAGAGGCGGGCGTTGGCATTGGCCGCGGCTTTGTCGTAAATCTTCGCCTTCTGGCAGCTCTGGACGCTGAAGAACGCCGCGTAATCGGTGTTCTTGCAGTGCACCAGCGGGATGAAGCCCTGGTCGGCGAGTTCTTTCTCACGGCGGTCCGTGATGGGAACCTCGGTCGGGCACTTCATCGCCACGTCGCCCTCATCGGTATAGAAGTTGTGCACGGGCAAGCCTTCCACGAGGCCGCCGCCCTCCACGCCGCGGATGGCTGCGCACCAACCGTATTTGGAGAAGGCGTTGGTGAGCCGGGCCGCCAAGGCATAGGCCGCATTCCCCCAGAGATACTTGCTGTGGTCGGTTCCGTCCACTCCTTCCTCGTAGGCGAAGCCCTCAATCTGCTTGTAGTCGCGGCCGTAGGGGAGGCGCATCAGGATGCGCGGTACGCAGAGCCCGACGTAGCGGCTGTCTTCGCTCGACCGGAAGCTCTTCCACTTGGCGTACTCGGTGGTATCGAAGACCTTGCCGAGATCGCGCGGTGCGTCGAGGCTGGTGAAGCTGTCCAGGTTGAACATTTCGGGCGACGCCGCCGACAGGAACGGGGCGTGGGCCGAAGCGGCAACCGTGGAGATGCGTTCCAGCAATTCGACGTCCTCGGGGTGCCGGCTGAATTCGTAGTCGCCGATCAAGCCCGCGAAGGGAGCGCCGCCGAAGATGCCGAATTCTTCCTCGTAGACCTTCTTGAACAAGGTGCTCTGGTCGAATTCGGGGGCGCGCTGCAAGTCGCGCAGCAATTCGCGCTTGTTGGCGTTGAAGAGCTTGATCTTCAACATGGCGTTGGTTTCGCTTTGGTCGATGAGGTACTTGACGCCGCGCCAGGTGGCTTCCAGCTTCTGGAAGGCGGGGTGATGCAGCACTTCGTTCAACTGTAGCGAGAGCAGGTGGTCGATCTGGGCGATGCGGGCGTTGATCATGGCTTCGGTGTCCTTGGACACGGCCATGGAGCCTTCCAGCACCTGCTCGGCGAACATTTTCACCAGTTCGCGGCCACGTTCCTTTTGCGCCGGATCCTTGCCAAGGCGCCCTTCTTCCACAATCTTATCGAGCAAGCTCCCTTCGAGGACTTGCTCCTGAGCCTGCGCGCCTGCGCGTTGTGCGTCACTCATTGGAACCTCCCTCTTGGCTCAATTCCGCCTTCACCTTGGCCAGTTTGTCGGCGTCGCCGGCGAGGCCAAGCAGCAGTTCGTCGAGTTTGTCGTTGCCCATCATGGCGCCGCGGAGATCGGCGAGCTTGGTGCGAAGGTCCAGCAGTTCCTTCAGCGGTTTTATCTGGCGGGCGACGTTCTCGGGTTCGAAGTCGTCCATCGACTTGAAGTTGAGGTTGACTTTCAGTTGACCGGCATCGGGGTCTTCGCTGAGCTTGTTCTCGACGGAGAACGCCAAGTGCGGGTTCATTGCTTCCAAAACCTTGTCGAAGTTGTCGGGATTAATCTCGACAAATTTGCGGTCGCGCAAACGGGGCAGCGGTTGCTCCGGCATGCCCGTGAAGTCACCCAGAACGCCGAGAACGAACGGCAGTTCCTTCAATTCGATGGCATCGCCGATTTCCACGTCGTAGGTGATGTGAACTCTGGGCGGGCGTACCCGATCCAGTTTATGCTGTGCGCTTTCTCTTGCCATTGCATTCCCTCTTTAATTTTCTGGTTCGTTACCAGGCCGTTACCGGACCGCTGCAATTCCCCTCCTGGAACCGATGGAACTCGCTCAACCGCCATTGCGGTTCGGCCCGCTGTACATAGGTATCACAGCGTCAAGTAAAGTTCAACCGGGCAGGATCCAATGCCCTTCTAATGTGCATCGGGCTTTCTCTCATTCTTACTTTGTTTGTTGCCGATGCCGGGAGGGCGGTAAGTTCAGGTCCGTGCTGCTCTCTGATTCGTTTTCGTTGCTCCTCGTTTCTGTCTACATCAGGATAAGCGTAATCGCCCCGGGAAAAGCATCATGTCTATCGAGAAAAACTGTAAGCCGGGATCGCGGGGTAAAGGTTCAACAGGAAACCACCTCGAACAAAGGCCAGTCTTCGCCGTCCAGAGTGAGCGCGGAGTGGCGGGTGAATTGAATGCCGGAGCCGGCGACCAAGTCCTTAACGACGCGGGAAACCAACACCTGGCCCGATGCCGCGGAGGTAAGCATACGGCCGGTGAGTTCCACCGTGTAGCCTGCCGGAGGGACGCCGGAGAGGAACTCGCATTCACCCGTATGCAGTGCGGCGCGCATGGGCAGGCCCAGCCGCACACCGTCGGCGACCATGGCTACGGCACAGCGGACGGCCCGCGCCGGGCCATCGAAGGTGGCCAGTGGAGCGCCGGAATCCATGTCCGCCGCACGGCCGCGGAACCACTCCATTTCGCGGCGAATCCGGTTCCGGTAGCTGGTTGCTTCGGGTGTCATGCGGCCACCGGTGGGACGTAAGGACAGTGGGATATCGAGGAAGAGAGTTGTGGCAAGCGCCCGCTCCGGTTGCGGAGTGTGGCTGATGCCGGTGAGGAATTGCTCGATGGCATCGAGGATGGCATCCTGATCCCCCACGAACGGGAGGTGGTCCGCGCCGGGCAGTTCCAGCATGCGCGCATCGCGAATCTGGCCGGCCATGAAGCGGGCTCCTTCCACCAGCAGTGTCTTGTCCTCGACGCGGTGAATCACCAGCGTTGGGACTCGGATCGTAGGGAGGATGGGTCGGATATCGATCTCGGCATTCATTCGAGTCAACGCTTCGGCCGCACCGGGACTCGCCCCCATGCGCAGGTAGGTGGCCCACCATCCGCGGAACTCGGGGTCGTTGGCGAGGGAAGGGGCTCTCGCCTCGATACCCACCGGTCCGCCCCACTGTGCGCTGATCTGCTTGCAATAGGAGTCGTGTTCTGCCGGGGTCGGGCCCCAGGGATAGTCCGCGTCGCTCAACCGGCGGGGATAGGAACCGATCATCACGAGGCCGGATACCTTCTCCGGATGCGTGGCCGAGAAGAGTACGGAGAGGGGTCCGCCCTCGGAAACGCCGACGATGGCCGCTCGTTTCGATCCGACGGCATCCATGACCGCCCGCACATCGTCCATCCGCTGCTCGAGAGTGGGCAACTGGTTTACCGGCACGCGATCCGAAAGACCCGTGCCGCGCTTGTCGAACAGGATCAGCCGGGAAAACGAAGCGAGCCTTCGCAGGAAGCGGGCAAACCGCGGCTCGCGCCAGAAGTACTCGAGGTGCGAAACCCATCCCATTACGAAGACCAAGTCCATCGGACCGCCGCCGACCACCTGGTAGGCGATATTGACGTCACCCGACCGCGCATAGTGTGTTTCTGGAATTCCGTCCAGCAGGGGCTTGGGCGGAATTCCGGCGATGGGCAGCGAATCCGGCGCGGGGGCGGAACGGAGCGAGGCGGATGCGCCGCATTCCTCCACGAGTGGCATGAACCGGTAGCCGCGCCGTGGCCGCGTTTCGATGTACACCGGCGATTTGGGGTCGTCGCCGAGAGCTTTGCGCACTTCGGCGATTTGGAACGAGAGCGCGTGGTCGTCGACGAAGGTGTCCGGCCAGAGTTCCTTCATGAGTTGGTCGCGCAGAACCAGTTGATTCGAGCGCGTCGCCAGGAAGGAGAGGACATCGAACGCCTTGGGCGCAAGCATGACCTCGCGGCCCGCGCGGAAGAGCCGTCTCTCCGAAAGATCGAGCAGGAAATCTGCGAACTGAAGGCGCACGTAGCATACAGGCTATCGTTTGCGCCGCGCGATGTGCAACGGCGGCTTACTTGCGCCGGCCGGTGTCGGGGCGCGGGTCGGGGATGAAGCCGTCCCGGTTGGGCATCTTGACCTGCGGCAACGTCTTGGCATTCATGGCGTCGTTGACGCCGATGAGCCCATTTAGCTGGAGGATGTAAGCCGCCACCGCGTAGGTTTGATTCGCCGTCAATATGCCCGGATCCTTGAACGGCATTGCCCTGCGAATGTAGTCAAACAAAGTGGTGGCGTAGGGCCAATAGCTCCCCACGGTCTTGAGCGGCTTCGGAGTGGCGATGGTCCCCTGTCCACCGACAAGCGGTGGTTCGTCGCCGCCCTTGCCCTCCGAGCCGTGGCAGCGCTGGCAGCGCCGCTCATAAACGTCTTTGCCTTCGGCCGCCGTGCCGGAACCTTCCGGCAATCCACGGCCGTCCGGGAAAACCGTGATATCCCAGGCCTTGATTTCATCGGCCGTGGGAGCGCGTCCCACACCGTATTTCGGCGATTGCGCCCACAGCGATGCCGCGAACAAAATCAGTGCACCATGTTGGATCTTCATGCCGGTTGCACCACCTGCGCGACATTGCCTGCCGCTTCAATCTTCCACCCATGCACGCCGTTGTAGTGGTAGTTCGAATTCATCCCGCGCACCGCAATCAGTTCCGCGCGCGTCGGCTGCACGTAGCCGGTCTCATCGGTGCAACGGGAGAGCAATGTGCACTCCGTCCCATCCCACCGCCAAGGGAAACGAAACCGCGTGATCGCCTTCGGCAGCACCGGATCTTGCAATGCCGCCGCCTGCCACGTCTTGCCGGCATCCGTGGAAATCTCCACTTTCGCGATCTTCCCCCGCCCGGACCAGGCAATGCCGCGTACTTCATAGAAGCCCGCGCCGTCGAGTTTTCTGCCGCCCGAGGGGAACGTGATGAGCGATTTGGCATCCATCACGAAGGTGAACTGGCGGGCTTTTCCATTAGCCTCGAGGTCAGTGTATTTCGAGGTTTCCTGGCGGCTCATGGCCGGCTGATCGGCGAGTTCCAACCGCCGCAGCCACTTCACATTGATATTGCCTTCCCATCCGGGGATGACGAGCCGGAGCGGATAGCCCTGCTCCGGACGGATCGCTTCGCCATTCTGCGCGTAGGCGACGATGACATCTTCCTTTGCCTTGGCGATGGGGATGGAGCGATTCATCTTGCAGGCATCGGCGCCTTCGGCAATCAGCCACTTCGCCTCTGGCTTGACGCCGGCTTCCTCGAGCAGGAGAGAAAGCGGCACGCCGGTCCACTCGCTGCAACTCACCAGTCCGTGGCTGGATTGGGCATCGGGCGCCGGCTTCGATCCCCACTCCGAGCCGGAATTGCCGGAGCATTCGATGAAGTAAATCTTCGAAACCGAAGGCAGCCGCTGCAACTCCGCCACGGTGAACAGCAGCGGGCGTTCCACCAGGCCGTGAATCATCAGGCGATGCTTGGCCGGATCAATGGAAGGCACGCCGGCATGATGCCGCTCAAAGTGCAAAGAGGCGGGCGTGATCATGCCGTGAATATCGGCCAGAGGCGTCTTGCTCGATGCCTGTTCCGGCGTCTTTGTGTCCGGCTTCAGGCGCCGTATCTTTTCAAACTCCGACCGTTCGCCGTATTCGCTGATGGGCTTGCCCAAACGGTTCGGGCCATCGTCCTCGGTGGCGGCTGGTTTCTTCTCGCCGCTGCATCCCACCAGTGCCCCGCCGATTGCAGGGCCCAAGGCCAGGAATTTTCTTCGATTCGCGGGTTTCATGGTTTCAGACTAGAATGCCAGTTTTAACCTCAACTGCACAATGCCCGGATCGCCGGCGCCTTCAATCCTCCCGAAACGGGCCGGGACGTTTGTCGATGGCGGCCACGCGCGCGCCAGGAGCGGCTCCGGCCGAGGATAACTCTTCCAGGCCTCTCCATGTCTCCTCATTCAAGGGGATTCCCTGCTGCGCATACTGCGCTTCGATCTCCGCTTCCAAGCCGCCTGGGGCGTAGAGCTTCTCCACTCCATCCATGCGGCGGCTCAGGCGGATCTGCCGCACTGCCGAATCCACCCGCTCGCGGAAACGCGCCGGCTCCTCGAACGCGGCTACGTTCATCGCCATCAGCAGATGCCCGTCCTGGCCGGCCTTCGGACCGTCCACCATGTTGCCCAGTTCCGTTCCATAGGCGGCTCCCGAAAGCAGGCTCGACAGCAGTCCAAACACAATCGCCAATCCCACTCCCTTGAATTCGCCGATCGGCTGCAACAGGCCCTGCAAGGCACGCGCGGCATCGGTGGTGGGATGGCCTTCGGCATCGAACGCCCAATTGGGTGGAATCGCCGCGCCCTTCTGGTGATAGATCCGGATCTTTCCGTGCGAGGAATAGCTGAACGCCGCATCCAGCACGACGGGCGCTTCTTCTCCGGCGGGCATGGCAACGGACAGCGGATTGATGCCGACGATTTTATCCGTACCTCCCCACGGCGCCATGGTGGGCAATGCATTCGTTGCGGCGATGCCGATCATGCCCGCCTGCACCGCCTGAAGCGTGTAGTAAAACATAGCGCCGCAGTGGTTGCTGCCGCGCACCGCCACCGCCGCGACGCCGGTCTGCCGTGCGCGTTCGATGGCGCGCTGCATGGCGAAGTGCGCGCCAATCTGTCCCATGCTGTTGCCGCCATCGACAACCAGCGCCGCGCCGCTGTCCTTCACCACGGAAGGTCGTCCGCGAGGGTTCACGCCTTCCTGCCGCAATTTCTTGACGTATTCCGGCACGCGCAGCACGCCGTGCGAGTGGATGCCGCGAATGTCCGCCGCCACCAGCGTGTCCGCCAGCAGTGCCGCATCGATTTCGGCCATGCCGCATGCGGCGAATATCTGCGTTACCCACTGCCGCAATTCCACTGCGCCGATGCGCCGTTCCGTATCGGATCCCGGATATATCGCCATCGCTAGATCTCCAGTATTCCCGCGCCCACCAATTGTGCAAACACACGCAGCAGCGCTTCGCCGGATTGCCCTGTCTGCTGCTGCACCATGCCGAGCAACTGCGAAGCGGTCAACTCGCCGTTCGCCTTCGATGCCATCGATACCACCCACGGCGCGCATTCGATGGTTTCCACGAACGGATGCGAAGCGAGGATGGAATAGGAAAGCGTCGTCATCTGGCCGCCGCGCAGTTGGTGCTTGGAAAGCGCTTCCCAATGCCCGGTGGTTCTCGGTTTGGTGGCCAGCAGCGGCGGAACGAAGTTGTCCGAAAGGCAACGTGTTTCCCAGTCGGCGAGACGGTCCATGTCCGCAACGGAGGCATTCGCCGATAGGGTCCGGCGCACGGTGAAAACCGGCCTTGCTTCCCGCCGCCGCTGCACAATCAGGTGGCCCAGCACCATTTGCTGCACGCGAAATGTTTCAAAGAACCCGATCCAGCGGTACAACGCCGCGGAATCGCTGTTCTTCAACAGAACCTGATCGAAGGCGAATTCCATCGGTGTCATTGTTTTTCTGATGAACAGCGCCACGTCGCATTCCTCGCCGCCGGCGCCGAGGTAACGGCGGATGCGCGCCTGGAATGGATCGTCCTCCCGGTCGGCGCCCATCGCCAGCGCATAAACACGTCCGCCCGGTTCCAACCGCTCGGCGACGCCTTCCAGAAAGCCCGCCAGTATTCGTTCTCCATCGTCGCCGCCGGCCGCGAACACAGCGGTGGATTCCGTGGATGGCACAAACGGAAGATTCGCGAGAATGCGCTCAAACCGCAGATCGCCAAGCGCGGAGTAGAGATCGCTTTCCATGACCGTCACGCGATCCGCTCCATTCAACGCGCAGTTGCGGCGGGCATAGGCGATCGAGCGGGGATTGATGTCCACGGCCCACACCCGTTCGGCGTAGCGGCTGGCCAGAATCGCCCCCACCCCCGACCCCGTTCCCATCTCGAGCAGCGTGCGGCAAGGCGTTGCCGCGATGCCCTCATGGAATGCGACAGATGTTGGATCGACGCCTCCCGCCACGTAATTCCGGTCGTCCGGCATGCGCTCCTGTCCGCGAAAGGCACGGTCCGCGTTGATGAACAGGCCGCCGTAGGGGAACAGCAGTCCCGGAGCCTGCCACTCTGTGCCCGCCTGCTCCAGGAGTCCGTTTTCCCGCAGAGCGTCGAACACCGCTTCCGGCATTTGGGAGAGGAATGCCTCCTTCGGTTCGGAATACCCTCCGATGAATACCCTCGCCAGGAACAACGGCGTCCCAGGCCCGCGATACAACCGTGCGAATCGCTCTCCCTGGCGGCCCAGCGGATAAAACAAATGATGCAGCCGCGGCAGCGAGAAGTGCGCCAGCAGGAACTCCGCCGTGTAGCCTGCCGAACGCAGGTAATCGACGATAATCTTCATGAATCCTCCTGTACCGGCAGCACCAGCACTCCGGCCCACAGCAGCAATCGCAGCCAGGAATAGCATTCCTGGGCGCGCACCCCGGCGTTTGCTTCCGCCCACCGCGCATGCCGTTCCGCGGTAATCGCTCCGTCGGTGCGTGAGACTATGCGCGCCACCCACGCCGGCACGCTCCATTCACCTTGCAATGGCGACTCGGTCACGAACGTGTAGGAGAGCGGACGCAAGTCTCCGCCCTGCGGGCGGTGCCGCACATGCAACTCCCAGCCCGCGCCGGGAGCGGGACGGATCTCCTCCATCGCACTCGACGCAATGTAAGCCGCCTCATCGACGCACCTTTCCAGGTCGGCGATGGTGGCATCGGGATGAAACTTCGCCCTCCGGTGAAAACCTTCGCGGCTCGCTTCATGCCGCTGTACGATCAGATGCCCCATGGTCACCGCCCGGGCTTGCAGCTTTCCGTACAACTCTGTCCAGCGTTCCATCGTGGCCGCATCCTGATTCGAGTGCACCACCTGCTGTGAAGCGAAATCGAGCGGATCGTAAGTATCGCGCACGAACAGAGCAGTATCGTGGGCGCCTGCCTCGTTCCCCAGCCAGCGCACGATTCGCTCGTCCAGCGATTCGTTCGCGCGATCCGTTCCTTCCACTTGGCAGTAGAGCCTGCCTCCCGGCGCAAGGTGGCGCGGCGTCTCGGCGATCAGGCGGGCTAGAATCGCTTCCCCATCCTCGCCGCCGCAGGAGAACACGGCATCGCCGGTGAGCGATGGCTCAAACGGCGGATTCGATGCAATGCGGTCGAAGCGCATGCCGCGCACGGGCTCGAACAGATCGCCCTGGAGCACCGTGACGTTCTCTACTCCGTTCAACGCACAGTTCCATTTTGCGTAGCGCACGGCGCGTTCCACGATGTCGACGGCCCACACCTCGCGCGCATACCGGGATGCGAGCATCGCGGCGATACCCGCACCGGTTCCCATGTCGAGAAACGTGCCGCAGGGCGACGTTCCGATAAAGCGCAGAAACAGGCGGCACAGCCCTTCCGACCCCGACATCACGAAATCGGCCCCCGCGTAATCTTTCCGGTCCGAGGCCACAAACAATCCCAACGCTGGATGCAGCAGCACGGGGCAGCGCCGTTGTCCGTCGAGTAGTCCCGTCTCGCCTAACGCGGTTTCGATCTCGTCCGGAAGGTATCGCCGCAGTTCTTCTTCGGAAGCAGCGATGCCGCCGAACAACAGCCGCGCCAGAAACAAGACAAGGGAATCGCCCCGATACCGCTCCGCGAACGCCTGTTGCCGGGCGCCACCGGCGAACAGCAATTCATGCAGCGAAACCGCGCCGAAATGCTCCAGCAGGAATGCTTCGCTATAGCCGGATGCCTCCAGAAAGCGCCGCAGCGCGGCAAACGCGGCCGGATTCGTCATTCGCACCGGAATTTCAATCGACAAGGATCACCTCATAGCTTGCCAGGAGGCTGAGGCCGAACAATGCATCCGCCTCTTTGACGCCGCCCTCCCGCAAGATGTTCGCAATCTCAGACACGGTGCGCTCGCCATTGACGAGCGGCAACATGGTCTTCAGCCACATGGGGAAGGGAAACTCCGCCTTCCATGGCGCATCCACTTGCAGAGCCTCCCGTCCGCTCACGAATTTCCCATCGCGCATCTGGAAGGATTCGCGTAGCTTCCAGTTCGTTCCCAGCCGCGGACGTGCCGATAGAAAAGCACTGTGCTCCATCCGCTCGCGCCGGATGCTGCGTTGAATTGCCGCTGCGTCCAATGGATGCGACAGCGTGCGCACCGCAACACGCCCCTCGCCCGTTGCCGGACGATGAATCAGCAAGACCGCGTCGGCCACGCCGGTGGAATCGGCTTCCGAGAGCAGTGCGTAACACTCCTCCAATGTTCCCGCCAGCGGATTCGCACGGCGCAGCATCGCGATCGCGAACTCGGCTGGAGAGTGCTCCTCCAACGTGAACAGGGAAACGCTGCACCCTTCCGCGGCCGGAAACCATTCGCGAACCTGAGCGTCCGGCTGCACGGAATCGCGCCAGGACACCGTGACCGCCGCCAGCAAAGTCCCTCCGGATTCCAGGTGCGGAATCGCCCGGTTCACCGTGCGCATCGCGCTCTTTTCTCCTCCACCCGCTGGTTTCAACGTGGCTTCGATGGACTCCTGCTCCAGGTTCGGAATCAGAATCAGCGAATAGCGCGCACGGTCTTCCACCCCCGGCCGCACAATCACGTTATCGATGCCGTTCAGCCGTAGGTGAAATTCCAGCATCTGGCGCAGCCGCGGCGAGGATTCCACGGCCACCACGAAATCCGCACAGCGGCTGGCGGCCAGCGCCGTGTATCCTTGCCCTGCTTTGTAGACCAGGATGCGATCGATCCGGTCATCCGAAATGAGGCTGGGCAGCAACTCCTCCTGCGGGGTTTCCCGATCGTGCAGCAGCAGGAAGCCGTGCCGCTGCGCGATACCCCATTGCGCCATGCGGCCGCGGTCCGCGATGCCCAGTTCGGCCAGTTCCTTCGCGATTTCCACCGGCACCAACTCGCCCCGCGCCAAAGGAGTCGCCGTGAAGTAAGCCCGCACGGCCTGGAAGGCTGCCTGCGAGCCCTGGCGCAATTGCGGTTGACTCATGCCGTTGCCCCTTCCCGCAGCGCTCCGCGTGCGATGCACATCGCCATGCTGTTCAGGATCTCTTCCTCCTGCGCCGATGCGCCGGCCTTCACACGGTCCACGATGTCGCGGCCCCTGGCGGGCGTGGCCGCGCTGAGCAGAATGTCCTGCACGATCTCCGGCGCCGGCCATGAGCCATCGAAGGGCGCGCGGCAGGCCAACTCCCGTTCCGCCACAACATATTCTCCATCGCGCAGTGTTCGATACACACGGAGCGAACAGCCATCCGCGGTAGACCACACGCCGTTGCGCACGTGCTCGCGCCACCCTGCCCTGCGATTCGCCTCATCCCATTCGATGCGCTGCTCCATATCGTCCCATCCCGTTGCCGCGCCCAACGTTTCCATCAGACGGAACGCCGCGCCGCGCTCGACGATGACATGCCCCGTCGTAACGTGCGTGGCCCGCATCCGTCCATAAAACCGGTCCCACTGCTCAATCACCGCCCCATCCGCGCCCGTGTTCATCAGTTGTCCCGCGGTGTATCCGTCGGTGGACAACCGCGCCCGCACGAAATAGGCGAGCCCGCATGGCGAACCTTCCAGCCAGCGCCCCATCCGTTCGAAGAAGGAATCGCCGGCGCGGTCAGTACCTAATACCTGGCAGTACAACCGGCCGCCCGGCGCCAGCAGCGGTACACCCTCGCGCACCGTCCGCTCGATCAACTGCTCTCCATCCGCGCCGCCCACCGAATAGATCAGATCGTGGCGCAGCGGCGGCTCAAACGGCGGATTGCATGCAATACGATCGAACGTCAGGCCGGCCACGGGGCTGTACATGTCTCCGCGCGCCAGGCGAAGCTTTTCTTCGCTCACCCCGTTCAACCCGCGATTAAACTCCATGCATTCGATCGAGCGCTGCGTGATGTCCGTGGCCCAGACCTCTTCCGCGAACCGTGTGGCGCACAGCGCGCCCAGGCCCGCGCCCGCGCCCACTTCCAGAAATCGCCGGCACGGCGTGCGTCCAATGCTCTCCACATACGTGCGGCTCAAATATTCGAGCGCCGACATGACGAAATCCGGTCCGCCGTATCCCGATCCATCCGAAGACAACGGCCGGTCGGAGGCGATCCAGAACCCGTAGGCCGGATAGAACAGCACCGGACAGCGCCCGCTTTCGTCGTACAGCCCCAATGCCTTCAGGATCTCGAAAATCGAGCCTGGAATATACCGCGACGCCTCCTGCCAGGTTACACGGAATCCACCGAGAAACAGCTTCGCCAACAGCATCTGGGCGCCGCCCGATTCAATGCGCTGCCGCAGCCGTGCGCGCTCTTCCGCATCCGCCGTGAGCAGCGCATTCAATTCCGGGATGCCGAACGATGCCAGCAGCGCCGCTTCCGTGAACCGGGCGCCCGTCAGGAATTCCCTCAGCGTCCGGCACTGTTCCGGCGTTCCCAGCCGCGCGGGAAACGTAGAGGCCATTTCCCGAGGGTAGCCGATCCGGATGCCGCGCCGGAAGCGCCAGGAAATCTGCTACGGTGGTTGGGAATGCGACGACTACAGCCCGTCATCTGGATGAAAGGCACGTTCCTCAACGCGCAGTACCTCCAAAGTCAGGACCGCTTTCTCGATAACACCCTCCAGTTTCAGATGGACGCGCTCAGTTCCTATCCATGGGGCTTTCGCGAAATGCGCCTCGATCAGGAAGCGCTCGCCGGCGGCAATATCGCCATCTCTCGCGCTTCCGGCATCTTCCCCGACGGCTTGCTCTTCGACATCCCGGACGCCGACCCCGCCCCGCCCATGCGCCCCATCGCCGAGTACTTCGAAAAAGATCAGACCACTTGCGACGTCTATCTTTCCATTCCCGCCTACCGCGAAAAGGGACTCAACGTCGCCATGGCGTCGCGCAATTCCGACACGCGCTTTGTCTCCGATGTCCTCATGCTGCGCGATGAAAACACAGGCACCATGGAAAAACCCGTCCAGGTGGCGCGCAAGAATTTCCGTTTTCTATTCGAGGGCGAGAATCTGAAGGGCTATTCCTCGCTGCGCATCGCCAGGGTGAGGCGGCACCCTTCCGGAACGCTGCAACTCGATTCCAAGTTTCAGCCGCCCCTGCTCGACATCGCCACCAGCGATTACCTCATGTCTATTGCCCGCCGCCTGGTGGAGATCCTATCGGCGAAAAGCAGCATTCTTTCCGGATTGCGCCGCCAGAAGAACCTCACCCTTGCCGACTTCGGCGCCTCCGACATCGCCAATTTCTGGCTCCTCTATACCATCAATTCCCATTTCCCGATTCTCCAGCACATCTACGAAGTCAAACGCGGCCATCCGCAGGATCTGTTCGCGCTGCTGCTCTCGCTTGCCGGCGCGCTGACCACGTTTTCCACCAACCTGCATCCGCGCGACCTTCCGAAGTACAACCACGACGATCTCGAACCCCCCTTCACCGAACTCGACGAGAAGGTGCGTACGCTGCTTGAAACCGTGGTTCCCAGCAACTTCGTGTCCCTGCCGCTCAAGCAGGTGGCTCCCCATATCTACGCCACCGCCCTGGCCGACGACAAGTACTTCAAGGATACGCGCATGTATCTCGCCGTCAGCAGCGAGATGAACGAGGGTGAGTTGATCGCGAAAGCGCCGTCTCTCATCAAGGTGTGCGGCGCCAATCAGATCGAACTGCTGGTGCGCCAGGCGCTCCCCGGCGTGCTGTTGACCCACATGCAGCGGCCCCCCAGCGCCATTCCCGTCAAGCTGAATCACCAATACTTCAGCCTCAACATGAGCGGAGTCTACTGGGAGTCCGTGCTCCGCGGCCGGAATCTCGCGGCCTACGTTCCCGGCGACTTTCCCTCTCCGGCCCTCGAACTGATCATCCTGCTTCCGGAATAGAATCAGCGCAGCGCCTGCTCGAAATCCGCCAGCAAATCCCGCCAATCTTCGATTCCCACGGAGATGCGCACCAAGCCATCCGTCACTCCGGCGATCTCCAGTTCCTCCTCCGAAACCGCCGAATGAATCGTCGTCTTCGGATGGCACACCAGTGTTTCCACCCCACCGAGCGACACGGCGTTCCTGGCCAATCGCAGCCTCCGCAAGAACTCGAACGCCGCCGGCTTGCCGCCGCGCAACTCGAGCGACATCATCGCCCCCGGATAGTCGCACTGCGCCATGCGAATGCGAATCTGATCCGGATCGTCGAACAGCGTGGGGTAGTGGATCTTCTCGATCTTTTCGTGCCCGGCCAGCCGTTCCGCAATCCGCTGCGCGTTCTTCGACGCCCGGTTCATTCGCAGCGTGACCGTCGGCAGGCGCGAATCCAAAATCCAGCACTCATCGGGTTGCAGAATATTCCCGAACAACGCACGCCGGGACTTGATCGTCTTCACCAGCGCCGGGTTCGCCGTCAGCGCCACCCCGCTCAGCATATCGCTGAAGCCGCCCAGATACTTCGTTCCGGAATACAACACCACGTCGGCGCCCAACGCCAGCGGATGCTGGAATGCCGGCCCTAGAAACGTATTGTCCACCATCACCATCGGGCGCGGATCGCGCTTCCCCGCTGCTTCGACGGCCTGCCGGATATCCGTCATCATCAGCGTGGGGTTCGCCGGCGTTTCAATCAAGACGATCCGAAGGTTCGGCGTGCGCTCGATGGCGTCCACCAGAGCCGCCCCCTGCCCGGCGCGCACTGCTGTCCCCGCAATGCCGAACGGTTCCAGGAATTCATGAATCAGGTGCTGCGTGCCGCCGTAGAGCGGCACCGTGTAAACCATCCGGTCCCCAGGACGCGCGAACGACAGAATCGATGTCATGATCGCCGCCATCCCGGAATTGAAAACCGCCGCCGCCTTCGAGCCTTTTTCCAAGGGCACGATCTGATCTTCCAGAATTTCCGCGTTGGGATGATTTAACCGGCTATAAATTAAATCGACATGTTCGTGGGGCATGGCCTGCGCCCGCCCGCCCGCGATCGCGAAAGCGCGCTCGGCGGCTTCCGGACTTGTAAATACGTAGGTAGAACTGCGAAAAACCGCCGGCCGCGCCGAGCCGACGCTAAGTGCGGGATCGAAGCCTCGCGTCAGCACCGCTGTCGGCGGACGCATCGGATGAGCATCGTGCTTGTCCATGCCCCGAGTGTAGCGCCGCCGTGCGCCGTGCGCCGACAAATGCCCCTAGCTCGGAAAATGTCGTGAACCGCGGTTTGCCCTCCAGCCACCGCTCCGGCACGCCCGCCCATGGTATGGCGTCCCCCAACGGCGACTTCCAATACAACGCATCCGCCCGCGGCAGGAACAACCGCGAGGAATCCTTGAAATCCACCGTCGCCGGATCGAGAACCGCGATATATAGATCCGGCTTCAAGAATTGCAGCACGCTGTTCGATTCCAAAATCACGTTTTCGTGCGCCGCCAGCAATTCCTTCAATACCGGTATGGCGTGCCCCAGATCCCCCATCGCCGTGCGCAACCAATAGGATCGGGCCGCGCCCGCCGTCAAATAGCGCCCCGAATCCGTTCCGTCCGCCACCGTCTGCTCCTCCAGCAGGTACGGATGCTCGGGATTTTCCGGCGCGCAGTCGCACGGCTTGCCGTCCAGGCTGCAAATCCCATGCCCGTGCTGCGTGATCTTGACCGCCGCCCACTGCATCTCCCGTGTCGCCGCAATGATCCCGCACACGGCGGATGTCTTCCCCACGTTGCGCGAATGCCCGCCCACGGCCACCAGCATTACGCCGGCTCCTCATCGAGCAGCGCCGCCATTTGCCGCTTCAATTCCAGCAATTCCTTCCGCATCGCCGGCAATTTCGATACATTCGCCAGTTGTTCCAGAATCTCCTTGAGCGGCCGCGCCGGCGTGCCCCACACCACCTCGCCGCTGCGAATGACCTTCGATGTCAACACGCCGCACCCCGAACCCAACACCGCCCGCGATTCAATCCGCGCCTTATCGCCAATCCCCACCTGCCCGCCGATCACCGCGTAATCCTCCACCACCACCGCGCCGGAAAAGCCGGTTTGCGCCGCCACCACTACATGATTCCCAATGCGGCAATTGTGCCCCACGTGCACCATGTTGTCGAGCTTCACTCCGTCGCCGATCCACGTCACACCCAGCGCGGCGCGGTCCACCGCGGCATTGGCGCCGATCTCGCAATCGTCGCCGATGCGCACCCGTCCCACCTGCGGGAACTTCTCCCACCTGCCCTTCTCCATCACGAACCCGAACCCGTCGGCGCCGATCACGCACCCCGAATGCAGCACCGTGCGCTCCCCAATGTCCACATCGTCGTAGATGGTGACGTTGGCGTGCAGCCGCGAATCCGCCCCGATCGTCACTCGCTTTCCCACCACGGATCCCGCGCCGATCACGCTGCGGGCGCCAAGCTTCGCGCCATCGCCCACCACCGCGCGCGGCGCAATCGAAACGCCTTCACCCAGTTCGACCCCCTCGCCGATGACCGCGCTCGGATGAACGCCTGCCGGCTCCGGCTCCACGGGGTGAAACCGGCGGAGCAGCCGCGCAAATGCTCCGCGCGGATCTTTCGTGCGGATGACCGTCCGGCCGGCCTTGTTGTCAAACTCCGGCGTTACCAGCAGGCATCCGGCGGCCGAGGCCGACGCCGCCATCGCCGCTTTGCGATTGCCGACGAACGCCGCCTCATCGCGGCCCGCGGACTCCAGTTCGCCCACGCCGCTGATCTCGCGCTCGCCGTCGCCCTCAAAGGTGCAACCCAGCCAGTCCGCCAGTTCGCGAACGCGCATCATTCGGTGTTAGCCCCAAAGTTCCAGAATCGGCCCGTAGAGATCGCGGTCGGAGAAAGGCACATATTCAAATCCTCTCCCAATTGGATCATCTTTGCGCACCGTGGTGTAATCGATGCCCAGCGCGGAGTACACCGTCGCTTCCACATCCTCGGCGCGAATCTCGCGGTTCCGGCTCCAGCCCGTCTCCGCCGTGACCGCGCCCGAACCGTCCGTCGATCCCACCACGCGCCCGCCCTGAATTCCTCCTCCCGCAAACAGCGCCGCCTGCTGCACGTGATGGTCGCGGCCCTTGCCCGCGTTAATATTTCCCGGCACGCGGCCGAATTCGCCCATCGCCACAATCAAGGTTTCGTTGAGCAGTCCGTCTTCGCGCAAGTCGGCCATGAGAGTGCCCAGCGCGGTGTCGAATTCCCGCATCCGCAGATTGTGCCCCGCGTTGCTCGCGTAGATGTTTTCGTGATGATCCCAGTCGCCCTGGTTGATCTGGATGAAACGCACCCCGGCCTGCGCCCGCAACAGATTGCGCGCCGCGATGCAGGCGTTGCCGAATGCCGTCGTGCCGAACCGCGCGCGCTCCGCCTGGTCGAAGGTGAAGATGCGGTTCACATCGTCGTTGTACATCAGCTTCCGCGCCGCGGCCTGGAAGGCGTACACCTCGTCCACATCCGGCCCCAGTTCGCGCGATTCGCGCAGCTCCGCTGTCATCCGGTCGAGTAGTTGCACGCGCTGCCGAAACCGCTGCTCGCCGTCGCGATGCGTGGTGTTGTTCATCCCGCCGCCGCCCGGAGTCACATAGAACGGGCTGTGCTCCGGCGGGAAATAGCCCGGCCCCGGCCCCGACGTTGCGTTCAAATGGACAAACGCCGGCAACGCGCGGCCCACGTTCTGTTTGGCGAATTCCATCGAGACCACCGAGCCGATATGCGGCGCGATGCGCGAACTCGACAGCGTGGGGTTGCGCCCAATCTGGATCCAATTGCGCGCCAGATTGTGCACCAGCGCCCAAGCCTTGATGGACCGCACCAGCGCGATGTCCCGTAACTGCTCCGCCAGCCGCGGCATTGCCCCCTGCGGCCATCGGATATCTCCGTAGGTGGTGGGGTTGAAGTTGGCCGGCGTCCAGGCGCCGTCCTTGAAGTCGAACGTGTCGACGTGGCTGGGGCCCCCGCTCATGACGATGAAGATCACCTGTTTCGCCGTGCTCTTCAACGCCGGAGCCGCTTTCGCTATCGTTTCCATCGGCCGCGTGGGCATCAGGAAATACCCGCCCACGGCCGCGGCTACGTTGCGGAAAAACATCCGCCGGCCCAATTGCGGACGCCGCCAGAAGGGAGCGCCCTCGATGCCGGTCCAATCGAAGCCAAAACGGTTTTTCATCGGTGGCATCTCCTTAGTAACTGAAGAGGAATTCCGGCTTGTTGATCATGACCCAGGCCAGATCCTCGATCAGCGGCCCGCGCTCGGCCGCACTGCTTGCCTTCGAAAGATACTCCACCGTGAGTTGCTTCTCCCTCGCCGTCGGCAGCCTTGAAAGAAACATGAGGTGCAATTCATCGGCGGCTTCCTCATCCGACCCCAATTTGGCCACCGCGGCCAAGTTCGGCGATGTGATCGTCTTCACCCGGTAGGCCACGAAGTTGTCGTTCATCAGATTCATCTGCTGTAGGATACTCAGGCTGCTCGACCGCGGCTGGGAATCGCGGTTGCCGCGCAGGAAGAAATTCAGAAACGTCGCCGCCGCTCCGTCCGTGCGCGGTTCGGCGGGTTCGGGCAACTGCATCGCATATTCCAGTGGCTTCTCGAATCCCGTCACCCGGTAATAGGTGGCCACTCCAGTTGCGGTCACAATCGCATCGTGCACTTCCTCGGCCATCAAGCGGCGCGGATAATGCCGCGCGAACGAATTCACATATTCGTATTTCCATTCCCCGCCATAGCGCGAACTGAGTTGGTAAGCCGTCGATTGTACAATCGTTCGCAGGTATCCCCGCAGATTGAAATCGTAGGCCGCCAGAAATTTCGCCAGTTGCTCCAGCAGTTCCGGATGCGTCGCCTGTAGTGTCCACGGCGCCGGGGGCGGATTCTGCGGGTCCAGCCGTGCCGGGTCCAGGCTGTCCACCGGCTCCACCAGCGCCAGGTTGAACATCTCCTTCCAAAGCCGGTTGGCGAAATTGCGGGCCAGCATGGGATCGTTTCCCATGAATTCCGCAAAGGCCTTGCGCCAGTTTCCATCCGAGGGCGTCAACCCGCCAAAATATTCCGGCGTGATATTGCGAACATTGTTGACGGGTACCCGGTCCGGACGGTTGCCCCAGTTGGTGTTTAGGTCGTAGGTTCCCGTGGCGCGGTCCGAGACGTCGAAGCTGCGGTAGTAATAATTACCGGCCGGCGCGCTCCGCTGCGGCATGTTCAGGCGGCTGAAAAACGCCGCCATCCGCCACGCCTCCATCCGCGTCACCTTCGAGCCCCACAGGTTCACCTGCTCCAGATGGCCCCGTCCGGAATGGCACAGCAGGCAATCCATCTCGCCCAATCCCAGAAACGTCGATGCCGTCATCGCCAGCATCGTGTCGTAGGTGTCCTGAATCGGCCCCATCGGAGTTTTCGCGGCAATCGGCCAGTTGGCGGCGGCCGTCGGCGCGTCGAAGTGGTTGCCGATGCCCATCACCAGATCCTGCGCGATGTTCTTGATCGAATTGTCCGCCGCCACCGAACTGCGGATCCATTCGTGAAACGCATTGCGGCCCGTTTGCTGCCGGTCAAAATTCGAAGGAAACGAGTTGTTCTTGAGTAAGTCCCCGAAATACATCGTCCATTTATCGACGAAAGCCGGGCTGGCAAGCAGCCTCTCGATGGCTTTGTCGCGTTTGTCCGCGTCCGTCGAGGCTACGAAAGCGCGAATGTCCGCCGGTGTGGGGATGCGCCCCGTCAGATCCAGCGTGACGCGCCGCAAGAATTCTTCGTCGCCCGCCAGCGGCGCCGAGGCGATGTTTCGTTCCGCCAGCTTGTCGAAGATGTAATCGTCAATGAACGTCCGCCGGGGCATTTCCGAGGCGGGGACGGCGCGCACGCCCGCTTGTGCCGCGCGGGAAACCGCCTTTGTCGCCTGAAACGCCTCCTGGTGGGCGCGCATCTGGCGGCTCAAATACTCCTCCGGATCGCGCCGGAATGTGCAATCCTGTGCCGCCCATCCGCGGAGGCACAGCAAGAGCGGGAAATAGGAAAGAAAGACAACGCGAGACATGGGAAGGAACACTCCGGAATGATAGCATGCCGGAGACGGGCCGGCCGCCTGTCTCCGGCATGTCGACGGATGTCCGCTCTAGGCCGCCTCTTCTTCCGGCTTCGGCGCCCTGACCTTCGCTAGAGGAGCACGGATCGGAATCACCCGTTTCTTCTTCTGCGGGGCAGGCTTCAGGTCCATTTCCAAGTCTCCGGGGTCGAAGTCGTCCTCCAGCAGTTCTTCCGCGCTCGCTTGCACCGTGCGTGCTTCGGTTCCCACCGTCCGCGAATCATCGATTTGCAGGCGGGTCGCTCCCCCGAAATACTCATCCAGCGGGAACAGCGCGTACGGCTCCACGCTGCGAAACACATAGCCGAGTTTCTGTTCCACGCGGTACACCGTGTGATAAAAGTTGCCCCGGTCCATGTTCAGCCGCCGGCAGCAGAGGCGCCAGTCGCCGCCCAGCAGGAAGTAGAAACGAAACACGTCGTATTCCGCCGGAGTCAGCGCCTTGCGGCTCAACAGGCAGAAATCCGCCATGTACTCTTCTTCCTTGCGGCTCCACATGTAACGGCGGGAGCGGCTCCCGCCCCGCTCCAGCGTCGGGGCGGAAATATGTACGGATTTTTCCGCGCAGTCTTGAAAACGCGCGAAACAAATACGGAAAATAGCGCGTAATACGCATTTGCAGGCGGTCACTCCACCCTTGCGGGAGCGGCGGAGGCCTGAGCCGCCGCACGTCGTGCAACGGTTGTAGGCGAGGGCGATCGTGTCGGAACGAGTCCACTGTTTCATGTCCGGATACCTTTCTTTTTTCCTGGCTTATTGCCTGGCGGATTGTTGTGTGCTGTGATTTTTATCCTAAGTTTTTGTGAGAATTAGTCAATATGATTTGCACTAAATTTTCAGAAAAAGTGTTGCGGATATCTGGCGGACGATGGAGTGCTTTGTTTTCTGTCGTTTGGAGCGCGGCGGGAGCGGCGCCGCGGGCGCGGTTGGGATGGCGGAGATAAAATAAAGATGAGAAAAATGGCGACCTATTTCAACTTGAAATATACCATGCTGTTTCACACGCTGCGCCGGCGCCTCATCGAGGAACTCCAGGCCTCCATCCGCTCCGGAGAGTTCACCGAACGCTCCCTGGCCCGCTACCTCGGCGTCTCCCAATCCCACCTCCACAATGTCCTCCACGGCGTCCGCGCTCTCACCTTCGACCTCGCCGACCACGCCATCGTCAAACTCCAGATCCCCTGGCAAACTCTTTGGAAAGACGGACCTCCGCCACCCTGACGCCGGACGCCGGCGCGCCACCCATGGCGCCGGATCGCACCCTCGCTGTCCTCATTGCGATATTCTGAGGGCTGTCCCCGAAGCCCCATGAAACCACTCCTCCTCTTCGCTGCCCTTCCGCTGCTGGCGCAATACGACATCGTCATCTCCGGCGGCCATGTCATGGATCCGGAATCGGGGCTCAATGCCGTCCGCCACATCGGCATCCGCGGCGGCCGCATCGCCGCCGTCAGCCAAACACCGCTCAGCGGCCAGACAACCTTGAACGCGCAGGGAAGAATCGTCGCGCCGGGCTTCATCGATCTCCACGCGCACGGCCAAACCAACGAAGCCAATGAGTACCAGGCGCACGACGGCGTCACCACCGCACTGGAGCTGGAAGTCGGCGTGCCCAAAGTGGCCGAATACCTCAAGTCCCGCACCGGCAACTCCATCCTGAATTTCGGAGCCACCGCCGCGCACGGCGCCATGCGCGCCATGGTAATGAAGGACTTCACGCAGCCGCCCGCAACCGCCGCCACCGGCGTCGAGACGATGAGCTACGTGAATCAGAGCCGCTACAAGGAACTGCGCGAGGCCGAAGAGTTCACCAAACTCGCCGCCGAACTGGAGAAAGGCCTGCGCGAAGGCGGCCTCGGAATCGGCATGGCGCACCAATACTACCCCGGCGCATCGCGCGAAGAGATTTTCCGCGTCTTCCAGATGGCTGCCCGCTGGAAAATGCCCATCTTCGCCCACGTCCGCTCCATGAGCGTCGACGCCATGCAGGAGGTCATCGCCAACGCCGCGGCCACGGGCGCGCCCCTGCACATCGTGCACGTCAACAGCATGAGCCTCAGTGCGCTCCCCTTGGTGCTGGATTTGATCGACTCCGCGCACAAACGCGGCCTCGATATCACCACGGAAGCCTACCCTTACACCGCGGCTTCCACCCTCATCGAATCCACCATGTTCGACGAGGGCTGGCAGCAGCGCCTCGGAATCTCTTACGCCGAATTGCAGTGGGTGAAGACCGGCGAACGGCTCACGCAAGAAACCTTCGAAAAGTACCGCAAGGAAACCGGCCAGGTGATCATGCACTTCATGAAACCGGAATGGATTGACCGCGCCATGGCAGCCCCTTTCGTGATGGTGGCCTCCGACGGCATGCCGTTCGCACCGGGGGCACACCCGCGCAGCGCCGGCACGTTCAGCCGCGTTCTGGGCTACTATGTGCGCGAGCGCAAAGCACTCAGCCTGATGAGCGCCATCGCCAAAATGACCATCATGCCCGCACGCCGCCTGGAGGCGGTCGCTCCGGCCATGAAGAACAAGGGCCGCATCAAAGTAGGCGCCGACGCCGACCTCACCGTTTTCGATGCCGCCCGTGTCAAGGACATGGCGACCTTCGAAAAAGGGCTCGCCTTCTCCGCGGGCATCGATCACGTGCTGGTCAACGGCGTTCCGGTCGTGCGCGATGGCGCAACCGTGAAAAACACGTTCCCCGGAAAACCGGTCACCGGCTCATACGGCCTTCGCTGATTACTTCGTGAAACCGAGGGCGCTCATCATGATCTCGAACAGGCGAGTGTTGGGGAAAAATCCGCGCACCTTGTCCGCTCCCGGACCCATCGCCGCCACAACCACTTCCTCCCCCGTGTGGTTGTCGTTCACACGCAACGCGGGCAGTTCCACCAGCTTGCTGCTCTGACCCTGATTCTTTTGCTTCCACTCCTCCAGCCCGCTCAGCAACGGCTCCCCGCGTTTGCCGCCACGCGTGCTGATATCGAAAGAATGATCCGCGGTAAAGATCAACAGCGTCTCTTTCGGATCCACCTTCGCCGCGATCTGGCGCATCAGTTTGTCGAGCCCGACCAGGTTATCCAGCCCGCGCTGCGGGTTATTCGTATGCGCGTCCCATTCGATCATCAGGAAGTAGCCCTTCTTGTTGCGCGATAACCGGGTCAAAGCTTGGTCCGCAGCCATGGGTACATCCAGATCCTTCTCCAGGATCACGATGGGCCGCGCCTCGCCGGCGGGTACCTCTTGCAAGGAGGTATATACCTTGCGGTTGTACTTCTGCGACAATGCCTCCAGACTGGATCCTTGTTCCGCCAGACTCTTGTCAATCTGCGAGCGGCCGATCCCCATCAGAACGTCAGGGCCGTCGCCGAAGCGCGGAGCAAACGCCTGCTGAATGATTTCCCCGTATTTGCGCCTATCGTTCGCATTGGCGTAACAGGCTGCCGGCGTCGCATCGGCCACATTCACGTTCGTCAGGACGCCCGTGGAGAGCCCTTTTTCCTCGGCGTACATCAGCAGCGTCTTCAGCCGGGTTCCATCCTGCTTCCCGCGAACCGTATCGGGCGCCATACTGATCACGCCGTTGTGCGTCTTCTGGCCTGTCATGATCGCCGTCATCCCCGCCGCCGAATCGCTTACCCATTGCGATGCAGTGGATGTGTCGGAAAGCCCTATATTCGGCCAGGATTGCAGGAACAGGCTCTGCGGCTTGTCGTACCCATGAATGCTGGCGGCATTGATGGCGCCCAGCCCGCCGGCATCGGCAAGAAAAAGGATGACGTTCTTTGCCCGGGAGGGTAACTTCTGGGCCGTTCCCGGGATCGTAATAAGAGACAAAAGTATTATGAGGGTGCGCATGGCTATTTCTAGTGTCGCCCAAATCGGGGGCGGCATCTGGAAAGGTATAATCTTAATGATCCTTAATGTGGTCTCGTCTCCAGGAGGAATGTGAAACAGGTCAAGATTGCGTTCTTCGTGCTGGCGGTTGCTGCCGCGGGTGTGTTCTTCGCCATGCGCGTCCGCGAGGCAAGCAAAGTCCAGCAGGAAGCCGCCAAGAAAGCTGCGAACAAAAAGGGCGGCGCACGGGTTGTTAGCGTCAGTACGGGAAAGGCCCGCATCGGGCGCATGCGTGTCGAAGTGTTGCTGACCGGATCGTTGCGTCCCAAAGAGCAGGTGGAGGTTACCGCCAAGGCCACTGGCCGCGTGGAAAAGCTCACCCACCAACTCGGAGATTACGTGAAGAAGGGCGAACTGATCGCCGAATTGGAAGACGATGAACTCCAGCAGCAGGTCT
This sequence comes from uncultured Candidatus Solibacter sp., assembly GCA_964402295.1. Taxonomy (GTDB): domain Bacteria; phylum Acidobacteriota; class Terriglobia; order Bryobacterales; family Bryobacteraceae; genus CADEFT01. The sequence continues at coordinate 107,840 of CAYOBO010000002.1, read as the reverse complement.
CCCGCGCCAAGGCGGCTTTGGCCGTGGTGGCCGCCTCCGCACGCCAGCGCGAGGCCGAACTCGCCAACTCCCGCGCCAACCTGGAGCGCTACCAGAAACTGGTCAAGGACGGGCTGGCATCCCGGGTCGATTTTGAGGAAAAGCAAACCGCTCTCGAAGTCGTGCAGGCGCAATTGCAACTGACTGAGGCACAGCGCGGCCAAGCCCAGGCCGAACTGAACGAACTGCTCATCCGTCTGGAGCAAACCAAAATTTACTCCCCGATGAACGGCCACATCGCCCGCCGCCACATCGACCAGGGTGCGCTGGTAACCCCGTCCACCCCCATCGTCACGCTGGTGAACCTGTCCACCATGGTGACCATGGCCAATGTCCCCGAACACGATGTCGGCCGCCTCCGCGTGGGAAATCTCGCCAACATCGAAGTGGACGCCTTCGCCGACCGCTCCTTCCAGGGCAAGGTCGCACGCATTTCGCCCGTGCTCGATCCCGCTACTCGCAGCGCTACCGTGGAAGTGGAAATCCCGAACCCTGAAAACGGCTTGCGCGCCGAAATGTTCGCCCGCGTGAAACTCGACCTCGGATCGACCCGCGACGCCATCCTCATTCCCCGCGAAGCCTTGGTCTACCGCGGCACGCAGCCCGGCGTCTTTCTCCTGGACAGGCAGCGCGCCATGTTCCACGCCATCGAAACCGGCGGCTCCATGGGTGACGATGTCGAAGTCGTCGGCAACCTGAGCGCCGGAACCACCATCGTCACGCGAGGCGCATCCATGCTCCGCGAAGGCGACCAAGTCAAAATCACCGGCACCGACGCCGACAAACTGACTGGAAACATCGGCTCGTCTGCCGACCCAAGGCAGGGGGCCGAATAGCGGAGTTACCATGAGTCTGCCTGAATTTTCCATCCGCCGGCCCGTAACGGTGCTGATGTGCACCCTCATCGCCATCCTGCTGGGGGGAATCGCCTTCGTTCGCTTGCCCGTCGACCTGATGCCCGACATGGTCTACCCCACCATCAGCGTCCGCGCCGAATATCCCGGTGTTGCTCCCGAAGAAATGGAGAACCTCGTGGCGCGCCCTCTCGAAGAGGCCTTCAGTTCCGCGCCGGGTGTCGAAGAGATCACATCCAATTCGACGGAAGGCAACACCAGTGTTCGCGTTTCCTTTGTCTACGGCACGAACCTCGACGAAGCCGCCAACGAACTCCGCATTCGTCTCGACCGGCGCCGCAGTTCCCTGCCGGAAGACATGGAACCGCCGATCATGTACAAGTTCGACGTGTCGCAATACCCCATCATGTTCCTCACCGTGGCGGCCAAGGATATGGATCCGCGTACACTGCGGCACTTCACCGAAAAGCAGATCCAGTACCGCCTGGAGCGAGTTCCCGGTGTGGCGCAGTTCACCGTCCGCGGCGGACTCCGGCGTGAAATTCACGTCGACCTCGACCTGGAAAAACTGCGTGCCCTGAACCTCTCCGTGGCGCAGGTTGTCGGCATCGTCCGCCAGGAGAATCTCAACCGGCCGGTCGGCCCCGTGCGCGAAGGCCGCTTCGAAGTTCTGCTCCGCACGCAGGGCGAGTTCCAGAATCTCGATCAGATCCGCAACCTCGTGATCGCCACGCGAAACACCGTTCCCGTCTACCTGCGCGACATCGCCACGGTCGAGGATTCGCACGAGGAAGTGCGGCAGATGGTCAGCGTCGACGGCACCCCAGCCGTGCGCCTCTTCGTATACAAGCAGTCCGGCGCCAATACCGTGGAAGTCGCCGACGCCGTCTGGAAAGAAGTCGATCGCATCCACAAGGACTACCCGAATATCAAAATTTCCGCCACCGGAGACTCCTCGGACTACATCAAGGCAGCCATCGGCAACGTGAAGGGCGCCACCATCCAGGGCGGCGCCTTGGCCATTATTGTGCTGCTCTTCTTCCTGCGCAGCGTCTCCAGCATGCTCATCATCGGCATCGCCATCCCGGTTTCGGTGATTTCCACCTTCGCCGTGATGCATGGCGCGGGATTCACGTTGAACACCGTTACCTTCGGTGGCTTGGCGCTGGGCGTCGGTATGCTGGTCGACAACGCCATCGTGGTGCTGGAGAGCATCTTCCAGCAACGTGAGCGCGGCGCGCGGCCCTTGGAAGCGGCCCTCACCGGAAGCAAGCAGGTGGCCTTGGCGGTCGCCTCTTCCACGCTCACCACCATCGCCGTATTCGTCCCCGTGCTCTTCATGAAAGGCAGTTCCGCGGTTACCTTCAAGCAACTTGCCTACGTGGTGGCGTTCTCCTTGTTCTGTTCCCTGGCTGTGGCACTGACGTTGGTGCCCGTGCTTTGTTCGCGATTCCTTGGCGGCCTGCGCCACGTGGAGCGTAAGGGCTTTGGACGCCTCTACCACTTGGCCGGCGATATACAGCACGCGCTGGCGTCGCAATACGGCTCGCTGATTCGCGCTGCCCTGCGGCATCGCTTTGCGGTGCTTGCCACCGCTACATTGCTGATGTTCGGAACGTACCAGCTCATCCCCCTCGTCGGCGTGGAACTGACGCCGGAAACCGATGAAGGGGAGGTCCGCGCCAACGTCGAACTCGAACCCGGCACGCGCGTCGAAGTCACCGATGCGCATCTCCAGGACATGGCGCGGATCATTCGCGACAATGTTCCGGAAACGCAAACCATCATGATTGAAACCGGAGGCGGCGGCTTCTCCAGCTCCAACTCCATGCACACCGGAGAAATCAGGGTCCGGTTGAAGCCGCAATCGGAACGAACACGCTCCGCCAAGGAGATCGCCAATGCCATCCGGCCGTTGCTCGCGCAGCGTCCTGGCGTCGTGGTGCGCACCCGAGTCTCCGGCGGTATGTCCAGCCGCGGTTCCCGCTCCGGTTCCGGCGGCGGAGACCGCCTCGCCGTGGAAATCCGCGGCCACGATCTGCAAACCCTCGAAGATCTCGCCGAGCAGGTTCGTGCCGCCATGGCCTCCGTGCCCGGTGTACCCGAAGTGCAGGTATCGCGGCAACCCGGCATGCCCGAGATGCTCATCTCCGTGGATCGCGTGAAGGCATCCACCATGGGCCTCAACGTCTCCAACATCGCCGATGCTCTCGAAACCGCCATCGGCGGCCGCCGCACGTCCATGTTCCGCCAACAGGGCGACGAGTTCAACATCCTCGTGCGCCTCAAGGAAAAAGACCGCCTCGAACTGTCCAAAGTGGGACAAGTCCCGCTTGTCACCGTGGGTGGCCGCACCATCTCCGCCGACAGTGTCGTCCAGATGCGGCGCCAGGAAGGCCCCGTCTCCATCGACCGCGCCGACCAGGAGCGCATCGTCATCGTCAGCGGCACCATCGCCGAGCGCGACCTCGGCAGCATCATGCGCGATCTCGATCTCAAGCTGCGCGATGTCTACAGGCCCTCCGGCTACGAGTTCAAATACGGCGGCGAATACGAAGAACAGCAGGAGAACTTCCGCGAACTCACCTTCGCCGCGATTCTCGCCCTCATCCTCGTCTACATGGTGATGGCTTCGCAGTTCGAGTCGCTCCGCGATCCGTTCATCATTCTCTTCTCCATCCCACTCGCCGCTGTCGGAGTGGTGGGGATTCTGATTCTTACCCAGACCACCTTCAACATGCAGGCCTTCCTCGGGGTGATCGTGCTTGTCGGAATCGTCGTCAACAACGCCATTCTCCTCATCGATTGCACGCAACAGTTGCGCCGCGACGAAGGCATGCCGCTGTTTGAAGCCGTCGTGGAAGCCGGAAGCCGCCGCCTCCGCCCCATTCTGATGACCACCACCACAACCGTGCTCGGATTGATCCCAATGTCGCTGGGGATTGGTGAAGGTTCCGAATTGCAGGCGCCGCTGGCGCGTGTGGTCGTCGGTGGACTCGTCACATCCACGCTCATCACTCTGGTTGTGATCCCCGTGATCTACAGTCTCGTGGAAGAACGTTCGGAAAAACGGCAAGAGGCCGTCGATCTCTCCGGCAAAGGCTACCAGCCCGCGCAGGGAGACTGATCTAATCTTCCGGCATCGCCGCAATCAGTTCTTCGAACAGCACGCGGAATTGCCCCATCAGCAGCGGGCTCGGTGCGCTTAGCCCGCTCACCACGCGCTCCGCCCAGATCACGTATTCCCGGCGTCTCCTCACATCCCAGTCTTCGGGTGGACTGACCAGCAGCGCCCGCAGATTCGAGATCTTGTCCGCCAGCTTGATCATCTGCGCCCGTACGGTTTTGTGCGGTGCGTGCTCCACCTGCAAGCGCTTCCGTTCGTGTTTCGGAAGCGATTTGTCGTCCGTCACTTCCATCACCAGGCTGGCCACATCCTCGTTGAACTCCGCCGCCAATTGCGCCCGCGTCACACCGGCGTCTTCCACCACATCGTGCAACAATGCCGCGATCACCAGGTTTGCATCCGGCTCCTGCAATGCTTCGGAAACCAGCCGCGCCACCTCCAGCAGATGGTTCACGTAGGGCTCCGCACCCGCGCCTTTGCGCCGCTGTTGCGCATGCTTTTCCGCCGCGTAATGCGCGGCATACAGAATCCTCTGAAGCGATTCCAGGTGGGACGATGTGGTTGCTTCGATCGGCGCCATGAGAACTCCCGCGTGAAGGCTGGAATTCCAAATGATGCCACAAGCAAGCCGAGAATGAGAAATCCCCCCCGGCTCCGCATCGGCCGGATCAACGCGGGCTTTGAGCTTTTTTCCTTTCGGATAATGCCGGGCGGCCGCGGCGCCGGTCAGACCGAACATCCGATCGAAAAGCCGCAGCCCAACGACAACGGAGAAACACCCCGAGCAGAACAAGCATTCATCCCAGCGCCACTCCGCAGGCCGCAGCCGTCTTCCGGATGTATGCCGCGCCTTCTTCGTACTCCGCGGCAGTCTTCAGATGTTCCAACATCAACGGCGCATCGGTGGGAATCGCCGCCAGATGGCGCAGATACGCCTGGTAGTCGATCTCCCCGCGCCCTGGAATCACTTCCACGAAATGTACGTTCATCTCCGGCTGCCAGGCCAGATCCTTTGCATGGCACGAAGAAACCCAGCGTCCCAATTTACGAAACACCTCCTCGATCACCGCCGCGCTGTTGTACATCCGCTCCGGGCTGTTGATGATGTTGCACACGTCCACATGCACGGAAAACTGCTTGCGGTCCACCGCCTTCATCAGCTTCAGGTACGAGTCCGCCGAGTTGGGAATCGACCACCCCATCATTTCCACGCTGAACGTCGTCCGCGACGGCTTCACCGCGTCGATCACCTTCCGCACGTTCTCCACCGTCGCGTCGAAGAAGCGCTGCGAAAGATTGTCCTTGTGCGGCCCGTACCAAACCGTAGGGTGAAACGATCCCGCGATATCGACGCAGCAGCGGGCCCCCACGGCTTCCGCCAGCGCCAATCGCATGGTGACGTATTCCAGGTTTTCTTTCCGCTTCGCCGCGTCCGGATCCAGCAGGTTCCGCCATGCTCCCACCTCGGCGATCGTTACGTTCTCGGCGGCAAACGCAGCCGCGATCGCCTTCGTGCGCACCGTATCTCTCACGTCGGCATTCGGGCAATAGGCCGCCGCGTAGCCCAACCGCCGGTGCTCCCGCGCCAGTTCCCTCGGATCGTCGGATTTCAAAAAGATCGGGCCGCCCAACCGTACCGGATGCCGCGCTCCGGCAAAACAGGCCGCGCCCGTCAACAGCAGGCCACGTCGCGTCATGATTGAGCGTATAATACCACCCATGATGCGCACCGCCGTTTGCGTGGCGATCACTCTGGGTAGTGCGGGATTTGGGCTGTGCTTCCAGGAACCGGAAGGCTTGTTCGAAAAGTTTCATGCGCACATGAAAGCGGAGCGGGCCATGCTCCCCCGCTTCGTGTGTACGCAAACCGTGGAGCGGTTCAGCCGCAATTCCGCCGAGCATCCCTGGAAACCTGTCGATGTCATGCAACTCGATGTTGCCGTAGTCGGCGATCAGGAGTTGTACGGCAAGGCAGGCTCCGGCGAATTCTTCCGGCGCCCGCTGTCGGAGGCCGTCGGCAGTGGCGTTGTCAGCACCGGAAAATTCGCATTGATGGCCCGGCAGATCTTCGATACCACCGCCGCCAAGTACCGCTATAAAGGGCTTGGCGAACGGGATGGCGCCAAAGCCCACGAATACGACTTCGACATCGCACAGGATGTCAGCAACTACCGCCTGCGCTCCGGAACTCTGGAACTCCCGGTCGCTTATCAGGGCACGTTCTGGATTAAGGAAGACAGCCTCGATCTGTTGCGTCTGGAGTTGCAGGCCTACGATATTCCGCAGAAGCTGGGCTTCGCCGAAGCCGCCACGACGCTCTCCTACGCCAGAGTCTCCACTGGAGACGCCGAGTTGCTGCTTCCGGTTTCCGGCAGCGTCATGCTGGTCACCCTGCAAGGCGTCGAGAGCATGAACCGCATGCGCATTCAATCCTGCCGCGGTTACCGCACGCAGTCGGAAGTCCGCTTCGCCGGCTCGGAAGAGCCTGCCGCGCCGGAACCGGCGTTCACGCTGCCTGTCGGATCCATTCTGGAGGTTGTGCTCGACGACAATTTGCCACTCGATAAGTTATCGCCCGGCCTCCCGCTCCAAATGAAACTCGCAAAGGAGCTGCGCGATGGGACGGCGCTGCTGCTTCCGGCGGGCACTACGTTGTTCGGCAGCATCGCCGGCATGGACACGCGCGAGGCGCCGTTCCCCATCGTGGAATTCTCGATGGAGCTGCACAGTCTCGAACGCGAGGGCAAACGCATCCCGTTGCGCCTCACCATGATCGACGCCGGTCCCGCCGCCGGATTGATCCGCGAACAGAAGCGCATGGACCCGGTCTTCGACAGACGACGCTCCGCGCGCATGGATATCCTCGTGCGCAAGGTAGAGCAGGGACAAGGCTACATCCATTGGGACGCGCGCAAGGGGCCCATCCCCCGCGGCCTGAAGATGAAGTGGCGCGTCGAGCCCGACGCGCGCCGCGCCGCTATTTCTTCTCCGTAATCCGCCGAAACACGCGCAGCAAATTGCCGCCGAGGAATTTCTGGATGCGCGCCTCCGACCATCCGCGTTGCAGCATCGCCTCCGTAAGCAACGGCATATCGCGAACGTCCCGAATGCCATTGGGCGGCGTGGGGCCGCCATCCCAATCGGACCCCAACGCGACGTGATCCTCTCCAGCTATGCGAATGGCGCGGTCCACCACTTCCAGCCATTCATAGGGCGAGTACTTGATATTCTCCGGAATGCCGACGCCCACCATCGGAAACGAAGGCGCCACCTTGCGGTCGATCTCCTCCAGCGTCATCGGCGCCGCTTTGTGGATATCCGTCGTGTCCCAGAACGGCTTGCCCGCATTCGCCGTGCGCCAGTCGAACGCTTTCCGGTTGTGAAATTCATTGCCGATATGAAAGCCGATCACGCCGCCCTTGGCCGCCAGCTTCCGCAGCAATTCATCGGACATGTTGCGCGGGATATTGTTCAGGCTCCGCAAGCCATGATGCGTGGCCACCAGCGGATCCGTACTCACCTCCAGCGCTTTCTCAATCGCCTCATCGGAAGCATGCGAGATGTTGATTACCATCCCCAGCCGGTTCATCTCCTTCACCACCGCGATGCCGCGCTCGTTCAGTCCGCCATTCTTCGGCGCCGCGCAACAGGAATCGGCGAAGTTGTTCGTCCAGTTGTGCGCGCTCAACTGCGCCGAACGCAGGCCCAGGCGGTAGAGCGTTCGCAGCACGCCAAGGTCCCCGTCAAGGTCGAAGCCGCCTTCCAGATCCAGAACCGCGGCCATCTTGCCGGACTTGCGAATCCGTTCAATATCCGTGGCATTCAGCGCCAGTTCGATCCTGTCTTTGTTTTTCTTCAACTGCTCCAGCGCGGCGTCCACCAGCCGGACGACCTGCTTCACTTCCTGCCGCTGCGGATAATAGTCCTCAGTCACGAACAGAGTGAAGAACAGCGCATCGTAGCCGCCTTCCTTCGCCCGCGGCAAATCGAACTGGCCGTCCGCCACCCGCTCCCCGATGTTGCCGCCGTGATAGAACTGCCGGTTCACCACATGCACGTGGCCGTCGAACACGAACGAGCTTTCATGCAACTTGCGCGCACGCTCGGAAACCTGAGCCGTTAAGGGAATCATCGTTAGTATCAAAGTAACAAAGCGCAGCATCGTGCTCTCCTGTATCTTGATTCTATGCAAATCTCCCGCAGGAACTTGCTCGCGATGGCCGGCTCGGCGCCCATCGCTTTCGCCGTCGAACGCCCCAAGATCGCTGCAATCGTTACGGAATACCGCAAATACTCGCATGGCCAGCATATCGTCGACCGCTTCCTCGAAGGCTACGGCTGGAACGGAACGCATCATCATCCGCCCATGGACCTCGTCTCGCTCTATGTCGATCAGCGCAACCGTGGAGATCTCACCCCCGACCGCGCCAAGCGCTTCCCCACGATGAAGGTGTATCCCAGCATCGCCGAGGCGCTCACGCTCGGCGGATCGAAGCTCGCTGTCGATGGCGTCATGCTGGTGGGCGAGCACGGCCGCTACCCGCGTAACGAGAAGCGCCAGACGCAATACCCGCGCTACGAGTTCTTCCAGCAAATCGTAAAGGTCGTCGAATCGAGCGGCCGCCCCATCCCCGTCTTCAACGACAAGCACCTTTCGTGGAATTGGGATTGGGCGCGCGAGATGTACGACACGGCCAGGCGCCTGAACATGCCCTTCATGGCCGGGTCCAGCCTGCCGGTCACCTGGCGCACTCCCTCGATCGAGTTTCCCTCGGGAGTCAAAGTCCGCGAAGCGATGTGCATCTGCTACGGCGGCGTCGACAGCTACGATTTCCACGGGCTCGAAACCATCCAGTGCATGGTGGAGCGGCGCAAAGGCGGCGAGACCGGCGTCGAATGGCTGCAAGCCTATCGCGGCGACGAATTCTGGAAAGCCCACGAAGCCAAGGAGTGGCCCGAGGATCTCTTCGAAGCCGCGCTCTGCCGCAGCCACACGCTCACTCCGGCGCGCGAAGGTTTCAACAACGTCTACCCCACCATCGCGGATTTGAAGCGCATCGTGAAGAACCCGGTTGCTTACCGCTACAAACACGCCGACGGATTGATGTGCACCATGCTGCTGATGAGCGGCTTGGTCCGCGATTTCAATTTCTCCGCCCGCATCGAAGGCCGGCGGGATGTGTTCTCCACACAGATGTACCTCCCCATGCCCGACGGCCGCACCACGCTCGCCAATTTCTTCAGCCCTCTCGTCAATAACGCCGAAAAGATGTACCTCACCGGCAAGCCCACCTATCCCGTGGAGCGCACGCTGCTCACTACCGGACTCACCGCCGCCGGCGTCGAAAGCCTCTTCCAGAACCAGAAGAAGATCGACACGCCGCACCTCGCCATCCGCTATCGGGCCACGAAGGAATCCACGTTCTGGAGAACATGACCATGAAGCGAATTGCCATTGTCGCCACCATCTATCGCTATCTCTCGCACGCCCAGCACATGGGCGACCGCTTCCTGGTCGGCTATCCGCACAACGGCCGCTGGCACAAGCCGGATATGAAAGTCGTCTCGCTTTACGTCGATCAAAGACCCGACGGCGATCAGAGCGAGGCGCGCGCCAAGGAGTTCGGCTTCAAGGTTTATCCCACCATCGCCGAAACCCTGCGCTGCGGCGGCGACAAACTCGCCGTCGATGCCGTGCTCATCATCGGCGAACACGGCGACTATCCGCGCAACGAAAAGGGCCAGGTGCTCTACCCGCGCTACGAGTTCTTCCAGCAATGCGTCGCAGTCTTCGAGAAGGACGGCCGCTCCGTACCCGTCTACAACGACAAGCATCTTTCCTACAGCTTCGAGAAAGCCAAGTGGATGGTGGACACGGCGCACCGCATGAAGTTCCCCATGCTTGCCGGATCTTCGCTTCCCGTCACGTGGCGATTGCCGGACATGGAGCTGCCTCTCCACTGCGACATCGAGGAAGCGCTGATGGTCGGCGTGGGCGGTTCCGATCCAATGGACTACCACGCCCTCGAAGCCATGCAGTGCATGATCGAGCGCCGCAAGGGCGGAGAGACCGGCGTCAAGGCCGTGCAGATGATCGAAGGTGCAGCGGTGTGGAAAGCCGCTGACGAAGGGCGATTCTCGAAGCAATTGCTCGCCGCCGCGCTCTCCCGCAGCGATACGCCGCTGGGCCATGCCGTCGATGACGGGCGCACGGAAGACTTGCTCGCCACGGGAGAGTTACGCCGTTTGGCGAAGAACCCATCGGCCTATTTCATTGAGCACAACGACGGACTGAAGACCACGCTGCTCATGCTCAACGGCGCACTGCGCGATTTCAACTTCGCCGCGCGAGTCAAAGGCCAGGGAGTGCTGTCCACGCAGTTCTTCCTCTCGCCTACTCCAAATGTCACTTACTCGGCGTGTCTCGTCAGCAAGATCGAAGAGATGTTCGCCACCGGCCGCGCGCCCTATCCCGTCGAGCGCACTCTCATCGTCAGCGGCATGCTGGAAAGCTGCCTCACCTCGAAGGTGCAAGGCAGCGAGCGGCTGGAAACGCCGCATCTCGCCGTGCGCTACAAAGCGCCTCCCGGCCGCCACTATGCATGATCAGTGCGTAGTCCCGCATCGCGGAGTCGCCAGTATCCAACCTGCGTCGCATAGGCCGCTTCACCGGTATCGATCTGCGTCAAGCGCCGAATGCCTTAAGGGGAAGCTACGCCCCGGCTCATTTGCCTCATCATAGGATTTGGACATCGCCATGCGGCTCACCCTCTTCTTCCTCACCGCCATCCTTCAGGCGGAAAACGTCACACTCCACTCCCCCGATGGCCGCATCCAACTCACCGTTTTCCTCACGGAAGGCAAGCCTCGATATGCGGTCAGCTTCGATGGCAAGGAAGTCATTCGCCCCTCCGCGCTCGGCCTTGTCCTCGAAGGCGCGCCTCGCCTCGATTCGCACTTCACTCTCGGCCGTGTCAGCAGAACCCGGCAAAGCAGTACGTGGAAGCCCGTCCATGGGGAACGCTCCCTCATTCCAGACCGCTTCCAGGCCACGGAGATCGAGTTCCTCGAAACGATTCCGCCAAAACGGAAACTGTCCATTATGTTTCGGGCCTACAACGAGGGCATCGCCTTCCGCTACGGCTCCCAAACCTCGTTCGTCGTGGGCAGCGAATCCACTGAGTTCCGCCTCGCGCCCGGCGTCCACGGCTGGGAAACCGAGCGCGCCCAAACACCCTACCGCCGCACCCTCATCTCCGAATTGCAGCAGCCCACCGAGCGCCCTCTTCTCCTCGAACTCCCCAACGGACTCTGGGCCGCCATCGCCGAGGCCGCCGTCGAAGACTACCCGTCCATGTTCCTTGCCAATCTGCGCGCAGAGCGCCATTCGCTTGGCGCATTCTTGCGAGGCACGGCCCATGTGAGGGCGCCTTTCGCCAGTCCCTGGCGAGTCATCCTCATCGGCGACCGCCCCGGCGTACTCCTGGAACACAATTACCTGCTGCTCAATCTGAGTCCACCATCGCGAGTTGTGGACACATCGTGGATCAAGCCCGGCAAGATCCTTCGCGAAGTCACGCTCTCCACGCGTGGCGGTATGGAAGCCGTCGATTTCGCCGCCAAACACGGCATTGAGTACATCGAGTACGATGCCGGATGGTACGGCCACGAGTACGAGGAGCAGTCCGACGCCACCAGGGTCAGCATCGATCCGCGCCGGTTGCGGAAAGAGCCGGAATACCAAGGTCTTGATCTACAGCGCGTCCTTGCCTATGCAAAGCAGAAGAATATCGGCGTCTGGCTTTACGTCAACCGCCGCGCCCTCGAACGGCAACTCGACGACATCCTGCCGCTATTCGCCCGCTGGGGCGTCGCCGGGGTGAAGTACGGCTTCGTCAACGTGCACACCCAGGACTGGACGCGCTGGCTTTACGGCGCCATCGCCAAGGCGGCGGAACATCGCCTGATGCTCGATATCCACGACGAGTTCCGCCCCACCGGGCTTAGCCGCACTTATCCGCATCTGCTTACGCAGGAAGGAATCCGAGGCAATGAAGAGATGCCCGATGCGCATCACAGCACCGTGCTTGCCTTCACGCGCATGCTCGCCGGCGCGGCCGATTACACCTTTTGCTGGTTCGATCGGCGCCTCAAAAACACGTGGGCCCATCAACTCGCAATGACCGTAGTCATCTATAGTCCGCTGCAATTCATCTATTGGTATGACCGGCCGCCGATGTTTACGGAAACCACTCCAGGCATGGAGTTCCTCGCCCGCGTGCCCACCACGTGGGATGAGACAAAGGTGCTCGACGGACGCCCCGGCGAATTCGCCGCGATCGCCCGCCGCAAGGGCGATGCGTGGTTTCTCGGCGTCATCGCCAACAACGAAGCCCGCACGGTTCGCATCGCCTGCAACATGTTACAGCCCGGCCTTGCCTACGAAGCGACGCTCTACACCGACGGCGACGGTCCGCGCGACGTGCGTGCATCGAAGCAACGCGTCAGCGCGAATCGAACCCTGGAACTCGCGCTGCAAGCGCGCGGCGGCGCGGCCATTGTGCTACGGCCGCTACGCTAGCGAGACCACAGCAGCCAAACGAAGAACGGCCCGCCCAACAGCGCCGTAGTCACACCTACCGGCACTTCGACAGGCGCCAGCACACTGCGCGAAATGGTGTCGCACAAGACAAGAAATGCCCCACCGCCGAGGATCGACGCAGGCAGCAGCAGCCGGTAATCCGGTCCCACCACCTTGCGCAACAGGTGCGGCACGATCAATCCGACAAATGCGATCGGCCCGGTGACCGCGGTTGTCGTGCCAACGAGAATGGTTCCCACCACGAATCCCTGCCAGGTCACCTTGCGGCAATCGACGCCGCGCCCGGTGGCCCACGTCTCCCCGAAGGAGATGACATTCCACACACGCGCCATGCGCAGCATCCAAACGCAGGCCGGCACAATGGCAATCGCGAGCCACAACAGCACGCGATACTCCACCGCGTCGATGCCGCCCATCAGCCAGTGCGTGATCTGAAAGCTCTTCGTGATTCCTGCCATGCTGTGCAGCAGCAGGATCACCGCCGTGCAGATTCCATTGATTGCGATACCGGTCAGCAACAGCGTGAACGACGAGAACCGCCGCGCCTGTCCGAGTGCCGAAACCAGGGCAATCACAGCCGCCGCCCCGCAGAGCGCGGACACCCAGACCACGGGGAAGCTCGCGTCGTCTCCCGGAAAAAGGGCGATCGCCGACACTGCTCCCAGCGATGCGGCCGCTGTCACTCCCAGGCTCGAAGGCGTTGCCAGCGCATCGCGCAGCAGCGCTTGAAACACAGCGCCGGCGCCCGATAGCGCCGCTCCAGTCAGCAACGCCAACAGCGTTCGCGGCACACGAAGATTGAGGAAAATGTTCCAGTCCGGGGCTTCCTGGCGGAACAGCTTTGCGTAGTCCATCCCCGATCCACCGAGGAACGGGCACACCGCCGCCGTCACCGCCGCGGCCAGCACCGACAGCGCCATCACCTTATATGCCTGCCCGCGGAGATCAGCGCCCATAGGTCAGAAACACCCGTCCGTCGTCACCGGCGTGCCAGTAGAACGGCACATGAAACACCTCCCGCAAACGTTCTGGCTCCAGGGCATCGCATGGCGAGCCATCGGCCACCAGCTTTCCGCGGTCCAGCAGCCAGATGCGATCGCTGTTTTGCGCCGCCAGAGCCAGATGATGCGTCACCACCACCACCAGGCGCCCGTCGGCCTTCAACTCGGCGAACAACTCCCATAACAGCGCCTGATTCTCCGGATCGAGATGCGCGCTCGGCTCATCGAGCAGCAGCACCGGAGCCTGCTGGCAGAGCGCCGCGGCCAGCAGCACCCGCTGTTGTTCGCCTCCGCTCAGCGACTGGAAGCGCCGCCCGCGGAACGGCTGCAAGCGAGTCCTTCGTAGCGCCTGCTCCATGTGCTCGTGATCCTCCTCGCTCTCGTAGAGTCCGTGTCCGTAGGGAATGCGGCCGGTCAACACCACCTCTTCCACAGTGAAGGGCACATCGCGCGGCACATGCTGGGGTACGTGCGCCACCATGCGGCATAGCTCATCGCGGCGTAGCGTATCCAGGCGCTTGCCCTGCACGGAGCAAGAGCCCTTCCACGGCGTCTTCTGTCCGGCGAGCAGGTCGAGCAACGTCGATTTCCCCGCGCCATTCGGCCCCACGATCGCCACCACTGCCGGCGAGTCCACTGACGCTGTGACATCGCGCACCACGGGTTCCGCGGCGCCGTAGCGGTAACTGAGGCCGTCCAATCGCAGCATGCTCACCGTCGGCCCTCCAGCATGCGTGCGAACGCCTCCGCCGCTTCCACCACGCGTGGACCCGGCACGACGAAGATATCGGCTGCCACGGCGAAGGCTCTGCCGCTTGCCGCTGCCCGCACACCCTTCTGCGCCTTCCACATGCGCTCCACCGCGGCTTTCTGCTGCGGCGTCACGGTGGTGGTCACGGACATGTCCCCCATATCGACGATGACATCGGGATCCAGCCGAATCACGGACTCGATGGAGATTTGCGGATAGGTCACCGGCGAGTCGTCAAGCACATTGCGCCCGCCGGCGATGCGAATCAGTTCATTGAGGAACGAGCCACGGCCCACGGCGACGATGCCATCCAAGCGGCCCGGCGTGCGTCCGACGATGAACAGGAGTGTCCGCCGCGGCTTGCCCGCTGTCTTCTGCTCCAACGCCGCCAGGCGCTGCCGGATGCGCTGCTGTAACGCCACGCCTGCTTGTTCCATTCCTATCGCGGCTCCAATCTGCCGCATCGAGGTCAAGGTTTCTTCGAGGTTTGTATTCCGCAGGGCGAGCGTGCGGATGCCCAGACTCTGGAGTTGCGCGACGGTCTGCCGCTGTTCGGCATGGAGCAGAACCAGGTCGGGCTTGAGCCTGGCGATGGCCTCGACGTTCGGTTTGAGGTAGGTCCCCACACGGGGCAACTTCTCCACTTCCTGTGGATAGTGGCAGAACTCGGAAACACCAACCAGCAATGCTCCCGCACCCATGGCATACATGGTCTCGGTGAAGCCGGGCGCTGTCGACACGACACGCGGCGGACCGGCCGCCCATAGCGAAGCCGCCAGCCACAACGCTAACCACATAAGCATTCCCTCAAGACCGCAATCAGGATTTCATTCTCCCATCGTTGCCGCACGGCGGTACGAATGGCGCGACAAGGGAATCCCGGCCAGTCCGAGCAGTCGCGGATCAGCACATGCCTGGACTCGGCAAACGCGGTCAACTCCGCCGCGCGGGCCGTTTCCACGAACAGGTAGTTCGCCACGGGCGGCCAGACCGAGAGTCCCGGAAGACCAGCAAGTTGGGATGCCAACCAGCGGCCTTCGGCATGTACGAACTCCCGCGTCCGCGCCGCGTGGGCACGATCTTCGACGGCCGCCAGCGCCGCGGATTCGGCCAGTACATTCACGGTCCATGGCGGACGCTGCTTGGCAATCGCATCGACATCGCCTACCAGCGCCCCGACACGCAAACCTGGCAAAGCCCAGAACTTCGTCAGTGAGCGCAGCACGAACAGATTGCCTTGCGCGGCGGCCAGCAGGCTCTCGGCTTCGCAGAAGTCGAGGAACGACTCATCGACCAAGACAGGGTCCTGCCGCTGCCGCGCATACCGCAGCAGATCCCCGGCAGGCAACAGAGTCCCCGTCGGATTCGCCGGGCGCGTGAACACCACGGGCCCTTGCATTGGCCATTCCTCACGGTTGGTCAACGGGAAGAGATGAGCCTCCGGCCATGCCGTGTGAAACTCACCGAAGGCCGGTGCGGCAATGGAGCCGTTCCCGGCCCAGCGGCACCAATCGAATAAAAGGTCTGTTGCTCCGTTGCCCAGCAGAACTCGCCGCGGAGATACGTTCCATGCCGCGGCCAGCCGGTCGCGCAAGCCCGTCGCATTCCGTTCGGGATAGTGTGCGATGCGGTCCACGGCGGCGAGAATGGCTCCGCGCACGCCGGGCGGCGGACCCAGCGGATTAATGCTCGCGCTGAAGTCCAGCACCTGCCGCCAGTCCACGCCTGCGCGGGCCGCCACGGCGAACAGGTTCCCTCCGTGTCTCACAGCCACGCGAGCATACCTCCCACGGCGAGCATCGTCGCGCCGTACAACACCGCACGAAGCGGCCGATAGGCAGACGAGTCCAACTTGCGGGTATCGTCGCCCAGATAGGCCTTCTCGCTGCGCACGCCGCGATAGTAATTCACTCCACCCAGCCGCACGCCGAGCGCTCCCGCGACAGCGGCCTCCGGGTAGCCGGAGTTCGGACTCGGCTGAAGCGAGGCATCGCGCCACGTCACACGCACGCTGTCGAAGAATCGCAAGCGCGGCAGCAGAGCAGCCATCATCCAGATCAGCACCGCGGTGAGCCGCGCCGGGATCCAGTTCGCTACGTCATCCATTCGCGCCGCACACCAACCGAACTCGCGGTAACGCTCATTGCGGTAGCCGAACATGCTGTCCATCGTGTTGACCGCCTTGTAGGCGGCCATGCCGGCGGGCCCGCCGAGCAGCAGCCAGAACAGCGGAGCGACGATGCCGTCACTCATGTTCTCGGCGACGGTTTCTATCGTTGCCCGCATCACCTCAGACTCGTTCAAATGCTGAGTGTCGCGGCCCACCATCCTGCCCACCGCTTCGCGGGCAGCATCCAACCGGCGCGCGCGCAGGCAGCGCACAACGGCCATGGCATGGTCGTCCAGGCTGCGCACGGCGAGCAGAGAATAGATCCAGTAGATCTGCACATACGGCGCGGGCAGCCAGCGGAGCGTTGCATACACAACGGCGCAGGTGGCGCTCATCACGCCGAGCCATGCACCGGCTCCCGCCATGCGCAGGGGCAGCCGCGTGGATCGCCACACCCGCTCCATCCATGAGGCGATGCGGCCGATTCCAACGACGGGATGGGGAAGCCATCGCGGGTCGCCGAACAGCACGTCGGCTGTCACGCCTGCAATCAGTTCCACGGGAGTCACCATCATGCCAGCATCCCTTCCAACACTTCCGCCCGGGAATGTTTCAGCAGCCAATCGGCGAGCCGGTCATACATCACAGACTTGTCCACTGCCGCGACATCCAATCCAAGCAGTTCTTTCACGGCCAACGGGTTGTCGAAAGCACCATGCAGATAGGTGCCCATGACCCTTGCCATGCGGCAGCCTTCGGGGCGGCCATCCGCCATGTAAGCAAACGGTTCGCCGCCGGCGACGTTTGTGACGCCCATGTGGATCTCATAAGCGCGGAAGGGTACGCCGCCGCGAGTGCGCGCATCGACAATACGAGTCACCTTGCCGCACTGGAGTACGGTGCATACCGGCAGCAGACCCAGGCCTTCCACGGCACGATGGGTGGACTCGACGCCATCCGGATCTTCCACACGCAAACCCAGCATCTGATAGCCGCCACAGATGCCGGCCACCAGCGCGCCGCCCGCCTGCTGGCGATGGATCCACTCATCCAATTCCTGCTCCCGCAGCCAGAGCAGGTCTTCGATGGTGTTCTTCGTCCCCGGAAGGAAGACGACTCGATACTGCCGATCCACAGGCTTCGCGATCCAATCCACCGGGCCGAGCGGCCGAAAGTCGGTGAAGTTCGAAATCCGAGGCAACCGGATCACGGCGATGCCGTTGTCCCCTGCCATACGCTCCTCGATGGACAGACAGTCCTCATCATCCAAAGCGATGTCACGCGCAAAGGGGAACACCCCCAGGCATGGAATGCCGAGGCGCTGTTCGAGGAAGCGGACACCTTCATCGAACAACCGGACATCGCCGCGAAAGCGGTTCACGGCAAATGCGCGCACCAGGGCACGTTGCGAGGGGGGGAGCAACTCCATGGTCCCCACCAGCGAGGCAAAGACGCCGCCTCGTTCGATATCGGCCACCAGCAGCGCCCGAGCGCCGGCGCGCCCGGCAAAGCGCAGGTTTGCGATGTCGCGGCCGAACAGATTCACCTCGGCGACGCTGCCCGCGCCTTCGCAGACGATCCACTCCAACTGCGCGGCCAGCCGTTCGTAGCTTTCGAAGGCGAGGTCCATCAGCGCCGGAGTGTGATCGTAATAGCGGGCTGCCTCGACCGATCGCCACACGCGGCCGCGCACCACCACCTGCGATGCCTGTTCCGATTCCGGCTTCAGCAGCACGGGGTTCATGTCGGCCATGGGCGGCAATCCGCAGGCTTCCGCCTGCATAGCCTGCGATCGGCCGATCTCTCCACCCTCGATACAAGGGTAGGAGTTATTGGACATGTTCTGTGCCTTGAACGGCGCCACTTTCCGTCCGCGCCGCGACAGCAGGCGGCAGAAGGCGGCGGTGAACCAGCTTTTGCCGACATGCGATGCGGTGCCGCCAATGAAGAGAGCCTGCGCCATGCGCTACACCTGCTCCGCTTTCCATTCGCGAATGCCCTCGGAGACGGCGAGATAGGCAGCCCTGCCGAGGGCGCTGCCGAGCGCGGTGTGCTTGCCGGCGTAGCAAATCTGTTCGGCGGCAACGGGCCAGGCGAGGGCCACGCAGTCGGTACCGGTGCCCGTGGCCGGCATACCGGAACACACGCTGTCTTCACCGCTTTCGAGCATCGCCAGAGTTTTGGCCTCGGTGACAAGGCATATGGCTTCGAGTGCAGCTTCCACGGTCAGGGCTTGCGACGTACAGGCCAGCAGGTTGATGGTGCCGGTGTGCGAAGCGGAGCATGGATCGCCGGCACGGAGCCGGTTGCTCAATCCGACGGTGCCGATGACCCAGGCATGGGAATCGGATTCGGTTGCCGCGGACTCCACGAAGGCAAGGGGCCGGCGGCTGGTCATGAAGCCGACGGCTCCGGCGAGATGCTGCCGGTGCATGCGCGCGCGCATCCAGGCGGGCACATCGTCCACGCCGGCGATCTCATTGCGCTGGAGAAACAGCCAGGCGACGCGCTGCGCACGCTGCCATCCGCCGTTGGCGATGGCCCATGACACGACCGCCCACGGTTCTGGAAACGAGGCAATCAGCCAAGTATCCCGTAGTTCAACCTGATAGGGTTTCGCCGGCACGAGCACCCCAGCCCTCCCTTCGAGAGCGAAGCGAAATCAGCCTTGGTGGCTGTTCCGAGGCAGGTCTTCGGACTTCAGGGCTCCCTACTCGCTGCGACTTCCCGGCTTGGTAGCCAGTGTCAGATTGCAGCTTTCGTTCCCTTTACCGCTGCGGGGCAGTTCCGGCTTCTCACCGGATTCCCTTTTCAACGCCATCTCTGGAAGGCGTACCTTGGAAGTAACACGATAACACAGCAATGCCTGCAATCATTCCCCTTCTCCTATCGATACTGCACGGCGCCGATTGGCCGGAGTGGCGCGGCGCGGGCCGTCAGGGCGTATGGACAGAGGCCCGGGTGGTGCGCACGTTGCCCGCCGAGGGATTGCGGGTGAAGTGGTCGACGCCTCTCCGTGCCGGTTATTCCGGACCCTCCGTGTCGCGGGGCCGCGTGTTTGCGATGGATCACGAGAAGGGCGCGGGGACTGCCGTTACGGAGCGCATCCTGTGTCTGGATGAATCCACCGGCCGCATCCTTTGGACCAAGACTTGGCCCGCGGACTATCGCGGGCTGGACTACCACAACGGGCCGCGCATCACGCCGACTGTCGATGGCGACCGCGTCTATGCTCTGGGCGCCAAGGGGGCCCTTTACTGCCTGCGCACCGCCGACGGCAAGGAACTATGGTCGGCCAATTTCGTTCGTGACTTTCAGGCCGAGGTCCCCGGGTGGGGCACATCGAATGCTCCGATCGTGTACGGCAATCTGCTCATCGCGGTGACGGCGGGCAAGGGCAACGCCAAGGTCTCGGCGTTCGACAAACTGACGGGCAAGGTGGTTTGGAAGGCGCTCTCTTCCGAAGAGTCCGAGCCCGGCTACTCGCAGCCGATTTTGATCCATAACCCGAAGCCGCAACTGATCGTGTGGCATGCCACGGCTGTCGATGCGCTCGATCCGGCGACGGGGAAGCAACTCTGGTCGCACCCGTTTCGGATTCGGATGAATACTCCCATTGCCACTCCGGCGTGGTCATCGCCCCACCTGCTGGTGTCCGGATTCTTCGACGGCGCGCGGATGCTGGCCGCCGGGGCAGAGCAGGCTGAACTGCTCTGGCGGAGTGAAGGCAGCAACGAGGTGAAGAGCGACAAACTGCATACCTTGATGAGCCAGCCGATCATCGACGGCGATTATGTCTATGGCGTATGCAGCTTCGGGCAACTTCGCTGTCTGCGGCGATCCACGGGAGAGCGTGTTTGGGAGACGCAGGCCGCCACGGTGGAGCGGGTCCGGAACGCATCGGCGTGGCTGGTGCGGCAGGAAGACCGGACGGTGATCTTCAATGACCGCGGTGAGTTGATCCTGGCGCACCTGCGGCCTTCGGGGTATGACGAGATCGGGCGGACGACGATTATTGAGCCGACTTCGCCACCGGGGGGACGCCGCGAGAAGCAGGCTGTGGTCTGGTCGCACCCCGCCTTCGCCAACCGGCACATTATCGTTCGTAACGACGAAAAAATCGTCCGGCTGTCGCTCGATGAGAGCGACTACCGTTAACCGGGAGGGCGAAGTCGGGTTCGTTTTTCGCTTTTTCGTTGGCCTGTAAAACTGGAAAAAGTGTCAAATTTTGTAAAGTGGTGTGTTCCGCCGGTACCCTCCTTGGGTTCGTTTCTTCAATTTTTACTTCGCGCGAAAACGGAATTTGTGTCAAATTCTGTAAAGTCATGACCGCCTTGCCGGGGTAGGAGCAGGACTCGCGCTCATGGGCAGGGTAGCATGCGGGGAACGCGGGAGTGGGATAAGTTATTGAAAAATCGTAGCGAATGTCGTGTGACCGGCTGTTTACCAGACGTGCGTGGCGAGGACTTGCGGAGGGCCGATATTGTCACGCATGATTTCCGTGCGGAAAACGATCTGGAGGTTCCGGTTCTCCCATCCCGGGGCTGCTTTGCGGAGCGCAGGTTCCAGTCGGCCGGGACGGGTGAGGAATTCACCAACGGCGTAGGTACCGAAGTGATCCAGGCCGGCGGCTACTAATAACGGATGTCCGGTTTTGGAATCCACGGTACGGGCAACAACGGCGCAATCCTGGTTAGGGCGTGCTTCCCAGGCGCGCTGTTTTTTGCAGATGAACTTGCCGGTGACGTTGTCGCGAATCCCGTAGTCGGGGCCTTCACTGGCGAAGACAAAGCGTGCGTCCTTCATGAGGTCGATCGTCCAGCGATTGGTGAATCCGCCGACGAGAATGCTGGGCCCTGCACGCAGTTCCGTGAACGAGGTTTCATGCCCATGGCGGATCTGGGCGGTCTTGCCACGCCCTTGGGCAAAGGTGGCGAGAAGGGCCATGGCATTGGCATCGCCAATACCGAGGAAGAACCCTGGCTCGGGGACGATCTGCACGTCGCGCAGCGCTTCTTCGGGGAGTTTGGGACGCACCGCGCCCGGCGGGATGGGCTTCAGGGCGTTCACCAAGGCATCCCGGGACGATCCATAAATACGATAGGTATCGGGAGTGGGAATGCACAACCGCAATTCATGGGGTCCATCGAAGAATGGTTCCCAAAACGTGTCGAACGGTGTGCGAGTAGCCGTGAACCGCATCCACAAACCGGCGCCGGCGATGGCAAGGACAAGCAACGCAGCCATGTATAGAAAGGTGCGAGACTTTGGTTTGCGTTGCGGAGCGGCAACGGGCACATCGGGAAGCGGTTGCAAGTCTGGGACGGGGACGGGATCGGCGGTGTGAAAAACCGGGACGTAGGATCCGGTGGGCAATTCAATGCGCAGCGGTGAATGCGGGTGCAAATCGTAATATTGCGCGAGGCGGCGGCGCACCTCGTTCGCCTTTACGCGGACAATGGAGTCTTGTCCGGTATCGTAGTCGGCGGGGCGGCCAAACACCCGCTCACCGATGGTGCGTTCCTTGAGGAGATAGCTATCGCCGGCAAGGGCTGTCTCGACGACGAAGCGGAGGAAATCGCTGGAGCGGTGGCTGGAGCGGAAGGCGGCGCTATCGAGCAGCACCGCCAAGTGAGCCAGAACGGCATCCTGGTCCACGAATCCCCGTTTCGTCCCCGTAAACTGCATTTTCGCTTCGGCCATGATACCACGTTGAAATGAAAAGAAAAGCCGAGACGTTACAGACGTTATGAAGCCGTTACAAGCGTTGGCGCGGAGCGTGTTTGGGTGTAGGTTCTTAGGGAATTGTTTCGCTTGCACGTTGGGAGAGGGTACATGCGAGATGGGGCTCCAATGCGTGGGGATTTTCATGCTCAAATCCCGCCACTGGCGCAGGGGAGTCCCCATCCGCCCCGCCCTTACAGGAATTTGAACCGAACCGGAGGCCCCATGAAGAGACTCCATCTCGTTGTTTGTTTGATTGCCCTGACGGCCCCAGCCTGGAGCCAGTCTTTCACGGCAGCACTGCGCGGCACAGTAACCGACGCCACTGGCGCCGCCGTTCCGGGCGCCAAAGTTGTAGTAACGGAAGCGGAGCGGAATGTGGCGCATCCGACCGTAACCGACGCCGCTGGAAGGTACTCCTTGTCGGCGCTTCCGCCCGGCAGCTACGACCTGACCGTCGAGGCCTCCGGTTTCCGCAAGTTTGTGCAGCAGCGCTTTCCACTGTTGGTGCAGCAGCAGGCGACGATCGACATCCAATTGCAAGTCGGCGACCTGTCGTCGACGGTGACCGTCGAGGCGTCGGCACCGCTGCTGAACACGACGAATGCGACGCTCGGACAGGTGATCGACAACAAGTACATGATCTCGCTGCCGAATCTGGGGCGCGACTCACTGGCGCTGGTCTACTTGACTCCAGGGGTGGTGGGTTCGGCGGGGAGCCGCGGGGCGACCAATACGAACTTCGTGGCCAACGGGGCCCGCAATTCCACATCGGATGTGTTGGTGGACGGGGTGACGGTGACCACCGTGGAACAGAATTCGGGCATCACGGATTTGAAATATAAGCCGTCGGTGGATGCGGTACAGGAATTCAAGATGCAGACGAATTTCTTTCCGGCGGAATACGGTCAAACGGGTGGAGCGGTAATTAATATGGTGACCAAATCGGGCACCAACGAGTGGCACGGGACGGGCTTTTATTTCTTCCGGCACTCCGACCTGAACGCCAATAGCTGGTTTGCCAACCGGGCGGGGAACGCCCGGCCGCTATTCCGCCGCGATCAATTTGGAGGTGTGCTGGGCGGGCCGGTGAAGAAGAATAAGACGTTTTTCTTTGCGACGTTCGAGCGCACCACGCAGGACAGCCCGACGAGCCAGACGGCTACGTTTCCCACGGAATTGCAGCGCAATGGCGACTTCTCCCGGACGTTCCAGTCCAACGGCCAGTTGATTTCGATCTTCGACCCATTCGATACGTTTCGAAACGCCGCGGGGCAACTGGAGCGGCGGCCATTTCCCGGCAATGTGATTCCCCGTGCGCGGATGGATCCGGTCGCCTTGAAGGCTCTGGCGTGGTTTCCGCAGGGGAACCAGGTGACGAATGCCATCACGAACAACAATAACTGGTTTGCCCAGGGCGTCAACAGCAGCAGTTCGAAACAGATGGATTTTAAGGGCGACCACAATATCAACGACAAGACGCGGCTGACGGGCCGTTATAGCTTCGCGCCGAACAATGGGAACCCGGCAAATCTCTTTGGCGAGGGGAACCCGGCGTTTACGTTCAATAACGGCCCGACAGGCACGAAGACGCATTCGATCGTGACCGACTTCACGCGTTCGGAGAATGCCACGACGGTGTGGACCCTGCGCTACGGTTTGATCTATTCGGATTTCTACCGCAACGCCATGGCGCCCTTCGACCTGACAACGTTGGGGTTTCCGGAATACATGAAACAGAACGCAAATTATCTGGTGTTTCCGACGATTGCTCCCGAGGGCTATACGGACATCGGCACGGAAGGGTGGCTGATCATGGACCGGCAGGAAGGCGCGCACCAGGTGTCGGGTTCGCTTTCGAAGTTTGTGGGAAGCCACACGCTGAAGGTTGGGGGGGAGATGCGGCAGAATTTTCTCGACTACCTGCAACCGGGCTATCCGTCGGGGCAGGTCAGCTTCGCCTCGCAGGTGACGCGGCAGTTGCAGAACGTGGGGAACAATTTGCAAGGCAACGGACTGGCGACGATGTTGCTCGGGTGGGGGACAAGCGGCCAGTTTCACATCGACCCCAAGGTCTTCACGCGTTCCCGGTACATGGGTTACTACATCCAGGACGACTGGAAGATCAACCGGAAGCTGACGGTGAATCTTGGCCTGCGTTACGAATTCGACGTGCCGCGGTGGGAAACACTGAACCGGCAGAGTTATTGGGATCTGGATCAGAAGTCGCCGATTTCGGTGCCGGGATACGACCTGCGCGGGGTGCTCAAGTTCGTGGACGATAAGCGCCGCTCGCCTTTCGACGGCGACTACAACAATTTCAGCCCCCGCATCGGGTTTGCCTACGCCGCCGACAGCAAGACATCGATCCGCGGCGCGTGGGCTCTGCTGTATCAACTGTCGCGGGCCACGGTGTACGGCCACACCGGGGCTGGGTTCACGGTGAACTCGCAGCCGACGTTTTCGCTGGACTCGAACGAAACGCTGTTTGCACGGCTCAACAATCCGTATCCGCAGGGGATGCTGTTGCCGCCGGGAAATTCGAAGGGCGATATGACGTTCATCGGGCTGGGTGTAGGGACGCCGGTGCCGTCGTTCAATCGCAACCCGGAGTATTACAGTTGGAATTTTTCCGTGCAGCGCGATGTGAATATCGGCGTAGTGGAAGTGAACTACACGGGCAGCCGCGGGGCGCACCTGTTCAATCCGTACACGAACCTGGTTCCGCTGCCGTTGTCCGTGTGGTATCCCGGGCAGGGGCAGTTCACGCGCGACCAATTGAATCAACAAGTGGCGAATCCGTTTTATGGAGTGATCACGGATCCGCTGGCGGTGAACATGAACCGGCCGACGATTCAGCGATTCCGGCTGCTGCGAGGGATGACGCAGTATGACGGGGCGAGCTCCGGCACGGCGGAACCGGCGGTGGCGAGTTCCTACTACCACGCACTGCAAATGAAGTACGAGAAGCGGTTCTCGAAAGGGCTGACGTTCCTGGGCCACTACACATGGGCGAAAATGCTGGACGATGCCTCGATCGGGTCGGGCAACTATTCGTGGCTGGGCGGATCGACGGCACAGCAGAATCCATTGAACCGGCGTGGGGAGAAATCGCTTTCGGCGCACGACATTGCGCACCGGGTGGTGTTGTCGGGGGCGTATCAACTGCCGTTTGGGCGGGGACGTGCGATCGGCGGCGGAGCGAGCCGTTTGCTGGATGCATTCATCGGCGGATGGGAATTGAGTGCGTTCGGCATCTTTCAGGGAGGGAATCCGTTGCAAGTGAGCCAAAATGGCGGGGTGATGCAGAACGGAGGCACGCAACGCCCGAATCTGATCGGGGATCCATCGGTGGAAGGCCCTATCGTGGACCGGATCAACGGTGGATACTTCAACCGGGCAGCGTTCAGCCAACCGGCTCCGGATGTATTCGGGAGCGCGCCGCGGTATCTGAATTATCGCGGCCCCGGCATCAAGACAGTGGATGCGGCGTTGTTGAAGAGCATCCAGGTGAAGGAAGGCCAGCGCTTCGAGTTCCGGCTGGAAGCGACGAACTTCACGAATACGCCGATTTTCTCCGATCCGAATACGTCGTTCGGCAACTCGAATTTCGGCACCATCACGGGAACGAAGGTGGGTTCGCGCAACGTGCAGCTCGGATTCAAGTATTACTTCTGAAACGTTCGCAGATGGCTCAAGGTCAAGCCGGCCTGCTCCTTGTTGCGCGGGCCGGCCCTTTTTATTCGACCACGGCCTCGATGAGTTCGAGTCTTCGCTTGGGCGTCTCACCGTCCACTTCTTCCTTCTCGAATGCATCGAGCACTTCCAGACCCCCGACAACTTTGGCGAAGATGGAATACTTGCCATCGAGGTGCGGCGAGTCGGCGAGCACGAGGAAGAAGGATGTGCTGGCGGAATCGGGGTCGTCGTTTCTGGCCATGGAGACAATGGCGCGGGTGTGTTTGAGATCTGGGCGGAATTCCGCTTTGAGGGGGCGCACCCAACGGTCGGCGGGGTGAGTGGGGCCGGTTGCGCGGGTGTTGGCCATGCCTCCCTGGACGACGAACCCTTTGGAGACACGGTGGAAGGCGGTGCCGTTGAGCCACCCGGTGGCGGCGAGTTTGAGGAAATTGCGGGCGTGCTCGGGGGCCCACTCCGGCTCCATCTGGAGCTTCAACGTTCCGAGAGAAGTCTTGAGGGAGACGGTGCGTTTCAGTTCTTCCGGCGAAGCGTTGCGGAAGGGCTCGACTTTCTTTTTGTCGATCCAGAGCTTTGCGATGCGGACGGGTTTTTCGGTGAAGCCGTTCTCGGCGCCGGCGGGAACCTGGGAAATTTTTTCGACGACGTCCATGCCTTCGGTGACACGGCCGAAGGCGCTGAACTGCCCGTCGAGTGGGGGTTGCGGAGAAACGCAGACGAAGAACTGGCTGCCATCGCTGTCGGGGCGGTTGGGGATGCGCACGGTGGACACGACACCGCGCTCGTGTTTCAGGTCGGAGAACTCGCTTTTGAGGAGATTCAGGCCGCCGGTGCCCCAGAGATTCCTGGGAGTCTTCGGATCCTTAAGCAGGGGATCGCCGCCTTGGATAATGCCGTTGGCGACAACGCGAAAGAAGGCCGACCCGTCGTAATATTTTTCGCGGGCAAGCTTGAGGAAATGCTCGACGTGATTGGGGGCTTTGTCCGGGGCGAATTCGAAACGAAAGCTTCCCATGTCGGTTTCAACGACTGCCTCCAGATCCGCGGGCCCTTGGGCGCCGGCGATACCGGTGAGCAATAATGACCAAACCAAGAAGCGTTGCATCGATCACATCGTACACCAGCGCTATGATGGCTCAGTATGAAGACGGACCCGCTACGAGTGGCGGCCTTGCTCGCGTACCTGGTTTCGTGGATCGTGCTGGTGTTGGCGGCGATCGCGGGTGCGTTGCCGCGGCTTCGCGGCGGTGGACGCGACGTTACGATTACGGTGGCGGGAACGATCGGCACGACGGCCCAACTGTGCGCCTTGCTGGCCGTTGTGCTGCCTGCGGGGAGCGAGCCGCTTCGCCCGATGCGCATCGAGATGGCTGGGGCGCTGCTGCTGTCTCCACTGTCGGCATGGCTGTTCGTGTGGGCGCAGCGGTCGGCTCCGAAGGACGGGGATACGCTGGCCACGGCCGGTGCATATGGAAGATTGCGCCATCCGATTTATCTGGCGTTTCTGCTGATGCTGCTGGCTACCGGATGCATTGTCTCGGCGGGGCCGTGGCTGCTGCTGGCTGTACCGCTCTACGTTGCGGGGACGGAACTGCGCATCGCATGGGAAGAGGGTGAGCTGTCGCGCCGGTTCGCAGGGCAATACGCCGCCTATCGGGGGCGCACGCGCTGGCGCTACCTGCCGGGCTTGCGGTAGGGATTACTTAAAGATCGAGGCCGAGATAGCCGGCGGCGTTGCCGTAGCAGATGTTGCGGATCATGGGGCCGATCCAATCCTCGCGGTCGGGCAGTTCGCCGGATTCGATTTCCTTTCCGATGAGGTTGCAAAGCGTGCGGCGGAAATATTCGTGCCGCGGGAAGGAGAGGAAAGAGCGGGAATCGGTGAGCATGCCGACGAAGCGCGAGAGCAGGCCGACGTTGGAGAGCGCGTTCATCTGCCACTCCATGCCTTCCTTCTGATCGAGGAACCACCAGCCGGAGCCGAACTGGATTTTGCCTGGGATGGAGCCATCCTGGAAGTTGCCGATCATGGTGGCGAAGGCCATGTTTTGCACGGGGTTCACGTTGTAGAGGATGGTCTTGGGCAGCATGCCTTCGCTTTCGAGCTGATTGAGATAGGCGCCCAACTCGGAGATCTGATTCCAGTCGCCCATGGAGTCGAAGCCGGTATCGGGGCCGAGTTCAGCCAGTTTCCGCGTATTCGCTCCGCGGTAGGCGCCGAGGTGCAACTGCTTGGTCCAGCCTTTTTCGGCGTCGAGGCGGCCGAAGTGGAGCATGAGGAAAGTGGCGAAGCGCGCGTAGTCGAGAGCGTCGGCGGCCTGGCCGGCGCGGGCGCGATTGAAGATGGCGGAGGCGTCGGCGTAGCTGCAAAACGAAGCGAAGCAGTGGTTCAAGCCGTGATCGGAAAGGCGGCCGCCGAGGGAATGGAAGAAATCGTGGCGCTGTTTGAGCGCGTCGAGGAGGCGAGGCAGGGTGGAGATGTCGGTGTTGGAGACTGCGCCGAGGCGGTCCACCCAGGCATTCCACATTGCGGGGTCATCGACACGCAGCGCCTTGTCGGGGCGATAGGCGGGGTAGACTTTGGTCTTGAGGGCGGAGTTCTTCAACTGGATGTGCCAGGCGAGGTCGTCGGTGGGATCGTCGGTGGTGCACAACGCCTTGACCTGGAATTTCTCGAGGATGCCCCATACGCGCAAGGCGTCGGTGGCAAGCAAGGCATTGGCCTTGTCCCAAATGGCCTGCGCGGTGGATTCTTCGAGATAGTCCTCGATTCCGAAGTAGCGCACGAGTTCGAGATGGGTCCAGTGAAAGAGGGGATTGCGGAGCGTGTAGGGGACGGTGTGGGCCCAGGCCTGGAATTTTTCGAACGGGGGGGCGTCACCTGTGCAATAGCGCTCGGCGATGCCGTTGGCGCGCATGGCCCGCCACTTGTAATGATCGCCCTCGAGCCAGATCTCGAACAGATTGGCGAACTGGCGGTTTTCGGCGAGATCCTTGGGAGGGAGATGATTGTGGTAGTCCAGAATGGGCTGGTCCTCGGCGTAGGTGTGGTATAGGCGCCGGGCCGTAGGTGTGCTGAGGAGGAAATCGTCGTGGATGAATGGCATGGTGGCACTTCTATTGTGGCAAGGAATGGACGGCTAGAGCATGCCCGATTTGCGGAGAACGGCCTCGCTCTTGGTGCGGATCTCAGCGGTCACCCGATAGGGATCGCCATTCTGCAATCGAGGCCAGAACAACTCGACGGATAGCGGTCCGGTGTATTGGGCCTTGCGGATTCCCTGGAGGATGCGATCGAGTGGCGCGACACCGTCACCGGGGACCTCGCGGGTGGCGTTATCGAGCAGTTCCCGGGGCATGCTCGGAACGTCCTGAAAATGGACGTGGTGGATTTCACCGGGGCGGATGAGATCGAGGTCTTCGAGCTTCGACAGGCCGGCGTAGAAGTGATAGAAGTCGAGCATGAAGCGTACGTTGGGATGATTGGCCTGGCGAATGAGTTGGAGGGCGGTGGGGACACAGCCCGCGAAGGTGGACCCGCGCATGAATTCGAGCATGGCGGAGACGCCGAAACCTTTGACGATTTCGCCGACTTCGCGGAGGTTGTCGACGCCCTGCTTGTAGTCGTCGGGAGTGAACTTGGCGTTGGTGGCGCAGGGGACGACCATGCGGTCGATACCCAATTGGGCGACGCGTTCGGCGCGGTACTTGAGCTCTTCGATGGATTTGGCGCGGCCGGGATTGGGCTCCGCGAGGCCGCGCACGCCGCCGCTTGAGACGGCCTTGATGCCGAGGTCCGACATGAGCCGTTTGGTGGCGGGGACGCCTTCCTTGTTGACGAAATCGTCGTAATGCGCGGGGATAATCTCAGCGAATCGAACGCCGGCCTTGGCGTAGCCTTCCAGGGATTTACGGAATCCGGCGGCCAGCGTGGTGGTCTGATGCATGCAGAGGGAGAAGCCGGATGGGGCGGCGGCCGCAGCCGCGGGGAGCGCCGCCATGATGGTGCGCCTGGTCATCATCTTGCCTCCGCTTTCAGGAACATGGCGCGAATGGCCACGGCATTGCGTTCGACATCGGCGCCGAAGGGTTGATGGTTTGTGAGGTCAATGGACTTTGCCAGCTCTTCGGCGGTGCGGCCACGCTTCTTGCCTTCGCTGACCTGCTTCCACATGTCGGCGAGATAGGCGGCTTGTCCGCGCAAGGTGGAAACATCGCCGAGGGCTCCGTGGCCCACGGCGACGGTGCGCACGCCCCAGCCGGCCATGGTTTCGAGAGCCTTGACCCAGTTCCGATGATCGGCATCGGCATCCGCCGCGTTGTTGCCGGATTTCCAGTTCACGCAAAGGTCGCCGGTGAAGAGGATTTTTTCCTTGGGTAGCCAGGCGACGGCGTCGCCTTTGCTGTGTCCGGGCCCGACCCTGATGAGTTCGACGCGATGTTCGCCATCGTCGAACACCATTTTCTCCGGGAAGGTGACGGTGGGATGAGCGAGGAAATAGGGCTTGAGGCTGAACTCGCCTTGGGCCTTGTTGCGATCCCAGCCGGCTTGTCCTTTGCTGCGCGATTCGATGGCGCAATCTTCCGAGCAGACGATAGAGGCTCCTTCGGCGGTGAACACGCTGCCGCCAAAGGCGTGATCGCCGTGATAGTGCGTATTGAAGACGAAGCGGATGGGCTTGCTGGTGGTCTTGCGAATTTCGGAGATGATCTTTTTGGCGCCCCAGGGGAAGTTGGCGTCGATGACGAGCACGTAGTCCTTGAAGATGACCCAGCCGCAATTGGCGGGCTCCTGTATGGTGCGGTCCCCCTGCCAGAACCAGACACCGGGAGCCAACTGCTTCACACGGCTCTGCTGGCTGAAGAGCGCTGCCATCGCCAACGAAAGGAACAGCGACGCCAGAACAATTCTTCGCATGATGGGATTCAGGATACCGCAAGCGGTGGGCGGAGAAACTGCTAGACTTGGCGGCATGCCGTACCACTGGGGAGCGCCTCCCACAACGGGTCAGACGTCGCCTCGCCACCGGGCATCCTTAGCCGTGCCGTTTCTGAATGTGACTAATATCGAAGCTTCGCTGCGGTTCTACGTGGACGGGCTTGGGTTCGTGCTGACGAATCATTGGAGCCCGGAAGGGCGCGTGCGGTGGTGCTGGCTGGAGTTGGACAAAGTCGCGCTGATGCTGCAAGAGTACTGGCGCGATGGCGGGCCGGGCGGCGCTCCCGAGGGACCGTTGAGCCAGGGTGTTTCCATATGCATCTTCTGCGAAGACGCCATCGCCGTGTATCGCGAACTGGTGTCACGAGGTGTAGCGGCGCGGCGTCCTTTCGTTGGCAACGGATTGTGGGTGACCGGGGTGACGGACCCGGACGGGTACCGGCTGGAATTCGAAAGTCCGACACAGGACGCGGAGGAAACGGTGTACGAGGAAGACGGCGCGTAGGCTCAGCGCTGTTCCATCAAGTTCGCGAGTACGCGCATGGGCACGGCGCCGAATTTCAGTGCGCGCTCGTGGAAGTCGATGGGACGGAAGCCGCGTTTGGCTTTCTCTTTATCGCGGAGCTTCACCCATTCGCGGTATCCGGCGTAATAGGTGGGCAATTGGGTGGAGGATAGCTTGGCGCGCTGGAGTTTCGCGACGGCCTCTTCCTTTTCCTGGAAGGCCTGGTCGAGCATGAGGCGCATGGCGTCGTCGTCACTCATGTTCATGGCCTGCATGCGAATGTCGAGGATGGTGTTGGCGATCATGCGCAACTGCTGTTTGAGGAAGGTGAGGCGCAGTTCGGGGCTGTTGTCGAGATAGCCCGCGTCGAGCGTGGCTTCGGTGGCGTAGACGGCCCAGCCTTCCACATACGGTCCGCTGCCGAACACGCCGCGGAGCAAACGGCGGCTGACGGGACCGACGTCGTTGGCATACTCCAACTGCACCCAGTGGCCGGGAATGGCTTCGTGAATGGTGAGCAGTTTCAAGCCGTAGAAATTGTATTCGCGGAGTTTCGATTCGATGCGTTCGGCGGGCCAATCCTTGGGTATGGGCG
Source organism: uncultured Candidatus Solibacter sp. (assembly GCA_964402295.1). Lineage (GTDB taxonomy): Bacteria > Acidobacteriota > Terriglobia > Bryobacterales > Bryobacteraceae > CADEFT01. The sequence goes on along the minus strand of CAYOBO010000002.1, from coordinate 75,894 downwards.
TAATCCAATAGAAGGCGCCGAGATCGGGCTGGAGGGGCGGGGCGGGGTTGAAGCCGCCGACGCCATAGATGCCGCGCATGAACTCTGGGGTTTCAATCACCTGTAGGTTGGCGCGAACGGGGAGAGTCAGCAACTGCTTTTCCTGAACGAAGCGGCGCACTTCATCGAGGTCGCGCCGCGCGTCGGCCATGTAGGTTTCGGGAGTGGCATGGCGGCGAGAGATGTTGTCGAGTGTTTTGCGGACCACTTCGTTGAGGCTGCCGGAAGGAGCGCCGGGGAGGGACTGGGCGATTTCGAGCATTTTGCGGCGAGTGGATTCGAGTGCGGATTCGGCATCGCGCAGCAAAGCCTCGGGCGGCTGGCCGGTACCCATCGCAAAGGCGTATTTCTTGGCGTACCGGTCTTTGCCAAGCCGCCAGTCACTGGTGCGGCGGCTGAGATCTTTTTCGAGCCACTCGTTGAACGCGCGCATGGAGGCCAGTGCGGCGCCGGCCGCTTTTTCGAAGCGGGGCTTGAGATCGGCGGGCATCTCGGCGCGCAGGGTCTTGTCGATGAGGGCGATGGCGCCTTCGTTTTCTTCACGGGCGACGCGATTCCACACTTCGGGGGCATCCAGCAGATTTTCGCGCGCAGTCTTTAGGAAGGCTGGGATTTTTTCGATGCGGGCTACAATGTGGGCCATGCGCTCGTTCTTCGGCGCATACTCCAGCACATAGGGTGAGAAGAGGGCGTTGCCGATGAGTTCCACATAGACGGTGGGATTGTGTCTGTAGTTTTGGATGGTGTCGATTTCCAGCAGGCTCAAGCCTACCTGATCCGACAGAATTTCCCAATCGGCGCGCGCGCCGAGCGGCAGTTCCTGTTTGCCCGCAGTGGCCAGCCGTTGTTGCATCTGGGCGTAGAACTCGCGTTGGCGGGCGATGCCGGCGGCGCTCCAGTCGTCTAATTGCTCATCGAGAATCACGCCTTTATGGTCGTGATATCCGACGCCGGTCGCCATGACGGGGGAGAACCCGAGCACGGTGAAAACGAACTCCTCGGAGATTTTCTCAATGGGGTTCGCGGCAGATTCTTTTCCGGTGCAGGAACTCAGGAACAGGAGGGTTGGGGTCAGGAAGACAATCTTAGCTCGGTGTCGCATATCTCTCGCGCAGTTGCAGGTAGCTGCGTACAGCAATCTCCAGGCTGGGGAAGGGCTCGATGCCCGCGGACTCCATCTTGCGGTTGGAAAGAGCGGAGTAGCGGGGCCGCCGCGCCGCCGTGCGGTATTCCCTTTCGTTGGTGGGACGCAATTCCGGTTGCAGTCCGGCAAGCCGGAAGATGAGGCGTGCGTAATCGAACCAGGAGACGGCGGTACCGCCGCCGGCGTGATAAATGCCAGAGGCATCGTGCTCGACCAGATCCGCGGTGCGGGCCGCCAGGACGGGGGCGTAGGTGGGCGAGGCGACGTGGTCTTCCACCACTCTGATGGTTTGCCCGGCGCTGGCCAGCCGCAGCATGAGTTCAATGAAATTGCCACGCGCGGTGTTCAGGCCTTGGGGTCCGAAGACGCCTGAGGTGCGAATGACGAGGGCTTTTTCGAGGTAGGCCCTGGCGTAGAGTTCGCCGGCGAGTTTGGAAACGGCGTAGGCGCCCAGGGGGTGCGTCTCATCCGCTTCGGTGTAGGGCTCTTTCTTCTCGCCATCGAACACATAGTCGGTGGAGAAGTGTACGAGGCGCGCATCGGTCTGGCGGCAGGCCACGGCGAGGTTACGGACGGCCAAGGCATTGACCTGGTAAGCGGCGGCGGGTTCGTTCTCGGCCACGTCCACCATGTTGTAGGCGGCGGCATTCACCACCAGCGCGGGATCGAGCGCGGTGATGCATTGCTCCACCTTGGCGGCGTCGGTAATATCGAGTTCCGAGCGTTTGAAACCTGTGACTTGGTAGCCACGCGAGCCGAACTCCCGGAGCAATTCGGTTCCGAGTTGTCCACCGCTGCCTAGGATAAGGACTCTTCGATTCATACGGTGCTGTCACTTCAGGATAACGCACCCATCTCAGTCTCTAACATGAACATGGACAAAGTTTTGGCCGGTTGTAATGATTTTGTAACGAAGTGACGATTTCTGACGTATACTTCTTTACAAGGGAGGATGGTATGCCGCACTTGATTCAGCGCAATCTGATGAGGGGAAGAAAGGCCAACCGGTTGGGGATTGGCCTGTTTGTGCTGATGTCGGCGTGCCTTCTGTTCAGCCTGTTGCTAGGGGTGTCGGGACTTGGCGCCTAGCGGCTATCCGCAGCAGGCGTGATCCGAGCTAGGATGGCAGCGATCATTTCAAATCTGCGCTTGAGGTCGTCACGGAACAGGCGGTTATGCGTGTGCCGGATTTCGACGGCTAATTTGGCCAATTCGGTTTCGAGGATTTGTGCGAGGAGGATGGACTCCTGGGAATCGAGGGAGAAGGGTGCGGAGGTGTGGGTTAGCATGGCATCTACCTCATCCGCCTTCACAGTGCGCTTGTGGAGTGGGGAAGTCAAGGGGTGGGTGCGGTAGGGTTAGGAGCCAGGAGTGAGGAGTTGGCGGATTCTTCGTTGAGGCGTTGGGCGAGGTTTTTCAATCCAGGGTCAGAGCGGAAGGCGTGAGCGAGTTTGACGCCGACTTGCCAGGAACCGGATTGCGGGAAGCAGTAGCAGACATCGCCGAGGAAGATGGCGGAACTGGAGTCGATGCGGAGCATCGCGTTGACGGGGAGGGATTCTGGGGATTCGATGCGGGCGCCGCGTCCGGAGATGTTGCAGAGGGTTCCGGAGAGGACGCGGGGGCGATCGCCCAAGACCTCGATCCGCACGGTTTCCCGGCACTCGACACGCGGCTCGCGACGCCTATCCACACTCTACTTATCGGCCGTAGAAAAGGAATTTGAGAAAAATTTGCCTAGCGGTAATTCCAGGCGACGGTCACGACTAAACCCACGGTTCCGGCGAGCAAGGCGAGTAGCGCCCAACGCATCGCCGGGCGCAGCATGAATTTCTGGACGGCATCCTTACTCTGCTGCATACCCTCGTGCTGGAGCATCTCACGGCCTTTTTCGTTGGCAATGATCAGGGTTTCAATCTGCGATTTGCGGGCCGTTTCGGCGAGTTCCTTGCGTACGCCTTCGGGGACTTCGTCGATGGAGCGGTAGACCTGGGTTTTCTCTCCCCGGGAAAGGTATACGATCGAAAACTTGTGCACAATTTTCTGCATGCGGTGCTCTCTCTAGGCGCTGGCGGCGGGTGCAGCCGGATGGCCGGCGTGACGCAGGATCACCTGGATGAAACCCAAAGCGGCTTTCGACAAGGCCTTGTCCCTGCGGTAAATCAGGGCCAGCCGGCGCACCATGGGCTCGGGTGACATGGACACGGCCGCGATCCTGCCGGATCGTACTTCTTCCTCGCAATTGGAGGCAGCCAGGAAAGAGACTCCGAGTTTCGCCATCACGAAGCGCTTGATCATCTCGGTGGAGTCCAATTCCATGGAGATTTGAATGAGGTCTTCGACGGGCTCCAGCCAGGCGTTCAAGCGATTGCGCGTCGTGCCGCTCTTGGGGAGAAGCAAAGGCACTCCCATGAGGTCACGGCACACTACGGCCTTCTTCGATGCCAGGGGATGATCGGGGGGAAGAATCATCTTCACTTCATCGGTATGGATCTTGAGCACCTGTAGCTTCTTATCGTCGATGGGGAGTTGGGCGAAGCCGAAATCCGCCTGATTTTCGAGGACGGCTTCGACGACTCGGGAACCGTAGCTGCGGTCGACCTGCAATTGGACGTTGGGGAACTCCACCTTGAACTGCGCAAACACGCCGGGGAGCACATAGATGCAGGTGGACTCATTGGCGGCGATGAGCAATTCGCCGCGCGGAGTGCGTTCGAGTTCGTTGATGGAATCCTGTGCCTGGCGGCGGAGGTCGAGAATCTGCTCGGCGTAGTCGGCGAAGATACGGCCGGCGGGGGTGAGTGAGATGCGGGTGCCGAGGCGCTCGAAGAGGGCCGTGCCGATCTCCTGCTCGAGTTGCCGGACCTGCGCACTGATGGCAGGCTGCGTGCGAAAACACGTCTGCGCAGCTTTCGAGAAGCTTTTGAGCCTCACGATCTCCAGAAACGTATGGAGCTGGTCGAGGTCCATGAAGTTGCGGGGAAACTGCTGTTAATTATAGCATTGGAAGATGCCCTGGGTTTGGCGCGCTTTTGCCACCGCAACACTGACCATTTCCCTTTCCTTCGCCGGGGAAAAAGAGATTGCCTACGGGAAGTATTTGCTGGAAGAGGTTTCCAAGTGCCAGGTGTGCCACACTCCGAAGACGGAAACCGGGGAACTGGACAAATCGAAGTGGCTGAAGGGCGCAACGCTGGACTTCCAGCCCGTGACGCCGGTGGAACGGTGGCACAAGACGTCGCCGGACATCACGCCATCGGGACGGCTGTGGCAACGGTGGGGAGAGAAGGCCCTGCTTGAGTACCTGCAAACGGGATTGACACCCAAGGGAAAGCCGGCTGATCCGCCGATGCCCGCCTACAAATTGAAGAAGGCGGACGCCGAGGCGATGATGGAGTACTTGAAATCTCTCAAGTAGCGGCATTGCCGGCGGTGCTGGGTCTGGCGCTGACGCTGGGCGCGCAGAACGCCGCCAATGTGCTTGTTGTGGCGAACCGGGCTTCGCCAGTCTCGAAATCGATTGCGGAATACTATGCGCGCAAGCGCTCCATTCCGGTGCGCAATATCTGCTACATCGACACTCCGCCGGTGGAGCATATCCCCCGCAACGTGTATGACGCGCAGATCGCGGCGCCGGTGGCCGGTTGCCTGACGCGGGCGAAACTCACCGAGTCCATTCTGTACATCGTCACGACGCTGGGTGTGCCGCTGGGGATTCAAGGCACCGAAGGCCAGGCGGGCACGGCCGCGGCGGTCGATTCGGAACTCGCGCTGCTGTACGCCGTTCTGCACGGCCTCAAATACCGGCCCGATGGTCCTTACCCGAATCCGTTCTTTGGGAAAACGGAAGAACCCTTCGGACACAAGCAGTTCCCGATTTACCTGGTGACGCGGTTGGCGGCGTACGACTTCAGCGGAGTGCGCGCCTTGATCGACCGGTCATTACAAGCCGTCAATACAGGCGTGGTGGTGCTGGACCAACACGACTCCGGGGACGGCGCGGGGGATGACTATCTGCGGGATGCAGCCATCCGGTTGCCGAAAGGGCGGGCGGTACACGACGATTCCCGCACCGTGCTGTACGGACAGAAGAACGTGATCGGCTATGGCGCGTGGGGATCGAATGACAAGAACCGGAAACAGCGATTCACGGGTTTTCAATTCCTGCCAGGCGCCATTGTGACCGAGTATGTCTCCAGCAATGGGCGGAGTTTTGAAAAGCCTCCGGAGGGCTGGAACATCAGCACATGGAAGAAGGAAGACGCGGGGAAGTGGTTCAAGGGCAGCCCGCAAACCCTGACGGCGGACTACATTCTGGAGGGGGCGACCGGGGCATCGGGGCACGTCTTCGAACCATACCTGCGCTACTGCCCGCGGCCGGATATTCTGTTTCCGGCTTACGTCGTTCGCGGCCGCAACCTGGCGGAAAGCTACTACCTTTCCATCCCGGCGCTGAGTTGGATGAATATTGTGGTGGGGGATCCGCTGACCCGGCTGGGGCCGGCGCGCTAGGTCCGCGCTCATCCTGCTACTCTGAGAATCATCCCCATGCGTTTGCTCGCCGTCATTCTTTCTCTCATCGCACTCGCCGCCTGTTCGCGATCGAACTCCGGCTCTAAACCGCTGTCGCCGCAAGAGTCGATGGCGACGATCCGGCCGGGCGAGGATTTTCACCTGGAGTTGTTCGCCGCCGAACCGATGGTGTTGGACCCGGTGGATATGGTGTTCGACGAGCAGGGGCGCGCCTATGTGGCGGACATGCTGGATTTGCCATACGACCCGCCGGCGGGGAAACCGGCGCGCTCGCGGATTGTGATGCTGGAGGACACAGACGGCGATGGAAAGGCCGATAAGAGCACTGTCTTCGCCGAGGACGTGTTACAGGTTTCTGGCCTGATGCCCTGGAAAGGCGGATTGATCGTACCGTCGGCGCCGAACATTTATTACATGAAGGACACCGATGGAGACGGCAAGGCGGATGTGCGGGAAACGCTGTTCACGGGCTTTTTTACGGGTAATCCGGAAGCGCAAGTGACGAACCCGCGGCTGGGTCCGGACAACTGGATCGTCTTCTCCAACACGGGCAACGCGGGACGGATCACCTCGCCCAAATGGCCGCAGCATCCCGCGGTGGAAGTGCGCGGGGGCGATTTCCGCTTCCATCCGATTCGCAATGTCGCGCAGCCGGCCTCGGGCGCAACGCAATACGGAGCGACGTTCGACGATTGGGGAAACCGGTTCATCTCGCAGAACACGACGCATCTGCGCCATGTCGTGGTTCCGATGCACTATTTACTGCGGTCGCCATTGCTCGATGTGGCTTCCGTGAACCACGATCCTTACGGCAAGCGGGAACGGCTGATGTGGCCGATCTCGCAGCCGGAGCAGTGGCGCATTGAACGGACGAAGATCCGGCAGCAGCGCTACGACGAGATGAAGTCGGGCCGCAAGGAGCACCTGGCCGGCCACTTCACGGGTGCGACGGGCGGAACCGTATATAACGGCGACGCATGGCCGGAATCCTATCGCGGCAACATCTTCACGGGCGATGTCAGCGGGAATCTGGTGCGGCGCGATATTCTCACGCCAGACGGAGTCTCGTTTTCCGCCGCGCCGGCGAAAGAGGGCGTCGAGTTTCTCGCCTCGACCGACCAGTGGTTTCGCCCGACGAACTTCGCCAATGCTCCGGACGGCATGCTGTACGTGACGGACATGTACCGGCAGACGATCGAGACGCCGCTTTCCATTCCTGAAGAATTGCAGAAGCGCTTGAAGCTGGACTTCTACCGCGGCGACGATATGGGGCGGATCTATCGCATTGTGCCCAACCAGCCGCGGGTGAAACGCGGGCTGAAGGTGAACTTGGGGCAACTCTCCGCCGCGGAACTGGTGGCGCAATTGGAGAATGCAAACGGGTGGCATCGCGACACGGCGCACCGGCTGCTGTTGGAGCGGCAGGATAAAGCCGCGGCGGCTCCGCTGCGGCAACTGGCGCAATCGACGCGCAACCCGGTGGCGCGCATGCATGCGCTGTGGTTGCTGGAAGGCATCGGGGCGTTGGAAGAGGCGGATGTTCTGACGGCTTTCAAAGACGCGCATGGAGGTATTCGCGAGCACGCCATCCGCATCAGCGAATCGCTGCCGCCCTCGGCGAAGCTGGAGCAGGCGTTGTTGGCGATGGTGAAGGACAGCGAGATTCGGGTGCGCTTCCAACTCGCGTTCACTCTGGGCAACTATTCTTCGGCGGCGGCACGGAATGGGATTGTGGCTCTGGCCGCCGCGCACGGCGACAATCCCTGGTTCCACACGGCGACGCTGTCCTCGGCGGCCGGTTGGCCGGGCGAGTACTTCGCGATGCTGCTACAGCGGCCGGAATCGTCGTGGCAGCGGCCGGAATTGCTGCGCTCCATCGGAAGCCTGATCGGTACGCGCAAGGAGCCGGCGGAGATTGCGAAATTCCTGGCTGGAGCGGGGCGATTGAAGGATCCGGCGTCCGCGCTGCAAGGGCTGGCCCGCGGTCTGGATATGAGCCGCGCCGCCGCTCTGCCGATTCCCGAATCGGCGCTGGCGCGCTTCCTGGCGGGCAAAGAGACGACACGGCTGGCGTGGTCGGTGGCGAGCCATTTCGCGGCGCCTTCGATCTTCGCGCGCGCGGCCAAGGAAGCCTTCGAGGAAGCGCGTCCCGTGGAGGATCGCGCCGCGGCGATCACGGCGCTACGCGGGGCTGGGTTTGAAACGGCATTTCCCACGCTGAAGAAGGTGCTGGATACGAATGCGGCCGCCCCGCTGCAATCGGCGGCGGTGGATACGCTGAACACGTTCCGGCAACCCGAGGCCGCGGCAACGATACTGAATGCTTGGAAATCGTATCCGCCGGAAACGCGTCTGCGTGCGGCGGCGGCGCTGCTGGCGCAGCGCGACCGGATCCCGCTGTTTCTGGATGCGCTCGAGAAGGGGACCATCGACCCGGTGCTGATCGAAGTGAACGCTCGCAACCGCCTGATTGAGGATAAAGATGCTTCTGTTGCGGCGCGAGCCAAGAAGATCTTCGCCAGCGCGTCGAGCGATCGGGACAAGGTAGTGGCGCAATATCGCGATGTGGTCTCGATGGCGGGCGATGTGGAGCGCGGCAAGAAGGCCTTTGAGGAGGCTTGCGCGCGGTGCCATACGCCGCGCCGGAAAGGCGGGCGCGTGGGGCCGGATTTGTCGGGTGTGAACAACAAATCGAAGGAAGAATTGCTGGAGGCGATTCTGAATCCCAGCCGTGCGATTGAGCCGCGATTCGTGAATTATGTGGTGACGGCCAAGGACGGCCAGATGTACGATGGCGTGCTGGCGAGCGAGACGCCGGGTGCGATTACGCTGCGCGGGGGCTCGGAGGACGATGTCACCATTCTGCGCTCGAACATCCAGGAGATTCGCGCGTCGGCGATTTCGTTGATGCCGGAGGACATCGAAAAGACGCTGAACAAGCAGCAACTGGCGGATGTGATCGCGTTTTTGCGGGCCGGGCTTTAGGGTCCGGCGGGCGCCGCCAAGAGCATCCAGTTTTCGCCCAATTGCCACTGCTTTTCGAAATCTTCGCGCTTCATCGTGCGCGGTTTGCGGCGGGCCGGATCCTGCACCCAAGCGTGGCGTTCCTCGATGCCGGTGACCACCACGAAGTGCAGTTCGCCTTCCGCTTTCTTGCGCAGGCCGACAATCGCGGGACGCCCCTTCGCGGTGTGCGCGGCGAGGTCATTCCACCCGGCATGCAAGGTGAAGGCTCGGAGGCCGAGTTCTTCGAGGAACGACTTCATGCCGCTCAAGGCGATGCCACCGCGCGAGGGGTCGTACAGCCGTCGGTAGATCGCAGTGGCGGAAGGCACAGCGCCGAGGCGCGGCTGCCAGTAGTGGGCCACCATCGCCACACTGGCCGCTCCGCATCCGTTCTTCTGTTGGGGAAAGAACGGCACATGGAGCGCCATTGCCAACAACAGCCAGGATGTCATTTCGCGATCAGCACTACGACGGCAGCCGCCAAGGCGATGACGATGTAGGTGAGGTGCAGGTTGGAAAGCGCTCCGCCCGCCACTTCCGGCGCCGGCGCCTCTTCGCGCTGCGATAGCTCAGCCAGTTCGGATTCATCGAAGCTTTCGCCGGCAAGCGGCGTGGGGTTTTCCGATACGGCGCGCGCGGCAGCTTTGGTTTCCTGCTCGGCGGCGGAGGCTCCGCCCAGCGACAATCCAACACAAAGCACAGTGGCCAACAAACGAGATTTCATGGCACTCCTCTATGGAAGGTTCTTTTGTACGGGGAGTGTTGCTACCAGTCTAACAGCCTCGCCGGGTACAAGTGGTCTTGGGTCTTGATTGG
>CAYOBO010000002.1:2426-66256 GCA_964402295.1 uncultured Candidatus Solibacter sp. | reverse complement strand
ACCGGGGATCGCCTTTGAACGGGCCATGTCGCCGGAGGAGGCGGCGATGGTGCTGGGCGAAAGGGGACGGAACCGAATTCCGATGCAGACGCAATTCCACCGAGACGATCCGTTTATCGCTGCATACGAAGTGACGGTTTGCGCTGCTCGGCTGGATGCGGTTCGCCGGGGGCAAGGGGTGGAGCAAAGCGAATCTCGCCTCGGCGACGCTGATCGTGGGGCTTGGCGACTGCGGTATCGTGATAGGTCATGCTACGCCTCGCTTTGTTGTCCTTCCTTGCGTTGCCGATGTTGGCACAGGATCGCATCGGCACGATCCAAGTCCGCGTTTCCACGGACCGCTCTGACGGAGTTATCAGCCCGGCCAACCGGTGCGCTTCCGCATCGTGGCCGTGCAGGACGGGCATCCGTTGAGCGGAGTGCAGGTGACCTACCGCATCGGTCCGGAAATGATGCCGCCGCGGACGGAGAAGACGGCGACGCTTACAGGAGAAGGACTGGTGGTGGAAGGCGGAACGATGAAGGAGCCTGGGTTCCTGCGATGCATCGCCACGGTGGAACGAAATGGTAGGACGTATCGCGGGCTCGCCACCGCGGCGTTTCAACCCGAGCGCATCCAGCCCACGCAGCAGGATCCCGCGGACTTCGACGCGTTCTGGGCGGAGGGGAAAGCCGCATTGGCCAAGTTGCCCATCGACGCGAAGATCACCCCGCTGCCCGATTACGGGAACGCCCTCGCCGATTGCTATCAGGTGAATCTGCAAAACGTCGGCATGGGGAACGTGCCTTCGCGTTTTTATGGTGTGGCGTGCGAGCCGAAGGCGCCCGGCAAGTATCCGGCGCTGCTAAGCGTGCCTGGGGCGGGAGTGCGGCCCTACCGCGGTCTTGCCGAGATGGCGGCCAAGGGCGTGATCACACTGCAAGTGGGGATACACGGCATCCCGGTGACAATGGAGCAATCCGTATATGACTCGCTGGGGGCGGGCGCGCTGGCCAACTACAACACGTTCGGACTCGATCACCGCGAGCGCTACTACTATCGCCGCGTATACCTCGGCTGCGTGCGCGCAAACGATTTTCTCACCAGCCATCCGAAATGGGACGGAGAGAATCTGGCAGTGACGGGAGGCAGCCAGGGTGGGGCGTTGTCGATCGTCACGGCGGGGCTGGATCCACGCGTGAAAGGCTTGGCGGCGCTGTATCCGGCGCTTTCCGACGTCACGGGCTATCTACAGAATCGCGCCGGCGGCTGGCCGCACATGTTCCGCGCCACGGAAGGCCGCTTGGCGCACCGCTCGCCGGACAAGATCGAAACCTCGCGCTACTACGATGTGGTGAACTTCGCGCGCCGGGTGAAGGCGGCCGGCCTGTATACATGGGGCTTCAACGACGAAACATGCCCGCCGACATCGATGTATTCGGCCTTCAACGTCATCCCCGGACCGAAGAAGCTCGTGCTTGCCCTGGAGACCGGACATAACACCGTACCCGAGCAGTCCGCGCTGGTGCAGGATTGGCTGGTGGCGTTTCTCAAGAAGGGAAACTAAGCGGCGTCAGACTGGCAACTTGACTCGACCGCCGCACTGCGAAAAGATAAAGCCCAAGCAACCATCATGATTCACTGGCTGGTGTTCACAGCGGCTTTATCGGCACAGCAATCGGTGTCTCCCGAGTTTGACCGCGAGGTGCGGCCGATTCTGGAACGCAACTGCCTCGGCTGCCACAATCGGAAGCTCAAGATGAGCAATTTCTCCATGGCCACGCGCAGCGAGCTTCTGCGGGGCGGCAAGCGGGGCGGCGGCACGGCGCGCGTGGTGGAGGCGATCCGGCAGGAAGGGAATCTGCGGATGCCGCCCTCTTACAAGATGAAGCCCGCCGAGATCGCTGTGCTGGAGCGCTGGATCGCGGGCGGGGCGAATATGCCGGAAAACGCGTTCGTGAAGGCCGAAGCGAAGCCGAATCATTGGGCCTTTTCCGCGGTAAAGCGGCCCGCGCCGCCGCAGGTGCGCAATGGTCAATGGGCGCGCACGCCGGTGGACCGCTTCATTCTGGCGCGGCTCGAACAGGCGGGCATCGCACCGTCACCGGAAGCGGCGAAAGAGACACTGCTGCGGCGGGCGTTTCTGGATGTCACCGGATTGCCGCCGTCCCCGGAAGAACTGCGCGATTTCGTCAACGACACGCGGCCCGACGCATGGCAGCAATGGATCGCCAAGCTGCTCGATTCGCCGCATTATGGGGAGCGCTGGGCGCGGCGCTGGCTCGATCAGGCGCGCTATGCCGATTCCGATGGCGGCTCGCGCGATGAGCCGCGGCAGATCTGGCGCTACCGCGATTGGGTGATTCAAGCTACACAGCGCGACATGCCGTTTGACCGCTTCGTGGTGGAGCAACTGGCCGGCGACCTGCTGCCGAACCCCACCAACGAGCAGTTGATCGCCACGGGTTTCCACCGCAACTCGCCGATTCAGATTGAGGCGGGTACGGATCGCGAGCAGTACCGGACCGAAGCGGTGGTGGATCGTGTGGATACCACGGGCACGGTGTTTCTCGGCCTCAGCGTGGGCTGCGCGCGATGCCATGACCACAAGTACGATCCGATTTCCAATCGCGAATACTACCAGCTCTACGCGTTCTTCAACAGCACCGACGATTGGGGCGAGGATCGTCCGCGCTACAACGCGCGGTTCAACAACCTGGTTCATGTACAGGGTCCGATGCTCGAGTTCGCACCGCCGGACGTCATCGCACGGCGCGATGAGGTGCTGCTGAAACTGGTGACATTGGACGAAAAACTCACCGATTACAAGCGCGAGCACAAGAACGCGGCGGAAGATCCTTTCGTCAAGGAAACCGAAGCCGAGATCGCACGGCTACAAACGCAGTTGCCGAAGAAACTAGAAGGCTCGATGATCCAGCGGGAGTTGCCCGCGCCGCGGGAAACGCACATCCTGCTGAGCGGCGATTACCTGCACAAGGGCGACCGTGTGTATCCGAATACGCCGGCGTTTCTCGGTGCGTTGCCGCAAGGCGATGCACCGCTGAACCGGCTGGACTTTGCAAAGTGGCTGACTGCGCCGGCGAATCCGCTGCTGGCTCGCGTGACCGTGAATCGCATCTGGCAAGAGTATTTCGGACGGGGCCTGGTGGAAACGGAGAACGACTTCGGGACACAGGGCACGCCGCCGACGCATCCGGAACTGCTCGACTGGCTGGCGGCCGAGTTCGTCGAATCGGGGTGGAGCAGGAAACACATCCACAAACTGATCCTGAACTCGGCGGTGTACCGGCAGGCATCGGCAGTGCGCGACGAACTGATGGAAGCCGATCCGCGCAATCTGTTACTGGCGCGCCAGACGCGCTTGCGGCTGGATGCGGAAATCGTGCGCGATGTATCGCTGGCGGCGAGCGGGTTGCTGTCGCGGAAGGTGGGCGGCCCCAGCGTGTATCCGCCGCAACCGGCGGCGGCGATGTCGGCGAGCCAGATCAAGAAGGTGTGGAAGCCGTCTACGGGCGAGGATCGTTACCGTCGCGGCATGTACACGTTCTTCTGGCGCGTCACGCCGCATCCGGCGCTGATTGTGTTCGATGCACCCGGCGGCATGATCGCCTGCACGCGGCGCACGCGGTCCAACACGCCGCTGCAAGCGCTCACACTCATGAACGATGCGGCGTTTCATGAAATGGCGCAGGCGTTCGCTTTGCGATTGGTGCGCGAAGCGCCGCCCGGGCAACGCTTCGAGCATGCATTCCGCATCGCGCTGTCGCGGCAACCGCGCGCCAAGGAACTGGAACGGCTTCAGTCGCTGCTGGCCGCCGAGCGCGACGACCTGGCCACGCATCCGGACGAGGTTTTGAAACTGCTGCCCGCCAACTTGCCGCAGGATGTTGACCGAGCCGAACTGGCGGCATGGACGAGCATGGCGCGTGTCATCCTCAACATGGACGAATTCATCACCCGAGAGTAGAAACGCGATGACCTTCGAAGACCGGCTGACACTGCTCGAGACACGGCGCCATTTTTTTCGCGATTGCGGAGTGGGCGTGGGGAAACTGGCGCTGGCGTCTTTGCTGGCGCGCCACATGCCCGCGGCGGTGAAGAATCCGATGGCGCCGAAAGCGCCGCAGTTTCCGGCGAAAGCCAAGAGTGTGATCTATCTCTTCATGGCGGGCGGGCCGTCGCACCTCGATATGTACGCCTACAAGCCGAAGTTGCAGGAACTGGACGGGCAGACGCCGCCGGAAAGTTTCATGAAGGGCAAGCGGTTTGCGTTCATGGAACGGATGGCGCATCAGAAGATGCTTGGGTCGCCATGGAAGTTCTCGCGGCACGGACAGGCGGGCACCTATATTTCGGAATTGCTGCCTCATATTGCGGCGGCGGTGGATGACATTACGGTCATCAATACGATGAAGACGGAGAACTTCAATCACGCGCCGGCGAAGGTCTTCGCGCACACGGGGTCCATCGTGCCGGGGCGGCCATCGATGGGCGCGTGGATTACCTACGGCTTGGGATCGGAAGCGGACAATCTTCCCGGCTTCGTGGCATTGCAAAGCGGCCCGCGCGGCCCTCGCAATGGACCATTGATCTGGGGTTCGGGCTTCCTGCCCACGGCCTACCAGGGTGTTCCGTTTCTTCCCGGAAGCGAACCCGTGTTCAATCTGCAATCGCAACCCGGGGTCACGCCGTCGCGTCAGGAACGCGCGCTGGCGGCGATTCGGGATCTGAACACCATGCGCTTTGCAGAGACCGGCGATGACGAGATCGCCACGCGCATTGCCGCATATGAAACCGCATTCCGCATGCAGACTTCCGGGCCGGATCTGATGAATTTGGCCGGCGAATCGAAAGCGACGCTGGAGCTGTACGGAGCGGAACCTGGTAAAACATCCTTCGCCAACAATTGCCTTTTGGCTCGGCGGTTGGTGGAACGCGGCGTACGCTGCGTGCAGGTCTATCACACGGACTGGGATCACCATGCCTCCATCAAGACGGGGATGGAAAAAGTGTGCCGCGAAGTGGACCGTCCGTCAGCGGCATTGGTGCGGGATCTGAAGCAGCGCGGATTGCTGGATCAGACGCTGGTCATTTGGGGCGGGGAGTTCGGCCGCACACCGCTCAGCGACGGCGAGAAGGGACAAGCCGTGGGTCGCAATCATCACATTGACGCTTATTCCACCTGGGTTGCCGGCGGCGGCACCAAGCCGGGGCAAACCATCGGAGAAACCGACGACATCGGCTTCCATGCGGTGGAGGATCCGGTTCACGTGCACGATCTCCACGCCACCATGTTGCACCTGTTGGGCATCGATCACCAGAAGCTGACGTACCGCTTCCAGGGCCGCGATTTCCGTTTGACGGACGTGGCCGGAAACGTCGTCCGCAAATTGCTGGCATAGTGGAGATCGCGGCGTCCGGCTTGTTCGAAAGCTCCCGGCTCAGGGCGCGCCGATCTGGAAATCGAGCACGGAACGCTGCAACTGGTAATCGTATCGGGAGTTGGTGTTGGCAATCTGGGCAGTGGTCATGTTCAACTGCGCCTGACTCAATTCGACGATCGAACTCAACCCAAGCTCATAGCGGCCTTGCGCGAGTTCGAGGGCAAGACGCGCCTGCTCCATCAACTGGCTGGTGAGGCTCATGCGTTCCTCCGCGTTGCGCGCCGCCAGATAGGCAGTTTTCACATCGCGCGCGATGCGGTTTTCGAGATCCTTCAACTGCCGCTCCACGGCTTTGGCGCGGTAATCGGCCTGATTTCTACGGGCGCGGAATTGCCAGCCGTTGAATATCGGGATGCTCACGTTGAGTCCGATTCCGCCGTAGTGCTTGCGCACGGCATTGTCGGCGATGGGTGCAACGCCGGTTGCCGCGGTAACACCGAACGTGGGGAAGAGCAGCTTGTGCTCGGCGCGAACGAAGCGTTCGGCCGCGCTCTGCTCCAGGCGTAGAATCTGCGCCTCGGCTCGGTTGCGCAGGGCTTCCGGCAGCAGCGCATCCACGCTATCGGGCAATTCGCCGGGCATCGCCTCTTCGGCAAGCTCCATCGCGGGGGGCTGGGGAATACCCATGGCGGCGGCCAGTTCGGCCTGCGCCGCCTGATACTGGTTTTGGCTGGTGGCGACCAGCAACTTCGCATCGGCCAGATTGACGCTGGCGAAGCGCACGTCGAGATCGGACTTGAGTCGGTTCTTGGCCAACTCCTGCACCTGATCGAATAACACCTGCCGCGTCTTCACCGTTTCCTCGGCGACGCGCACGAGGGCCGCCGCGCGCAGAATGGAAAAATAGGCACGGCGCACGTCGAGGATGACGATGTCGCGCGTCAGATTCACATTGCGGTCCTGCGCTTGCGCGCGCAGCTTGGCCGTTTCGATGAGATCGCCGGTGCGGCCGAAATCGTAGAGCATCTGGGACAACGCCACCCCGGAGCCAATGCGGCTGTAGAGAACAGGATTGTTCAAGGCGCCGGCGGCGACACGGCTGCCGCCATCGGTTCCGACTCCAGAAAAGGCGCCTGTGAAGACGGGGAATTGCGATCCGCGGAGTTCGGTGGGGACTTCCGCCGCCGCCTGCGCCAGATAGCGCGAAGCGGCAATCCGCGGGTGGTTTTGCAGGGCGAGTTTCTCGGCTTCATCCAAGGTCAGGCGCAACGGGTTCTGCGCCTGGAGTACAAGCGGCAACAACAGGATCGGCGCGGCTCTCATCCACGGGCCTCCTTGCGGCGCCCGTGCACCAGAATGTAGGCCGCGGGCACCAGGAACACCGTGAACAACACGGAGACGGAGAGCCCGCCCACGATCGCGCGCGCCAACGGAGCGAAGGATTCACTGCCCTCGCCCAGTTTCAACGCCATGGGGATCAATCCGATGATGGTTGCCAGCGATGTCATCAGCACGGGCCGCAACCGGATGCGGCAGGAAGTCAAAACGGCTTCGCCCACTTCCATTCCCTCTTCGCGAAGGGAGCGGGTGAATTCGACGATGAGGATACTGTTCGATACGGAAATTCCGACCAGCATGACCAGACCCATCAGCGACATGACGTTCAGTGTCGTGTCGGTGGTGTTCATCACGGCGATGACGCCGATCAACCCGGGCGGAACCGCGAGCAGGATGATCACCGGGTCGACGAAGGAGCGGAATTGCGCCACCAGCACCAGATAGAGCAGCACCAGCGCCAGCCCCAATCCGAAAGCAAAGCTGCGGAAGGAATCGCGCATACCCTGCACCATGCCGCGCATCGTTACACGAACATTCAGCGGTAATTTCGTTTCCGCCACGATCTTGTCGATGCGATTGGCGACGCGGCTGAGATCCTCGCCCGCCGTGCGAACGTAAATGTCGATGACCCGCCGGAATTGGTAATGGTCCACTTCGGTGGGGGCGTGGATGCGCTGGATATTCGTGACGGCATCCAGGCGCACCGAGCGCTGCTGACCCGATGCACGCAAAGGAATGGCGCGGAACCCCTCGATATTCTCGACGCGAAACTCGGGGTATTGCACGGTGAGCATGTAATCGTTTCCGCTTTTCGGATCCACCCAGTAGCTGGGCGCTATCATCTGGTTACTGGTGAGCGCAGTCACGATATTATTCATGATCTCGCGTTGATGCAGTCCCAGCTTTGAGGCGCGCATGCGGTCGATGTCCACCTTCAGCGCCGGGTAATCCACGTCCTGCGGCACGTAGGTGTCGCTGACTCCGGGCAACTCACGGATTTTCGCTTGCAGGTCGAGTGCGATTTCGTGAATCTCTTCCAGATCGCGGCCGGATACCTGCACGTCGATCGGCGCGGCCAACCCCTGATTGAGCACGGCGTCCACCATGGAGCCGGTCTGGAAGAAAATGCTCAATTCCGGGCATTCCCGCGCCAGACGGGTGCGAAGCCGGTTCATATACTCGAAACTGCTGACTGTGCGCTCCGGCTTGAGGCTGACCTGAACGAACGCGGTATGCATGGCGGAGTTGCTGGTATAGATGGACGACATGCCGGGTGTGACGCCAATATTGGACACGATCGTGTCGAGTTCCTTTTCTGGAATCACGTGGCGAATGGCGGTCTCCACTTTGGCCGCTTCCGCTTCGGTGACAGCGAGCCGCGTACCGGACGGGGCCTTCAGATTCACCACGAACTGGCCGGCGTCGGACATCGGGAAGAACGCCATGCCGATGCCGTGGGTCTGGGTCAGCGAAAACGCAAAGCCGGCAAGGAAAAGGAGCAGTGTGAGCTTCGGGTAACGAATGGACCGTGCAGCCACGACAGTGTAGCCCTCCAAGGCTTTGGCAAAGAGCCGGTTGAACCCGATGTTGAACATCGCGCCCCAACTTAGCTTGCGCATCGCCGCTTCGAGACCAGGCTGGTGGTGCGGTTTGAGAAAACGCGCGCAGAACAGCGGCACCACCGTCATCGCGACAATGTAGGAGGCGAACAGCGAAATCACGACGGCGAGGGCGAGTGCCGTGAACAGGAACTTGCTCACGCCGTACAGGAAGGTGACCGGGAAGAAAACAATCGCCGTGGTGAGTGTCGCGGCCAGCACCGGCAGTGCCACTTCCTGCCCGCCGCGTTCGGCCGCTTCCTTGGCGGGCGCTCCCATTTCCAAGTGCCGGTAGATGTTCTCCAGCACCACCACCGAATTGTCGATGAGGCGGGAGAACGCCAGAGCCAGTCCGCCGAGCACCATGGTATTGATGGTGCTGCCTCCGAAGAACAGAACCAGGAAGGTGGCCAGCGCCGACAGCGGGATGGAAAACAGCACCGCCACCGTTGCCCGCATGCTGCCGAGAAACACCAGAATCATGATCGAGGTGAGGACCAGGCCGATGGCGCCTTCATGCAGAAGATTCTGGATGGCGGTACGGATGAAGCGCGACTGGTCGAACACCACGCGCGTGGAAAACGACGCGGGCACGTCCAGCAAATCTCCCACCACACGCCGCACGCCATCGACAACGCTCAATGTGTTGCTATCGCCGCCCTGCTTCAACACCGGCAGATACACGGAGCGCACCCCATCCACGCGCACGATGCTGGTCTGAATTTGTTGCGCGTCCTTGGCCACGCCGATATCGGCAATGCGGACGGGAGCGCCGTTGGCTATTTTGATGGGCAACTCGTTGATCTCGGCGATGGTATCCAACTGGCTGTTCGTGTAGATGGAGTAGTCGCGCGGACCAATCTGTAAATCGCCGGCGGGGATAATCAGGTTCGAATCGTTGACGGCACGCACTACGTCCATCGGGCTCAATTGATAAGCCTCCAGCTTCAGCGGATCGGCATAGACCATGATTTGCCGGTACAGCCCGCCGAAAGGCTGCGGAATACTGGAGCCGGGAATGGTGGCAATCTGGTTGCGGACCACGTACTGGCCGAGGTCGCGGATCTGCGTTTGCGTCAAGCCCTCGCCCTTCAGCGTGACCAGGCACACCGGAAGACTGGAGGCGTCGAATTTCAGAACGACGGGAGGCAGCGTGCCCTGCGGCAAGCGCCGCAAATTGGCCACCGACAGATTGGAGATGGAAGACAGGGCGACGTCGGCGTTGGAGCCCGGCTGAAAATACACCTTGATCAAACTTACGCCTGGCAGCGATCGGGATTCGATGTGTTCGACATTGCTCGCCAGCGTGAAGAAGCGTTCATATCGTGACGTGATATCCGCCTCGATCTGCTCGGGGGGCATGCCGTTGAAAAATGTGGCTACGACGACGACCGGGATGTTCATGTTCGGGAACATGTCGACCGGCATCTGTACGACCGCACTCCCGCCCACCACCAGTACGACGAGGCAAACCACAATGATGAAATACGGATTCTGAATGGCGAACTTCGACACTTACCTCTGACCTCGAAGTGGAGCAATCTCGGTTTCCTTGGGCTCGACATGCTGGCCGACTTTCAGTTGATCGCGGCGGCCGATGATGACCAAGTCGCCGCGCGCGAGGCCGGCGCGCACCTCCAGTTGGTCGGCGTCCTCCATTCCCAAAGTGACGCGGCGGCGTTCCACGGTTTTGCCGGTGGTCACTACCATCACGGAGGACTCATCGGCGGTGCGATCCACGGCGAGAACTGGCACGGTCAGCACATGGCGAGGCTCGCGCAGGCTGATGACGGCTTCGGCGAACATTCCGGGCACCAGCAGGCCATGCGGATTCGGGACATCCACCTCGGTTTCCATGGTGCGCGTGGAAGGAACCACACGCTGGGAGAAGCGGGCCACGCGGCCGTGGAACTCACGGTCGAGCGAGGGAACGCGCACCCGCACGGAAGCGCCTTGACGGACCTGGCTGACCGCGGATTCGGGAACGGGAAGCATCAGCCGAAGCATGCGCATATCCGAAATACGCACCACGGGAAGAGCCTGTGTATGCGATGAGGTTCCGGCCTGGATCATCGCTCCGTTGTCGATGAACCGCTTGGTGACGACTCCGGCGAAAGGCGCGGTCACCTGAAGATAGGATTGCAACGTGTGCGCTTTGCGGGCTTCGGCTTCACTCACTTCCACCGATTTCGTCGCGGCGGCCAAGGCGGATTTCGCCGTGGTGATCTGCGCTTCCGCCACCAGATCGCGATTGCGCGCGTCGTCGACTTCCTGTTGGGCGACCAAGCCTGGCTTACTCGTGGCGACGGCGGCAATCCGCTCAGCCGTAAGGTGCGCCAACTTGTGGGCCGTTTCGGCCCGCTGCACTTCTGTCCTGGCGCGCTGCACTTCGGCTTTCGCCCGCTCGATGGCGGCGTTCGCCTTGACGATTTCATCTCCCATTTCGGGAACCTCGAGTTCGGCGAGCAACTGCCCGGCCTTGACCTTGTCTCCGACGTCCACGTGAACCGTCTTGATATAGCCGGACACCTTGGCCATGACGTCCACTTCCTGATAGGGGGCGAACTCCGCGGTTAGCACCAAGTCGTCGGACATCAGGTTCATTTCAGCCCGTGCAACGGCAACCGTCACCTGTTTGGCTGGGGAGGCGGTAACCACGTTGGGAGGATTGTTTTTTCCGCACCCCGCGCAAAAAAGAAGCGCGGCAAGAGAGGACATCCACATTCGCATGCTTCCTAACAAACTATCACGGCCTGTCTGAGGTTGCGGGCGTGATACACTCACTTTGTCTCTGGTGAATCATGCGATTACAGCTACTGACTGCGATGATGCTTTTCTCCGCCGCAGGGTCCGCGGAAACCCTTATCTTACGGAATTTTAATCTTATCGACGGCAACGGAGGCGCTCCCATTCCGAACGCCAGCATGGTGATTGTCGACGGGCGCATCCGAGCCGTTGGTCCGAAAGATAAGGTTGTTGAGCCGAAAGATTCCAAGGTCGTCGACCTCGCGGGGAAGTATGTCATGCCCGGCATCATCAATCTCCACGGGCATTTGGGCAATGTAGTCGATTTGACGCAGGACCCGAAGAACTTCACCAAGGCGAATGTGGAAGCCCAATTGAAAACGTATGCCCAATATGGAGTGACAGCCGTGCTGAGCATGGGCAGCGATCAACCGCTGATCTACGATCTGCGGGCGGCGCAGCGGAAAGGACGGCCCTCCATGGCCCGCATTTTCACCGCGGGCAGGGGCTTTACGGGTCCCGCGGGCTATCCCACCTCAGCCCCGGGTATGAAGGGGGTACCGTATGAGATCTCCAGCCCCGCCGAGGTGCAGAAGGCAATGGACGAACTGGCGGCGCACAACCCGGATTTCGTCAAGATTTGGGTGGACGATCACCTGGGGAAGGAAAAGAAAATTCCGACGGAGATTTCCGCGGCCATCATCGCGGCGGCGAAGAAGAAGGGGCTCCGCACCTGCGCCCACATCTTCTATTACTCCGACGCCAAGGCGCTGGCCGAACGCGGCCTCTACGCCTGCGCGCACAGCGTCCGTGACCGCGAAGTGGACGACGCCTTGATCCAGGTGATGAAGAAAAACGGCACGTGGCAGTTGGGGACACTGGTGCGCGAGCTTTCCACCTTCGTGTTCTCCAAGCCGGCCGGCTTCTTGAACGATCCGTTCTTCACCATGAGCGTCAACAAGAGCGTGCGCGACACACTGGCGAGCGAAGCGTATATGAAGAAGCAGCAGGCCGACAAGGATCTGCCTAAATATCCCGGATTCCTGGCCACCGCGCAGAAGAATCTGAAGAAGCTCTACGATGCCGGCGTACGCGTGGGATTCGCCACCGATAGCGGCCCGCCGGCGCGATTCAGCGGCTTCTTTGAGCACAAGGAAATGGAATTGATGGCGCAGGCCGGGTTCACGCCCGCGCAGATCATCACGATTTTCTCGAAGAACTCGGCGGAATTCCTGGGCTGGCAGAAAGATCTGGGAACGATCGAGGCGGGCCACTGGGCGGATCTGGTGGTGCTGACCAAGAATCCGCTCACGGACATCCGCAACGCGCAGGCCATTGACTCGGTGTATATCGCGGGGAATAAGGTTCGATAGGCGTGTGAAGCGCATCGGAATCACCTATCGGTTCGAGGAGAAATATCCACCCTACAGGGACGCCGTTGTTTCCGTGGGCCTGGAGCCTGTCCCGATCGTCCCGCCGGGGCCGGATTCGTTGGATGGACTGGATGGGCTGTTGCTCGCTGGGGGCACCGATCTCAATCCCGGTCTTTACGGCCAGTCGAGGCATCCGGAAAGCGACGATCCCGACGATGAGCGCGACGCCATGGAAATTCGCCTGTTGCGGCAGGCGCTGGATGCCGATCTACCCGTGCTCAGCATCTGCCGCGGCCTGCAATTGTTCAATGTGGCGCTGGGCGGAGACCTGATCCAGCACTTGGAACAGACCGCGTTGCACCGCCGGCGCGGGGTAGCGGAGGCGCATCCGGTTCAGGCGGTTGCGGGGACCCGGCTAGCCGCCATTGTGGGTACGAAGGAGTTTCCCGTCAATTCCCGGCATCACCAAGCGGCAGGACGAATCGCCCCTGGGGTGATCGTGTCGGCATGGTCCGCCGACGGCGTCGTGGAGGGCTTGGAACTGGCGCAAAAGCGCTTCGCCGTGGCGGTGCAATGGCATCCCGAAGACCGGGTTTTTTCTCACTCGGAAGATACTGCCCTGTTTCGCGCTTTTGCCGTGAGCGTGGGGCAGAAGGTTACTTAAGCCTCTACAGTTCTAGACACAAGAAGTCAGGCAACCTCAGGTCTTCCTCTCATTTGCCGGCGCGCCAGCCGATGGCATTCTGGATTTGGAAGTAAACCTGCCATGCGAAAATACTGGATTGCCTGCCTTCTCCCTGTCGTGGCAATCGTTGTTTTCAGCGCCGGCCCGGGGCGGAAGCACACCGGCAAAGAGCGAATCTCACCCGCGCAAAAATCCATGAAGCTGTACGACATGGAACAACAGCAAGACGAAATGAACCGGGCCATGGACCGGTTCCGCCCGAACGAGATGGATTAGGCGCAGCGCGCCCCCCGCCCCCCGGCGCCTGCTATCATCATGGATTCCCACCATGGAGGAGCAGCTAGCACCACAACCGGATCAGGAGCAGGAATCCGGTCCGTTGGCGACGGTTATCGTTGCCTCTTACCGCCGCGGACCGATCCTGCGGCAATGCCTACAGGCGCTCGAGAAATCCACTTTGCTGCCGCGCTTGCAGGTAGTCGTTCTCGATATCGCCAATTACGACACCACCACCCAATGGGATCTCGATTTTCCTAGGTTCACGTTCTTGCGAATGCCCCGAAATTTCGGCGCCACGCGTGCGCTGAATATCGGGATCCGCAGCGCAACAGCCGATCTGCTATTGTTTCTCGATCCGGCCGTGGAAGTGGCGCCCGACACCATCTCCCGGCTGCTGGCGCGTTTCGAGGAACTGGGCGAGGCCGCCGTTTGCCCGCTGCTGGTGGACCCATCCGGAGCGCCGCTGCCCCAAACCCGGAACCTGCCGCAGCGCAGCGAGTTGTGGCAGGCATGGCAGCAGGACTCGGGTCTCGAGGCCGGCATTCCGAATGCCCGCGAGCCGGTGGCTGTCGAATACCCGGGACGCAAGGCGCTCCTCATCCGCCGCGCGTTTCTCAAAGGGATGAATTACTTCGATGAGCGCTATGGCGAATGGGGCGGCGATCTGGAACTGGCGTTTCAGATCCGGCATGCCGGACGCAAAGCATTGCTGCTGCCCGATGTCACGGTGGTGGATCATTCCGGTGAGGAACCGGCGCGCAACTGGTCCGTCAACCAGCGTGTCATCCTCGCCGCCGACCGCCTCAATGGCGCCGCGCACTTTCTCAGCAAGCGCCTGGGTTTCTTCGCAGGCTTTCTGATGCAGGCGCAGGCAGTGCTGGTGACTCTGCTGCGCGCTCTCACCTTTCAGAATCCCGGCTATAACTGGAAACTACTGTTCGCCTTGTTGGGCGGCCAGAAAATCGACGGATCGCAGAACGGCTTATAGGGCCGCGGAATCGCGTGCGGAGCTATCGAATCGCAGCGCTGGCGGCCGCCGTGGGCGGAGGCTTCGCGGGCTATGCCTACGGGCAGCAGTTGGGGCTTAGCGGTGTTTGCCTGTGGGTCACTCTTGCCGCGCTTGTTCTGGAAGCTGTACTCTATCTCACCTGCGGCTTTCCCCTGGTGCGCCAATCCTGGCCGAAATGGGCGCTGGCGGTGAGCGCGGTGGTCCCTTATCTTCTGTACACCGCACCGTTGGGGCTGACGGAACCCTCCAGCATCGTCTTGCTGGCGATTCTGGCAGCGGCGGCCGTCTGGTGGTTCGATCTCATACCGGAGCGCATGGGCGCGGATCTGCTGTTGATTGCGTTTCTGGCCGCGGTCTATCTGGCCCGCACCTTCCCCGCGCTGTATCCGAACGTGCATGAGCGTGTCCCCATGTCCATCCTCGGCCACCTGATGTGGGTGCGCCTTGGGCTGGTGACGCTGCTCAACCGCAATCCTCCGGGCATCGAATTCGGGTTCCTGCCTACGGCACGCGAATGGCGGATCGGCGCGATCCATTTTCTCGCCTTCCTGCCGCCCGCAGCCGCCGTGATGCTCCTCATGGACTACGGCACGTTCGCCTTAACCCGTGGCTGGTGGTACAAGGCGCCGCTCGGCTTTGTCGGTATCATGCTGCTGGTGGGAGCCTCGGAAGAAATTTTGTTCCGTGGAGTGTTGCAGCAGCGGCTGATGCGGTGGTGGGGCCAATGGCCGGGACTGCTGGCGGCGAGTGTGATTTTCGCCCTTGTCCACCTGCCTTTCCGGCACTTCCCCAACTGGCAGCACGTGGCTCTCACCTTCGTCCTGGGGCTCGCGCTCGGACGGGCCTATGTCGCCGGACAGGGCGTCCGGGCATCGATGGTGGCGCATGCCTTGGCGGTGGCTGCCGGCCGGGCCATCGGCTTGTAGCTCACGATCCGGCCAGTTCCCCGGCGCAGCGCTGGATCAAGGCCCAGGTTTCCTCCAGATCCGCATCGGTTGTGTGGATGTTCCCGATCGCCCAGCGCACCGCCAGCCTCCCATCGAGCACCGTTTGTCCCAGAAAGGCCGTGCGCTCCCGGTCCACCCTGTCGAGCAACTGCCGGGTTCTTTCATCCTCTCCCTTGAGCCGGAAGCAGACCAGCGACAACGGCGCCGGGGCCGCCAACTCAAATCGCGGATCGGCCGAGATCCGCTCGGCCAATCCGTGCGCCATGCCAATGTGCCGGCGTATCATGCCGGCGATCCGCTCATGCCCGAAATAGCGCATCACGAACCACAGCTTCAGCGCGCGGAAACGCCTTCCCAGCGCCACGCTGTAATCCATGTAGTTCACGGCTCGCGGATTCTCCGCCGATTGCAAATACGAAGGCACCAGCGACAGCGCCTGCCGTAAATACTCGGGATGCCGCGTGTAGAATGCGCTCAGATCGATCGGCGTAAACAGCCACTTGTGCGGATTCACCACAAACGAATGGGCCCGCTCGCAGCCATCGAGATAATGCCGGTATTCGGGCGCCAGTCCCGCATGTCCCCCGTAGGCGCCGTCCACATGCAGCCACAGGTTCTCCGCCTCGCAGATATCGGCGATCGCCGGAACCGGATCCACAGCCGTAGTGGCCGTAGTCCCCACCGTGGCCACCACGCAGAACGGGCGCAGCCCGGCGGCACGATCGGCGGCAATCGCCTCCCGCAGCAGATCCGGCCGCATGCGGTACGCTCCATCGAGCCCGATCTTGCGCACATAGCGCTGCCCGACGCCGAGCGCCAATGCTGCCTTTTCCACGGATGAGTGCGCCTGCTCGGAGGTGTAGAGCACCATGCCCGGCGAACTGCCCTCGCTGCGAATGCCGCCATCGGCCATCGTGCGCGCGGCCAGGATCGCATGCATCGTCGCCAGCGACGCCGTATCGTGGATCATCCCAAAAAACGAATCGGGCAAACCCAACCATTGGCGGAGCCAGTCCATCGTCACCTGTTCCAACTCCGTGACGGCGGGCGACGATTTCCAGATCATCCCGTTCATGTTCAGCGCGGCAATCAAAGCCTCCGCCAGAATCCCGGGTCCGCTGCTCGATACCGAGAAGAAATTAAAGAATCGAGGATGATTCCACAGTGTGCTTGCCGGAACGATCAATTCCTGAAAGTCGCGAAAAATCGCCTCGAAGGGCTCGCCTTGCTCGGGCGCCTGGGAAGGCAATTTGTCCACCAAGTCTCCCGGCGCGATGCTTGTCATCACGGCACGGCTGCGGGGATCCGCCAGATAATTCGCAATCCAATCGACAATTTCGTGGCCTGCCCTGCGGAACTCCTCCGAGGGCATGTCGGCAAAGGGGGAGTCGGAAGCCATCGCGACTCTAGGGTAGCGCAACCACCTCCATCACGAAGCTTGCATCCATCGAAGGCAGCCCTTCAAACACCAGCATGGTGCTGGCTGGAGGCTTTTCCTTGTCCAGGAACTCGAAGCGGATTTGCCGGATCTTGTCGATGGTCGACGCCGCCAGCGGATAGTAGCTGGTCATCGCCGAGTTCTTCAATCTGCCGCCCGCCTGCTCCAGCGATTTGCCCAGCCGTTCAAACGCCAGCCGGATATCGTCCGGCTCGGCGCGGAAGGCCATTTGTCCGCCGGTGAGAATCACTTTCGGCGCGTTCACGATCACCGCCTGCGAGTAGTTCGGCGACGGCTCCAGCCCGGCGGGATTCACCGTCTTCATGGGAACACCGGGGCTTGCCGTGGCACGGCCCACCGCTTCGCATTCCACCAGTCCCGTGGTCAATCCGCGAAGCACCTGCACGATCGTGTGAGACGCCTTGGGAAAGCGCTCCACCAGCAACTGCCGTTGCTGGGCATGATCGCCCAGCGTGCTCGAAAAGCAAGTGATTCGCAGCACATCGGCATTCGTCATTCCCACGCCTTTCACCGCCGTGGCGAGATTGTCCAACGACTGGCGAAACAGCGGCTCAATCTTTTCGAGCGGTTCTTTGGAGGTGACCTGTTGCCCGGAAAAAAGCACGATGCCGTGGGGATTGACGGGCTTCTTGTCGGAGGCGATGGCCTCGAGCAGCACCTGCGAGCCTTCCATCGGCAGTCCGCCCACCAGGACGGTGGTGAGGGCGGGAATGGGTTGACGCCAATCCGTGAATTGTTCGCTGACGATCGCCTGCACCCGGCGCAGATCCCCGGTTCCGGCCACGAAAGCACGGATCTTTAGAATCGCGGCGCCGCGCGCCATCCGCCGCAACGCCTTCAGCCCATCGCGCGTTTGCTGCGATAGAAGGCCTTTCGATGAAAGCGGGGCGGTGAAATAAATAAGCCGTTGCGGATCGCCGGCGACGGCCGCGGGCGGATCCTTGGGGATCTCCAAGGTCTGCGTAATTTCCTCCTCCTCACCCTTTTTGCCGCGCTTGCGGCGCTGCGCGGAGAGCAGATCGGCACAAATGGCCAGGAGGACAATAAAAGACACCAATGTCCGCATCGCACGATTAACTTTCTGACAGCTTGATTGTATCAACTGGCGGGTACGCCGCGCCCAGCCAAGCCGACGATAGTGACGCGAGCCGCAATGTGTTGATACATTCGTGGAGTGGCACAACCATGGATTCTGGTTACCGGGGCGACCGGCCTGCAAGGCGGCAGCGTCGCCCGCCATTTGCTGGAGCAGGGACGCTTTCGTGTCCGCGCCTTCACCCGCAATCCCGCCGGCCAAAAGGCAGATGCGCTGCGGCGGTCGGGAGCGGAAGTGGTTGCCGGAACCATGGCCGATCCGGACAGCCTGCGCGCCGCCATGACCGGATGTTACGGCGTTTTCGGCGTCACGAACTACTGGGAGGCCTTCGACAAGGAACTCGATCTCGGCAAGAATTTGATCGACGCCGTGGCGGCATCCGGCATTGAGCACTTCGTATTCAGCAGTCTGCCCCATGCTTATCAAATGAGCGGCGGCGAACTGAGCGTGCCGCACTTCGACATCAAGGCAAAACTCGCCGAATACGCCAACAAGCTGGGTCTCCCCATGACGCAGGTGCAGGTCGCGTTTTATTATGAAAACTTCCTCAATGTTTCTGTCCCCCGCAAGCAGGAGGACGGGACATACACATTCGGATTCCCGCAGGGCGACACGAACCTATCCGCGGTGAGTGTCGCCGATACCGGAGGCGTGGTGGCGCAAGTATTCGCCGATCGCGAACGGTTCCTCGGTCGAACCATCGGGATTGTCGGAGAGGACATGCCGCCGGCGCATTACGCGCAGATTTTGAGTAAGGTCCTGCACAAACCGGTGGTGTATCGTCACGTGCCGCGCCACATTTTCGCCTCCTTGGGCTTCCCCGGCGCGGAAGATCTCGCCAATATGTTTGACTTCAACCGCCGCTACATCCTCAGCCGCCAGGGCGACATGGATGAGTCCAAGCGCCTCTACCCTGGTATGCAGCGCTTTGAGGCATGGGCCGCAGCCAATCGCCGGGCCTTGGAAGCAGTTTTATGAAATTGAAGAACAAAGTCGTCATCGTCACTGGAGGGGGTACGGGAATCGGGCGTGGCATCAGTGAGCGCATGGCCGCTGAAGGCGCGCAGGTCATCGTGAACTATGCCAGCTCGAAGGAAGCCAGCGAAGATACCGTCGCGGCCATCGCCGCGGCCGGCGGATCGGCCATTGCATACCAGGCCGACGTCGTCAACGAAGCTCAGGTGAAGGCGATGTTCGCCGATATCGCCTCGCGCTTTGGCGGCATCGATGTGCTGGTGAATAACGCCGGCTGGAGCAAGCGCGTCCCTCACGCGCAACTCGACGATCTCACCGAGGAGATCTGGGACAAGACGCTCAACACCAACCTGAAGGGCACGTTCTACTGTATGCGTGCCGCCGCTCCCTACCTGAAGCAGCGCCCCGGAGCGTCCATCGTCAACATCGCCTCCATCGCTCCCTATAGCGGCCAGGGCAGTTCCATCGTCTACGCCGCCTCGAAGGCCGGTGTGATTTCCATGACGAAATCCTTCGCCCGCGTGCTGGCGCCGGGCGTACGTGTCAATGCGATCTCGCCGGGCTTCGTCCGCACGCGCTTTGCCGGATGGCCGAAGGAAGTCTTCGACGAAGCCGAAAAGACCACGCCGCTCAAACGCATCGCCACTCCGGATGAGGTGGGAGCGGCCGCCGTGTTCCTGGCCGCGGACGCCACCGCCATCACCGGCGAAACCATCAACGTCGACGTGGGCCAGACCGCGATCGGCAGGACCGTGTAGTGTTCTCGCGCCGTATCCCCTGGGAACTGGAGCCAAACGAATACTCGCGGTTGCTCGAGCGGAAGCGCGCCTCGGGCGCCCGTCTTCTGGATTTGACGGAGTCGAATCCGACACGCGCGGGATTCCGTTACCCGCCGGAAATCGCCGCAGCGCTCGCCGATCCACGCAGCCTGCTCTACGAGCCAGCCCCGCTGGGTACGATGCCCGCGCGCGAAGCCGTGGCTTGCGAGATGCACGTGCCGGCGGACCGTGTTGTCATCACCGCCAGCACCAGCGAAAGCTACAGCTATTTGTTCAAGCTGCTCTGCGATCCCGGCGACAATGTCTTAACACCCCAGCCGTCCTATCCTCTATTCGAGTTCCTCGCCACGCTCGAATCCGTGCAACTGGTTCCCTACTGGCTGCGGTATGGCCGCCGCTGGGAGATCGATTTCGATTGGCTGGAAGCGGCCATCACCGAACGCACACGCGCCATCCTGCTGGTGAATCCCAACAATCCCACGGGATCGTTCGTGACCGCGGAAGAAGTCTCCCGCCTCGCCGCCATCTGCCGTAAGCATCGGCTTGCGCTGGCGAGCGACGAAGTCTTCGCATGCTACCCGCTCGGCACGCGTGTGCCCGTGAATTGGAGCGAAGTGGAGGCCGACTCGCTGGTGTTCCGCCTGGACGGCCTTTCCAAACGCGCCGGATTGCCACAGATGAAGGCGGGCTGGATGGTGGTGGGCGGGCCGGCTCATGCATGCGCGCGGGCGATGGAGCGGCTGGAACTGATCGCGGACACGTTCCTGTCGGTTAGTACACCGGTACAGAATGCGCTACCCAAACTGCTGGAACTGGGCGCCGGCATTCGCCGCCAGATTCAGGATCGAACCGCGGCGAACCTGCGTACGCTCAAAGAAAAAGCGAAGCCGCTACCGGTGGAGGGAGGCTGGAGCGCAATCCTTCCATTACCGCCGCACATCGACGAAGCGGAATTCGCGATCCGGATTCTGGATCGGGACAACGTGCAACTCCAGCCGGGATTCTTCTACGATTTCGAAACCGACGGCCATGCGGTGCTCAGCCTTCTGCCGCTGGAAACCGTGTTCCAGGAAGGCGTGCAGCACATCGTAGAGGCCTATTCGAGGTGAGCGCGCAGGAACCACGCCGTCTTCTCGTGATCCTGCATCAGCCCGGTCAGGAAGTCCGCCGTCCCCGCATCCCCCAGATCGCCGCCCACGGTGTCGATATCCTCCCGTAGTTGCCGGATGATCGATTCGTGGTCGGCCAGCAATTCCGCGATCATTTCCGTGTCTTTGGGCGCCCTGCCCTTGTGCTCACTGAGTCGCGCGAGACCCAGAAATTCGGACATGGAACCCGGTGCGGCGGCGCCCAGCATGCGGATGCGTTCCGCCGTGGAATCGATCGCCTCGGCAAGTTGCGTATATTGCTCTTCGAACAGCTTGTGAAGTTCCGTGAAACGCAGGCCCTTCACATTCCAATGGAAATTGCGGGTTTTCACATACAGCACGTGCTGGTCGGCAAGGTGCTTTTTCAGAATCTCAGCGATAGCGCCGGCGGTACCGGCTTCGAGACCGATATGGACTGTCTGTTCTATTGTCTGTGCCATACATCCATATAGATGCTTCCAGGCACGAAACGATACAGCTATCCAGCAATGGCGATGCACTCGATCTCGACCCGCACATCCCGCGGCAGGCGAGACACTTCCACGGTCGCCCGCGCCGGCGGCGAGTCCGGAAAATAGCGTCCGTAAACTTCGTTCATTTTGGCGAACTCACCCATGTCCTTCAGGTACACAGTGGTCTTCAGCACCTGCGAGAGCGACGAACCCGCGGCCTCCAACACGGCTTTCAGGTTCTCCATCACCCGCTGGGTCTGCGCGGCGATGTCTCCCTCGATAATCTGCATGGTGGCCGGATCGAGTGGGATTTGTCCGCTCAAGTAGACCAGTCCGTTATGAGCCGTGGCTTGCGAATAGGGGCCGATGGCCTTGGGGGCGCTGTCAGTAGCTACGATGGTTTTCATGGCAGGTGAATTTCCAGTATACGTGTTGCGGCCTTTTTCGTAAGATTTTCCTAACGAAGGCAACTGCCGGCGCCTGCGGCGGTTTCATCCTCAGGTGAAGGGGGTATCCGGGATGCCTATGGCTCATGCTCTATTGCTGTTGCTGGCCGGCTTTGCACCGGCACAGCAATTGCGTTCCCTCAAAGCGGTGGCGACGCCTGTGCCGCCGCAACTGGGAACTTTCGTGCGCGACCAGGAAGCACTGGTCCAACTCGGCAAGGCCTTGTTCTGGGATATGCAGACCGGCAGCGATGGCCGCACCGCCTGCGCCACCTGCCACTTCCACGCCGGTGCGGACCACCGTCCCCAGAATCAAAGCGTCGATCCATTCGCCGCTTTCCCTGTCAACCTGACACTCGAAGCCCAGATGTTTCCGCTGCGGGTGCTAGCCAACCCGGCCAATCGCAACTCCCAGGTTTTGCGCGATTCTTCGCTGCGCATCGGTTCCGCCGGCCTGTTCCGCCGCAAGTTCCTCGATATCGTGCCTGGAGAGGCCGCCGAACGCGGTGAAAACGTTTACGACAAGCCGGAGTTCCTGTCCGGCGAACTACAGGTACGTGGCGTGACCGTACGCAACTCGCCTTCCGTGATCAATGCCGTATTCAACGTGCTGAACTTCTGGGACGGGCGCGCCAACCAGATCTTCGATGGATTCACCGTGAATGGCCTGCCCGAAGCCACTCCGGGCATCGCCGTGATGCGCGGCGGCGTGCTGGTAAGAGAGCAAGTCCGCATCGCCAACGCCAGCCTCGCCTCACAGAGTGTGGGCCCGGCGCTCGATCATCTGGAAATGTCCTACGAAGGGCGCACCTGGCCGAAGCTCGGCAAAAAAATGCTCAGCCTGAGGCCCCTGGCCTTGCAACGGGTCGCCACAGACGACAGTGTGCTGGGTCCGCTGGCCGAAGCCGGAGGCCGCGGCCTACAGGAGCGTGTGACCTACCTCGGACTCATTCAGGCCGCTTTCCATCCCACCTACTGGGAATCCACCGAACTCGTCGACGGCGAGCACACTCAGGTGGAATACAACTTCTCCCTGTTCTGGGGCCTCTCCATGCAGGCCTATCAGGCAACGCTCGTTTCCAACGACTCGCGCTTCGACCGATTCCAGGAAGGCGATTCCTCGGCACTTACCGCCGAGGAGCAGCAAGGACTTCAAATCTTCACGGGCAACGGCAACTGCAATGAATGCCACGGCGGAGCGGAGTTTACCGCCGCCAGTTTCACCGCCCGCGGCAACAACGGCGGATTGAATGTGCATGCCTTTCAACGCACCGGTGTACGCCCCGTGGCAGAAGACGCCGGCCGCAATAACGGCACATTCAAAAGCCCCGGACTGCGCAACGTCGAACTCACCGGCCCCTATTTCCACAACGGCGGACAAGCCACTCTCGAACAGGTGGTGGAGTTTTACCGGCGCGGCGCGGACTTCAATCCCAACAACAACGACATTCGTCCCTTCAACGCCAACGCGACACAGCAAGCCGCGCTGGTGGCTTTCCTGAAGGCCCTCTCCGACGACCGCGTGAAGTATGAGCGTGCGCCGTTTGATCATCCCGAACTCTGCGTGCCCGCCGGCCACATCGAGCTTGGACCCGGCCTGCTCGCCGCCGGCAGCGACCCGTTCCCGCGCAGCGCCGCCGAGCGCTATGTCGCCATTCCCGCCGTCGGCGCCGGAGGCAATGCCGTTCCCTTGCAGACCTTCGAGGAGTTGCTGCATGGCATCGGCGCCGATGGATCGCGCGCCCATGCCATGAAGGAGGCGTGCAGCGCGCCGTTGCCCTGAATCCGGCCGGAAGCGTAAGCTGTGGAGGCAATGTTCCCAGCCAACGCATTGACCGGCATTACGGTGTTGGATCTAACACGTTTGCTCCCAGGGCCGATGGCTACGGCGTGGCTCCTCCAGATGGGCGCTCGCGTCCTGAAGATCGAGGACCGCGGCCCCGGCGATTCCCTGCGCACCATGAATCCGCCGCTGTTTGAGATGGTGAACGGCGGCAAGCAGTGCGTGGCGCTCGATCTCAAGGAAACTACGGACCGGGATACGTTTCTGCGCCTGGTGGACGAAGCCGATGTACTGGTGGAAGGGTTCCGGCCCGGCGTCATGGACCGGCTGGGGATGGGCTGGGAAGCGATCCATTCCCGCAACCCGAGGCTCGTTTACGTGGCCATCACCGGGTACGGTTACTCCACGCCGTACCGCGGCATGGCCGGCCACGACATCAACTACCTTTCCATGTCCGGCGTGTTGGATCTGATCGGCCCCGCCGGCGGCCCGCCCTCCATTCCCGGCGTGCAGATTGCGGATCTCGCTGGAGGATCGATGTATGCTGTCATGGGCTTGCTCGCCGCCCTCCATGCGCGCCAGCGCAGCGGCGTGGGCAGTTTCGTCGATGCCGGCATGACGCAAGGCTCGGCGCTGCTGCTGCCGGTAGCCTACGCGCAGGCAGCCACCGGCAGTCCGCCTCGCCGGGGGGAAGAAATGCTCAGCGGACGCTACGCCTGCTACAACGTCTACAAAACAGGGAATGGACGTTATGTTTCGGTGGGCGCGCTCGAGGCGAAGTTCTGGGCCGCGCTTTGCAATGCTCTCCAGCGCCCCGATCTCATTGCGGATCAATACGCGGAAGACCCGCGCCGCAGCGAGTTGATCGCCACCCTCGGCGAAATCTTCCTCACCCGCGACGCCGAAGATTGGTTCGAACGGCTGCGCGGCGTGGATGCCTGCGTCACTCCGGTCCGCACCGCGGAAGAAGCAAAGGCGGATTTCGCTCCGCCCTACTTGTTCAACACTTCCATCAGGTAGTCCGTCGCCTCCTTCGATTTCATCCGCGACAGCGTCTCCACCAGGCTGCGCTTCAGCTTCAGGTCCGTCTCCACCTTGGCGATCTCCACCAACGCCTTGGCACTGCCGGAATGGCGCAACCCATCGATAATAGCCCGCTTCACGTTGGCATCCGATTCGCCCGCATACATGGAAGCGAGGGCTTCGGGTGCTTTTTCCGCCTTCGTGTAGCCGATCTGCCGCACCAACTCCCTCCGCAGTTTGGGATCGCGTTCCGCTTTCGCCGCCTCGATCAACCGGTCGGCATTCTCTTTCCTGCCGGGCAGTGCGTAGAGGATTTCCGTCTTGACCTCGGCATTGGATTCGGCCTGATAGAGCTGCCACAACTCATCGTTGGCCCCCATCGCCCCGAGGCCGCGAATCGCTTCCTTGCGCAACTCGGCAACCTGCTCGGATTTCGCCGCGGTCAGCAGCCGCTCCTTGTCGCGGCTCGCCTGGAAGCCACGCAAGACGGCCTTTTTCAACTGCACATCGTTCGATGAGGAGTACAGCTCGTGTAAGGTCTGCCGCGTTTCCGGCGTGCTCTGGTATCCCAGATATTCCACGGCCTTGTACTGCAAGTCGGGATTGATGCCTCCTTTTGCGAGACGCAGCAGCGCTTCGCGCCCACGCACGGTCCGGCTTTGCGCCAGCACAAACACAGCACGTTCCCGCAACCGCGGCGAGGTGCTCTTCGAGATCAACTTCTCCAGCACAGGAATCGCACGGTCGGGATCGGTGTGGATCATTCCATTGACGGCAAGGATCTTCAAATCCTCATCCGCTTCGCTTTCCGGAGAGACGGGCTGGCCCGCCGATTGCTTCACTTCCAATTCCAGCGCCCGCGCATCGTCCAGCCAGCGGCTCTGCGGATGAACGCGCATCATGTCCGCGAGCGTGGCCAGCGCCTCAGTGCGATGGCCGGCTCGATTTTGCGCATAAGCCTTCCAGTACATCGCCGCGTCGGCCCGTGTCCCTTTCATTTCGATAATGCGTTGGAAATACTTGATGGCATCGTCCCAATTGCGATCCTCCAACTGGCTCTTCCCGGAACGGTATAACCGGTCCTCGGAACTCCCGCCGGACTGGATGGCGAAGTGAGACGCCTTGGGCGGAACGGGAGCAGCAGGCGGCGCAGGAGGCGCAAGAGCCTGCGCCATGGCTTGGATCTCTTCCGCGTCGCGGCGCATCTTGTCGGCGTGCTGCGCCAGGCTCTGCTGACGATCCCGTTGCAGTTCCCATTCCAACTGCGTCTGCTTGCCGATCTCCTGCGCCAGCGGCTTCATGGAATCCCGCAGCCGCTGGAGATCCTGTTCCAGCAACCGGTTCTGATCGGCCGAGCGCAAGGATCCGGAGGCGGCCCGCAAGGCGTCGGCCATGCCCTGTACCTGCTGCTCCACGGCGCGGATACGCTCCTGCTCCTGCGGATCCTGAGCCTGCGCCAGGACGGCCGCGAAGGCGATCGTGCGGAATGGCTTCAACATTTCGATTCTCCCACTAGTACTCGTATTTCTCGCGTTCCCGGACTTGTGCTCCAGCCAGGCGCATCTTCAAAATGATCCCCTGATCGAGAATGCGCCGCCGCAATTCCTCATTGGGCGTCTGATGCGCCACCTCGATCAGCAATCGCTCCAGTTCATCCAGCGTTTCGGCGATCTCGTACTCGCCGGCTTGCCCGGCGCTGGTCCGGTACAAGCGGTTCGCTTCCAGAAGATCGTGCACGTCATCGAGCGGCGCTTCCGGCTCGTTCGCGAATTCCGCCAGAATCATCTGCGACCGGTCGAAGTGATTCCCCACTGCCGACAAGAGCACGCGCGAGTCGAACGTGGCTGTCTGAGGCGGCTCCGGCAATTCCTGCCTTTGCGAATGCCGCCCGGCATGAAAGGCGATCACCAGCATGGCGGCCAACACGCCGGCCGCGGCCAGTTGCCGCGCCGGAAGCAGCCCCCGAATCCGTGAGGCCAGCGAGGGCTTCGGCAGTCGAGGTTGCAGCCGCTGCCAAACCATGGCCTCAAATCCAGGTGCAGGATCGGGCACGGTATAGGTATCGGCGACGTTGAGCACGCGTTGCAGCGAGCGGTATTGCGAGCGGCATTCCTCACACCCGTTCAGATGCCCATCCACTTCGCTTTCGCGCGCTTCGCCGTAGTAATGCAGAATCAGTTGTTCTTCGGTCAAATGCTGTGTCATCGTGCGGCTCCCATGACGGGTTCCAGGGCGCGCCGGAGTTTCTGCACGGCGCGGAAAATACTGTTTTTGGTGGCGCTTTGGGCAAGCCCCAGCGTCTCGCCGATTTCATCGATCGAAAGGCCTTCGTGGTGGCGCAAGACAAACGCGGTGCGCTCCTGCTCGCTCAATTCACCCATGGCGAACGCAAGGCGATCTCGAACCTGCGCGGAATACACCAGCCGGTCGGCCGGCGGGTCTTCGGTGGGGATGGTCTCCACGACGGGAAGCTGAGTTTCGTCTTTTGTTTGCTCCACGCGTTTCCTCCCTCGCAACAGATCCAGCGCATAGTTCGACGCAATCCGGTAGATCCAGGTGTGAAAGCTGGCCCGCCCGTCGTAGCGGTCCAATTGGCGATAGGCGCGCAAAAACGTCTCCTGGACAACATCTTCGGCATCCTCTGCATTGCCGGTTAAACGAAAACCGAGGCGATACACACTCCGGCTGTGCTTCTCCACCAGCAGGCGAAATGCTTCGCCGTCGCCGGTGCGGGCTTTGGCGATCGCCGCCGCTTCCGTTTCCTGCATCCAGTGGGTTAGACTCCCAACTGAGGGTTCCGGTTAGTTACAAAAAAAGCCCTGGAGGGAATTGTCTTGGCGATCGTGGCAGGAGTGGATTTCGGCACGCTCAGTGTGCGCGTGTCTTTGTTCGACAGTACGAAAGGTCGGCTCGGCTCGGCCACCGGGGACTATCCGCTGGTTCGCAAGCACGAAGATCCGGATCATGCGACGCAATCGCATGCCGACCAGATGGCCGCCTTGGAGAAAGCCACGAAAGCCGCACTGGAGATTGCCGGCGTTGCGGGCGATCAAGTGGAAGCCATCGCCCTCGACACGACCGGATCCACGATCGTGCCCGTCGATGAGAAACTCCAACCGCTGGACGACTACTATGTCTGGTGCGATCACCGATCGAAGGCCGAAGCGGCGCAGATCACGGAAACCGCCCGCGCCGAAAAACTGGAAGCCATCCAGTGGTGCGGCGGCACCTATTCGAGCGAATGGGGCTGGGCAAAGCTGCTCCACTGGCTTCGCAACAATCCCGGCAAGCGCGATCGGATGGCCACCGCCATCGAGCACTGCGATCTCGTCGCCGCCGTCCTGAGCGGCGTCACCGATCCGGCCAGCGTGCCCCGTAGCATCTGCGCCATGGGGCACAAATGGATGTGGAACGAGAGCCTCGGCGGCATGCCGCCGGATAGCTTCTGGAGCAAGGTGGATCCGTTGCTCCACGGCGTGCGGGACAAGATCGCCGGCCGTTACGCGGTATCGGATCAGATTGCCGGACATCTCACCGAGGAGTGGGCGGCACGCTTGGGGTTGAAAGCCGGCATCCCCATCCCCGTGGGCGCCTTCGATGCCCATTGGGACGCCATCGGCGCGGGTGTGCGCGAAGGCGACGTCGTCAACGTGGTGGGAACCTCCACCTGCATCATGGCGATCTCCAGGCAACCCGTGCTCATTCCAGGAGTCTGCGGCGTTGTCCCCGGCTCCATCCATCCCAAGTTTGCCGGCATCGAAGCCGGGTTGTCGGCCTGCGGCGATATCTTCGACGCCATCGCCCGCCGCGCCAATACACCGCTCGCCGAACTGAGTGCGGCCATCGAGAACTACCGCGCCGGCCAAACCGGCCTGCTGCGCCTTACCTGGGATAACGGCGACCGCACTGTGCTTGTCAATCCCGAACTCGGCGGCATCACCATGGGCTGGACGCTTGTCCACAAGGCCGCCGATGAATTGTTCGCCGCCATCGAAGGCACCGCCTTTCACACGCGCATCATTCTGGAGCGCATGGCCGAATACGGCACTCCCATCCAACGCGTGATCAACGGCGGTGGCATCCCGCAAAAGAACGAGACCTTGAATCGCGTCTACGCGAACGTGCTGAACAAGCCCGTGCTGGTGCCGGAAAGCGATGTCACCAGCCTCGGTTCGGCCATCTTCGCGTTCCTTGCCGCGGGCGCATTCCCCACGGTGGAAGCGGCGCAGGATGCGCTCTGCCCGAAGTACCGCGTGATTAAGCCGGACCCGAAAGCCGTGGATGTCTACAGCCAGTTGTTCGGCATCTACCGCAAGCTCTATTTCACCTTCGGCATGGGTGGCACCCTCGCCACGCTGCGAAGGCTCGCCACGCAGGGTTAGACCGGAATGACCGTCCCCGGGTTTCAACGACTGCCGAACCCCGCAAGTCCTCGCGGTACAATCCAACAATGAAAACCCTCCTCCTTTCTTCCGCGCTTCTGCTCGGCACGATGCCGTTCGCATTCGGGCAACAGAGCCCTCCGGCCACCGAAACAGCCACCATCGGCGGTAAGTCTATCTCGATCCAGTATTCGGCCCCGAGCGTGCGAGGCCGCGAAGGGAAGCTATTTGGCAAGGACGGCCGCATCGCGCAAGATCCCGGCTATCCCGTTTGGCGTGCCGGCGCAAACGCCGCCACCAAGCTCACCACCGATGGCACTCTGCAAATCGGCAACCTCACCGTACCTCCCGGCAGCTACACCCTGTTCGTCAACCTCGCCGACCCCAACCATTGGGAACTGATCGTCAACAAGCAGACCGGCCAGTGGGGACTTCGCTACGACAAATCGCACGATCTCGGCAGCGTCAAAATGACAATGAGCAAGCCGGCGGCGATGGTGGAGAAACTCAAATACACACTCGCCGGCACGGGCGGCGCCAACGGCAAACTCACGCTCGAATGGGAGAACTACTCCGCTTCCGTCGCCTTTACCGTGAAGTAACTTCGCTGCATGCTCTCGCGCTGCTGCCCGCAGTTCCCACGCGTGCTCAACTTCCACCCGGCTACGTCGATCCGAAGCCCGTACTCGCGGCCGTGGAAAAGGCGGCCGGCGCGGACAAACTGCGCTGCGTGACGGTCTCCGGCACGGCCTACGCGGGCATCGTCGGGCAGCAGCGGGAATCGGCATGGAACGTCGATTAGCCGCGCGGCGAAGCGATCGAGAACCGTCCACAGCGCGGCAGCACTTACAGAGTCTAGAGGAAGTCGTAAAAACGCTTCTTCAATCGCTCAAAAATCAAAGCGCCGGAAAAAAGAGACAGCGTCGAGACAAGTGACAGCTTGAGCAGGATGGATGTGGCGGGTGGCCTGTTCTCGAGGAGGATGTTGCGGAAGGCCATCACTACCGCGGCGAGGGGGTTGAACGAATATACTTCCTTGTACTCGGGCGGGATGATGGCGAATCCGTAGAACACGGGGACCAGCCAGAAGAGAACGACGTTGACCGACTCCACCACATAACGTGTGTCGCGCACGTAGACGTTGATGGCGGAGAAGGCGAGTCCCGCGCCGACAACGAACAGCACTTCGAGCGCGACAATCAGCGGAAGCCAGACCCAATGACGGTTGATGCCATCGCCGAAGACGAGAACCATCGAGAACAGTAGCCCGAGTTGGATCAGGTAATGCAGGACGTTGCCCAACACGGTCGTGATGGGCACAATCTCGCGCGGGAAGCGTGTTCGCTTGATGAGTCCGGCGTTGTCCACCAGCGAGGTAGTGGCCGAAGCCCAAGCCAGCGTGAAGAAGTTGAAAGGGATGAGGCCGCAGAGAACGAAGACCGGAAAGTTTTTCTCGCCGGTATTGGGGAATATCTTGGTAAAGACGAACGTCAGCACACCCATCATCACCAGCGGGTTGGCCAGCGACCAGCCGACGCCGAGCGACATGTTGCGGTAGCGAACCTTGAAGTCCTTTAAGAGAAGCGTGCGCAGGACGAAGCCGTAGTCTCCTTCCCAACGCTGATTGATGGCGCCGTTCATGCCGGATCTTTCATTTTAACGGGCTTGGCCCATCACTCGCTCGAAGAAGAGCAGGCTACGGCGGGCGCATTTCGACCAGCGGTAGTTCTGGGCGCGCTCCTTGCCGCGGATGGCGAGGTCTTCGCGCATGGACGGAGACGTCAGCAATTGCTGGAGGGCCGAGCGGATTTCGTTGACACTCAGCGGATCCACGAGAGCGGCATCGCCGCCCGTCACTTCCGGAAGGGCGGAGATATTCGCGGTGAGCACCGGCACTCCGGCCGCCATCGCTTGCGCCACCGGGAAGCCGAAGCCTTCGTACAGCGATGGATAGGCGAACAGAAGCGCTCCGGCGGTGAGCGCGGGCAGGGCTTCTTCGGCGACGTAACCCAAGCGGCGGACTCCGGCAGCGCCGGCACTCAGCCGCTTCTCCGTTTCCGGCGCCCAGCCGACGGGTCCGGCGACGATCAGTTCGAACTCGCTCCGCAAATCGGCATCGAGGCCGAGCCATGCGTCGAGGAGGCGATCGAGATTCTTGCGCGGCTCCACGGTGCCGACGAACAGTGCGTACGGCTTGTTGAGCCGCAGATCTTCCTTGATCGCCAGAACCTCCTCCACGGAGACGCGGAAGAACGCATCGCTGACACCGGAGTGAATGGTCTCGATACGATCCTCCTCGATTCCGAGCAGTTCGATGGCGTCCTGGCGCGTGGCGTCGGACACGGCGATCAAACCATGGGCGCGCTTCAGGATGCGGTCGGCGAAGCGCCGGTCGGCGGCGACGTTGGCGGCTGTGTGCAGTTCCGGCATTTTCCAGCAAGTCAGATCGTGGATGGTTGCGGTGAGCAGCGTTTCCCGCGGGGCATGGTGAATCTGGTTGGAGGCGTGAAAGATATCGGAGCCCTTGAGGAAGGTGTCGAGAACCGAGGGGCCAAGGCGAGTGGCGTACAACATCGCCAGGCGCGGATAGGTGGCCCACGGGGAAAGCATCGATCTGTCGTGGTGCAGTTCGCCGATTGTATTGAGCAGCGGAAAACCGCGAATGCGATCGTTCCCCGCAATGTGGCGCAGCGCTTTCATCCAGTGGTAGGTGTAGCTTTTGACGCCGGCGCTGCGGAGCAGCAGCGAAGTGGCATCGATGGCGACGCGCATCAGCGGGCCTCCGCAAGGGGCATGTTGGTGAAGAGGTGCTTGCCTCCGCTGGTTTTCACTTCGAACAGGAATTCGCGTCCCACCAATTCGACGATGCGGGGCAGCCGCGGATGCTCCACCAACAGGTAACGGCGGCGCATGTCTTTCCAGAGGCGTCGGAATGCTGCATCGTCGAGAAACACGTTGGGCGCGCCGGGCGCGTAGGAACCGTACTCAAGATTGTTCACGCGCCCGTTGAGCAGCAGCGCGGATGTATTGGCATAGAAGAACACGGAGGAAAAGGCGTAGTACTGATTGTCGACGATCAGCTCGCCGGGTGGCGCGGCAACGTAGCTTTCCGCGAGTTCGCGCGAGCCCAGGTAGGGATCGAAACGGATCAGCGCGACACGCGCCGCATGGAAGAACAGGACCATCATCAACGCCATGGCGAGGAATGCAGGCTCTGCCGTGCGGGCGCGCCAGACGCCGATGGAACCGGTGAGAAACGCCACGGCGGCGATACCCAACGGGAGGCGGAGATAGGCAAACGAGGCGATGGTGAGATCGCCCATGTGTCCTAGTGAAAGGGTGTAGGCTTCCGGGTTCGATGTCAGGGCTTGGGAAATATCGCCCGGCGTGGGGAGATTCCAGACCTGCGCCAGAATCCCGATTACGGCAAGAGCGGCCAGTGTGGCAACGCCTGCAATCGCGCGGTTGCCGCGCAAGATCCAGGCGCGCGGGGCGGAAACCATCGCCGAGCCGAGCAGCAATGCCAGCGCGGGATAGCAAGGCATGGAGTAGTATTCCTGCGTCGTGGAAAAAGTAAAGAAGACGAGCAGAAATCCCGTCCAGCAGAGAGCCAGAAGACGTGTGCGGCCGGCGCGGTCCACCGGTGCGAAGCCAAGCTTTGCCACGGCGGGCAGATACACGCTCCAGGGGAAGAGCCACAGCAGGTGGAAGAGCCAGAAGGCGAGCCGGGGAACGGTGTTGTAATCGCGCGGGTGGCGCATGTTCAGAAAGCGGAACACATGTTCGTTGAAGAAATAGAACCAGAAGAAGCCGTGATATTGGCCGGGTTCGCTCTTCATGGTGAAGTCGAAGTACGGAGGATTGCGCAGCGTGGCCAGCACATGCCAGGGCGCGGCAATGGCCAGAAGGATCAGCGCGCCCGTGAAGGGACGCAGCCTGCGCCATGTTTCCCTTCGCAATAGCTGCCTGGTGAAGGCGAGATACAGCAGCGCGGCTGCCACGGGAAACAGCGCCGCAATCAAGCCTTTCAACAGCAGCCCAACCCCGATGGCGGCGGACATTGCCGCGGGCCAGATGGCGCCACCTTCTTCGAGCGCGCGTAGAAACGCCCACATGGCGATGGTGATGGTCAGCGTGAGAATCGCGTCGGGGATCTGAATGCGGGTGAACAGCCAAAGCCCGATGCAGGTGGCCATCACGAGGCCGGAATAGCTTCCCGCCGGTTCGCCGAAAGCCCACGCGGAAAACCGCATGGTGTACCAGACCAGCAGGACAACGCCAAGAGCCAGAGGAATGCGCGCCGCCCAATCGTGCGGGCCGAAGATCCCCATGGACACCGCCATCATCCAATAGATCAGCGGCGATTTTTCCAGATAAGCAACACCGTCGAGCCGCGCCGTGACCCAATCGCCCGACTCCAGCATGTTACGCGCGATCTGCGCCTGGACAGCATCCACATCATCCATCAAACCCGGCGGTGAAAGGATACAGCCGAAGTAGATGGCGATGGCGCACGCAAGAACAATCAGCCGCGAGTGCCGGCCCATGCCAGTTCCTCCGGAGTCCGGGATGCCGCCGCGATCTTCCAGCGCTTCATCCACAGGAACAAAGTCAACAAGCCCCACAGGTGGTAGCCGTAGTTTGCCTGGCGGCGGAAGTGGCGCTCCATGACGGCCTCGATCGGCGTCCACTCGAAGACGCCCGTGCCCCGTACGGCAGCCTCATTGACG
Organism: uncultured Candidatus Solibacter sp.; assembly: GCA_964402295.1. Taxonomy (GTDB): domain Bacteria; phylum Acidobacteriota; class Terriglobia; order Bryobacterales; family Bryobacteraceae; genus CADEFT01. The sequence continues at coordinate 32,624 of CAYOBO010000002.1, read as the reverse complement.
GTGTCCCGGAGCAGCGGACGCAGCGTTTCGCGAAACCAGTGGTGGGCAGGGATATCGAAGCCTTCCTTCTTGCGCGCGACAATGCTGCGGGGAAGCTTGCCGCGCATGAGTTCGCGCAGCACATATTTCAGCGTGTTGCCTCGGATCTTCAGATGCTCCGGCAGCGTGGCGGCAAATTCGACGATGCGGTGATCGAGGAACGGCGGGCGCACTTCCAGCGAATGCGCCATGCTCATGCGATCGCACTTGTAGAGGATATCCTCGGGCAGATAGCAGAGCTGATCGAGGTGTAGAAAACGGTTGAGCGCTCCCGCGGTGGCAGGGAGCCATCCGTCCCAATCCGCGCCGGCCGTGCCCGGCGCGATGGCTGTGCGGGTGGCATCGTCAAACGTGCCGTTCCAGTAAAGATGGGCCCGGGCGGGATCGAGTAGCGAACCTTCCAGGAAGCGTTTGGCCTTGTATTCCAGGCTGATTTTTTCATCCGATGCGGGCCAAGCGGAAAGAAGGCGTAGCGCCAGGCGGCGCAGGAAAGCGGGCGTGCGGCGGGCGATGGCGGCGTAGCGGTCCGCCAGGTATGTGTGGTAGCCGCCGAACAATTCGTCCGCGCCTTCGCCGCTCAAGGCAACCGTGACATGGCGGCGCGTCATCTGCGATAAAAACCACACCGGCAGCGCGCCGGCATCGGCGCTTGGCTCATCGGAGTAATACGACATCTGCTCGATCGCCGCGGGCAGATCCGCCTCGGGGCCCAGACTGAACTCGTGCGGCTCCGCGCCGTAGAATGCGGCGATCTCGCGGAAATACGGGCTTTCGTCGAATGAGCGCCCGCGGAATCCGATGGAGAACGTCTTCACATGCGGCACTTCCCGAGCAGCGTAGTGAAGGACAGTGGAGGAGTCGAGCCCTCCGCTGGCCCACACGCCGAGCGGAACATCGGAGAGCAGATGCTCGCGCACCGAGTCACGCAACAGCGCGTCCAGTTCATCTTTGGCGGCAGCGAGCGTTTTGCGCGCATCGGGACGGAAGGCAATCTGCCAGTAGGGTTCCGTGCGAACCGCGCCGCGAATCCATTCGAGCCAAGTCCCCGGGCGCAACTTCTCGATCCCCTCCACCAGCGTGTGCGGATGCGGAATGTAGTTCAGCGAGAGGTAGTATGCCAATCCCCGGAGATTGAGCCGCCGGCCGGTTTCCGGGTGCTCCAGGATGGTCTTGAGTTCGGAGCCGAAGAAGATGTCGCGATTGCGCCGGAGAATGTAGAGCGGCTTGATGCCCATGCGGTCGCGCGCCAGGATCAGGCGCTGCTTCGATTCGCTCCAAAGCGCACAGGCGAACATGCCACGCAGCTTTGCGAAGCACGCCGTGTCCCATTCGAGGAAGGCGTGCAGCACCACTTCCGTATCGCACTTCGTGCGAAAACGGTGGCCCAGCGATTCCAGTTCGGCACGCAGCGCGGCATGATTGTAGATCTCGCCGTTGAAGCAGATGACAGCGTCGCGATCCGGCGAATACATGGGCTGGTCCCCGCCCGCGACGTCGATGATGCTGAGGCGGACGGCGCCCATGGCGATCGATGCGCCCCGGTGCACTCCTTGCTGGTCAGGCCCGCGGTGCCGGATGGAATGGGTCAGCCGCTCGATGCGCTCTTGGGGCGGAGAATGATCCAGAGTAGTGTAGCCAGCAATGCCGCACAAAGTGATGAGATCCGTGAGTGGAAGAGTTCCATCGTGAGCATAGCATGTTGCGCTATGCTGCTAAATGAAAGGTCCCCAAGTTATGCGAACGATTGCGGCGTTGTTTCTATTCCTTGTGTTGTTGCTGCCCCTCATGGCGCAGCAAGGCAATACGGACGACCGGATCTACGACGAAGTGCGGCTGAAGCTGGTGAATCATCCCGACGTGAAGGGCGGGTCCATCGAGGTGATCGTGCAAGACGGTGTGGTTACCCTGCAAGGAAAAGTCCGCACGGAAAAGGGACGACAGAAAGCGGAAAGCCTGGCACACAAAGTGAAAGGCGTAAAGAAGGTGGTGAACCACATTCAGGTCACCAACGTCTAGGGAGGCGGATGTCGAAATACGAGGTTTCGAAAACCGTTGAGGCGGTGAAGCTGAACAAGAGAACGGGCGCCCCACTGGGCGAACCGGCGATATCCTTGCCCTTCGGCGCGATCATCGACAAGGTGGAAGAGGTTGGGGAGTTCTACACGTTCACCTACCTCGCCGAGCGCTACCGCATGCGAAAAGATGTAGTGCGGGGAGCATTGCATCCGCTGGGGGCGGCTGCCGCCTCGCCCGTGGAGGCCACCAAGCCCGCGGCTGTCGAGCCACCCAAGCCCTCGCTGGCGTTCGAACGCCTCAACAGCACAGTGTCGATTTCCCGTGCGAAAGTGCCTGGCGGATGGCTGGTGGCAAGCGGCTCCGGCATCGCCTTTGTTCCCGATCCCGAACATTCTTGGGACGGCTGTTCGCTCCCTTGACGGCGATGCGGCGGCTTGCCACATTTCTGCTGGCCGCGGTTGCATTGGGCGCCGAGTGTGTTCCCGTGGCGATGGAACCCGGTACTGTGGAAGGCACCTTCGCGGCAGCGGAGTGCAAGGGCCAGGACTTCCTGCCCGACGCTTCCACCAGGGATATCCCCGGCATTCGTCCCATGGCCGCCGTGGCGTATGAAGTATCCGTCCCGGAAGGTGGCGGCATTCTTCGCGTGCAACTGACCGTGCCCGGGGTGGCGCCGATCGCTGTACTGGCCGACGAGAAGCTTGCTGTGCTGCAATTCGTGGCGGGGCAAATCGGAACGCCCGGCGAACTTCGCGTCAGCGTGAAGGCCGGGAAACACAGGATCCTCGCCGCGGCCGGTAACGTCTCAGCCGGGGCCTTCACCCTGCTGGTGGAACTGCTGGAACGGCGCGCCTGCACCACTCCCGATCTGACTTTCGATGTGGTGTTGAACGGGCAATTGGACGCCGAGGATTGCCGACTGCTGGATGTGCAAACGCCGAGTTCGAATCTACAGCCCGTGGATACTTACCGCATCCGAGTGGAAGCGTACTCGCTGTATGGGATTGCGGCGGCTTCGAATACGTTCCGGCCGGTGCTGGCGATGCTTAACGCAAAGACGGGAACCCTGGTGCACAACGGACAGGACACCAACAACGGCGGACAGGCGCTGCTGACGCTGAGTCTTCCGGAAGGAGAATATCTGCTGGTGGTGATCTCCGGCGGGGTTGCCGCGGGAGGAACCTATGTTCTGCGCGCCCTCACCGAGCCCGCGCGCACGTGCACTCCGGAGCTGTTGGAAGTGCCTGGATCGGTGCGATCCGCACTGGCCAACAGCGATTGCCGGTTGCTGGACTTTGTGCCGTTTTCCGGCAATTTTTCGTTCATCCGGCCTTACACGATCGAACTCGCCGAGCGGAGCCTGCTGACGCTGGATCAAACCTCGACGCAATTCGATTCGTACCTGAATCTGTTGCGCGAGGACAAGAGCTTTCTTGCCGAGGATGACGATTCCGGTGGAAACGGAAACTCCCGCATCGCGATTTTGCTGCGTCCGGGCAAATACACCGTGCTGGCGAATGCCTATGACGAAGGCGCCATCGGCGCATTTGAATTGCGGGCTTCGGTTGCGGCGCCGCGGGAATGTCCGGTGGAGGAGTTGCCGCTTACGGGTACATTGAATGCATCGCTTGCGGCGGACGATTGCCGCGTGCGCGACTTGATTGAGGAAGAACCCGCGGGCAATCCGGCGCGAGCCTATCGCGTGACTGTGGAAAACGCTGGCCGGCTGAGCGCCGAGATGGGGAGCACGGCGTTCGACACTGGCTTAGCGCTGCTCGATGAGACCGGCAACGCGCTACCCATGGAATTCGTGCGGGTGCGGGCGGGCGTCATTCGCGGCACCGCACAGGTGAAGCCGGGAACGTACACGGTGATTGCCTACAGTCTGAATCGCCTGGGGGCATTCACCCTTGCCGGCAGTTTCGCGCCCTGATCCGCGTCGTAGACTGGAGGCTGATTCTCCATGTCTACTTTCGTTTCTGACCTTTTGAAAAACAAGACCGCCTTCATCACTGGCGGATCGAGCGGCATCTGCCTTGGGATTGCCGAGGCCTTTGCCGCGCATGGCGCGCGCCTGATGCTGCTGGGACGCAAGCAGGAGAAACTGGATGCCGCGGTGGCAGCCATTCGCGCCTCTGGCGGTACGGCGGAAGGATTCGCCGCCGACGTGCGCAACTACGAAGCCATGGAAGCTGCCTTCGCGCGAACCGCCGCACTCTACGGATCAGTGGATATCCTCGTCTGCGGCGCGGCGGGTAATTTCCCCGCGCCCATCACGGGGATGTCGGCCAACGGATTCAAGGCCGTGATCGATATCGACCTGTTGGGCACCTACAACACATGCCGCGCCGCGTACCCGCATCTGCGCAAGCCCGGCGCATCCATCATCAGCATTTCCGCCAATCACGCCCATCAGCCGTATGCCTATCAGGCGCATGTCTGCGCGGCCAAGGCGGGCGTCGATCTGTTGACGCAAACCATCGCTCTGGAATGGGGACCGGAAGGCATTCGCGCCAACGTGATCACGCCCGGACCCATCGATGACACCGAAGGCATGCGCCGTCTCGCGCCGACGCCTGAAGCGCGGCAGGCCGCGGTGAACAGCATTCCGCTGGGACGCATGGGTACGAAGCAGGACATCGCCAATCTCGCTCTGTTTCTCAGCTCCGATGCGGCCAGTCTGATCTCCGGAGCGGTGATGGTATGCGATGGGGGACAACGTCTCAACAGCGGCCGCAGTCTTTCGCTGGCTTGGGAGGCAGGAAAGAAATGAAACAGACCTTTATGCTCTGCATCTGCGCCGTGGCGTTCGCGGCGAACGACAACTGGCCGCAGTTTCGCGGGCCCGGTTCCACCGGCGTCGCCGAGGATGATCCCAGACTCCCCGACGAATGGTCCAGCACGAAGAACGTGGCGTGGAAAGTGGACATTCCCGGACGCGGCTGGTCGTCGCCAGTCGTTTGGGGAAACCGCGTCTTCGTCACTTCCGTTGTCCCCACGGAGGCGAAGGAGAAAGCGCGCAAGGGGCTGTACTTCGGCGGCGAGCGGGGCATTCCCACCGATGTGCACCGGTGGATGGTGTATGCCATCGACTTCGACTCCGGCCAGATCGCCTGGGAGCGCGAAGTGCAAAAAATGGTGCCTGCCTTTTCGCGGCATCTCAAGAACAGCTATGCCTCGGAGACTCCGGTCACCGATGGAGAGATGGTCTATGCCTACTTCGGCAACGTCGGTGTGTTTGCCTTCGACTTTGAGGGAAAGAAAATCTGGGAGAGGCGATTCGAGACCGTCAATACGAAATACGGATGGGGCACCGCCGCTTCCCCCATCGTCCATCAGGGCCGCCTCTATATTGTCAACGACAACGAATCGAAGTCCGTGCTGATGGCGCTGGATAAGAAGAAGGGCAAGACCATCTGGCAGATCGGCCGCGACGAAAAGAGTAACTGGGCCACACCTTACATCTGGCAAAACGCCAAGCGCACGGAAATCGTGACGCCCGGCACGAACCGCGTCCGCTCCTACGATCTGGATGGAAAGCTGCTGTGGGAGTTCGGCGGCATGTCGTCGCTGACGATCCCCACGCCGTTTTCGCAGCACGGATTGCTCTACGTCACCAGCGGCTATGTGGGCGACCAGAAGCGGCCCACGTTCGCCATCAGGCCTGGCGCCTCGGGCGATATCTCGCTCAAGGCCGGCGAAACCGGCAATGCGTTCATCGCCTGGTTTTATCCGCAGCTTGGCCCGTACAATCCGTCGCCGATTGTCGTGGGTGACATCTATTACACACTGCTCGACCGCGGTTTCTTCTCGGCCAACGATGCGAAGACGGGGAAGGAAGTCTATCCGCGCCGCCGCATCTCGGAGGAGATCGGCGCCTATACCGCTTCGCCCTGGTCGTATAACGGCAAGATCTTCATCCTCAATGAGGATGGAGATGCGCACGTGATCCAGGCCGGCCCTGAGTTTCGCATCCTCGGCAAGAACAGTCTGGACGAAATGTGCATGGCCACTCCGGCCATCGCCCGCGGCAGCCTGTTCATCCGCACGGAGAGCAAGTTGTATAGAATTGCCAAACAGTAGGCAAAGCATATGAACCCATCACGCGCGTTCTTCCTTCTCTTGACGGCCGCGGCAGTTGTTGCATTCCTGCTGTGGCCCTCCGGCCAGCGCACCACCGTGCAGGCTGCGCCGCCGTTCCAGGTAGCTCCGCTGCCGGGCGGCGGGCAGATGAAGGCCACCATGGTCGGCCATGAATATCGTCAGGACGATCTGCCATCGATTGCCACTGCGCCCGATGGGTCGCTGTGGGTTGCGTGGCTCAGCTTCGCCGGCGATCGTGACGACGTGGTCATTCGCCATTACAAAGACGGCGTGTGGGGCTCGTTGCAATGGGTTCCCAACACCAGCGGCGATAGCTGGCTGCCGCAGATTGGCGTCGATTCCTCCAACCGTGTGTGGGTGGTGTGGACGCAGATGGTGCGCAATAACTGGGATCTGTACGCCCGCCGCTTCGATCCGGACAAGGAAGAGTGGGGCAGTCTGGAGCGCCTTACCAGCAATGCTCTGCCGGATATCAATCCGCGGCTTGCCTCCGATGGGAAGGGAAAGCTTGCCGTGGTGTGGCAAGGCTTCCGCGGCCGCAACAGCAACATCTTTCTGAAGACGATGGAGAACGGCCAATGGAGCGCCGAGGTGCGCATTACCAATCGCGCGGCAAATGACTGGGAGCCCGCCGTGGCCTTCGACAGCAAGGGCGCTCTTTGGGTTGCCTACGATTCCTACAAGAACGGCAATTACGACGTTTTTCTCAGCAAGGTGGAAGGGATGAAGCCGGGCGCGGAAATCGCCGTCGCCGATTCTCCATCGTTCGACACGAAGCCCACCGTCGCCGTCGATTCCGCCGATCGCGTTTGGGTGGCCTGGGAACAGGGCCGCCCCAGTTGGGGCAAGGATCAGGGCTACGTTCTTCGCCAGCAGCCCAAGGGCTCGCCCATCGGCGGGGATCGCGCTCCACGCATCCGCTGCTACGACAATGGCCAGTGGCGTGAACCCGTCAAATCGCTCTATTCCGCCTTCACGGAGAACAATACGTATCAGCCTCACGTCTGGTCCGATGGAAAAGGATCGGTGTGGGTGGCGGCCAAGCAGCGCATCAATGGCCCTGTGTTGCAAAACAATCGCCGCGGGCCTGGCTATTGGGAATACTATCTGACGCACCTCGACAGCACCGGCTGGAGCAAGCCTTTCGCGCTGCCATCGAGCCGCGGCCGCTCCTCCACGCGCATCAATGCCACGCTCGACAAAGACAACGGCATCTGGGTGGCATGGGATACCGATAGCCGTACGGATCGCTACTATCACCGTCCGCTGCACCAGCGCATCCATGCCGGACGCATTCCACCGCCGCCCGCATCGGGCACGATGAGTTGGGGAACGCCGCAGGAGGATTACCCCGCCGCGGCGCCCGGCCACGATAACGAAGCCGCCGATCTCCGCGCCATCCGCGCCTACAGCACCATCGTCGATGGCAAGCCGCACCGCATCGTGCGCGGCGATTTCCACCGCCACACCGAGCTGAGTTGGGATGGCGGAGGCGCCGCCGACGGATCCCTGCCGGACTTCTACCGCTACATGATCGATGCCGCGGCGATGGACTTCGGCGCGTCCACGGACCATCAGGGAGGCGCGTGGAATTACTGGTGGTGGTACACACAAAAGCTGACCGACATGTTCCATATCCCTGGCGCTTATGCCGCGATTTTCGGATACGAGCGCAGCGCCACGTTCCCCAACGGCCATCGCAATGTCTTCTTCGCGCGGCGTTCGGATTCCCGCGTCACGCCGTTCTTCCTGCGCTCCGGCGCGCAGCAGTGGTACCTGGGCGAGAATCGCCAGGGGGACGAACCGGGGGTCGGTACCGGCGATCTGGTGGCGAACGACACCAAACTGCTGTATGAGGAAATCCGCAATCGCAATGCGGTGGCGATTTCACATACCTCCGGGACACGCATGGGCACGGATTGGCGCGATAACGACCCCGCTCTCGAGCCTGTGGTGGAGATCTTCCAGGGCGCGCGTACGAACTATGAGCAACTCGGGGCGCCCCTGGTGGCCGATCCCAGCACCGACGGCCCGCACGTCAAGCAGGCCGGTTATCAGCCCGAAGGCATGGTGAAGAATGCCTGGGCAAAGGGCTACAAACTTGGCATCATCACCAGTTCCGATCACGGATCGACGCATATCTCGTACGCGCTGGTGTACACGTCCGACTTCTCGCGCCAGGGCATTCTCGATGCCATCCGCAAGCGGCATACCTACGGCGCCATGGACAATATCATCCTGGATGTCACCATGGGGCCGCATTTCATGGGCGATGAGTTCGCCATGGACCAACCGCTCCCCATCAAGGTAAAGGTGCGCGCCCCGCGCAACATCGCCAAGGTCCACATCGTCAAGGACAGCACGGTAATCTACACCGCCAGCCCCAACAGCCGCACCGTCGATTTCGAGTATACGGACAAGGGCGACGTGAAAGGCCGTCATTATTACTACGTCCGCGTCGAACAGGTGGACAAGATGCTTGCCTGGTCCAGTCCGTTCTTTGCCAACTATCCGAAGAAATAAAACGTATATTGGAAGATAATGATCCGGCTTGGTGGTTTTATCTTCCTTATCTGCGCGCCGCTGTGCGCGGCTGCGCCCAAAGCACTGCTGTTCGGCAAGCTGTGGGATGGCACGGGAAAGGTGACAAACAACGCGATCGTGGTCGTCGACGGCGGCCGCATCGTGCAGGTGTCCACATCGAAATCGGGCATTCCGCGTAACGCCGAATGGTTCGATTTGCGCCGCTATTCGGGGCTGCCCGGCCTCATTGACGCGCACACGCACCTCACCTATTATTGGGAGCCGAAACTCGGGAAGAGCCCGCGCCGGGCTGAGATTCATCCGCTGGCTCGCGTCCACCTCGCCAAGGAGAATGCCCGGCTCACCCTCTCCACCGGGGTGACGACGGTTCGCGATTTGAACGCATATGCCGACTCCGACATCGCCGTCCGCGACCTCATCGACAAGGGGTTTTTTCCCGGGCCGCGCATCTTCACCGCCGGGCAGGGACTCACGGCGAAGACACCCGCGGAAATGGCGGCGCAGGCCCGGCAGCGCATCAAAGCCGGCCATCCATGGGTGAAGATATTTGCTTCCCGCGGGGGCTTTGACGACACCTCCACCGAGCAGACTGTGCCATTCGAAGCCATGCAGGCGGCCATCATCGCCGCGCACGAAGTCGGGCACAGAGTGGCCATCCATTCCTATGGCGCTTCCGGCGTTCGAGACGCCGCCCGTGCCGGTGCGGATTCCATCGAACACGGCATCGGCATTGACGACGACACACTCCGTCTCATGGCGGATCGAAACATTTACTGGGTTCCCACCATCGACCACAACCGCTATTACATGGACGCGCGCCATGAATTCGGGTTCACCGATGAGGCGATGGCGTCGCTGCGCCGCTACGTGGAGCAGAACCTCGAAACCGCCCGCCGCGCCGTGAAGGCCGGCGTGAAGCTTGTCATGGGTTCGGATGCCGTATTCACCATGTTCGGCCAGAACACGCGCGAACTCGAATGGTTTGTCAAAGCCGGACTCACTCCGGAACAGGCGCTGCATACGGCAACGACGAACGCCGCGGCCATGCTCGGCGTGCCCGGCGAACTCGGCCGCATCGCTCCAGGCGCATTCGCGGATATCGTCGCCGTCGAGGGCGAACCCTGGAACGACATCCGGGCCGTGACCGAGCGCGTACGCTGGGTGATGAAGGGCGGTGAATTCGTCCACCGCCCCTAAGCGCTCTGGCCCGATCTGTGCGGCATGAGCCGCAAGCCCCGAATCTACTGCACGGATTGCGGTGAAGATGCGCCAGCGCGGGCAGCCAGCCACAGCCCCACGGCGCAAACAACCAGTCCCGCCAGTGACCATTCCACCGGTATGAACTGGAGCTTGTTTTTCACAAAGTAATCGCGCACGGCTGGAACGCCGACCACGGCAACGGCTAATCCGTTGTTCAGCGCATGCGCCACCATTCCCGGCAGCACGCTCTTGCTGTGCCAGAACAACCAGCCGATCGCCAGCCCCAGCACCAACACCGGCATCATGCGGTAGATCGAGGCGTGGGCCACGGCAAACAGGAACCCACTCAGGAGAATTGACGCCGCCATCCCCATCTTGCGGAACGACCCCTGCACAAAACCCCGGAACAGCAACTCCTCGCAAATGCCCGGCGACACCGAAACCGCGAACACGATCCACAGCACCGGCATATCGACGCGGTCGAGCATCATCACCTTCTGTAGTCCCTTTGCCAGTGACTCCGGCGGTGGAAGCAGCCGCATGGTCAAGACGGCCACGCTGCCCGCGCTCAAGCCGACCAACACCGCGGCCACCATCGGCCGCCATCCCGGCCATCGCAACGACAGCGTCTCGCGCACAGGCAGTTTCATCAGCCACACGGCCAGCAGCACCGGAGCGAGGATCATTCCATACTGTGTCACCACCAGTAACAGCCGGATGTCGATCTTCGCCGCGGTGCTTCCGTAGAACAACAACACCAGCACGGCGCAGAACATGGCGAACGCCATCGACGGTGTAACCTCGCGGGGCTTGTCGCCGAATCCAAACAGTCCGCGGAAGGTGTCCTTGCCGCCGGTCAGCAGATTCTCGCGTTCGAACACGCGTGCGGCAAACAGCAGCGCCAACGTCGCATAGGCCGCCGAGGAAACCAGCGTCAGGAAGATGAAATCCGGCTGCGCCTCGCCCACCAGCAGCGCCTTGATCAGCAGCGCCACATTCACGCACGGTAGGAACACCGTGTAGAGATTCGCCTCGACACCGGGCAGCATGGTTACCGCCGCCGGCATCATGGTCAGCATCATCACCGGAGTGGCCAGATTCTGGCCATCGCGAAAATCCTTGGCGAACACGCCGACCGCCAGAAACAGCGCCGATGTCAGAAACGTAACCGGCGCCAGCACCACGAATACCAGCACATACTGCGATGGTCCCAATGACGAACCCTGGCTCATTTGCCGCGCCAGGTTATTAAACGTCAGCCCAAGGCTCGCAATGTTCGCCGCTGCCGCGATCATCGTGATGGTTGCGATCGCCGCGAATTTCCCTACAACAATCTCCAACGGACGCACCGGTGCGCACAGCAGAGTCTGCATGGTGTTGCGTTCTTTTTCGCCGGCGGTGGTTTCCACCGCGCGGTAGAAGCCGGCGGTCGCCGTGATGGCCAGCAGCACGAACGGCAGCATGATGCTCACGCTGAATCCCGAGCGGCGCAGTTTCGGCGCCACGTCGCGCGCCTCGAACCCGAGTCCGGAGGTGAAGCCCGCTTCCAGCCCGCGGCTCTCCTCGCGTTCCCGCAGAAGCTTCTTCCGGTACTCATCCAATGCGGCGCCCAAGCGGCCGCGCACACGGCGCGAATCCTGGCGCACGGAATCGAACAAAATGACCATCTCCTGTTTGCCGTCCGGCGGCGAGCCAGGCAGCAATACCAGCACCGCATCCGTCTTGCGCTCGAGGATCAACGGCCGCGCCGCAACCACCAGCGGATGGTTCGATGCCTTGTCCCGCAGCGCCTCGGCCTTCTTGTCGGCATCGGGATCCTCGGCATCGGGGTACGGTTCGAATTGCTCGAATTCCCCCATGCGCAATTGCTCACCCACCGTGCCGGACAAATCCCGGTTCACGGTGAATTCGAAGTTCCTCGCCTTCAGCAACCGCAGCAGCCCTTGCGGCGCTTCGCCCCACACGTGAATCTTCGCCGTCCGCTGCGCGCTTTCTTTTTCCATGCTCTGTTGAAAGCGCGACATGCCGATGATCATCATGGGATACAGCACCAGCGGCAGCACCAGCATGAACGCGATCGTGCGCCGGTCTCGCAGCGTTTCGCGCAATTCCTTCAGGTATATCGCTCCTACGATGGATCGCCGCATGTGCTATTCCCCGATCGCCCGCAGAAAGGCGTCGGTGAGGTTCCGCGCCCCGCTGCGCCCGATGATCTCTTCCTGCGTGCCCTCTTCCGCCTTACGTCCCTGGTGAATCATTACGATGCGGTCGCAGAGATACTCCGCTTCGCTCATGATGTGCGTCGAAAACAGGACCGCCTTGCCACGATCCCGTTGGTTGCGGATCGCGTCCACGATGAACCTTCCGCTCAGGATATCCAGCGCGGTCGTCGGTTCGTCGAGAATCAGAATCTCCGGGTCGTGCAGAAACGCCCGCGCGATGTTCGCCCGCTGCTTCTGGCCCGCCGACAAGGTCTCGCACGGCCGGTCCGCGAACGTCTGCATGTCGAGCGACGCGATCAATTCCTCGGAACGTTGCTTGCGATATGCCTCCGGCAGTTCATACAGCTCGCCGAAATAGAGCAGCACTTCGCGAGGCGTCAGCCGCATGTACAGTTGCGTGTCCCCGGAGAGGAATCCGATTCGCCGTTTGGCTTCGAGCGGCGATACCCGCATGTCGAAGCCGCAGGCGCGCACCTGGCCCGCATCCGGCGTCAAAATCCCCGCCAGCATCCGCAATACCGTGGTCTTCCCGGCGCCGTTCGGCCCCAGCAGGCCGACGATCTCGCCGGCATGGACGCTGAAACCGATGCCGTCCACTGCCCTCACGGCTCCGAAGTGCTTTTGCAATTCCGTACAGGCTAGTCTGACGCCGTTCGTCATTTCCCTACAGTGTAGATGTTCCGCGCCCAGGCCGTGCCCACCGTCAGCGCGGCGTATGAGAAAATGGTGCGCGTTATGCCGCACACTCGCCGCACTTTCCTCTCCTCCGGCGGAGCCGCGCTCGCCGCGCCCGCCATGGCCCCGGCCACCGCCAATCCGCCGAACGAATCGTTCAAGCTCGGAGTCGCCAGCTACTCCCTGCGCGAGTTCAGCCGTGGTCTCGCCATCCGGTCCGTGAAGCAGATCGGCACGCCGTACATCAATATCAAGGAATTTCACCTGCCCTACAGCAGTACTCCCGCGGAAATGGCCAGGGGAAAAGCCGATTTCGCCAAGGCCGGCCTGCAAATCCTCGGTGGAGGCACCATCGGGCTCCAGAACAATGACCCCGCCGATATTCGCCGCTATTTCCAATACGCCAAGGATGCGGGCATGCCGCTGATCGTTGCCGCTCCCACGGCCGAGACGCTGCCGCTGGTGGAAAAGGCTGCCATCGAATTCAATATCAAAGTCGCCATCCATAACCACGGCCCCGAAGACAAGCACTTCCCCACTCCGCAATCCGTGCTGAAGCTGGTGAAGAACATGAGTCCGCTCATGGGCCTTTGCATCGATGTCGGCCACACGGCGCGCACCGGCGTCGATGTGGTTGAGTCCATCGCCGAAGCAGGTCCCCGCCTGCTCGACATGCACATCAAAGACCTTCGTGACATGAAGGAAAAGGGCAGCCAGTGCATTGTCGGAGAGGGCGCCATGCCGGTGGTCGCCATTTTCAAGCAATTGAAGAAGATGAATTACTCCGGCGGCGTCATGCTGGAGTATGAAATCGACGCCGACAACCCAGTCCCCGGCATGCTGCGCTCGTTCGCGTATATGCGCGGCGTTCTGGCGGGCCTGCGCGGCTAAAGGTTTCCCCACCCATGCCAATCCGCGGTCTTGCTCTTTCCTGGATCGCTTGCGCCACTGTCTTATCCGGCGCGGCTCCGGATTTCCAAAAAGATATCGCCCCCGTTCTGGCGAAGCATTGCGCCGTTTGCCATTCGGGAAAGAACAAGGCCAGCGATTACTCCGTCGAATCGCAACGGGAAGCGATCGCGGGAGGCAAGAAGCACGGCAAAGCTGTGGTGGGCGGCCACCCCGAATTGAGCCCTCTGCTGCACATGATCAAAGGCGAGAAGGAACCGCGCATGCCGATCGGTTCCACGCTTGCCAAGGCCGATGTGGATCGCATCGAAGCATGGGTTCGCGCCATGCCCGCTGAGTCCGCGGCTCAGCAGCCTGTGTGGCGCTGGCCGTATGAGAAGCCGGTCCTGCCGGCCATCCCCAACGTCAACGCCAAGCAGTGGACTCGCAACCCCATCGACCGCTTTGTCCTCGCCAAACTGGAATCGCATCAACTGGCGCCTGCGCCGGAAGCGGACAAGCGCACCCTGGCACGCCGCGCCTATTACGATCTCATCGGGCTCCCGCCCACTCCCGAGCAGATGCAGGAGTTCCTCAACGATGCAAGCCCCCATGCCTGGGAGTCCTTGATTGACCGCCTGCTCGCCGATCCGCGCTACGGCGAGCGTTGGGGCCGCCACTGGCTCGATCTCGTTCGTTACGGCGAAACCAGCGGACTGGAAGGTGACGGCGCCATCGGCAACGCATGGCGTTACCGCGACTGGGTCGTCGACGCGTTTAACAAAGACCTGCCTTATGACCGCTTCGTGCATCTGCAACTCGCCGGCGCCGATGAGCACTCCAAGACCCGCAACAACTATACCCCCGACATTCAGGGACACATTCCCCTGGGCTTCTTGAGGCTGGCCCCGTGGGATCGCTCCAACCTCGTTGCCGAGGAAGTCCGGCAGAATTACCTCAGCGAAATCACTACCACGGTCGGGTCCGTATTCCTTGGCCTCTCCGTCGGCTGTGCACGCTGTCACGATCACAAATACGATCCCATCCCGCAGAAGGACTACTACCGCATGCAGGCCTTCTTCAACGCTATTCAAGTGGAGAACGTCGAGGTCCCCTTCAAAGACCCTGACTTCCGCAAGAAGGCCGAAGGGAAAGTGAAGGAACTACAGGCGCGGCTGAAAGACGGTCCCGAAAAACTGGAGCTGGATCGCTTCGAAGCCGAAGCGCTGAAGCAATTCATCGCCGGCCGCAAGAAGCTCGCCGCAGCCCCGGATTACAAGCTCACGCGGGAGGATCTGCGCCTCGATATGCGCCTCGGCGAGAAGTCGCTGTTTACCAAGCAGGAGCGCGATCTGCACGCGGAGCTGCTGGAAGACGCCAATCGCACGCAGGATCCCGAAGAAAGAGAGCCCCTCGAAAAACTCGAGTCCGCGCTCATGCAGCGCCTGGAAAATCGCCCGGAACGATTCGACACACTCCGTATCGACGATCTGCGCGGCGAACTCGGACGCACCGCTTCGAAGATCTTCACCGCCGAGCAACGCGACAAGCACCGCGAACTCAGCGAGAAGCTCGAAGTCTTCAGCCGCCGCGCGGGCCGCTGGTCCGCCATGGCGCTCACCGTGAAGAACGTGCCTGGTCCGCCCAACGGCCCGATGATCGCTCCCACCCGCGTGTTGATCCGCGGCGACTACCGGCAACCGGGAGAACCCGTCGAAGCCGGCTTCCTCACCGCCATCGCAGGCAAAGCCGAGCCCGCGGTGATCGAGCAGGATCGTTACCGCCAGTTCCCCACGCGCGGATGGCGCACCACGCTCGCCAGATGGATCGCCAGCCCCGATAACCCGCTCACGGCGCGTGTCATGGTGAATCGCATCTGGCAATTCCACTTCGGCAAAGGCATCGTCGCCACGCCCAGCGACTTCGGCGCCAACGGCGAGCGTCCCACACACCCGGAACTGCTCGATTGGCTGGCGCACCGTTTCGTCGAAGAGAAGTGGAGCATCAAGGCGATGCACCGCCTGATGATGACCTCGGCGGCATACCGCCAAAGTTCCGAGAACAGCAGGTTCCAATCCAACGCGAGCGATGCCGAAAATAAGCTGCTCTGGCGCTTTCCGCGCCGGCGCCTGGAGGCCGAAGAGATCCGCGATAGCATTCTCTACATCAGCGGCCGCCTCAATCCGGAGCGCGGCGGCCCCAGCATCTTTCCCCCGCTGCCCGAAGATCTCGCCGATTTCGCACGCTACGGCCGTGGCGGCGGGCTCATGTGGGAAACCAACGAAAAGCCCGAGGACGCGTTTCGCCGCAGTCTCTATATCTTCCAGCGGCGTTCTCTGCCGCTGCCGTCCATGGCCGCCTTCGACGCCCCGGTGTTCAGCGAATCCTGCGACCGCCGCAGCGCCACCACCACGCCGTTGCAGGCGCTGTCCATGATGAACGGCTACCTCGTGCAAGAGGAAGCGGCGTATCTCGCCAAGCGCGCCGGCACTCTCGATCAAGCCGTCAACCTGATCCTCCAGCGAAAGCTCACCCCCGAGGAACGCGAACGCCTCCAAGCCTACTCGGGCTCGCTCGAATCCATCTGCCGCGTGCTGCTCAACTCCAACGAGTTTCTCTACTTGGACTAAAAAAAATCAATCATTCGCTGTCGGAAAACTCCGTTCCCCGCAGTCTTCGCATCGGAGGTCAACAACACAACACATGACGAAGAGATTTTTCCCAGCACTGCTCCTTGCCGTGGCGTCCATGCTCCCCGCGCAGGATGTCACCATTCTGCCGTATCCGCTGCCCCCGGTGCGATTTGAGGAACTGAAGAGCTTCCTCAACCTTTCCGACACCCAGCTCATGGCGCTACAGCAGGTAATGCAAAGCAAGTCCGACGCGGAGAACGCCATCTATCGATCGATCCACGAAAAGAACGAAACGCTCAACAATCTCCTCAATTCCCATGCCCCCGATGCATTTCAGGTGGGCCGCCTCACCCTGGAAATTCGCGATCTTCAGAAGAAGGTTCCCCTCACCGGCGAACCCTATCGTACGAACGCGTTGAATGTGCTCACGGCGGCCCAGAAACAGAAACTCCCGGCGCTCACACAGGCGTTGCAGACGGCCACTCCCGCCTATCAAGCGGTGTCGCTCAATCTCATTGACCCGCTGCAGCGCCCGGGCATCAATCCCCTGGACCTGCCCGCCGTCAGCGGCCCCGCCGCGCCTGCACAGCTACCGCCCCAGGAGTAACGCCTGAGCATCGAGGAGCAATTCCACACGCTGTATACGGAGGCAAGAGAAGACGTGTATCACTACCTGCTCACCTTCCAACTCGATCCTGCATCCGCACAGGACGTCACGCAGGAAGTGTTTCTGCGTCTCTACAGCGTGTGGAAATCCGAAGGCGAGATTCGCAACCCGCGCGCCTGGGTCTTTCGCGTGGCGCATAACCTCGGGTTGACGACGCGGAAACGCAGCGCCCGGTGGGAACCGATGGAGGAGTCGGGCCCCCCTTCGGGCGCTGCCAATCCGGAACGCACCACTCTCGATAAGGAACGCAACCAGCGTATCCAAGCTGCGCTCAACGAACTATCCTCGCAACAGCGCCAGGTGTTGCATCTGCGCGCCGCCGGTTTGAAATATCGCGAGATTGCCGAGGCCATCGGCATCCGCGTTTCCACGGTCAGTGTATTCCTCACGCGCGCCTTGACGCGCCTACGAAAGGCTGTCGAATAATGGACCGGCACCCGACACCGGAACAAATACTCGCCTGGCTGGATGGCGAACTTGCCGATGCCGCGGCCGAATCGCACATCGCCGCGTGCGCAGTGTGCCGCGAGGAAGCCGAAGCCTTGCGCGCCGCCACGAACATCTACCGCGAACATCTTCACCAAACCCGGCGAGGCGCGCCGCCGCCACCGCGGGCGTGGAAGGATTCCTCGGAGTTGATGGTCCATGCGCCTTCTCGCCGCCGTGCCTGGATGGCCATCGCCGCGGCCCTGTTCATCGGCGCCTTCGCCATCTGGCGGTTTGCCACTCCGGAAAATGTTAGCGCCGCGGAGTTGCTGCGCAAAGCGGAGTCCAATGCCGCCCCGCACGCCGCAACCAGCCGCATCGCGATCCGCGGCAAGCGCGACCGTATCGTCCGCCCCGCCGTCTGGCGCAGGCTGCGCGTGCGCGGTGCATCCGAAGACCGCCTCCGTACACTGTTCGCTTCAGCCAACTACGATTGGGATAACCCGCTCAGCGTGCACAGCTACAACGCATGGCGTCAATCCGTGACGGTGCGCCGCGAGTCCGTCGATGTGCAGCCGCGGACCTATGTGGTGCACACGGAGCCCGCCGAAGGCGTCCTCCGCGAGGCCACGATTTCCCTGCACAAGTCGGACCTGCATCCTGTCGCCTGTCAACTGCTGTTTCGTGACGGCGAAGCGGTCGAGGTCACCGAGGCCGAACCCGAGCCAGCCTCCGAAATCCCGTCCAGCCCTTCCCCATCCCCTATTGCCGCGGAACGGAAACCGCAGCCATCTTCCACACCCACCGCGTCTCTCGAACTGCAAGTTGCCGAGGTCCTGCACCGGATTGGCGCAGACCTCGGCGATCCCGTCGAAATCGAATCCGAAGGAGGATCCATCGTGGTAACCGCAACCGGCCTCGACCCACGCAAAAGCGAGCAACTGCGTGCCGCGCTAGCCCTGCCCGGCGTGGAGGCGCGCTTCGTCACGCCTCCGCAAGCTCCATCCACCGAGTCGCTGCAAGCCGCAACCGCTCCGCCCCGCACAAATCGAGAGTGGGAACAGCGTCTCGCTGGACGCTTCACGTATGAGGAATATGCCGACCGTGTGCTTGCGGCCACCGAGGGCATGACAGCCCGCGCCTATGCGCTGAAGGCGCTTGCCGAGCGCTTCCCCGAATCCAAAGTGGAGCAGCTTTCCACGCCCGAGCGCGCCGTGCTCGACAGCATGGTCGCCGATCATGTGGCGGCGATGCGCACCCATGTACAGCGGCTCGATCAATTGCTCGCCATCCTCGACCCCGCTGCCGAGTCCATCGTTGCCGGCTCCGTTGCCGGTGACTGGCGTGCCCGCGCACTCCGTTTGCACGCGCTTTCCACGGCGGCGGATCTCGCCGCGAGCAGCCTCTTCTCACCCGGCACGAACGCCAATCCGCACGCCATCCGCGCCGCCGTTCTTCGCGTCGCTGCTGCTTTGGAGGAGTGGCGATGAAGCTGGCGCTCGCCATCCTTGCGATGCAGGCTGCCATCGCTGCCGACCGTGCGCAGATCTCCGGCCTTGTGCTGGATGCGCTGGGGGCCGCTGTTCCGCAGGCATCCGTCAGCGTCATCCACCTCGCCGATGGCACGCGCCGGTCGACGCTCAGCGGCGCGGAAGGCAGTTACGTCATCTCCGGACTGCGTCCCGGGCTCTACAAACTCACCCTGCGCAAGCCGGGCTTCCAAACGCAAGTGCGTCTGAATGTTCTGGTCCAGCCGGGCGTCACCACCGCGCTCGATCTCCATATCGAAGTGGGCAGCCTGCGCGACGTCGTCACCGTGGAAGATCAGGCTTCGCTGGTCCGCGCCGGCGATGCCGTGCTCGATACGCTGTTCGGCAAGCGCTGGCTCGACGAGCTTCCGTTGAATGGCCGCAGCCTCACCGGATTGCTCGATCTCGCGCCCGGCGCGGTGGCCACCCCCGCGGCCAATGGCGAAGCGGGTCAATTCAGCGCCGCCGGGCAACGTGCCAACACCAACTCCTTCATCGTCGATGGCGTCAGTGCCAACAGCGCGGTCACTGGCGGCGGCATGCCCGCGCAATTCGGCGGCGCGGCGCTGCCCGGCATGACCGCATTCGGCAGCATGCATAATCTGGCTTCTTTCGAAGATGTGCAGGATGTCCGCGTGCAAAGCTCCGCCTTCGCACCGGAGCATGGGCGCCGCCCCGGAGCGCAGGTGGCCGTCACCACGCGCTCCGGTTCCAATTCGCTGCACGGCTCCGCGTTCTACTCCTGGCGCGGCACTGCGCTCAGCGCGAACGATCCTTTCGCCGCGGCGCGCGGCCTCCCTCGGCTCGGTTGGGGCATGCATCATGTGGGTGGCTCCGCCGGAGGCCCCATCCGCCGCAACAACCTCTACTTCTTCGCCTCCGCCGAATCCATCCGCCTCCGCCAACCCTACGAATGGGTAGCCACGGTTCCCTCGCGCAATGTTCGCAACAGCGCGCTGCTTCGGTCCTTCGCGTTGCCCAACGGCCGCGAACTCGGCGCCGGACTCGCCGAGCACTTCGCCCGCATTGCCCTACCCGCACGCCTTGACCGCGGCAGCCTTCGCATCGACTACGCTCCGTCCTCTCGCGCCAACTTCTTTGCACGCTTTCAGCAGGCTCCGTCGCAGGCCGATTCCGGTTACACGCAGATCGACCGGTCCGCGTTTGCCTCGCGCACGGTCACCGCAGGCGCAACGCTTCAGCTCACCCCACGCTGGATGCTCGATCTCCGCGCCAACCACTCTCCATCGAGCGTCACCTCCAACTGGCGCGACAACCCCATCGATGGCGCCATTCCCGCGGACCCCCGCCGTTTTCTCCCCGCGCCCTACAACACCGGCCCGGGCATCTTCAGCATCGCCATCGGTGAAGCCGGCCGGATCGTTGCGGGCGATCTGGGAGGAAACCGGCAAGGCTCCTGGAACTGGGTCGCCACCGCTGCCTACACGCACGGTACACACGAAGCACGCGTCGGCTTCGACTATCTGCGGCTCACTCCGTCTCGCGACGGGATCGCCTTCAGCACCGCCGGACTCTACCCTTCGCTCGAGAGCCTGCGCAACGGGAGTCCGATGACTATAACGCGCATGCAATCTTCCACCACCTCCAGCCGCATCGAGACACTCTCTCTGTTTGCGCAGGATACATGGCGCGCCACTGCGAAGCTGACTCTTGTCTACGGCACGCGCTGGGAGATCACACCGCCACCTGCCACCTCCAGCATCGCCCCCGCGTTTCCAGATACCGGTGGAGTGATCTCGAACACGCAGCCTTCCGCCGGCATCACGGTGGATTTCTCCAGCCCCGCGCGGGGACTCTGGCGGACACGCTACTCCCAATTCGCCCCACGCGTGGGAGTCGCCTACAAGCTGTCGGAAACCACCGCCGCGCGCGCCGCCTGGGGCCTGTTCTTCGATACCGCCTTCAGCCTCGCCACCGATCCCGTCAACGGCTTCCCATTCAATCGTTGGGTGTTCGGCTTGGCGGGCCCGTCCACTGCCGGCTTCGACAGGCCCGTGGACCTGAAGCTGCCTCGCACCATGCATTGGAACGCTTCCATCGAGCACAGCATCACGCCCGCGAACCTCATCGCGCTCAGTTACGCCGCCGCGCGGGGCCGCCAGTTGCTTCGCCGCGAAGGTGCGGCGCAACCGGATTCCCCGTGGGCCGGCCTTGTCATCGCCACCAACCATGGCTATTCCGATTACCACGCGCTTCAGGCGCAATACCGGCGCCGCCTCAGCCGTGGCCTGCAATCCATGTTGAGCTACACATGGTCGCATGCCATCGACAATGGCTCCATGGACTCCGCCGTCTATCTCACCGGGGTGAACGACAAAGGCTCATCATCCTTCGACGTCCGCCACAACCTCACGGCGGCGTTCAGCTACGAATACCGCCAGTGGAAGTTCGGCGGCATCGCCCGGGCGCGCACGGGCTTTCCCATGGATGTCCTGGTTGCACGGAACCTCCTTGGGCTTGGCTTCGACAACGCGACTCGCCCCGATCTTGTTCCAGGCCGGCCCATCTGGTTGCGCGGAAACATTCTCAACCGAAATGCTTTTGCCGTTCCGCGCGGGCTGGGCAACTTGGGCCGCAACGCCATCGCCGGCCGCGGCATGTGGCAGGCCGATCTTTCGCTGGAGCGCAACCTCATCCACTCCGAGCGTTGGAATGCCACATTCCGGATCGATGCCTTCAACGCCTTCAATCGCATCAACTATGCCGATCCCGTACGCATTCTCGAAAGCCCATTGTTCGGCACATCCACGTCGCTGTTGCGCATGATGTTGGGCGGCGGCACTCCGCACAGTGGCCTCGCGCCTGCCATGCATTCCGGCGGCCCGCGCGTCCTACAGGCGAACATCCGCTTTCGCTTCTGAGAGATAATCCTCCTCATGCGCGTTCTTGCTTTCCTGCTCGTTGCGGGCCTGCTTTGTGCCGACATCGTTGAACATACAGCGAAGAACTCGAAACCTTCCGGGCTGTTCGCCGGCGTGGCCCGCGCCGATATCACTCCGCCCGTCGGCATCCCGCATTTGAACTGGGGTTCGCAGACGCACGTCGAAGCCGTCGGCGTCGATCCCGCGGGCATGATCGTCACCGCGTTGGTGCTCTCCGACGGGAAGCAGAAGTTCGCCATGGTGGACATCGACACGCTGCTGGTCAACGGCATGCAGCCCATTGCCGACCGCGCCGCGCAGGCCATCGGCGTCCCCGCGAATCATGTGCGGCTTGCCGCTACGCATACGCATGCCGGTCCCATGTTCCAGCGCGAGAAAGGACCACTCAACGTCGACCCCGCGCCGTATGAAAAGATGATGGCCGACTATCGGCGGTTGCTCGCCGAACGCATTGTCAACACGGTGATCGAAGCCGACAAGAACCTCCGTCCCGTACATGCCTACGGCGCGAAAGGCACAGGCACCATCAACATCAACCGGCGCATGCGCGCCACCAAAGACGGCCCGCCCGCCGTCGGCCGCAACGAGGCCGCTCCCGTGGACCGCGAACTTGTCGTCATTCGCATCGACGATGCAAACGGCAAGCCCTATGCGGTGCTGGTCAATTTTCAATGCCACGGCATCGTGCTGACTTACGAGAACAAGCTCATCAGTCCCGATTGGGTCGGCATGACGCGCAAGACCATTGAGCAGGCGATGCCCGGCGCGACTGCCTTGTTCTTCCAGGGGGCGGCCGGCGATCAAGGCCCCATCGAATGGGGAACCGGCGATATCAGTGTTGCCCACCGCTTGGGGACAACGCTCGGCCTGCAAGCCGCTGCGCTCGCCAATCAGATCGAAACCACCCGCCGTGAGCCTAGGTTTGAAGGTTACGTCGAATCCACCGCCTTCGCCGCGAAGACTCCCTGGCGTGTGCAAGGCCCGCGCGATGCCACCATCAAGTTCGTCTACAAGACCCTGCAACTGCCGCCGCGCCGCTACACGCCGCAAGAGATCGACGACATGGCCGGCCGCCTCGCCCAGGCCGAAAAGCAACTCGGCCCGGCGCGCGCCTCCGGCGATCCGTGGCGGAAGCATCAGGCCGAAGCCCGTTGGCGCCGGTTCCACGATCTGCTGACCAAATGGAAGCAACCCTACGACCCAACGCCCGTTGCCGTGGACGTGCAGATCCTCCGCATCGGAGACATGGCCATCGTCGCCATGCCCGGCGAGCCGTTCTCCGGCATCGGTGCGGCCATCAAGAAAGCTTCGCCGTTCCCCATCACCATGTTCTGCGGTTACAGCACCGGCAAGGGAGGCGATTATATGCCCGTCGCCGATGAATACCAGCACGGCGGCTACGAAGTGGAGCGCACGCCCTACGGAATCGGGGCCGCGGAGAAGCTGATCCAGGAAACCTCCGCCTTGTTCCCTGCGCTACGCTGAGGCTATGCGCTACTTTGTGCTCCTGTTCGCTGCATGGCTGTTTGCGGAGGATCGCAACAAAGCCACCGATTGGCCGTCGCACGCCACAACGGCGAAGGCATCCATCGGCGCGGAGTACATGGTGCGTTCCGTCATGCACCCCGATGGCAATGTCGTCGTGCGCGATTACCTCATTGTGGAGCTCGCCGTCTACCCGCATGCGCGGGAAGAGTTCCTGCTCTCCCACCAGCACTTCACGCTGCGCATCAACGGCAAGAAGAGCGCCATCTTTCCGCAGACCCCGGGGATGGTGGCCGCCTCCCTCAAGTACGACGATTGGGAGATGCGGCCGGGCGTGATTGCCACGGGCGGCGTGGGCAACACCGGCGTGATTCTTGGCCGGCCCACACCCACGGAACGATTCCCCGGAGACCCCTCCGGACGCAACCGGCTGCCCAAACCGCCTGGCGCGCCGGAGCAGGAGGACCGATCCGGCATCGAACAAGCGCCCAAAACAAAACCCGATGAAATTGTTGTTTCCGCCGCACTCGAGGAAGGGCTCATCTCCAAGCCTCGCCGTGGCTACCTTTACTTCGCGCAGAAAGGGAAAGCGGAATCCTTCAAGAAGGTGGAACTCGTATATAGCGGCCCCGCGGGCGAAGCGGTTATTTCCTTGAAGTAGCGGCTTCCTGCGCTGCCTCGGCGAGCAGTCTGTCCAGATCCGCCTTGCCAAACCATTTCCCGTTCACCATCACACCCGATATCTTCGCCGTGTTGCGGATGTCCACCAGCGGGTTGCCGTCAATCAGCACCAGGTCGGCGGCTTTGTCGCGTGCAATCGTGCCGTGCGTCTTTTCCAGCTTGAAGTAGCGCGCTGGATGGATGGTCGCTGTCTGCAACGCTTCAAAGTTCGTCAGCCCCGCCTCGCGCATCAGCGAGATCTCTTCGTGCAGGCTCCAGCCGGGGAAGACGTAGCTGTTGGCGAACCCCGTATCCGTGCCGGCCAGCAGTGGCACCCCCGCATCGCGCAGCTTGGGAATGAACTCCAGGCCCTTGCGCTGCACCAGGGCGCGCAGGCTTCGCACCTCGTCCGTGGGGGCTTTCCTCAGTCCCGTACTCGGGTCCCAACTCTTCCAGATATGCGCCGGAATGTACTTCGCCCGAGGGTCCTCGCTGTAGCTGCGCATGCCCACGGTGAGCCCTGCCGCGCCGACAGCCAGTGTCGGGGTGAACCAAGCCTTCGAATCCACCAGCATGCTCATCAGCGAGCGCTCCTGCGCCAGGTTGAACTCCTCCAATAGCTTCCGTGTCCATTCGTCAAAGCCCATCGGCTTGTCGGAATTGCGGCGTTTGACGAATTCTCTGGCGATGTAACGCTCATCCGTGCAACTGCCCTGCAACAGGTAAAAGCGTGCGTGCTGTCCGTCCCGGATGCCGGCTTCCACCTGTTCTCGAATCGTCAGGTTGCGCGCGAAATGGCCGGCCACGGGCATCTTCCATTTCTCGGCTTCGTCCGCGATGGCGCGCAACACCGCCGGTTCCACGTAGTCGAAGTACACCTTCACCAGATCCGCGCCCATCAAATGGAGCTTGCGCACCGCCTGACGGCCCTCTTCCGCATTCGACACCGGAATCGATCCTGGCCAGGACGGCTTCGGGCCGTCCAGCTTCGGTCCGCTGGTGAAGATGCGCGGCCCCAGGCGTTTGCCTTCCTCGATCTCCTTCCGCCAGGCGAATACGGTTTCCGGAATGTCGCCGCCCATCTCGCGGACATAGGTCACGCCGTTGGCAACATACAGCTTGAGGAATGTTTCGTTGTCCGGAATGGACTCCACGCCGCCGCGGATGTGGATGTGCATATCCCACAGTCCGGGTATGAGGAACTTTCCCTTGCCGTCCACCACCAACGACGCGTTGCGCGGGGCCCGCCCCACAATGTCGGCGACCTTGTTGTCCTTCACGATCACCGTCTTCTCGGGCATAGCCTTGCCCTTAATGACGTCAATCACGGAGACGTCCTGAATGGCGATGACCGCGGCGGCCAGTGCAATCGGCAGTTGCATCAAAATCCTTTCACAATCCCGCCGCGGCGTCCGTCGGCCCATCCGACGCGCCACCCGGTCTTTTCTTCTATGGCGATCGCGCTCACATCGCCCTGCGACCGCAGTTTCGGGTTCAGCTTGTGGCCCATCGACCGCAACTTCTCGGCGACGTCGAACACCAGTCCCGCGGGCTCCGCATCCACCTGCGAGCCCTGGAAATGGATGCGCGGAAACTCCACGGCATCGCGCAACGACATCTTGAAGTCGATGAGGTTCACAATCACTTGCGCGATCGTGCTGGGGATGGTTCCGCCGCCGGGCGTTCCCAATGCCACCCACGGGCTGCGGTCCGGGTGCAGCACAATGGTCGGCGCCATGGTCGATTGATAGCGCTTTCCCGGAGCGATGGCGTTATGCTGGCCGGCGCGGTTGGAGAACACTGACATGTGGTTGTTGAGGAGAACCCCTGTCCCCGCTGCCACTACCTGCGATCCGAAGAAGCCGCTTAGCGTATACGTGTTGGTGACGAGGTTGCCTTCCCCGTCGATGACCGTGAAGTGCGTTGTGTCCGGCGACTCGCCCGTCGGCGTGTTCGTCAGGTTGGTTGCCCGGTCGAGTGCGAGGTTCGACGTGATCTCCCTGGCGTAGTCTTTGCCGATCAGTTGCGGCACAAGGCTGACGCCCTCGCGGAAGGCGCGGTCGCGTGCGGCGAAGCCCCGGCGCATGGCTTCAATCTGGAGGTGCCGGGAGGACGCGGAACCTTCCATGCCGATCGGCATCGGGTAGCGATCGAGCACGTTGAGGATGACCGACATGGCGATGCCGCCACTCGAACTGGGGGGCATGGTTAAAACAGGATGCCCTCGAAATGTTACTTCCAGCGGTTCCACCAGTTTCGCTTCGTAGCTCTTCATGTCATCGACGGTAATGAGCCCGTTGTGCGCCTTCATGTCCGCGGCGATGCGTTGGGCCGTTTCGCCCTCGTAAAATTCACGCCAGCCTTTACGCTGCATTCGCCGGATGGTCTCCGCCAACTCGCGTTGCACCACGTTCTCGCCTTGCCGTAGCGGCTTGTCGGCGCCATGCAGAAACACCTTCGCGGACTCGTGGAAATCCTTCATCACGGGCACTTGCAGTTGCAGGATCAACTCGAGCCGGTGCGAAGCGGGAAAGCCGTTCTTCGCCAGCCGGTACGCAGGTTCGATGACCTGCGCCCATTTGAGCCTTCCAAATTTCTCATGGGCAAGGCCGAGCCCCGCGGGTGTGCCAGGCACCGCGATGGAGCGATAGCCGACGTTCGCTTCCTTCGTATTGCGAAACATGCCGGGGCGGGCAGCGCCGGGGGCCGTGCCTGCATAGTCGATGGCATACACCTGGCCTTCCTTGGTGCGCAACAACATGTAGCCGCTGCCGCCCAGATTGCCGGCCTCGGGATGCACGACAGCGAGCGCGAAGCCCACGGCTACAGCCGCGTCCACCGCGTTGCCGCCCTTGTGCAGAATGTCAATACCCGCTTGGGTGGCCAGTTCATGAACGCTGGCTACCATCGCCTTCGCGCAGCGCAGCGGCTGGCTGACCATCGGCCGCGCGGCTTCCAGCCGCAGGCCGCTTTGCGACACTTCCTGCGCCGCGCCGATGAGCGCGCACAGGCCCAGCAACAGCATGAGTCTTCGCGAAGGCATCGAAAACTTTAGTGTAATATGGGCCATAGGAGCTATGGCCGCTGCTGACTGTACTCCCATGATCGAGGCATCCCGCCTCACGAAGATCTACGGAAAATTCGCCGCAATTCAAGATGTCACCTTCGCTATTCCGAAGGGGCAGGTGTGCGCCTTTCTCGGGCCGAATGGCGCGGGCAAATCGACGACGATGAAGATCCTCACGGGCTTCCTCACGCCGACTTCCGGTGAGGCGCGCATTGCCGGGCTCTCCGTCGATGGGGACCGCATGCAGGCCCTGTCGAGGCTTGGCTACTTGCCGGAGAATGGACCTCTGTATCCGGAGATGACCCCGCTGAGCCTGCTGCGCTTCTTTGGCCGCGCTCGTGGACTCACCGGCGGTAAGCTGCGCAGCCGCATCGATGACGTGGTGCGCCGCTGCGCACTGGAGGCGGTCATCGAGAAGTCGATCCGCAAGTTGTCGAAGGGTTATAAGCAGCGCGTCGGGATGGCACAGGTGCTCTTGCACGAGCCGGATGTGCTGATCATGGATGAGCCGACAACGGGACTCGATCCGAATCAGATTGCCGAGGTACGGCGGACGATCCGCGAACTCGGGCGCGAGAAGACCATTCTGCTTTCGACGCACATCCTGCAAGAGGTGGAAGCGATGGCCGACCGGGTTATCTTTATCAACCGCGGGCGTGTGGTCTACGACGGCGATCCCGCCGCCATGCGCGAGCGGTGGGAGTCGCTCGATGCCGCCTTCCATGCACTGACGAATGGGCAGGAGGTGAAGCAATAGCCGTGCGCACCTGCGTCGTCCGAGCGGTATTCGCCCGTGAGTTGAGCGGCTACTTCTCCACGCCCACGGGCTACGTGTTCATTGCGATGTTCGTCTTTCTGAGCGCGATCGCGGCCTTCTGGCAGGAGTCGTTCTTTGCCACGAACCTTGCCAACCTCGATCAACTGAACGCCTACTTTCCCTACTTGCTCATCTTCCTGCTGCCCTCGATCAGTATGGCGTTGTGGGCCGAGGAGAAGCGGCAGGGTACGGAAGAATTGCTGCTGACGCTGCCTGCCTCGGACTTCGAGATTGTCACTGGCAAGTATCTTGCGGCGGTGGCCATCTATACGGTTTGCCTGCTGTTCTCGTTGAGCCATGTGGTGGTGCTGAGCTGGCTTGGATCGCCCGATCCTGGATTGATGATGACCACGTACTTCGGCTACTGGCTGATGGGCTCCTCGCTGCTGGCGATCGCCATGCTTGGTTCGATGCTGACGGATAACCTCACGGTGGCCTTCATCCTTGGGGCGCTGTTTGTGTCGGCGCCCGTGTTTCTGAACTACGCCGGCGCGATCCTGCAAGGCGCCATGCAGCGAGTGTTGGAGCGGCTATCGGTGGTGGAGCAGTTCCGCGATCTCGCATCGGGCGTCATTACAACCGGCGCTGTTGTCTACTTCGTGAGCCTCGGCCTCGCGGCATTTTATGCCAACGTGGCGCTGCTCGGGCGGAGGCGCTGGCCCACGGGGCCGCGTGCTCCGCGGATGACGTTTCATGTGCTGGCGCGCTTCGCCTGCGCCCTGGCGATTGCCGGCGCCGCGGCCACGATCGCCTCGCATTCGACCCTGCGCATCGATGCCACGAGTGAACAGATCCATTCGCTTTCCCCGGATACGCGGAAACTCTTGCAGAGCCTCGATGCGAAAAACCCCGTCTTCATTCATGCGTACCTGAGCCCCGAGGTGCCGCGCGCTTATTTGCCGGTGCGGCGGGCGCTGATCTCGACGTTGCGCGAATTCGATGCGGTGGCCGGCGAGGCGCTGCACTCGCGGATCATCGAAACTGCGAAGTATACGCCGGAGGCCCGCGAGGCGCTGGAGCGCTATAACATCCGGCCCTTCCGGGTGCCGGTTACGGAAGAGTCCTCTTCGCTCAACGAGATCTTCCTCGGCGTGGTGTTCCACGCCGGTGGCGAGGAGTTCGTGATTCCGTTCCTCGATCGCGGGCTGCCCGTCGAGTATGAGCTGATGCGGTCCATCCGGGTCGTGTCGCGGGCGAAGCGCCGGAAGATCGGCGTGCTGACGACGCAGGCGAAGCTCTTCGGCGGATTTGACTTTGAGCGCAAGCAGCAATCCAACGATTGGTCGATTGTCGCCGAACTCAAGAAGCAGTACGAGGTGAGCGAGGTGAATCCCGATGTGGAGTATCCGGCCGATCTCGACACATTGCTTGCTCCGTTGCCGCATACGCTCACGGCGCCGCAGGTGGCGCGGCTGACCGAGTATGCGAAGAAGGGCAAGGGGCTGCTGTTGTTGCTCGATCCGATGCCGGCCTTTAACGTGAGCCTTGCTCCGAATGAGTCAAGCGCGAGTCTGCGGCCGCTGCTCGACTTCCTCGGTGTGACCTGGCAGACGAATCGCATCGTATGGGATGGGAACAATCCTCATCCGCAACTGCGGTCCCTGCCGAAGGAAGTGGTGTTCATCGGCAGCAAGGGCTTTCA
This sequence comes from uncultured Candidatus Solibacter sp., assembly GCA_964402295.1. Taxonomy (GTDB): domain Bacteria; phylum Acidobacteriota; class Terriglobia; order Bryobacterales; family Bryobacteraceae; genus CADEFT01. Next base: position 3,107 of record CAYOBO010000002.1, on the reverse strand, counting down.
AGAGAAGGAAGCCGTGACCAGCGGATTGCAGGAGCTGGCGCTGCTGTACTCGGGTGAGTTGAAGATTCGGACGGACGCAAGAACGAAAGTGATTCCTCTGCTGGAGGCCTCGGCTGAGTCCGGTGTGCTGCGGTTTGAGGACCTGGTGCAGAACTCGATCTTCGGAATGTCGATCAACCAGAACCCGGATCGTAAAACAGACAAGGACAAACATGTTCTGGCGGTGCGTGTGACGCAGGGCGCCAATGCGATCGTCACGGCGGACATCGATCTCATGGGCGAGCAGTTCTTCGAACTGCGCCGGCGCGGCGTGGAGAACCTGAACTTCGATAACGTGACCTTCCTGTTGAACGCCGTGGATCAACTGGCCGGCGATGAAGCGTTCATCGCGCTGCGCAAGCGGCGGCCGCGGCACCGCACGCTGGAAGCGGTGGAAGCCCGGACGAAGGACTACGACAATCAGCGGCTGAAGCAGATGCAGGAAGCCGAGATTTTTGCCGATGCGCGGTTGAAGGAAGCGCAGGGGCGCCTGGATCGCGCGGTGGCCGAGATCCGCGCCCGCACCGATGTGGATGAGCAGGCCAAGCAGATCATGATCTCCAACGTCGAGTCTGTCGAAAACCGCCGGCTGACAGTGGCCCGGCAGGGAATCGAAGACGAGAAGCAGCGGCAAATTGAGAG
>CAYOBO010000002.1:0-2326 GCA_964402295.1 uncultured Candidatus Solibacter sp. | reverse complement strand
GGCTGACAGTGGCCCGGCAGGGAATCGAAGACGAGAAGCAGCGGCAAATTGAGAGTGCCAGAGCGGAAATGGAGAACTCCATCCGGGGCATTCAGAACACCATCAAGTTGCTGGCTGTCGCATTGCCTCCCGTGCCGGCTTTCGTCGTGTTTCTGTTCGTGTCGGCGCGGCGGCTGGCGCGGGAGCGCATCGGCACGCCCACCGACCGCATCGTCGAGGAGAAGGCCGCATGAAGGAGATCCTCAAGACCGGCGCCTTTGTGGCCGCCGCCGCGGCGCTGAGCGCCCTTGCCGTCTACACCGAGCCGGAACGGAGGACCGCGGCGATCTTCTCCGAGACGGGCACTACGTTCTACCCCGACTTCAAACGTCCGCAGGACGTGAAGACGATCGAGGTGGTGGATTACGACGAGGCCACCGCCAGTGCGAAGCCCTTTCAAGTGGCCTTCGAGAAGGGCCGCTGGATACTGCCGTCGCATCATAACTATGCGATCGATGTCGGCGACAGGTTGGTGAAGACCGCCGGGGCGCTGGTGGATTTGAAGCGCGACGCTGTGGTCAGCGAAGCGGTGTCCGATCATGGCAAGTATGGCGTGATCGATCCACTCGATCAGAAGAACCCGTCTTTGACGGGGCGCGGCAAGCGGGTCACATTGCGCGATGCGCGCAAGGACGTGCTGGCCGACTTCATTCTCGGCAAGCCGGTGGAAGGCAAGCAGGGGATGCGCTACGTGCGTACGCCCAACGAGAAGCGTGTGTATGCCGTGAAGACCGATGCCGACCCTTCGGCGAACTTTGCCGATTGGGTGAACAGCGGGCTGTTGCGTATCGCCTCGGCCAATCTGCGCAAGGTGACTATTGTCAGCTACTCCATCGATGAACAGTTCGGACGCCTGGCCAACATGGAGCAAGTTGTGCTGACGAAGGAAGGCGCGAACTGGACCATGGCCGGCGCTTCCGGATTCAACAAGAATGCGGTGAATACCATGGCCGCGACGCTCGATTCGTTGCGGATCACGGATGTGCGGCCGAAGCCTCCGTCGATGGCGGAAGGCCTGCGGTCGGGCCGATTGGAGATGAGCCTGGAAGGCGCGATGTCGATGCGGCAGCGCGGCTTCTTCCTGACTCCGCAGGGCCGGCTGCTGGCCAACGAAGGCGAGATGATCGCCGAGTTGGCGAACGGTCTGGTGTACGTGCTGCGCTTCGGCGAACTGGCCAGTTCGCAGGGCGAGACGAAGTCCGGGAAAGGCGGCGATGACCGCTTTCTATTCGTGACCGTGAGCTTCGATCCGCAGCGAGCGGCGAAGTACGGCGATACGTCGGGCAACGGCGAGCGGCTGGCCAAGGATCTGACGAACCGCTTCGCCGATTGGTATTACGTGATCCGCGGCAGCGACTTCCAGAAGTTGCGTCTCAAGCGGAAGGACTTGCAGCCATCCGGCGCCACGCCTGCCGCGCAGTGATGCGGACTCGCGGGTTGGCGTTCTTGAGCATCGGGTGAATCGCCGCGGCTGCTTGCGGCGAGCCGGTCCTGGCGATGCCGTCAATAGCCGCGCATTGGAGATGCTCTTCGGTGCGGGCGATCCCCGTGCTCCGGCGACGGCCGACCGCCGCGGGGATGCGAGGTTTGCAATCGTCCTTCGCCGGCCGGTAAGCCGCGATGAGGGCCGGAGATTCGTTCGATGGCGTAGATGGCCTGCTCTTGCAGCTCTGCGTTGGAGGGCCGCGGTGCTTGCACTGCGGGACAGTGGCGACGGCAGGCAACTCCTTGTTCGCGGCGGCTCGCTCGGGTCTGAATCTCCTGGCCGGTGACTTCGGCGGTCTGACGCCGCAGATCGATGTTGCATGCGTTCCGGGACCGAACGCCGGAACGAACTTGCCGTTCCGGTACAGGAATCCGGCCTCCCCAATTCGGTTACAGCAGGAATTCGATCCCTGTCGATCTCGGGCTTCTCGTTGCCGTACACCCGTTCCACGGTGACGGTGCGCAACAGCTTTCCGTTGGTTCCCTCCGATGAAAAGTGATGAAAAGTGTTGAATGATCCGGGTGAAATGGTTGACCGGCGGCTGCGGGAATTTCCCGGCCGGGCTACAGGGTGTTTCGCTTTTGTTGCGCCGCTTGGGTTCGTTTCTTCACTTTTTACGGTGCGAGAAACGTGTCAAATTTTGTAAAGTGGCGCGAAATACCGCAAGGCGGCGCTGGCTTGGATCTACAGTCCCGCCAGGGGTTTGAACCTGGACGATCGGAAACTGGGGGCTGGCCTACGCTTGCGAAAATTTATCGTGGGAAGAGACACGGCACGGCGGCGGTGTGGGCGATTCGATTT
>CAYOBO010000001.1:0-175673 GCA_964402295.1 uncultured Candidatus Solibacter sp. | reverse complement strand
ACCCGGACGGGACTTTCACCCGCGAGAAGAACGCGTCTTTCAGGACGCACCACGCTGTTATTATCACATCCCTTTGCGAGCGGCGCTGCTACGATGGGTATCGTGAACTTTGCTTCCATTCGCGAGGAGTATCAAGGCAAGCCGCTGGATCCTTCCAATGTGCATCCGGACCCCATAGAGCAGTTCCGGAGGTGGTTTGACGAGGCACTGGAGGCGGGGATCCGGCAAGCGAACGCGATGACTCTGGCAACGGCGACCGCCTCCGGGATCCCATCGGCGCGTATGGTGCTGCTGAAGGGTTTCGATGAGCATGGATTTGTGTTCTTCACCAACTACGGCAGCCGGAAGGGGAACGAACTCCGTGAAAACCCGCGGGCGGCCATTGTGTTTTACTGGCAAGAACTGCACCGGCAGGTGTGTATCCAGGGGCTCGTCTCGCGCGTGGACGCCTTCGAAAGCGAGGAGTACTTCCAAACCCGGCCTTATGAAGCGCGACTGGGGGCGGTGGCGTCGCAACAAAGCCGCCCGCTCGCTAGCCGAAAGGAATTCGAGGACGCAATTGCCGCACTGCGGCACAAGTATCCGGTGGAGGTTCCGTGCCCGGAGCACTGGGGCGGATTCCGGTTGCGGCCGGAGCGGATCGAGTTCTGGCAGGGGCGAGAGAACCGGCTGCACGACCGGGTGGAGTACAGCCAGCGGGCGGGGGGCGGCTGGAGCGTGATCAGGTTATACCCTTAGAATCAGAAGGATTCCATGCTGAATCGCAAGTTCAACTTTCTCTATCGGTTGCGGTGTGTCGCGATGACGCGCAGGTGTGTCTTTTTGCCTTGACAGCCCATCTGTAATCCTGTTAAGGTTGGATGGTTGTAGTTGCTCTTTCGTAGCTTTCGGTTGTGGGTTGGGAGTAGTCCCGCCCCTCTACGGGACGATCTCAGCTTTCTCAAAGTCATCCAAATGAAGCAGCAATACTTCATACTAGTAGTGGCCCATTCGCTACATGGGCGTCTCCGCCGCTTTCACGTTCCCCACTCTGCCGTATACGTAGTACTCGGGCTTGCCCTGCTGGGCAGCTTTTCTTTATTTGGCATGGTATCCAGCTACCTCCGGATGGTTTGGAAGGTGGCTAATTACAATACCCTCCGGGCGGAAGTGGACGCACTGCGGCATCGCTATTCGCAACTGGAGAAGACCGCCAATCAGACCAACCAGCAGTTAGCCAACCTGCAATTATTTGCCAGTGAAGTATCCATGGCTTACGGATTAAAGCGGAAGCTGGAAGGTCCGCCAGATATCGTGAACGAGGGCCGGCTGGTGCCGACGCTTCGGGAAAGTCTGGCCGAGTACGACTTTCTCAAGTCGGCTCGCATTGCGCGGCATACACCCAATACCGCTCTGTACCTGAACACGACTCCGATGCTTTGGCCCGTGCAGGGCCGGCTGATGAGTTATTTTGGGGCACGAATCGACCCGTTCTCCGGAGACGGCGCATTCCATCCGGGAGTTGATATTTCGGCAGCGACCGGCACGCCGATTCGAGTAACGGCGGACGGAAGCGTACGTTTTGCGGGGAACATGTCCGGCTATGGCCGGATTGTCATTGTGGAACATCCTGGAAACGTGCAGACCTACTACGCTCATCTATCGCGTTTTAATGTGCTGCCCGGGCAGTCGGTGCGCATGGGTGAAGTGATTGCTTTTTCGGGGGCAACCGGCCGTGTGACTTCGCCTCATCTGCACTATGAGGTGAGGGTGAACGGAAATCCGATCAACCCGTATAAGTATCTTCAGAACGCCAACTTTGCCGCATCCGCGCCACGGAAAGACATTCCTTTCTAGGTGAAGAGCGAGAGCCTCGTGATATACTCCTGAAGTTACCGAAAGGAGTAGCTCAACCGTGCTCTGTTGTTCACGTGCGTCTTTCATGCTTCGTGGCGGGATCATCCTCGCCTTTGGTTTTCTGCTGACCTCCGCCTATTACCGGGTCTCATCCCCCTCTGTGATGTCGGAGGCGGCCAAGGCATATCTGGCGAGCCTTACGCCGGAGCAGCGGAGCAAGGGCACCTTTGACTTGAAGGACGAGGAGCTATTCTTCTGGCATTTCGTCCCGGACAACAATCTGGTGCAGACGGTGAAGCGCTCGCGGAAGGGTTTGACTCTGCGCGAGATGACACCCACCCAGAAACATCTGGCCCATGCCTTGCTGGCTGCCGGCCTGAGCCAGAGGGGATACATCAAGGCAAGCTCCATCATGAGCCTGGAAGATATTCTGCGCATCATGGAAAAGGATGACGGGGAGCGGCGGAACCCTGAGAAGTACTATTTCTCGGTGTTTGGCGAACCCTCGGAGACGGGGGCCTGGGCATACCGTGTGGAGGGGCATCATCTGAGCCTTCACTTCACGATCGTGAACGGCAAGGTGGCCAGCACGCCGATGTTCATGGGAACGAACCCGGCCGATGTTAAGGAAGGACCTCGCAAAGGCCTGCGGGTGCTGGGGCGAGAAGAGGATCTGGGCCGGGAACTGGTGCAAGCCCTCAGCGCGGAACAGAAAAAGACGGCGATTGTGGCGGAAAAAGCCTACAGCGACATTCTCACGGCTGCTTCCCGCAAAGCGGCGCTCGATGGGCAGCCTAGCGGTCTCTCCGCCACCAAGATGAACGCCAAGCAGAGACAGATGCTACAGGCACTGCTGGAAGAATACGCCAGCAACCTGCCGGAGCAGGTGGCACAGCACCGCCTGGACCAGATCAAGAAGGCTGGAACCAATCTGAATTTTGCCTGGGCCGGCGGTGAAGCCAAAGGGGCGCCGCATTACTATCGCGTACAGGCGCCGACGTTTCTGGTGGAGTACGACAACACGCAAAATGGGGCCAATCACGTCCACTCGGTATGGCGGGATCTGACAGGCAACGAGTGGGGTGAAGATCTGCTCAAAGCCCACTACGCGGCAAGCCATCGGTAGGTTTGCTGCCGGCCCGTTGAGATTAAGACATAGTCATTTACCTTGCAAGTATCTGGCCTGGGTGTTAACATGGCAGACACTCGGTTTCGACTTCGAGCCGAATTATGTTTGCAAGGGGCGACTTTCCATGTTCCAGCATTTCGCCAGATTTGTACTGCTTGGTTGTATTCTGACAAAATTGTCTGTTTTCGCGCAGGACACCCGCGGACGTGTGCAGGGTCTGATCACCGACAGCACACAGGCAGTCATTGCCGGCGCCACAGTCAGTTTGAAGAACGACAACACCGGCGTCCAGGCCACCCAACAAACGAATCAGGGCGGCGTTTACCTTTTCGACTACGTATTGCCGGGCAACTACACGATCACAGTGGAGATGTCAGGATTCAAGCAATTCCAACAACGCAATGTGCTGGTCCAGGCGCGCGGCGACGTCACCGTGAACGCGACACTGGAAGTAGGCGCTACGCGGGAAACCGTGACGGTGGAATCCTCACCTGTCGCCGTTCAGTTCAACACGACAACGATGGCGTTAACGCTGGACACGAAGATGGCGAATTCGCTGCCGGTGATCAATCGCAACCCTTTCTTGCTGGTGGCGCTGAATCCGGCGGTTGTCGTGCGCTCCTCGAACGAGCAGAGCCCGTACCACCATTGGGCCGCGAATCAATTTGACGTCGGCGGCAACACGAACACCAAGAACGACATTATTCTCGATGGCGCACCATCGATGACGGCGCAGAAATCCAGCTATACGCCGCCGATGGACGCCGTACAGGAAGTGAACTTGCAGCAGAACGCCGTGGACGCGGAATTCGGCCATTCCGCCGGCGGCGTGATCAGCATGCAGATGAAGTCGGGAACGAATGAGTTCCACGGGACGGCTTATTACTTGGGGCGCAACCCGAAGCTGAATGCCTTGGCCGACCGTATTACACGAGGCCGCAACCTGACGCGGCAGAACGTGTGGGGCATCACGGGCGGGAATCCGATCAAGAAGAACAAGCTGTTCAATTATGTCGCCTACGAAGGATGGAGAACGATAGAGCCGCGTTCGGTACAGAACACATTGCCGACCGACCTGGAACGGGCCGGGGATTTCTCGCGCAGCTTGAACACGCAGGGCAACCTGCGGACGATCTACGATCCCTACACCACCCAGACCAACGGGAGCACGGTCACGCGTATGCCATTTGCCGGCAACGTGATTCCGACGAGCCGCTTCGACCCGACATCGGCCAAGATCCTCGGCGATTTGTGGAAGCCGAACGGGCCGGGCAGCGGATTTACGGGGGTGAACAACTTCCAGATCGGCTACGCGAACCGCTTCCGCTACTGGAACGTCATGGACCGCGTCGACTACAACATCAGCGACAAGCTGAAGGTATTCGGCCGCTACAACCAATTCAAGACGTTTACGAAGTGGGATGACTATACGGGCGGATCCGTGGCGCAGCCCGTGGATGGCTCAAAGCGGCACTCGTTGAGTTTTTCGGGCGACGCTGTCTATACGTTGGACTCCAGCACGGTCCTCAATTTCCGGGGCGCGTACAACTCGATTGTGGACTCCTTCGGCGTGCCCGAGGCGACGTTACAACCAAAAGATCTCGACCGGTTCTGGCCGGGCAATCCCTGGTACACCTCGTATCTCACCGATCTGCCGGATATTTATTATCCGGGCATCACGGTGAACGCGGCGTCGTCCACAACCCTTGGAAAGACCGGCTATTGGTTTCAGGAGCCGAGTTCTTACAACATCGAAGGGAAGATGTCGAAAAATGCCGGCCGGCATTACATGAAAATCGGCGGGGAGTACCGCATCGAGAATGTGGAAGCCGCGCGCCCGCGTCCGATGAGCTTTGTGTTCGGCCCGGCCTTGACCTCGAACACATATCTCAATCCAAACACAGCATTGAGCGGTGACGGATGGGCGAGCTTCTTGCTAGGCGTGCTGGAGGGAAATTCGTCTATCCAATCGATTCCGATCCAGCGGCCGCGCAACCGGTACAACGGATTCTTCTTCCATGACGATTTCAAGCTCTCGTCGCGGGTGACGTTGAACCTCGGCATTCGTTACGAATATTTCACGGCGATGCGGGATCCGGAAGACCGCATTTCGCGGTTTCTGAATCTTACCAGCCCCATTCCCGAATTCCAGGGCGCTAATGCGCCAAGCCTTCCCGCGCAGGTCAATGCATTGCGGCAGGCGGCGCCGATTTTCAACGGGGAGTGGGTGTTCACGGACAGTAACAATCGCAACTCCTGGAACGCGCCGAAGGACCTGTTTCTGCCCCGCGCTGGGTTGGCATGGCGCGTGAACAACATGACCGCGTTGCGTGTGGGCTTTGCGCGCTACATTGTACCGGCAACGCTCACCGACGGCTTGAATATTCTGGGCAGCGTTCCCTATCCTGGGTTTGACGCGTTGACCAGTTCGATTGCGCCGCTTCAGGGTATACCGCAGCAGCGGCTCTCGAATCCCTTCCCCGGAGGGTTGGTGCCGGTGTCAGGCAAGTCCCTCGGGCGGTATACCGGACTGGGCGGGCCGACAACGTGGTATCAGCAGGACTTCAACCCTGGCGTGAACGACCGTGTCAACGTGACATTGCAACGGCAGTTGCCCGGGCGGCTGCTCGCCGATATCACGTATTTCATGAATATAGGCCGGCACCACCCATACAGCTACGACCTGAACCAGGTTGACCCACGGATTGGCTACGCGAACGGCAATCAGATCACGACGCCGGTGGCGAATCCGTTCTTCAACCGGTTGCCGGCGGATAAGATGCCGGGGCAGTTGCGCACACAGCGGACCGTGGCATTGCGCGAGTTGTTGCGGCCGTACCCCCAATACACGTCCCTGGTGGAAACGCTGCGTGGCGGTACTCGGAACCGTTACCGCTCCCTGCAATTGCAACTACAGCGGCCGTTCGTGAACGGGTTCAACCTGGTGATGGGATACAACTACAACAACTCGCGGAACGATGAGTTCTACGATGAGTTGGATAACTATCTACAGAATTTCACCTGGCAGCCGGCTCCGCAGGCTCGCCACCGCTTCACGGGCGCGGCGATCTACGAACTCCCGTTTGGCAAGGGCCGCGCGTACATGAACAATGCGCATCCGGTCGTGCAGGGGATTCTGGGAGGCTGGTCGACGAGCACGCTGTTCACTTACAACAGCGGCGAATACCTTCGCTTTGGCGGCGCGCTGGTGGACGGGGATCCGGGCGTTTCCAATCCCACGAACGACCGCTGGTTCGACACTACGAAGTTCCGCGTACTGCCCGCCTTCACGCGGCGTACGAATCCGCTGCAATACGACAGCGTGAAAGGTCCGCGGTACGTGAACATAGACGCTACGCTGGCTAAGGAGTTCCCCGTTATAGGCGAACGGCTGAAGTTCGAACTTCGCGCCGAGGCCTACAATTTGATGAACGCGTTCACCGGCGCGAACCCGAGCACGGCGGTGACGGCCGCCACCTTCGGTCGTATCGTCAGCCAGCGCGGAGGCATCTTCGGCCGTCAGATCCAGTTCAGCGGGCGAATGATTTGGTAGCTCGCGCATCTCTTTTCCTGCAACTGGCCTTCGCGGTATGGGGCCAGTATGCAGGCAGGGAATCGTGCAAGGGCTGTCACACGAAGGAATCTGTTGGACATGAGCGGACGGGACACGCGAGATCGCTCGCGGTTCCTTCCGCTCATTCGCTTTTCCGCCACTTTGCCGGCGTGAGGGCGGATTGGGCTTTCGGCGCCGGCGAACAGGCAGTTACGTTTGTAACGCAGCGCGACGATGAACATTACGTGGAACTGGGTCTAAGCTGGTATGCCGCGACGGACAGCCTGGCTTTGACTCCCGGGCACCGGCACGAGCGGGGAGAGATTTATCGAACGTTCGATCCGAATGCCTCCATCCTGCGTTGCTTTCAGTGCCATTCGACGGGGCCGCTCGGGCTTGCCGGCGGATACCGCGTGCAACCGTCCGAGGCTGGGGTGCAGTGCGAAACCTGCCACGGGCCAGGATTGGCCCATGCGTCGAAGCAGGAGGCGATTCGGAATCCGAAACGGCTGTCCGCGGGTGAAGTGAATCAGCTTTGCGGCGGCTGTCATCGGAAACCGGCGGCGAGCGGCGATGACACGGATTGGAGCAATCCCTGGAACACGCGGCATCAGCCGTTATACCTTGCGGAAAGCGCCTGCTTCCGCAAAAGCAAAAACAGCTTGACGTGCTTTACTTGTCATGCTCCGCACCAGGCGATGGCTCGCGATGATGCCTATTACGGGAAGATCTGCGCCTCCTGCCATGCACGGCCACGCCATCTCGCCGCAACTGCGAAACGGGATGGATCGTGCGTCTCCTGCCACATGCCCAGAGTCAAGCCGCAGGAGAATCTGAGTTTCGCAAATCACTGGATCGGAATATACGCAGCCGGCAACCCGTTGAAGCCTATCTCGCGGCCTTGATTTTCTCCGCGCGCGCCCGGTGCCTGGCGGCCTCGGCCTTGCGCCCCATCCGGTCGAGCAGTGCGGCTAAGTTTTCTAGATCGACGGCGACTTCGGGATGATTCGGCCCGTAGGCGATTTCGTCAATGCGCAACGCCCGCAGGTAGAACAAGCGTGCACCGGCAAGATCGCCACGCGCTTGCAGAATGTCAGCCAGGTTGCTGGCGGCGGTAGCGATACGTGGATGCGAGCTACCAAGGGCCTTTTCGAGAATGGCCAGCGAACGGCGCGCGGAACGCTCTGCCTCTTCGGGTCGTTTGGTGGCGAGCAATACATTGGCCAGATTGTTGAGAGTGACCGCGACTTCGGGATGTTCGCCGCCAAGAGCCGATTCCTGAATGGCGAGGGCCTGCCGTAGGATGGGTTCGGCATCCGCGGGCAGAAGCAACAGCGCCAGATCGTTCATCCGGACAGCGTAGCGAGGATGCGATTCTCCCGAAGCCACCTTCTCTTTCGACAAGGCTTGCCGGTAGTAGGCGATGGCGCGTTGCCTGTTCCCGCGGGCTTCTTCCCAAGCGCCAACCGAGGCGAGATTGCGCGCGGCAACGCCGGCATCGTCACATTGGGCGGCGCGCAGGCGCAAGGCGATCGCTTCCTCTGGGGTAACCACGGAAGCGAGATTTTCCATATCTTCGGCGGTGATTCGGTTGGTGGCGCCATAGTAGCGCTCGTCGATATCGAGGGCCCGGCGTAGGAGTGGGCGCGCCTTGTCCAGGTTGCCCTGCTTGCGATAGAAGAGCCCGAAGTCGCTCGACAAACGCGCCACTTTGGGGTGACTGGGGCCGAGTTCCTTCTCCCGCTCGGCGAGGGCTTTCTCATAAAGAGGGATCAACGCGGCAGGATCGGGCTGGTACAGCACGAGCCACAGCGCCGCGGTCAAGGGCCCTGTCATTTTCGGAGACGGGCGCCGTCAAAGGCGTCTGGCAGTAGTTCGCGCATACGCCAGGACTTCTGCTGCCCCTTGTCATTGGAGGCGGTCACGGGAATATCTCCGCAATACTCCCAGATGATCTGGCGGCAGGCGCCGCAAGGAGGCGTTACGGAACCGGCGGCGGTCACAATGGCAATTTCAAGGAACTCGCGTTCCCCTTCGCTGAGAGCCTTCCAGATGGCGACTCGCTCGGCGCAGACGGTCAAACCATAGCTGGCATTTTCAATGTTACAACCGGCGAAGACTCGTCCGGCGGCGGTGAGGACAGCGGCGCCAACGGCGAAGCCTGAGTATTGGCAACAGGCGTTCTCCCTGGCTTTCCACGCCGCATCCATCAGATCGCTCACGATTTGGCCTCCAGCCGGGGCAGCACCTCGCGCAGCAGCCGGACCAGCGTGTCACGGACACGCGCTCCGGTTTCGAGCACCTCTTCGTGATGGATTTTTTGGGGTAGGATACCTGCCGCCATGTTCGTCACGCAACTGATCGCCAGCACTTTCATTCCCATGTGATTGGCGACGATCACCTCGGGGACGGTGGACATGCCCACCAGATCCGCTCCGATTGCTCGCAAGTAACGAATCTCGGCGGGTGTCTCATAGGAGGGCCCCAGCAAGCCGGCATAGACACCCTCGGCAAGGGGAATGTGCAACTCCGCCGCGACAAGTTTCGCGACATAGCGATAGTGGCTATTGTAGGCCTCCGACATGTCGGGAAAGCGGGGACCGAGAGAATCGTCATTAGGGCCGGCCAGTGGATTCACACCTTGCAGATTGATGTGATCGCTGATGAGGACCAGCGCACCCTGTTCGTACGCCAGATTGATTCCGCCCGCTGCGTTGGTGAAGACCATGGAGTCCACCCCAAGTTTCTTCATCACACGGACGGGAAAGGTTACCTGCTGGGGCGAGTAGCCCTCGTAGAGGTGCGCTCTTCCGGAGAGACAAATCACTTCCAGAGCGCCGAGCTTTCCAATGACCAGCTTTCCCGCGTGACCGATGGCTGTGGAACGCGGCCAGTTGGGAATCTCGGCGTAAGGGACTTCGACGCGGTCGGTGAGGGCTTCGGCGAATACGCCGAGACCGCTGCCCAGGACAACGGCGATCTTCGGAGTGCGATGCAGTCTCTGCTGCAAATAGGAAACGGCCTCAGCAAGCGGAGTCATAACAGCATCCCTGCAATACAGGCAGACATGAAATTGGCGAGCGTGCCGGCGGCCACGGCCTTCATCCCCAACCGGGCCAGATCGGACTTGCGGGTTGGGGCGAGGGCTCCGATGCCGCCGATTTGAATGGCGATGGAACTGAAGTTGGCGAAGCCACACAGAGCATACGTGGCAATGACGAAAGACTTCGGATCGAGGGTCTCTCGGATGGGTCCGAGTTGCAGGAAGGCCACAAACTCATTTAACACCAGCCGTGTGCCGAGCAGGTTGCCAATGGCTTGCGCATCCTTCCAGCTCACTCCCAAGAGCCAAGCGACAGGCGCAAAGATGTAGCCGAAGAGGCGTTGCAGGGAATCGGGAAACCATTCGGCGAGCGAATGAACCCACCCAAAGATACCGTTCACCAGGGCGATGAGGGCCAGGAAGGCAATCAACATCCCGCCGATATTGAGGGCCAGGTGAAGCCCTTCGCCCGCCCCACGGGCCGCTGCGTCGATGATGTTGATGCCGGGCTTCTCGATTTCGATTCGCACGCTTCCGCGCGTTTCCGGCTCGGCGGTTTCGGGAACGAACATCTTGGCGAGCATGATGGTAGCGGGGGCGGTCATGATCACGGCTGTGAGCAGGTGCTTGATCTCCACCTCGGCAATCTTCACATAAGCGGCCATCACGGCTCCGGAGACGTGCGCCATGCCGCTGACCATGATCGTGAACAACTCGGACTCGGTCAGCCTCGGGAGAAAGGGGCGGATGGTCAGAGGGGCTTCGGTCTGGCCCATGAAGATACTTGCGGCGACGTTGGTGCTCTCCGCGCCGCTTGCGCCCATGATGCGGAGCATCAGCCATGCCATCCCCTTGATGACATACTGCATGATGCCGAAATAGTAAAGGATGGAAAAGAGCGCGGCGATGAATATGACGATGGGCAGAACCTGGAAGGCGAAGATGACGCCGAACTTCACTTCCGCGCCGTTCGCACCGCTGACGGGGACACCGGCGTTCTTGGCGCCCAGGGGGCCGAAGAGAAACTGGCTGCCCGACTCCGCGTATTCCAGCAACGCGTTGACTGCGTAACTTGCCGCCTGGAAGGCTCGGCCAAGGTCGGTTTTCAGGACCAGGAAAGCAAAAAGGAACTGGAGGCCCAGGCCCCAGGCCAGCAGTTTTGGTTGAATCGCCCTTCGATTGGTGGAGAAAATCCAAGCGGTGGCCAGAACCGCGGCAAGACCAAGAACTCCCGTGAACCGTTCCACGGACCCTCCCCGACTGGGCTGAGATAGATTTGCGAAATTAGCCGACGACTTCGAGGATGAGTTCGCGCTCCTCGGGCGCATGCTGCGAGATCCGGAAGGCGTCTTCCACCAGTTCGGCCGCTTCCTCCACACGCTCTTCGCGAGTGTGATAGATGCGGCAGAGCACGCCGCCGGCATCGACTTTCTGGCCGACCTTCACTTCGAGGATCACGCCGACGGCCGGATCGATGGAGTCTTCCTTCGTGTCGCGGCCGGCGCCGATCATCTGGCTGGCCTGACCGATGAGCGCGGCATCGACGGCGCTGACGAAACCGGCGCGCGGTGAGTAAATCTCGCGCATTCCGGTGGCATTGGGAAGGAGTTCGAAGCGGTCCAGCACAGCGGCGTTCCCGCCCTGCGCGGTGATCACATCCTTGAACTTGCGATAGCCGGACCCATCGAGGAGCCGGGCCTGGGCAATTTCGCGCGCTTCGTCCACTGAACCCGCCATCTTGCCAAGGTGAATCATGCGGGCGGCGAGTTCCAGCGAAAGCCGCGTCAGATCCACCGGACCGGCGTTTTGCAGGGTTTGCGAAACCTCCATGATTTCCAGCGCATTCCCGATGGCGAATCCGAGGGGCTGGTTCATGTCCGTGATGAGGGCCATCACGCGCTTGTCCATGCGGCGTCCGATTCCCACCATCATCTGGGCGAGACGGCGCGCGTCGATCTGCTTCTTCATGAACGCGCCGGAGCCAACTTTGACGTCCAGCACAATGGCATCGAGGCCCGCCGCCAGTTTCTTCGACATGATCGAAGAGGCGATGAGCGGGATGGATTCGACGGTGGCCGTCGCGTCACGGAGGGAGTAGAGGCGGCCGTCGGCCGGTGCAATTTGCTCGCTTTGCCCGATGAAGGCCAGCCCATGCTGTTGCAATTGCGCCTGAAACTCGCCTATGGACAGGTTGGTGCGAAAACCCGGGATGGACTCAAGCTTGTCCAACGTGCCACCCGTGTGCCCTAACCCGCGGCCGGAAATCATGGGCACAACGACCCCGGCGGAGGCCGCAAGCGGCGCGGCGATGAGGCTCGTCTTGTCCCCTACGCCGCCGGTGGAATGCTTGTCGACCTTCACTCCCGGGACGGCGGAGAGATCTACCTGCTCGCCCGAATGCAGCATGCATTCCGTCAAGGCGGAGACTTCGCGGTCCGTCATTCCTTGCCAGCATACAGCCATCAAGAACGCTGAGATTTGATAATCCGGAATCTCCCCGCGTGTATAGCCATTGACGAGAAAAACGATCTCCTCGGGCGAGAGTTCTTCACCCTCGCGCTTGCGGTAGATGAGGTCTACTGTGCGCATTATAAGTTCTTTAGGGTAGCACCTTATGTAGTTGCAAGTAAAGCGCGAAGGGCGCGGGAATGGACGCTTCGGGGTGTGCGGGCGCCGGCCCTTGGGGGGCAAATGGAAGGCAGATTGGCTTGCTGGGATGATATGATGCAGAGGAATCGGCAGATCGGGTAGAAACCGATTATAGGAACCAATCTGGGGCCAGCATGCCCTGGATTCTCACTCTCTGGAACCGGTTCACGAGCCATCCGATCCATGCAATAACAGGTAAAATTCCCCACGAACATGCAGACTTATCGAATCGCAGTACTAGAGGGTGACGGTATCGGTCCCGAGGTTGTCCGGCCTGCAACCGAGGCCCTGGAAGCCGCCGCACGGCGGCGCGGCGGGTTTCAATTCGAGTTTCTTCCATACCCGGCGGGGGCGGCGGAATATTTGCGCAGTGGCACGCCGCTGCCGGACAAGACTCTGGAAGGATGCGCGAATGCCGATGCTACACTTCTGGGCGCGATGGGGCTGCCAAACGTCCGCTGGCCTTCCGGAACGGAGATGGCCCCGCAGATCGACCTGCGCGAGCAACTGGATCTGTTCTCCGGCGTCCGGCCCATCTACCTCTACAACGAAGCGCACTCTCCACTGAAGCGTTACCGGAAAGGGGAGATCGATTTCGTGCTCTTTCGCGAGAACACGGAAGGCATGTTTGCGAGCCGTAAGATTCCCGCGGATCTTTCCGCCGCTGAGGTTCGGGACACGCTGTTGGTGACCCGGCATGCCACGGAGCGCATCTGCCGGGAGGCCTTTCTGCTGGCCTCCAAGCGCCGCAAGCACGTCACGCTAGTGGACAAGGCGAATGTCCTTCCGACGATGGCGTTCTTCCGTTCGATTTTTCAATCGGTGGCCAGGGAATTTCCCGATGTTCAAACAGACATGGTCTATGTCGATGCGGCGGCGCTCTTTCTGGTGAAGAATCCGCATCGCTTCGATGTACTGGTCATGGAGAACCTGTTCGGCGATATTCTCAGCGATCTAGGTGCGGGACTGGTGGGCGGAATGGGTATGGCGCCTTCGGCCGATATCGGGACCAAGCATGCGGTGTTTCAGCCCTCGCATGGGTCGGCGCCGGACATTGCGGGAAAGGGAATCGCGAACCCGGTGGCGACGATCCTGTCGGCGGCGATGATGCTGGATTGGCTCGGCGGCGAGCAGCAGACGGCGGCGGCCGATGATATTCGCGCCGCCGTCAGCCGAGTGATGGCGGACGCCGGCAATGCCACACCCGATATCGGGGGAACGAAGTCCACGAGCGAGATCGGTGGGCTGATCTTGCGAGCCTTGGAGGAGTTGCCGGAATGAAGGACGGCTTCCGGCTCTATGACACGCACGCGCACCTGGGCGCCGCCAAGCATTCCGGGCGCGTGCATGACACGGATTTGCTGCTGCGCGCGATGGACAAAGCTGGTGTCGACCGGGCACTGCTCATCCCCTTCCCTGTTGTGGAAGACATGCGGCGTGAGCACGACCTGATCGGCGCTGCCATCCGGACACACGGCGACCGCTTCACGGGCGCGGCGTGCATCGATCCGTTTCTCTCCGCGGACGAGTTTCGCGGGGAGTTACTGCGGTGCGTCGAAGTTCTTGGCCTAAGGGCGTTGAAGTTGCAGCCGCAGTATCAGCCGCTTAACCCGCTTTCCGGGCGCGCCGAATCTTTCTTCGGAATGGCAGCGGAATTCCGGCTGCCGGTGGTGGCGCATACAGGCACGGGTGTCCCGTTCTCGCTTCCTTCGCTCTTCATCGCGCCGGCCCGCAAATTCCCCGATTTGACGATCGTGCTGGGACACTCGGGCGGCAGCGTGTACATGCTGGAGTCGATTGTTGCCGCTTCCGTATGTCCCAACATCGTTATCGAGCTATCGAGTCTCATGCCGCATCATGTGCTGGAGATTCTCCAACATATACCGGCTTCGCGGCTGATGGCCGGCGCCGACCTGCCGGAATCGCTGGAGACGGAATTGTACAAGATCCTCTCATTGGATATCGGCCGGGATGCCAAGGAGGACATTCTCTGGAATACGGGGCGGCGAGTGTTTGACGGCGGCAAATCGAATCCGTAATAATAAGTACAGATTCAATATGCACCGATATCCTGAACAACTTGTGATTCCAATGCGCCGTGATCTGACGCAATACGGCGTGGAAGAGGCGCGCACTCCGGAGGCCGTGGACGCGGCGCTGGGCCCGGAGAGCGGAAATGTGCTGCTCGTGATCAATTCCGTCTGCGGCTGCGCGGCGGGAAAGGCTCGTCCGGCAGTGGGGATGGCCTTGCAGCATGCCGTCAGACCGGATAAAGCGGTAACGGTGTTCGCCGGAGCCGATGTGGAGGCTGTGGCACACCTGCGCTCCGGCAAACTGGCGGGGATTCCTCCCTCTTCGCCTTCCATGGCGCTATTCCGGAACGGGGAGCCCGTGTTTGTGCTGCATCGCCGCGACATTGAATCGAGCGAAGCGCCGCAGATTGCGCAACGTCTGGTGGAGGCATTCCAGCAGTATTGCGTGGCGCAGCCGGCGAAATCATAATAGCGTTCGTGAAGGCGCTTGCACTGTTGCCGTTGATCGGTGGAGTGCTGTGCGCGCAGACGCCGGAGACCATTGCGAAGATCTTTGCGGACACAATAATAGCTCGTGGACAAGACCGGTACGGGAAGGTGTCCACTCCATTGTGGGCAGGGGTCATCGACACGAATGATTTCAGCGTACCGAAGGATGGGGTACCGCCCCCGGAGGGAGTGCGTCCCGGCGATCGGGCTCTTGGCGGTTGCAATCTTTACCACGATGCCGTCAGCTTGCGGCTGTTTCATGCGTTAAGCGGGTGGACGAATGAGGAGCAGTACAGCCGTGCGGCTCGCGAGTATGCCGCTTCCTTTATCAAATTGGCGCAGAGCCCGTCGACAGGGCTGTTGGGTTGGGGCGAGCACCTGTATTACGATTTCTTCCGGGACAAGGTGGCGGCTGAGCGGCGGTCCCATGAGTTGATCGA
The DNA here is from genome assembly GCA_964402295.1 of uncultured Candidatus Solibacter sp. Classification (GTDB taxonomy): domain Bacteria; phylum Acidobacteriota; class Terriglobia; order Bryobacterales; family Bryobacteraceae; genus CADEFT01. Next base: position 160,501 of record CAYOBO010000001.1, on the reverse strand, counting down.
ATGGACTCCGCCCTGGGATCTGCTATGGCGCGAGAACCCCGAGGCCACGGCGAAGGCCATCGCCGGCATCCGCTATCACTACAACGAGAACAATCCTTTGGCGCTGTTCAACCGGCACGCCTATTGGGACCGTGCGGAGTTTCAACCGGTGGGTGGGCAGCCGTGGATCAAGCACACGGGGCTGTATGCCTACTCGTTCGCGTTCCTGTACAGCAAGACGCGGGAAAAGACTTGGCGCGATTGGGCATTGGGCACGGGTTCGCTGTACTGGCGTCATCGCAATGCGAAGACGAATCTGACGCAGGGTTGCATAGGGGATCCGCGGCCTACCTCCTCGCAAAGCTCGGTGGGGACCGTTTATCTGGCGTACTGGCTGTTGCAGGCGTGGCGCCTAATGCCGGAAGAAGCCGAGTTGCGCGATCGCGCCGTTGCCTTGCTGGATGCCTTTCTCGAACATCATTACGATGCGGAACGGAACGCGTATCGGGCAGGGATGTGGACAGATGGGAAGACAGCGGGAACCGGCTTGGTGGAGCCGTGGCACTACGCCTACGGATCGTCGAGCGTGTTTGAACTGGGGCGCATGGTTGCCTTCTTCGCGCGCGATTTGAAGGAGTCTCGCTTCAGGGATGTTGCGGAGAGGATTGCCGCCTCCGGGGCGGAGGTGGCGATGCCCAAGAAGGTGTCGATTGCCAATGTGGCCTTTGCTCTGAATCTGAGCTTGGACTTGTACGATTTGACGAGGGAGAAGCGGCACCTGGAGCAGGCTCGGGAGTATGCAAGGGCGGGGATTGCTCGGTTTTGGGTACAGAAGGGGGAGTTCGGGCTGCTGGTGCGGGAACCGCGGGATCGTTACTACGAGTCGAAGACGGGGGCTGGCGACTTCGCGGCGGGGTTGTTGCGGTTGTCGCGGCGGGAGAAGGGGAAGTTCGATGATCCCGCGGGGTGGGATTGGCGCTTCTGATCAGACCAGGCGTATGCGGATGCCGTCCGGATCGGGGAAAGTGACACCAGCACCGTTGATGCGGATGTTGCGGCGCACGCCCAGTTCCGTGAGGGCAGAGAGGGCACGCTTGGAGTCGAAGCGGTCCACCGAGAGGCAGGCATGCGCGATGGCAGGCTTAGCCTCGCGGGCGAAGGCGATCCCTTGGACCTCACCGAACAGGGAACGATAGAAAACTCTGGAACGTTCCTCATCGGAAACGTGCAGTTGAAAATGATGGAAGCCCCGCGGGCTAAGGAAGCCTTTGAATGGGGAAGGCTCCACTTGTGGCGGGCACTGTTCTCCGAGCGCTCCGGCGCCCCCGCAGTAGGAGGTGTGCTGAATCTGAACGGAGATGCCGTCGGGATCGGCGAAGTAGATCTCGGGAGTACCGTTGGGCGCTCCACCCAAGTCCGCGCCGCGCATGCGCACGCGAGGCTTGTCGGCTCCCCATTGCGCCAGGGTTCGGGTTACGGCGTCCACATCGAAGGGTTCGGTGGCGAGGCAGAAGTGCCCTATAGCGGGTGACTGGTTGCGTCCCGCAGGATGGAGGGCAATGAACTGTGGACCGGCGGCAATGCGCAGCAACACCGTCTGCCCCTGGCGGGCCTGCACGGGAAGTCCGAAAAGCTGCTGGTAGAAGCGCAGGGAGCGCGCCACATCGGTGACAAGCAGCGTCATGTGATTCAACGCTTGCACGGGGATTGGGGGGCGGGATTGGGCAAAGGTTGCGGCTGCGCCGCTCAGTGCTGTGAGAAGCGTACGCCGCACCATGGGGAAATTATACAGGCTCTACAGCGAACCGTAGCGGGAATAGGCGTCTTTGACAGAGACGCCGCGGCGGAGTTCCTCGCGCATTCCGCCTTCGCGGCGGAAGACGTCCTCGGCGGCTTGCAGCACCTCGAGCGTGAGCGGGCGGGGGATGACGACGACGCCGTCGGTGTCGCCGAAAATGAAGTCGCCGGGATGGACGATCGTGTTGCCAACGCGTACAGGGATCTGCCATTCGCGGATGGCCCAGCGGCCGACGGAACTGGCGGGGGACTGAAATTTGGCGAATACGGGGTACGACATGCGGTCGACAAAATCGAGATCGCGCACGCCGCCGTCGATGACTGCGCCAGTGCAGCCCCGTTGACTGGCGGCCATGGACATCATCTCACCCCAATGGGCGCAGTCGGTGCTGCCGCCACAGGCCCAAACGGAGATAGTGCCGGGTTCAATGCTTTCGAGCATCGCCAGCCGGATTTCGGTGTCGTTGTTCCCCGCGTCGGCACAGGGGTAGCCTTGCCCGGTGAACGCGGCGCCGGCGATCGATTTCTCCTTGGTGAATGGGCGAATGTAGAACGGAAGCGCCTGGTTCCGGTACCCGTTCTTGTCGAGGATATCGGAGATCGCTCCCACGTAAAGCTGCCTGTAGCGGCGGCAAATCGACTCCCAATGCTCTGTGCTCATGGCATTCCTTGTTGATAAGGAGGCTGCCGCGCGGGAAAGGTGACAGTGGTCACCCCGGCGCAAGTTCCGTCAGCTCCAACTCGAGCACTTCGCCGCAATCCGCACAGACGAGAGACTCGTCGTCATCGATGTAGACAGCTACCGATTCGCATTTCGCGCACGCCACGGCGGGCTCGGACGGATCCGGCAGTTCCTCGGGAGCTGCAATCTTGCGGCGTGCTCCGGTGGCATGAGTCAACGGCTCAAAGGTACCCTTGCAGTCTGCACAGACGTGATTGAAGCAACACTTCGGCTCGCAACTGTAGAACACGTCGCGAGACCCGCAATGGGGGCAAGGAATTTCAAGCTTCCGGGACACAAGACTCAGCATACCCCGGAATTGCGATAATGAGAGCCATGAAGGCTCTCGTTCTTTCTCTCCTTCTTTCCTCGTTGTGCTTCCCGGCAGAGCGCAAGCTCGGCCAACCGTTGACATTGAAGTCCCAGACACCGATCAAGGAACTGCTGGCGAACCCGGATGCATATGTCGGCAAGACCGTCCAGGTGAAAGGCAAGGTCACCGAAGTATGCGAAAGGATGGGGTGTTGGACGAACCTCGTCGATGCCGACGGCAAGATGATCAAAGTCAAAGTGAATGACGGCGAGATCGTCTTTCCGAAGACCGCAGTCGGACGCACGGCGATTGCCGAGGGTGAGCTTAAGAAGTATGAACTCACGAGGGAGCAGGCAATTGCCCGCGCCAAGCATGAGGCGGAAGAGCAGGGCCGCAAATTCAACCCAGACTCGGTGAAGAGCGGAACAACGATCTATCAGATTCAAGGCACTGGCGCCGTACTTCTCGATTAGGATAAGTTACAATACCGTGACAAGACGAACCGTTCTCGCTCTCCTCGCTGTTTCCCTGTCCGCGAGCGCCCAGACACCCCGCCGCCCGAAACTGATTGTTGCCATTACAGTAGATCAGTTCCGCTATGACTACCTCCAACGATTTCGCGACCAATACAACGGCGGCTTGGCGCGGCTGCTGAGCCAAGGGGCTGTGTTTACCAACGCCAATTACGAACATTTCCCTACTGTCACCGCCATTGGGCATTCCACGTTCCTATCGGGCGCGACGCCCGCAATTAGCGGCATCATCGGCAATGACTGGTGGGATCGTGCGGCGAACAAGAGCGTCACCAGCGTGGAGGATGACAAGGTAACCATGCTCGGTGGGGAGGGTAAGGCGGGTAAAGCCGCTTCGCCGCGGCGCATGCTGGTGAGCACGCTGGGCGATGAATTGAAGATGGCCGGGCGCGGATCGAAGGTGGTGGGAATTTCAGTGAAAGACCGCGGCGCCATTCTACCTGCGGGTCACATGGCGGATGGCGCCTATTGGTTCGACAGCAACAGCGGCAACTTCGTCTCCAGCACCTATTATTTCCAGCAGCTTCCGGAATGGGCCACGGCCTTTAACAAGGCGCGCATGGCGGACAAGTTCGCAGGGGCGGTGTGGAAGCCCATCGGCGGCGGCGAAGCATTGAAGACGATGGCAGCCAAGCCCGGCAAGGACTTCTACAACTCGCTCGATGCGACGCCATATTCCAATGAACTGGTGGAGAAATTCGCCGAGGCCGCAATTGTAGGTGAACAACTCGGGAAGCGCAACACGACAGACCTGCTGGCGGTGAGTTTCTCGGCGAACGATTATGTCGGCCATGCCGTCGGCCCTGATCATCCGCAGGTGCGGGACATCTCAATCCGCACGGACCGGATGCTGGGCGAGTTCTTCCGGTTCCTGGAAACGCAGGTGGGGATGCGCAATGTGGTGGTGGTCTTTACCGCCGACCACGGAGTGTCGCCGGTGCCGGAAGTAAACGCCGGCCGGAAGATGCCGGGTGGACGTATTGGCAAGCTGGCTGAGCACCTGGAATCGCGGCTGGCACACAAGTACGGGCAGGGGAAGTGGGTGCTGAAGGGAGGCACGGCCACGTTCCTGAACCGGGCGCTGATTCAGGAGAAAAACCTGGACTTGAAGGAAGTGGCGGAGACTGCGGCGGCGGCGGCTCGAGAGGTTCCTCATGTGTTCCGAGTCTATACGTACCATCAATTGCTCCACGGAGCGGTTCCTGGCGATTGGATTGACCGGCGTATTGTGAACGGATTCCATCACAGCCGTGGCGCCGATTTGGTGATTATCCTGGATCCTTACTATTTGGACGGAGGGAAAGCCGGGACGACGTCGCACGGCGCTCCGTTCGGCTACGACACACACGTCCCGATCATTTTCATGGGGGACTGGATCAAGGCCGGCCGCTACCATGAAAAGGCCGCTGTCAACGACATTGCACCGACGTTGGCCACGCTGCTCGATGTGGAGATCCCCAGCGGCTCGGTCGGCCGGGTGCTCCATGAAATCATGAAGACGCCCGCGGCAGCAATTGCGCAGCCCTCACGCTAACCCTGGAACCGTCCCAAGCCCTTGGGCCGCAACTGCTGGCGCGGATCGCCTCGCGGAGGTTTTGGAGGCGGACGCGGAGTTCGCGGCAGTGGGCCACTGCCTGAGGGTTCAACCACGCGAGCCGGAGCAAGCAGACCGATAGAGAAGAGTCTGGAGGCTATCCTTGCCGGGAGCGAGGATTCGCCTAATCGTCGGGATATTTCACGGGGCCGGGGGTGTCGACGGCGGATTTGCAGCCGTTCTCGGCAGGCGTGCAGGCTGTGCTGTGGAGTTCGGCGCGGCGATTCTGGCGCTGGGGATCTATCGCTGGTGCTGGATTTCGCGGGACGGTCGGCGGATTCGGTGAAGTAGGGGACTGGACAGCCGCTATCCCCAAGGCAAGCGGTCAAGGCCGGCAATGAATTTGATGCCGGGGACAATCTTCTGGCTTAGCCGGGAGTCGTTAGTGACGAAGAGGTCGACGTCGCGGGAAGCCGCGCAGGCAAGCTGAATGGCGTCAGGCCTCGCAATGGCGCGGTCGGTGCGGATGCGAGCATAATGCTCGGCCGCGACACCGTCAAATGGAATCACCTCCAAAGCTCTGCTTTCGAAGAAATCGCGATAGGCTTGAAAGGTCACGAGGTCGAGTTGCGCGGGCTTGACGAGGATCTCTCCCTTCGTCAGCGTACTGGTGAGTAAGGCGTCGCCCCGCGCCATCATGTGGCGGCGCAGAGCAACCACTCGTGACGTAAGAAGCGGGTTCTCTTCAAACAGATAAATGAAGAGGTTGGTATCCCAAAAGATTCTTGTCATGAGAGACTACCAACCTGTCCGTTCGCGGCGGACGAATTCGTCTCCGCTTTCGTCCTGCCAAAGATGCTTGCCGACACCAAGCAATGCGAGCACGGGATCCAGTTGCTGGCCAGTTTCGGTTTTGTGCGCTCGTGCGCAGTAGTCTTTCTCATACCATTCGAGAAGCGGAAGCAGATCGGCGGGGAGATCCGATGGACGAGGCGCGATCTTCCCAGTTCTAGCGGGATGGGCAGGGTCACCCGCGCGGAAGAGCCGGTAGCTTCCGTCCACTTCGCGGAAGAACATTCTGTAATTGCCAGGATTTGGCGGCACGTTTGCAACGTTGTGAGCGGAGATGTGTGTTTTCACACCGGGGCGGAGTGGTTCCGCTGAATCGCGTTGGACGCGGCGCAGGATCTCTTCGGGACGAAATCCAAGGCGCTGCGGATTCTCTTTGTGCAGCTTGGCTAGGGCGACCCAACACTGGTCGGCGACTTTGAGTTGATCCGTCTTTGAAGTAACCATGTCTCATCGTAACATGAGAAGTAATGATACACCAAGAACCAATGAATTAAAATTCTTTAATAATATTTCATCATCTGATCCGCGTCACAACTTGCACCCAGCCGGGTTCGGAAAGCAGATCGGGGAATTTGGCGCGGCCGGCGGTGATGTGGGCGGATCGGCTGTGGGCGTCGAGGGCTTCGCGGCTGGACCACTCTTCGATGAACGTGAACTTGGTGGGGTCGTCGAGATCGACAAAAAGATCGTAGCGGAGACAGCCTTCTTCTTTGCGCGTGGGCTCCACGAAGGATTCGAGGACTTCGCGCAGGGCGGCTTCGAGACCGGGTTTGGCGTGGATATGGGCGACAACGTCGACTTTCATGGTTTGGTGTTCCTTTGGATCAGGGTTTCCAGCGGGCGAAAGTGATGGTTTCGTAGGCGGACTTTTCTCCGCGCTCATAGAGCAGGCCGATGTAGCCGCGCTTGAGCGAGATGAGATTCGAGTAAGCGGCGGGGCCGGGGTGCAGGGCTTTGAGCAGGTTCCAGGTTCTGCCGCCGTCGCGGCTGATGCGCACGGTCATGTTCTCGCGGCGGGTGCTGGCGGGGTTGGAGAACAGCAGAGCCTTGCCGTGGCGGATGAGGCTGGCCTGGCAAACGGGCTCGATGAGGGCCTCGTCGAGGGTGGCGGGCTCGAAGGTGATGCCACCGTCGCGGCTGCGGGCGATGGCGCGGCGGTTCTTGCCGGCGTAGCTGCGCATGTTGAAAAGGAGCGTTCCGTCGGGGAGTTCGGCGATGGCGGACTCGTTCATCTTATCGCCAACGATGCCGCCGACTTTCCAGGTTGCGCCGTGGTCGTCGCTGTAGACGATGTGGGAATAGCGGGCCGTGGGGGACCGGTAATGATCGCAGGGGATGACAAGGCGGCCGCTTTTGAGTTGAATGCCGTTGCCAGGGCCAGTGGCGTACCAACTCCAGCCCTTGGGCTTCACTTGATCGGTGATTTCGGTGGGCTTGGCCCAGGTGAGTCCGTCGTCTTTGCTGTGTGTAACCCAGACGCGGCGGCTTTCCTTGGAAGTACCGGCGAGAATTGCCTTCTCGGGATCCGTGGCGAGGTTGCTGGTAAGCAGCAGCCAGACGGCGCCCGTCTTGTGGTCCAGCACGGGAGCGGGGTTGCCGATGACGTCGGGGCCGAAGTCGGCGACGACGATGGTGTTGGACCACGTCTTGCCCTGATCGGTGCTGCGCTTCAAGAGAACGTCAATGTTACCGGTGTCGCTGGGCTTGTCGCGGCGGCCTTCACAGAAGGCAAGGAGCGTACCTTTCTTGGAGGCGACGATAGCGGGGATGCGGTAGGTATGATAGCCGTCATCGCCGGAGCGGAATACGATGACTTGCGCATCATCGGCGGCGAAGGCCGAGGCGGCGAGGATCAGAAACAGGGATCGATGCATGCAATTATCGTAATGCGAGCGCGCGCCCGGCGAGTCCTTGGGGTGTGACACCGAATTCGAGCAGGCGCGCGGGATCGGCCGGATCGGCGATCAAGAACGTGTGCACGGGGCCGAAGAATTGCGAGAGTTCGCGCGGGGTGAAGGTGGGCAGCAGGAGTTGGAGGATTCGCGGATCGAAATATCGGAAGTAGAACGGGCGGCCGTCGGCGGTGGACATCAGCATGAGATTGCGCAGATGCTTCGCCAGTTCGGGGACAGGGTGGGAGCAGGTGACGAAGGTGACCCAGGGCTTGCCCCAGCCTTCGCGGATGAGGCGCGGCAGAAGGGCGGAGGACGGAGTGAACTGGGCGAGATAGACGGGCGGAGGCTGCATCTGCTCGGCGGCGAGACCTTCGGAGAGGAATTGGAACGGCTCGCCGGAGCCCATGAGGAAATGGGGCACGTGCTGTTCGATGGCGGCATTGAGGAGCGCAAACAACGGCGAGGGAAGTTGTTTCAGGTATTCGAGGACGCGCTGGTGTTCGGGAGCGAAGGCGAGGGATTCGACGCTGTGTACGCCGGTCTGTTCCTGGAATTTGGGGATGGCGAAGAGGACGGTGGAACTGCGGCGGTCGGCTTCTCCCGCGGATTCGGAGTAGACGCGGAAGCGGGTCTGTCCGGCGGAGACCTGATCGCCGTCGGCAAGGGGGCGCTCGGTGACGCGTTCGCCGTTGACCCAGGTGCCGTTGCTGGAGTTGCAGTCGCGCAGAACGAGGCCGGATTGTGAGTACTCGATGAGGAAATGGAGGCCGGAAAGGAAATTATCGTGCGGCAGCATAAGCTGTGCCTTGGCGGTTCTGCCGACGGAGACGGATTCACCCGGGGAAAGTTCAACAGTGCGTCCGGCGAGCGGCCCATCCAGGATTTCGAGCACCACGCGCATGGAGTCTATTGTCTCACTGCTTTTCCGTAACTTCGAGCTCCTGATCGATTTTCGGGTTAGGGACTTTGTGGACGATGCCGCTGGGCCAGAGAATTTCCACGGAGCGGACTTGCGTTTGTTGGCCGAGGCCGAACGTGAGGGCAAGTTCGCTTTGCGAGCAGTAACTGGAACCCGAGTGCACGGTGCGCCACTGGCGGCCGGCGGCGGTTTCGATGCGGACGGTGGCGCCGATGGCGCTGCGATTGGATTTCGTTCCGGTGAGTTTGACGCGGAGCCAGTGTGGCTTGGTGGACATGTCGTTGCGGAGGAGCACGGCGGGACCGTCGTTGTTGGTGATGAGAAGGTCTAGGTCGCCGTCCTTGTCGTAATCGGCGTAGGCAGCGCCGCGGGCGACAAGGGGCTTGAGGAAATCCGGGCCAGGATTGGAGGCGTTGAACTGGCCCTTGCCGAGGTTGCGGAGAAGCAAGGGTGGCTGGCGGAACTTGACCTTCGGTTGGACACGTTCAATCTCGGCATCGAGATGGCCGTTGGCGCAGAAGATGTCGAGCAGACCGTCCAAATCAAAATCGAAGAAAAATGTTGCGAAGGTGAGATTGAGTAGGGAGAGGCGGCCGACGGTGGAACGGGGGGCTTCATCGACGAACAGGCCATTGCCTTCATTGTGATAGAGGCCGAGCATCTGGTTGGAGAAATTGCCTACCAGCAGATGGGGGCGGCCGGAACCATCGTAGTCGGCCGCGTCCGTGCCCATGGCTCCGCGGGCGGTGCCGTCTTCGCCGAACGCTACGCCGGCGGTGAGTCCGGTTTCGGTGAACGTGCCGTTGCGGTTGTTGCGGTAGAGCTTGTTGGGCTGGGTATCGTTGGCGACGAAGATGTCGGGCCAGGAATCCATGTCGAAATCGAGGACAGCGATGCCGAGGGACTTGCTCTTCGGGTCAGCAACGCCAGCCTGCTGGCTTGCATCCTGGAACTTGCCGTTGCCGAGATTGCGGTAAAGCTTCGGGGCGACGCCTTTGTAGGATTCGGGGGTGCAGTAGGACTTGGTGCTGCCGTCGAGGGAGCAGAAGAGGTCGAGCTTGGGGCTCCACTGGACGTAGTTGGCGACGAATAAGTCGACGAGGCCGTCCTTGTTGTAGTCGAGCCAGGCGGCGCTGGTGGCGAAGTTGGCGTTCTGAATGCCGGCGGATTGCGTGGCATCTTTGAATTTGCCGGCGCCTTCGTTGTGGAAGAGGCGATCGCCTTCGAGGGCAGTGATATATACGTCTTCGCGGCCGTCGTTGTCGTAGTCGGCGATGGCGACGCCCATGCCGTACATTTCGACATCGAGTCCGCTGCCGGTGGTGATATCGGTGAATGTGCCGTTGCGGTTATTGCGGTAGAGCTTGTGGAGGGACTTGGCCGGCTTCGGGGTCCAGCTTTTGCTGTTGATGAGGAGAATGTCCTGCCAGCCGTCGCCGTCGGCATCGAAGAAGGCGCAGCCCGAGCCTAGCGTTTCGGGAAGCCACTTCTTGCCGGACTTGCCATTGTTGTGAACGAAGCGGATGCCCGCTTGTTGGGTGACTTCCGTGAAGCGGACCTGGGCGTCAGCGAGCAGCGCCAAGAGCGCCAGACAAAGACACGCTTTCATGATCGTGAATCATCTGCCTTTCGTTGTTATCTTCGGGACTCAACTGGCGCTGCTTGGCGGTGAGGCTCTGGGAGGACTCGTCGGCTTTGAAGCGCTGGAAGAGCTTGGCGTGTTTGTCGGAGCGGGCGGCATCGCCAAGGCCGCGGTAGCAGAGCATGAGGCTGTAGTGGGCCTGGAGATCTTCGGGGTCGACTTTGAGGACTCGGCCGAGGGTGCGGACAGCCTCGCCGTATTCGCGTTTGAGGAAGAGGAGGCGGCCGAGTTGATTGAGGACGACGCGGTCTTCGGGGTACTGGGCGGCGGCATTGCGGAGTTTGTCGATGGCGGCGTCGTAGTTGCCGTCGGCTTTGTCGACCATCGCCTGGAAGAACAGGACGCGGGCGAGGGTGGGGCCGAGCTGCGCGGCTTTGGCGAGATACGGTTTGGCGGCGTCGGTTTCCCCTTCCTGGATCAGAGCGCGGGCCACGTTGAGCGGACCGTCGGCGTAATCCGGCTTGGCTTCCATTACCTTCTTGAAGGCGTATTCGGCGCCCTTCAGGTCGCCTTGGAGGAGCATCCCGATGCCCCAATCGTTCCAGCGCTCGTAGTCTTCGGGGCGAACGACTTGCTTCCAATCGGAGGTATCGCCGAGTTCCAATTTCGCTTCGGCCTTGGCGAGAACGATGGTGGGAAGGTCGGGTTTCTCCATGCCTTCGAAAGCGAACTGCGTGTAGTGCCAGGCGAACTTGCGGTAGTTGAGCTTGGCGCTAAGCGCGATGGGACCCTTGGCGTCTTTCGGGATCTTGACACGGAAGTGCGCGGTGTCGGCGGCGCCGGGCGGGATGAGGCGAACGTAGAGCACGCTGCGCGTTTGCCAGGCGTTGCGCTTGTCGATCATGTGGCCGTCGCCGTCGAGTTGGTAGGAGCGATAGAAGTGGGCGCCGGGTTCGACGGGACCGCTGCCGTTGTTATCGGCGCGGCCGCTCCAAAAGATGTGTTTGCCGGTGGCGTCTTTGCCTTCGAGTTCGAGCCAGACATCGAAGGCGTCCACGGTGCCGGCGGGGAAGAAGTGGCCGATGCGGCGTGTACGGACGACGACGTCGACGCGGACCGTTGTGCCGGGTTGGAACTTGGCGCCGGATGCATTGAGTGGCGCAGCCACTTTGCCGACCTCGCGGAGAAAGACCTGTGCGTTCGATTCGGCTTCTTCGCCGACGGCGAAACTGGAGAGCGCGGATTGCGCCTGCTCTCCAGCACGGCGGATCATGCGCGCTTCGCCCGTGGATTCGTCGACGGGCGAGGCGGAAAAGATATCGACGGTAATGAAGCCGGATTGAAGGAAATTCTTCGTAATTTCGAATTGCGTCTTGTCGTTATTGACGTGGGGGACGGCGGTATTGGCCGCGGGGAAGCGGTGCGAGTGCACCTTGCCGTTACGATTGCCGGGATCGTTGGATGCGACTAAAGGCATGTGGCAGCCGGAGCAATCGAGGCTTTCCTTGGGATAGTAGAAGCTACGCGCGCCGCGGCCGGAAACGCCGCTGGCCTGCCAGTTGTCGTAATCGTTGAAGCCTCGAATCCAGCGATAGTTGTTGACGGGAACATCGAGGTGGACTTTGTGGCAGGAGGAACAGAACTCGGGAGTTTTATGGAGCGGCTTGAGGAATGTCTGCCGGTGCGGACGGGGATTGAGATAGGTGAGGAACCTGTCGAAGGATTGGATGTAGGGATTGCGATTGGCGGCGATGGCGTGGAGCCAATTGTATTCGAGGGTGAAGGCGGCGTTGCCCATTGTGTCTTTGACGTGGACGATGGAGTGACAGGAGACACAAGCAAGTCCGGCTTGAGCTTCGGGGGTGTCGATCTGATCCTTGATGGGGGTTTCCCATCTCCCGCTGAAGATGACGGCGTGGTCGTGACAGGCCGCGCACCAGCGGCTGGGTTGCGTGGATCCCTGTACTTCCTGCATAAACTCGATGGACTTGCGATAGAACGGATTATTGAAGCTGGCGAAGTGGTGGACGGAGGACTTCCACTGTTCGTAGATATCTTTGTGGCACGTGCCGCATTGGTCGGAATCGAGGAAGTAGCTGGAGGGAACGAGTCCGACGTTGGTGCGGGCGGACGAGGGCCAGAAGGGGCTCTTGGGGCCATCGCCTTCCTCTTCCATGGATGCGGGGGTTTCCGAGGCGTTGACGACGAGGGAGGGTTTTTCGAGGAGCTTGACTACGCCGGGCACGATGGCAAGGAGAAGGAGCGAAAGGAAAATCCAACGGGCAAGTTGGGGCTGATGTTTACGGGCGTGGAGCCACAGCGTGACGGCGCCGGCAACGGCGAGCCCGATGTGCGCCCAGAGCCAGATGCGGTGATCGCGTATGGCGCCGTAGCGGATGAGATACAGCGCGGGAAGTACGGAGAGGAAGATCGGCAGAGCGGGTTTGGCCCAGCCACGGAGGTGCAACAGGAGTAGGAACGCGACGCCGAGAACGAGGTGCAGCAGCACATTCGCCATGTAGAAGATGGTGGCGGAAGGCAGGGCTGAGATGTAGACGGAATTCAGCAGTAGTACGATGGCGACGACGGAAAACCAGCGAATCCTCATGGGGCAACCTGCTTCACAAGTTGTGCTGCCGGGCGCGTATTGTAGCGCTTGCGGTAATCCATATGCGCTTTTCCGCGGGGATAATGTTCCTTGGCGGAATACGGATATTGTGACATGCCGTGGAATGGAAGAGGCTCGACGGATTGTGAAAATGCGGTGTTCGCATCGGCATCTTTCGCCCAGCCGTTGACATACAGCAGGAAGTCGCGCTTCCAGCCGGCAGGTGGAGGATGGTGAGCCTCAAAGCGCAGTGCGATCTGGTCGCCGGCGCCCATGATGACGAAACGGTCGTCAGGCCGATGGAGGAGAGGCTTGACGTCGCCGTAGCGGGTGTAGAGGCCAGGGGTGGGGTTCCACGGGGCATCGGCGAGCGTTCGGTGGTAGAGGAAGCGCTCGGGTTGGCGGCGGTGGGGGTCGACGATGGGTTGGGAGAAGCCGTGAAAATCGAGGCGGGCTTCGATGAGGCGGGCGTGGCGTTGGCGGATGGGGGCGGTTTCGTGGATGGCCAGGAAGGCTTCGTCCCAATAGACGCACATGTTGGTCACGATGCGAATTTCGCGGGAGGCGGAGAGGAATCTTCCGTTGAGATCGACGGCGATGGTTTTCGTTTTGCCCGAGGGGATGCCCATGTCTTCGATGACGGTTTTCCATTGGCCGTTGCGATCGCGGACCTGGAGATAGGGCGGGGCGATGGCGCGGCCGGGCTGTTGCGATTGGTTGCGGAAGGCGCTGCCATCGGCCCAATCGACCCAACCGTGGAGGATGAGGACTGCGTTGTTGGCGGGGGCTTGCGAGCCAAAATCAATTTCTAGTGCGAATGTTTCGGCGGTATTCTGCATGGTGCGGGCGGAAGGGCCGGCGTAGACGCGGTCGAGGTGACGCAGTGCGGGCAGCATGTTCTGGCCGTTGATGGAGGCGCGGGTGGGCGGGATGCGGCGGCGGCTGGTAAACAGGCGGTGATCCGGGAAGGGCGGCGATTTCCATTTCTCGTTCGAGAAAACTTCGACGTCGGACGGGTGATCGACGGCGATGAGTTGCAGTTGATCGAGGTAGGTGACTTCGCTGAGCTCTTCGGTGATGCGGAGATCGTAGAAGCCGTTGCGGGGTTGCAGAAACTGGCCGGGAATGAAGACGTATTCGTCGTGATCGGTGGGGAAATACTGGCCGTCGCCGGCGCTGGCTCCGAGCGGGGCGACGCCAAGGACATCGGTGAGGAATGCGAACTCCTTGCCGTTCCATGTGTAGATCATGGGGCAGGAGCCGGACAGGCGCGGTGCTTCTTTGTACTCGACGGAGCGTCCGGGAATTTGGGCCGTTTCGTTTTGGATGAGACCGTTGGGCCAAGTGATGCGGACCGCGTCGATTTGCGTTTGCGCGTGCATGCCGAAGAGAAGTGGAACACCGTCGTAGCGCTGTTTCTGATAGAACTGGCCGCTGCGAACTTCAACCTCGGCGCCCGGCGCAAGCTTCAGATTTTTGACTCCGGTGAGGCGGATGGAGAGATAACGATTGGCGGTGGGAGTTGCGTTTTCCTGGATGAAGAGCCCGCGCTCGTTGGCAATAGCGACATCCATACGGCCATCGGCGTTGAAATCGGCGGTGGCCATGGCTGTCGCGGGCGGCGCGTAGAGATGCACCGTGCCTTGGTTTTGTGAATCCAGAAAGACGTAGGGACCGGCGATGGACGGAGCGAGGTTGAGTTTGCCCGCGTGGATGAAGGAGATGTCGAAGACGGAATCGCGGTTCCAATCGAATGCTTGGAGGTGAGTTGCGCCTTGGGGGACAGTGGAGCGTTCCGCGCGAAACTTGCCGGCGAGAAGATCGCGGTAGAAGACGGAAGGGCGATCCGTGTAGGTTACGAGGACGTCCATGCCTTTGGTGTCGGGCACGGAGCGATAGGCGATGGCGGCGGCGGGAGTGCCTGCGGCGAAGGGAAAATCGGCGGTGCGGTCGGCGAAGCCGGCTTCGCCTTGGTTGCGATAGAGCGCGGGCCTTGGGCCGAGGAGGAGGAGGTCGAGGTCGTAGTCGTGATCGTAATCGAGCCAGAGGGCGAGTTGGAAGTTGCCTTCGGCGAGGGGTTCGGCCGTGAATGTGCCGTTGCGATTGCGGAGCAACTGCGCGCCGGTGGGAGTGAGCATCGCGAGGTCAGGGAAGCCGTCGTTGTCGATGTCGGCGGCGGCGAAGAAGTGGCCGGGCTTGAGCGCGGGCGAGTGGATGGGCGTGGCGCCTTTGGCGAAGAGAAGCCCACCTGTACCGGCGGACCATGCCAGCAGATCGGGACGGGCGTCGGCGTCGGCATCGAACACGAGCATGCCGGCGCGATCGGCACTGAGCGTTGCGTTGAGTTTGCGCTCCGTGAACCTGGGGGACTGCGGCGCGATGAGCTGAGCGGCTGGAATGGCGGGATCGATGGGATCGTAAATCTCGGCGTACTCATTCCACTCCATATCTTCCGTGGCGCCACTGGCTTCCTGGGCTTTCTTGAGCTCCTGGAAGATGGCGAGTTGCTTCATGGCTTCCTCGCGTTGGCCGGAGAGACGGAAGGCGTTGTAAAGCTGAAAGTGCGGGGCGGCGAGGCTGGGGCCGAGTTGCGCGGCTTTTTCGAACAACGCCTGTGCCTGGGGGAGTTTGTTTTGCAGCTTGTAGAGGACGGCGAGATTGTAGTGGGCAACCGGCTCGTTGGGAGTCAGTTCGATGAGCTTTTCAAACATGGCGGCGGCTTGATCCGTTTCGCCCTGTTTCTTGTAATGAATACCGAGGTTGAACCAGGTGTGCGGGAGCTTGGGATCGGCGGATTGCACGGCTTTGAGTTCGGCAATGCCTTCATCGGTCTTGCCGCCGCGCAAGAGGGCGAGTGCATAGTTGAGGCGATCGCGCGTGGAGTTCGGAGCGAGGGCGAGGGCTTTGCGGAATTCGTCGATGGCCTGGAGTTGCGTGGTGGGGTTTTCGTAATAGGCTTTCCCGCGGTTGCGATGCCGCCAGAGTTGCTCTTCGTTACGCACGGGGGCCTTATTTTGGGACAGCAACAAGGCCGCGCAGAAAGTCAGCAGCAAGGGGCGCATTTAGAGGACTCCTAACATGGACATGGCGCGCAGGACGACGGGATCCCGCCGGAGTTCGACTTCATCGCCCTTTTCAACGCCGAGAGCCTGATTAAGGATTTCCTGTTTGACGCGGGAGCTGATCCAATCCCGTTCGCGGGACCATTCGGCGAGGCTCGGACGGATGCGGCTCTCGGAGAGGAACACCTGGACTTCATCGAGGAGGGCGGGAGTGATATCGAACGTTTCGTCGACTTTATGTTTCAGGGTGTATTGCGTCGCGAATGTGGTGAGGATGGCGCTGGCATCGACGACCGCGCGAAACTGGGTGACCCCTTCCGGGAAGACGATTTCATCGGGAACGATGCCTCCGCCGCCGCGCACGGTGCGGCCTTTCGCGGTCTTGTATTCGGGCTGCTTGGCTTGGGTGACCTGATCGAGGGTGGAGTTGCGCAAAGGCCGCTGGATGGAGCGTCCGCTGGGGGTGTAGTAATAGGCCGTGGTGAGCGCCATGCCGGAAGAGGAGGAGAGCGGGAAGACACTCTGCACCAGTCCCTTGCCGAAGCTGGGCTCGCCGAGAACGAAGCCGCGGTCGTGATCCTGCATGGCGCCCGCTACGATCTCCGAAGCGCTCGCGGATTTTCCATTGAGGAGTACGGCTACTTTGCAGGAGTAGGGCTTGGCCTTTTCGGATACTTTGACGGTTTCCTCCTCCTTGGATCGGCCGCGGATGGAGAGGATTTTCGTGCCGGGAGGGAGGAAGAGCGAGGCGACGTCGAGAGCGGCGGGAAGGACTCCGCCCGGATTGTTGCGCAAGTCAAGGATGAGGAACTGAAGCTTATCGCCGCCGAGCTTTTCGATGGCGTCCTGGAGCTGCTTGCCGGTTTCGCTTTCAAAGCTGGAGATACGGATGTAGCCGGTGTTGTTTTTGAGAAGGAAGGCTCGGTCGACAGCGGGAGATTCGACATCTTCCGGAGTCATGACGAAGGTGAGGAGGCGCGCGTTGCCCTGGCGCTTGACATCGAGGCGGGCCTGCTGCTGGCGCGATTCGGTGAGCAACTGGATGAGCTGATCCATGTCGAGCTGGGCGAGGGGAATGCCGTTGATGGCGAGGATTTCGTCGCCGGCGGATATGCCGGCGCGCGCCGAAGGAGTACCGGGGAGCGTCTGGAGGAAGATGACGCGGCCGGGCAGCACGCTGACAACGCTGCCGAAGCCTTTCTTCGTGCTGCGCTCGAGTTCCTTGAGTTGTTCAAACTGGGCGGGATCGAAAAAGATGGAGTGCGGATCGAGGCCGCGAAGCATGCCCGGGATGGCTCCCTGGTAGAGCGCCTGTTGCGGAGAGACGGGATCGGCGGCGTGAGTATCGACGATGTTGAATACGTCGACGAACTGTTTGAGCAGCGTTCCGAGTTGCGCCGCGGGATCGTCGGCGAACAGCAGCAACAGAGCTGGGAGAAAGGCTGGCATCAGATGGAGTACCGCAGTGCTCTTCGCGTTTTGTGGCGCTCGATGGCGAGTTCGAGCAGCCGGTCGACCAGTTTGGGCATGGGTAGCCCGGAGTGTTCCCACATTTTGGGGAACATGCTAATGGACGTGAAACCGGGAATGGTATTGATCTCGTTGATGTAGAGTTTGCCGGTTGCGGATTCGAGGAGAAAGTCGACGCGCGACATGCCTTCGCACTGGACGGCTTTGTAGGCTTCGACAGCGATGCCGCGGAGTTCGGCGGTGGTTGCCGGCGGCAGGTCCGCGGGCACCAAGCATTGCGCTTTGTCGAGGAGGTACTTGTCTTCGTAGTCGTAGAATTCCTTGGAAGGCAGAATCTCGCAGGGGAGCGAGGCTTCGGGTTCCTCGTTGCCGAGAACGGCACATTCGAGCTCGCGGCCGAGGATGGCGCGTTCGACGATGATCTTGCGGTCGAATTGTGCGGCAAGTTTGACGGCGGCTTCCAGTTCCTCTGCATTGCGGGCTTTGCTGATGCCGACGCTGGAGCCGAGATTGGCGGGTTTCACGAACACAGGAAAACCGAACCTGGCCTCAATGACGGCTGGGTCGATTTGTGGCGTGGTGAGAGTGACGCATTCGACGACGGGTAATCCGCGCTCGATGCAGAGCCGCTTCATGGCGTCTTTATCCATGGCGGCGGCGGAGGCGAATACGCCGGGGCCAACGTACGGCAAGTCGGCAAGTTCGAGTAATCCTTGGACGGTGCCATCTTCGCCGAAGGTGCCATGGAGCACGGGGAAAACGACGTCGATGTGGGAATTGGAACCGGGTTCGGGCTGAATGGGCTTCGGCGACCAGCGGCCTTCCTTGGAGATGAGGTAGTGCAGCACCTGGTATTTTTCGGGGTCCATGGCTTCGATGATGGACTTTGCCGAGCGCAACGAGATTTCATGTTCGCCGCTCCGTCCTCCATAAATGACGGCAACGCGTGTTCTCACAAGATCCTCTTTCCAAGAGCGGACGTGGCCAATTCGACGGCGAGTTCGGCGGTGCGATTCACCTCGTCGATGACTGGGTTCACTTCCACAATTTCGATAGACAGCATGAGGCCGGAATCGTTGATGGTTTCCATGGCCAAGTGGGCTTCGCGGTAGGTGATACCGCCGCGGACGGGGGTGCCGACGCCGGGGGCGAATTGGGGGTCGACGGAATCCATGTCGAAGGAGAGGTGGAATCCGGCGGTACCGGCGGCGGCGATTTCGATGGCTTCCTTCATGATGGCGCGCAGTCCGCGTTCATCGATGTCGCGCATCGTGAAGGCGTGCACACCGCTCTGCTTCACGTGGGGTTTTTCGAGCTGATCGACATCGCGAACGCCGACGAGGACGACATTGCGCGGATCGACGATGGGGGAGAAGCCGTTGAGGTGAGTGAGCTCGCGGGGACCCATGCCGACAATGCAGGCAAGCGGCATGCCGTGAACATTTCCGCTGGGCGATGTTTCGGGGGTATTCATGTCGGCGTGAGCGTCGATCCAGATCAGTCCGATGGATTGTTTCTGCTTGCGGTAATGTCGCGCCACACCGGAAACCGTGCCGGCGGCCACGGAATGATCGCCGCCGAGAACGAGCGGAAGTTCACCGGCGGCAAGGGCTTTCTGCACGGTGGCGGAGATGCGTTTGCAGGTGGCGGCGATTTCGCGGAGGTAACGCGCCGAAACGTGGCCGGGTTCGACGCTTTCGGCCTGTTCCGCATCGACGTTGCCGTAGTCGTGGACACGGTAGCCGAGGGCGGCGATGCGAGCATCGAGATTGGCGACGCGGATGGCGGATGGGCCCATGTCGACGCCCCTCCTTCCAGCTCCCAGATCCAGAGGCGCGCCGATGACGGCAATGTCGGAACAGCGCATTATCTACAGGTTATCGTGTTA
The DNA here is from genome assembly GCA_964402295.1 of uncultured Candidatus Solibacter sp. Lineage (GTDB taxonomy): Bacteria > Acidobacteriota > Terriglobia > Bryobacterales > Bryobacteraceae > CADEFT01. Next base: position 141,348 of record CAYOBO010000001.1, on the reverse strand, counting down.
CAGGGCGGCAATCACGGCATCGGTGAATTGCGTGGTGGTGGCAGTGCCTCCGATGTCGGCAGTGACCGTTTTGCCCTCGGCGTACACCTTGGCGATGGCGTGCTGGAGACGGTTGGCAGCTTCGCGCTCATTGAGGTGGCGAAGCATCATGACGGCGGATTGCATGAGGGCCGTGGGATTGGCGATGCCTTTGCCGGCGATATCGGGGGCGCTGCCGTGTACGGCTTCGAAAACGGCGTGGGATTCGCCCATGTTGGCGCCAGGAACGAGTCCCAGTCCACCGACAAGACCGGCTGCGAGATCGGAGACGATGTCGCCGTAGAGATTGGGGAGCAGGAGGAGATCGAAGACGTCGGGGCGCATCACCAATTGCATGGACGCGTTGTCGACGATTAGTTCCTGGTATTCGATTTCGGGGTATTGCTGGGCGATTTCGCGGGCGCAGCGGAGAAAGAGGCCGTCGCCGAGCTTCATGATGTTGGCCTTATGGATGGCGGTGATCTTCTTGCGGCCGTTGGCGCGGGCGTACTCGAAGGCGTATTTGGCGATGCGGATGGACGCGGCGCGGGTGATGACTTTGAGGCTGGTGACGACGTCGGTGACCACTTCGTGCTCGAGGCCGGAGTAGAGATCTTCGGTGTTTTCGCGGAAGATGACGATGTCGATGTTGACGTCCTGGAAGCGTGTCTTGATGCCCGGGAGGGAGTTAACGGGGCGGACGTTGGCGAAGAGATCGAACTTCTTGCGGAGGGCGACGTTGACGCTTTGGAAGCCGCCGGCGACGGGGGTAGTGACGGGGCCTTTCAGTCCAACCCGCGTGCGGTTGAGCGATTCGATGACGGAATCGGGGACGGACTGTTTGGTGCGTTCGATGACTTCGCCGGAAAGCTCGACGCGATCCCAGTCGATGGCTACGCCTGTGGCGTCGACAGCACGAACAGTGGCGGCGGCGACTTCGGGACCGATGCCGTCGCCGGGTAAGAGGGTGACTTGATGGGGCACTCTTCTATTTTAGGAGAGCGGATGCACCCAACGATGACAGTTGCGGCTTCGGTTTCACGCGCAGGCGGATGGCCTGCGGAGCAGCGAAGATGCTGGGCTGCGTGGAGCGGGTTTCCACTACCGCCGCGACGTAGATGATTTGCTCGATCGGTTCGGCGGAAGCGAGCGCTTCGATGGTGAAGCTCCGCTTGGATTCGTTTTCGTTCACCAGCACGCCATTGAGGCCGACGTCGAGGACACGGACGCGGGGCGGGAGATTGAGCACCTGGATCGGGACGCGGCCGCCGTAGTCGCGCTGGCGTGCAACGGAGACTTCGATCTCCGCGGTGCTGCCGGCTTCTAATTCCACTTCACGGGTTTCGGCAGTGAGCAGCACGTCCGACATGGGCCGTACAGCGGCCAGGCTCAAACGGTCGCCGGGATTGGCTTTGTGGATGAGTTGACGTGTGCCCGCTGTAGCGCGGCCGGCGATCTGCATCGGCACGACGTCTGTAAGGCTCGCCGAAGCGGCAGCACTGATCAACAGCACCGTGCTGGTTTGTCCTTTGGCAATCGTGCCTTTCGTGGCCGTGAATCCAGCGGGCAGGCCATCGAGGGACACTTCGATAGGGCCGTCGAAATCGTCCATGCGGAAGGCAGTGACGGTGATGGGGATGGATCCGCCAAGCGGAACGTTGGCATTGCGCGGATTCATGGTGAGGCGGAAATCGGGCTTCGGGCCGCGGATGCTGAGGCGATAGGCGTGCCGCTCACTGCCCGTGCCGCGCACGTCGCGGATGCGGGCGATGTATTCGCCGTCTGCTGGCGCGATGAAGTGCAGATAGGAATCCTTGAGGTAGCCTGGGCCGCCGTCGTCGTTGCGGTAGTAGAGGCGCGTCAGGGGCAGGCCGTTGGGCGTGAAGTTCGAACCAGGGGGGTGGATCTGCACCTTGTAGACGGGCTTATCGATGGCGTGCGCTTCACTCGATGTGCCGAAGTAGGCGATGCGGATACCGCCGAAGGATTCGGATTGGAAGTCGTCATCGGGGCCGCGAGGGAGGGCGTTGATCTTGAGGATTTCGCCGCCGATTTGCACGTAGTCCCCGACGGCAAGCGTGTTCCAGGATTGGATGCGGATGCCGGGGGTGACGGCGTTGTGATCGCGCAGGACGGTGAAGGTTTCGGAGACGGCGCGGACGACGGCGCGCTCGATGGGCTTACCCTTGGCATCGAACACTTCGATTTCGGAATCGAGTTCGGAGCCGAGACGGCGGGCTTCCACCTCCAGCACGACAGGCTGGCCTTTGGCGGCGCGGAAACGGAAGTGGCTCGCTTGCGAGGGAGCAGCGATGCGGCCGTTGATGGTAACCGGCAGCGTAACCGGTTGGGCGGCGGTGACGGAAGTATTGCTGAGAGCGGATTCGATCTCCGGCTCGTCGCCGAGAGCGAGTTTGATTTCGTTGAACGCTTTTCCCTTCCCTATCTTGGGGCGCAGGATGACGACGCTATCGTCTTCTGGGGAAGGCTGTCCGGTGACTTGCAGCTTCGTGGCGGCGCCGGGTGAATAGAAGGTGATCTCGCGGGTTTCCCCACGCCGCAGGCCGAGCGGATAGACGCTGGTGATGACGGGGAAGCGGCCCACTTTGTAGCGGTAGAAATTGGATGCACGGCCGGAGAGCTGGTAGTCGGCGATGCGGACGTAGTAGGCTCCTGCTTTCTCGAAGCGATGGGAGAAGACCTGGGCGTCCTGCGGATCTACGCGGCCGTGTTCGGCGATGACGGAGCCGTCTGCGGCGAGAATGGCGACGACGGGCTGGAGGGTGGAACCGATTTGCGTCGCCGCGTTTTCAAAGACGATCTCTTCACCGGCTTTGACCTGGATCTTGTAGTGGTCGATATCGCCCGGCTTCGATATCGCGCCGGCCAAGATGGACGGCAGATAGGCTTCAAATGCACCTTCAAGCGTGTCGTTGGGTTCTCTGTCGGCACTTTCCCCATAGTAGGGCTCGATGAGCACGCGGCCTTCCGGGCTGGTGCCGAGCGGCGTCAATAAACGAAATGTGGCCACGCCGATTTCGGCATCGGGTGCGATGTCGAGTTCCACGGTGACCTGGTTGCGCGGCGGCAGCGGGCCGAGATCGATGGTGGATGGAGTGCCATTGGAACCCAGGCGCACATCGGGTAGATCGGGCAGCTCTTTAATGCGTACGATGCGGCCCTTGATGCCGGGCTCGCTGAAGTAGATACCGGTTGCCTTGGCGAGGTTGAAGCCTTCCACAGTCATCTCGACAGTGGTGCCGCGGGAGACCCCAAGGGGCGCCACGTCGCGCACCGTGGGCGGCGTGATCCGCGAACCCGTGGGATGATCCGTTTTTTGCGCCGCCATCGCCGCGGCGAACAAGAGCAGAAGAATCGTCGTGCGTTTCATCGTGCGGCTACCTTTGGTGTTGTGGTCACGTCGTAGAAGGTGAGCGAACCGTCGTAGCGTCCGGCGGCGAAGCGTTTGCCGCCGGCGGCGAATCGCAGGGCCAGCACCCAATCGGGCTGGTTGGGAATCGACTTGCGTTCGGTGAGATCGGAAGCGTCGAAGATCTTGATGGTGCGGTCGGCGGAGGCGGAAAGCAACGTTGCGCCATCGGGCGACCATGCCACTTGGAGAATGGCATCTTCGTGGGCGATGAGAGTATTGCGAAGCTCGCCGGCGGAAGCGCCCAGCGCCCAAATGCGGATGGTTTTGTCGATGCCGCCGGCGGCCACTTGCCGGCCATCGGGACTGACGGCGATGCTGTTGATGCCGTCCACGGCATCGCTCAATGTGTAGAGGCGTTCACCGGTTTTCGGATTCCAGATTTTCACGGTGCGATCGGCGGAACCGGAGAGCAGGCGCGATCCATCGGGCGTGTAGGAAAGCGCGTAGACAGCGTCGATGTGGTCTTTCAGCGTGCGGATTTTCGCGCCGGTGGAAGCATCCCAAAGCTGGATCAGCTTGTCGTAGCTGGAGGTGGCGATGGTCTTTCCGTCGGGCGAGACGGCAAGCGAGTAGATGCAATCGCTGTGGCCTTCGGCGGTGAGCCGCACGGCACGGGCGCCGACGTCCCAGACTTTGATTTCACCCTTCTTGCCTGGGATGCCTCCGCCCGCGGCGAGGTGTTTGCCATCGGGTGTGAAGGCAAGGGCTCGCACGGCGTCGACGTGGCCGGTGAGGGTGGAAACGGGTTTCCCCGTTACGGGATCGACAAGGCGCACTTCGCGAAATCCACCGAGAGCGAGAAGGTCGCCGCCGGGCGAGAACGCCATCGAGTAGATGCGCGCTTGCTTCTGCTGTGCGAAGACAGCGGCGGGAAGGAGCGACAAGAAGCTTCGCCGTTTCATTTAGTAGTTAAAGAGGAACTCTTTGCTGGTGAGCAGCGCCCACATCATGTCTTCGATGGCCTGCCGCCGGGATTCGAGCACCTGCGCCGCCGTCCCCTTGATTTCCCGCGATTGGCGCAATGCGGCAAGCGATGCGGTGCGCTCGGTTTCGTTGGGATAGCGCGAGTAGGCGGACAGGAATAGATGTTCGAGGATGCGCGAATCGGAGAGCCCGAGCTTGAGCAAGAGCGAGACTGCTCCATCGGGTGCGCTCAGTTTCTTGTTCAATGTGTCGCCGTTGATGACGTGGAGAGCTTGCGCGATGCTGGGGTCCGAGGAGCGCTCCGAGGCGTCGCAGATGACGCGGTTGGGGCGGCCGAAGACGGTGAGGAATCGCGAGACCACCTGGGTGTCGGGCAATTGCAGCGCGCGCGTGCCGGCGGGATAGTTGGGGAAGGCAGTGGGAACGCCCGTGACTTGCGACATGGCATCGAGGATCACCTCTCCGGGCAGCCGCTTCACGATGTACTTCGAATAGTAGACCCCATCGTATTGATTGGTGGCGTTGGCGTCGGAGGAAAGCTGATAGACGCCGGAGTTCATGATCGTACGGATGAGGTGCTGGATATCGTAACCGTGATCGACGAAGTCCTTCACGAGAGCGGCAAAGAGCTCCTCGTTCGAAGCGGCGTTGGCTTCGCGCACGTCATCGATGGGATCGACGAGGCCGCGGCCCATGAAGTTGCCCCAAACCCGGTTGACGATATTGCGGGCAAAGTACGGGTTCTTGGGCGACGTCAGCCAATTGGCGAAGTGCACACGGCGGTCCTCGGTGGAGTCGAGATCGAGGGGCTCGCCATCCAGTGGAGTGGGCGGCAGCGGACGCAGCAGACGGGGGTGATTCACGTCGCCGGTGGACTTGGCGAAGACGACGACGTCGTTCGGATCGGCGCTGTTGGACTTGATGCCGACGCGGGCGAAGAGATTGGCGAGTTGGTAATACTGCGTCTGGGTCCACTTTTCGAGCGGATGATTGTGGCAGCGGGCGCAGGTAAGGCGCTGTCCGAGAAACGCCTGCGTCACGTTTTCCGTGAGGTCGATGGGGTCTTTGTGCAGGAAGAAATAATTCAGCGCGCCGTTGGTGCGCGTGTTGCCGCTGGAGGTAAAGATGTCGCGGGCGAATTGATCCCAGGGTTTGTTGGCTTTGACGCTGTCGCGGATCCAGTTGTAGAAAGCCCACATCGTGTTGGGCTGGAGGCGGCGGCTGGAGACAAGCAGCAGATCGGACCATTTATAGGCCCAGTAGTCCGCGAACTCGTCGCGCTGGAGCAGGCCGTCAATCAGCTTCTGGCGCTTATCGGCGGCTTTGTCGGCAAGAAACTGCTCCACTTCTTCGGCGGAAGGCAGAATACCGGCGGCATCGAGGTAGGCGCGGCGAATGAAGGTGGAATCGGAGGCGGGCGCGGAAGGCGCGATGTTGAGGCTCTTCCACTTGGCGAGCGCGTGATCGTCGACGAAATTGCGGCGGGTGAATTTGTCGTAGTCGGCTTGGGAGACTTGGTGCGGATAGGGCGACACCATGCGCGAGTAGACGATACGGCTGGAGAACCACACGCTGATGGCCGCTTCACCGCTACCGGTGATTTTCACCTTGCCGTAATCATCGACGAGCGCCGCCCCTTCGTTGTTGCTGCTAAATTTGGCCCAGCGGGTGACATCTTCGAGGCGTCCATCCGAGTAGCGGGCGCGGACGGTGATCTGCTGTTCCTGCGCGGGCTTCAAGATGGCCGTGCGCGGGAAGACTTCGAGAGCGGTAACGGTTGCTTCGGTAGGCTGCGGACGTGGCGCGCCGGCGGCGATCCATTCGGCAATGACACGGTATTCGAGCGAATCCTTCTTGAAGCGCAGCCCTCCGCCATGCGGGATTCCGAACGTGGCTTTCTGCAACAGAAGACTCGCGGGCGGATCGGCCATGGCGATGCGGCGGCCGAGGGAAGCGCGGGTGAGCGTGTCGTAATCGACATCGGGATCGTAGCCGCGGAGAGTCAGTTTGAAGCCGTTCTTTCCGGCTTGCGCGCCGTGGCATGCGCCCTGGTTGCAACCCATCTTCGTCAGCACTGGAGTGACGTGGTTTTTGAAGCTCCAGGCGAAAGGCTGCGTCATGCCTTTGACACGAACGTGCGCTGTGGCCGTCTTTCCGTTGAGCGTCGCGGTAATGGTGGTTTCCCCGTCGCCGGTTGGTTTGACGAAGCCGGCTTCGTCCACCGTGGCCACCTTCGGGTTGGCGGAGTTCCAGGTGGCTTTCCTTGTGGCGTCGTCATGGAAGCCGGCGGTGAAGGACTCGGCGATCAGTTGCTGGCGCGACTCGGGAGTGGAAAGCTCGACGGCCGCGGGAAGCACCTGTAAGTCCGATTGCGCCGACAGGATGCCGGCGAGAAGTAGCACAGAAATTGGATACCTCATGAGGCTAAGAGAATAACTCGCGGATGGGTTCAACGCCGCGATCCACGATGGGGATGGGACGTCCTTGTGCGCCGGGCAGTTCGGTTTCGAGACTGATGCCCAGTGCGTGATAGATGGTTGCGGCGACTTCGCCGGGGGTGCAGGGGCGGTCTTTGGGCGCCGCGCCGATGTCGTCGGATGCACCCACAACTTGGCCGCCTTTGACTCCGCCGCCGGCCATGAGGATGCTCCAGCACTGCGGCCAGTGGTCGCGCCCGCCAGCGGGATTGACTTTCGGGGTGCGGCCGAATTCGCCGAAGGCGACAACCATGGTGTTGTCGAGCAGGCCGCGATCCTGTAGTTCCTCAAGCAAGCTCGCATAGGCCATGTCAAACATGGGACCGACCAGATCGCGATAGCAACTGATGGGGCTGAAGGGTTTCGAACCGTGGATATCCCAGGTGATTTCGTCGAACACGGTTTCGAACATGTTGATGGTGACAAAGCGCACGCCGGCTTCGATCATGCGGCGCGCCAGCAGACAACTTTGCCCGAAGCGGTTCATGCCGTACTTCTCGCGCACCTTCTCGTCTTCGCGATGCAGTTCGAAGGCTTCGCGCGCTTTCTCGGAGGACATCAGCGTATAGGCCTGATGGAACGTGGAATCGAGCAGGCGCGCGTCCTGCGAGGTTTCGAATTTGCTGACGGTCTTATCCACCATCTCACGCCAGTTGCGGCGGCGATCGACGCGCAGGGCGGTGAGGTAGTCGGGAGGCAACATGTCGGGCACGCGGAAGTTCGGATCCGCGGGATCGGCATTGAGGACGAACGGATCGAAGGTCTTGCCCAGGAATCCCGCGCTTTGGCCGTGGGGCATATTGCCGCCGGTGTTTCCGATGGGGCGCGGCAGCAGCACATGCGGGGGCACGTCGCCCTTGGGTCCGCGGAGCTTGCCCAGCACGCAGCCGATATGCGGATGCTCCACGCCACCCTGAAAGAGGCGGCCGGTCTGCATCATCTGGTGGCCGGTGTCATGCACGGCGGCGGCAGTGTGATACATGCTGCGGACGATGGCGTATTTGTCGGCGTGCTTCGCCATGCGTGGGAAGTTTTCGCTGATCTCGATGCCCGGAACGTTGGTCTTGATGGGCTTGTAGGGCCCGCGAATCTCCACCGGTGCATTCGGCTTCATGTCCCAGGTGTCAAGTTGCGAAGGTCCGCCCACCAGCATGAGCATGATGCAGTTGATGTCTTTGCTCTTATCGACAGCACCATGGGCTTTCAGGCCAAGGAATTGGCCGAGGCCCAGGCCTAGCGCGGAAAGCGAGCCGGCATGCAGGAAATCCCTGCGGCGAAAGCCGTCGCAGAATTCAACGGAACGGTCAGCATCCAGGCGAATCATGCAGAGTCACCTTACCCTTCTATAAGCTCGATCTTCATCTTATTACAGGGCAGAGGGTGCGGCAATCGGAGAACCAGCGCGGGAATGTTATCGTGAAGAGTCGATGTCAATGCAGGCCAGACAGATCTTCCCGGTGCTGGTGGCCGCGGTGATCCTTTGGTCGCAACTGCTGGTGCAGCCGATCGTCGGGCTGGCGGACAACGGGGACTACGTCAATGTCACCGGACCGCTGCAATTGGTTCCCGCCGTGCCCGTGAAGGAATCGGAGCGGTATTTCGATTTTGTGATTCCGGTGTGGCGGCAGGATCCGCATGAGCCGGTGAAGGTGCGGCTCTATACGTCCACCCTGTTGCCGGCGGCGATTGTGCTCTATGGAACCAGTCCTTTCACTGGAGGTTTGCTGGGGCTGCGGCTGGTAGGCTTGGCCCACAGCCTGCTGTTTCTGGCGGCGCTATGGCTGATCGCTCCGATTGTGCGATCGCCGGCGGTGTGGATCGCGATCCTGGCGGTGCTATGCGATGTGGCGTACTTCGCCTACTTCAATTCGTTCTACATGGATGTGGGCTCGTTTCTGTATCTGGTGCTGTCGGCGGCGTTTTATGCGCGGCTGGCGGCGCGGCACGGAAACATGCGCTGGAATGCGGCGGGGCTGATGGTTGCGATTCTGCTGTTGTTGACTTCGAAGCTACAGCACACATTCCTGCTGGCGCCGATTGCCGTGTTGTTGCTGCTCGATAGGCGCATGCGCGAACTACTGCCACGCAAGGCGATTGCCGCGTACGTGGCGCTGCTATGCGCCGCGGTATGGGGCATGTATCAGCGGGTGCCGGAGGACTATCGCGCAATGGCTGCCTATCACGTGGTGTTCAGCGATCTGTTGCTGTACAGCCAGAAACAGGCGGATGTGCTCAAGGAGTTGGGCCTGCCGCCCGAGATGGTGGCATTTCGCGGAACGGATGCATTCGGGCCGGAATCGGGGATGAACCATCCTTCGTACCGGGCAATGCTGATCCGCGAATTGAGCCACTGGAAATTGCTGCGGTACTATCTGCGGCATCCCGAAGTGCCGTTGCGTTTAACGGAAGCCGGATTGCGCGATGGAGCGCTCGAGCGGCACTTTGGGCACGGCAATTTCACGAAGAGCGCGGGAAAGGCTCCGGCGGCGATGAGTCACGCATTCGCTGTGGTGAGCGATACGCGGCGCGCGCTGTTTCAGCCCAGGCCATGGCTCTACGCAGGCTATCTCATCGCTGTGCTTCTGGGGCTGATCTACGTGTATCGTGGCGCCCCGGCGGCGCTGGCGCTGGCCGCGATGGCGGCGATCGAATTCTTTCTCAGCGCGTTGGCGGATTGCAAGGAAACCGGCAGGCACTTGTTTCTGTTTCGCGCCCTGATGGACGTGGCCCTGGTGGCGCTAGTTTACCGGCTTTGCCATGTATACGGCGTATTCGTCGAGAACCGACATGCCTAGAAAATAGACGGTGCCGTCGTCGCGAATATCGTAATCGCTGGTGCGTAGCAGCAGGTCGCCGTCGGGTGTGAGTTCGTTCAGCATGTGGATGTAGTGCATCCGGCCATCGCGCTGCTTCACCATCAGAACCTGAGTATTGGTGTTGCACTGCACGAAGATATCGCCGTTGCGGTTGACCTCGTAGATCCCGATGGAGTTGGCTGTGTGTCCGGTAGCCAGTCTGTCGCTGACAGCGATGGCCACTTCCCAGCTTCCGTTGCGATGCCGGGCCAGGGTGTTGCCGATGCCTTGCATGCTGACGACGGCATAGATAGCGTCGCCGCCGGCTTTCACCTGCGAATAAGCGGTAATGATGTTGCCGCCAATGCGCGACTCGCCGGAGGTAAGGACACGCTGCCACTCGCCATTGTTGTAGAGGAACAAACCGAAGGAAGTATCGCGAAAACGCAGTGTGGCCATGATGCGGCCGGTTTCATCGATGGCCAGATCCCCCCATGAGGCCACGGGCTTGTCTTCCACCAGGGTCGGTTCGGCGGCATAGACGTTGTTGGTCAGCAGAGTTTGGTGCTGGCCGTTGCGCGTCAGCAGCAATCGCGTGTCTCCCCTGTTTGTGCTGGCTTGCCAGAGCAGATCGCCGGCGCTGTTGCCGCGGATGAGTTGCGCGGCGTTGGCTGTAGTTCCATTGCCCAGGGAAAGGCCCGCGCGATACAGAAACTCGCCCTCGCCGTTGCGAACGCGCAGCATCCCCATGCCGCTGGTCGGGGTGACGATGAGTTCACCGCTCGATGTTTTCTGCGTGTTGTTGGTATCGGAACCGGTGTAGAGTGCTGTGTTCGAGTAGCGCTCTCCAATGAGATAAGCGGGTTTCAAGCCTTCTTCGGAAGACTCAAAGACGCTGGAGCCGCGGCCGCCGAGCAGAACGTGGTGAGGACCGGTGCGGGCGCCGGGCAGCGTGTTGATGAGATTGACGGGGGCGGACACTTCCACGGGGTCGCCGGCAGCCAGCAGGGGCACGGCCTCCTGTCCCACCCGGATGGAAAAGATCTCCATCGCGTTGTCCTGTGTACGGGCGAGAATCGTCACTTCGCCCGATCCATCCATGGTGGCGTAGTCGATCTGCGGCACGGTCTTCCCGCGCAACCGGCTGGCGGCGTTATTCTGCAAGAAGATCGGAGTTACCTCGGCGCCGTTCCAGATGTTAACGCCGTATCCCTTTCCGCCGTCGCCGAGGAACAGCACACCCAACTCTGGGTGAATGCGGTAGACGTTGCTGTAGCTGCGCAGCGGCAGCGTGGCCACGGGAGCGCTGAGGTCGCGGAGAGAATAGCGCAGCATATGCGTCTGGTTGTTGGCCAGCACAACAACGGCGATCAGATCGCCGTCGTTATTGAGGTAGAACGGATTGGCGGGAAACCGCGCCACCGTGGAGCCGAGCAGCGCATCGTCGGTGCCGATCACCCTTCGATGCGGTTCGTAACCACGCACGTAGAGAGCCCTAGCCGTGCCCGAGGTCGCGGAGAAGAAAGCGGTTCCGTTGCCGGCAATACCGAATTCCGCGTCGATCGTAAAGGGCGAGGGCAAGCCGGGCAGAGTTTCGCGCGTCGTCACCACTTCATCCGGGAAGCCGCGTTGCGGAACGCGGAAGATGGCCCGGTAGGTGGGTCCGGCATTGGCGATGCGGTAGTTGGCGGCCATCACGAAATCGCCGGAATCGTTGAGGCTGTTCCGTGTGATGGCGGGCCCGGTGAGGTTTTCGGTGCCCGGCAGTGGCATGGGGTCAATGAAGACGGGGTCGACATCGCCACCGTTGATACGGAACACAACGTTTCCGCTGAAGAGCACGTTGGCAAGCGCCAGCACCGTGCCGTTGTTGTTAATGGCAAGAGTGGGAAACTCGTAGACCGAAGTCTGGCCGGCGGGACCAGGCATGCCGCCCCAGGCGATGAGGCGCGAGCCGCGGCCATCCAGCAGCAGCGGCCCATTGGCCATACCGTCGAGATTGGCGTTGAACAGCACCTGTCCTTGATCGTTGCCGAGCAGCGGCACGATCTTCGCCCGCAGGCGGAAGGGGCCGGGACGCACGTCGGCGTTTCCAACCAACTTGCGCAGCTTGTAGGTGGATGGCGGCCGGATGGAAAGCGTCGCAATCGCCTGATACTGCCGCTCAAAACCCGGAACCGAAGTGTTGTAGTTTATGGAAGCCCGCACCAAAATATTACCGGTCGCCACAGTGGACAGCATGCCCGTGCTGGAGATCGTTGCGGTGTTGGTGGTGAATCCGTTGCCGCTCGATGTGGACCACGCGAACGTCACATTTGGCAAGGGCTGGTCGTTTTTATCGAAAGCGACGGCTTGGAATTGCAGCCGCTCCCCCACCGTCACGCTTGCGTTCGATGGGGTGAGGCGAATCCTTTTGGGGAGGATCTGCACCAGCGTGGTGGAGGCCACGCCGCCGGCCTGTGCTCTCACCGTAACCAGTCCGAGCGCGCGTGCCGTCAATGTGCCATTGCTTTCGATGGTGGCCAGAGTCTGATTGTTCACCGACCAGATGGGGATATCGTTGGGACGCTCGACGCCGTTGGCATCGCGCACGACGGCGCGCATCTCCACGCGCTCCCCGGCGAGAATGCGCAGAGACGGCGTGAGAATCTGCACGCTGGCGGCGGGGCCTTGTGCGAACAGGCCCGCGGCGCCGAGAAGCACAAGTGCGAGTTTCATCCGCATCAGCCTCCGAATACTTCGTCCACCGGCATGTAGGTTCCCTCCGACGCATACGGCACGTATTCGAACTTGCGGCGGGATGGGGTGTCGGTAATCGCCTTGGTCCAGTCGATGCCGAGCGCGGAATACAGTGTGCAGGCCACGTCTTCGGTGTAGATGGCGCGGTCGGCTTTCCAGCCGGGCGTGACGACGGTGGCGCCGTCCGGACTCTGGTCGCCGATGATCTGCCCGCCCTTGACGCCGCCGCCCAACAGCACGGCCGCCATGGCGTTCTTGTGATGATCGCGGCCTCCGCGGGCGTTCAGCGCGCCTGGTGTGCGGCCAAATTCGCCCATCATGCAGATAATGGTGCGGCTGAAATCGCCGGACGCTTTCAGGTCTTCCACCAGCGCGCCGACCGCCCGGTCGAGCTGATTGGTGAGCTGATACATGTTGCCGGAGTACGTGGTGTCGAACTGCTGCTGGTGAGTATCCCAGCCGCCCATGGTGGTGTTAATGAACACCGCGCCGTTGCGGGCGCGCACGGCATTGCGGGCGACAATCAGCGAACGGCCGATGTTCGTATTGCCGTAGCGGCCTTCGTCATCGGCGCTGTATTTGAACACATTGGCGATGGCATCGTTGTACATCATCTGCTTCGCTGAGCCGTAGAAACTGGAGTACGCCGCCATGCCCGGATCGAAAGGATTCTGGCGCAAAGGGGCATCGAGAGCATCGAGGAGTTGGAACTTGCGTTCGAATCGCGACTGGCTGGCCGCACCGTAATAATTGTGCTCGAGCGTGGAAAGACCCGCCCGCGCCGGGGTCGGCATCATCGGCGCCACTCGTCCGCCAAGAAACGCCGCTCCCTGCATGCCGTTGCTGTAAAAGGCGAGAAACGGCGGCAATGGACTCGAAGGGTTGGCCAGCTCCCGCGAGATCACCGCGCCGATATGCGGCGTTTCCTGTGCGAAGGCTGGGTTCGAAGGATGCGCCGTCTGCACGTAGAACTGGCCCCGTTCGTGCGCCGCTTCCCAACTCACCAGGCTGCGCAGTATGCACAGGTCGTTGGTGATCTTCGACAGATTCGGGAAGAAGGTCCGGGAAAGCACGATGCCGCCTGGATACTCCCGCAAGTCCGCGTCCGGCGGATTCCAAGGGCCATCTTTCGGAGTAAAGGTGTCGAGGTGGCTGGGAGCCCCCGCCAGATTGATGAAGATGCAAGCCGTCGCCGTTTTCCGCGGCGCCGCCGAGCGCGTCACCACCTCGGCATCGCCATGCACTTTCAGCAGATGAAATCCGGCCGTCGATGCCGCACCGAGCAGGAAGTGACGCCGGCTCGTGGATCCGTGATTGCCACAATCGTTGCGCATGTTGAGTCGCCTCTTCCCTATCAGTAATTGAAAATGAAATCGAGCTTGTTGAGCAGCGCCCACTGTAGGTCGCTGATCCAATCGAGCCGCGTACCTTGCTTCATGCGCAGCACTGTGCCCAACTCCTGGTCGGTGGGATAACGAGTCAGGGTAGCCAGGAACATCTCGCGCACGATTTCTTCGTCACTCAGGCGCGATTGCGCTAATCGTCCGGGCCGGTTGGTCGGACTGCTGGGATTCGACGCGAACGAGCGGAGCACAGTCTGCCCGCCGTTCATGTTGTAGAGCAGTTGCAGAATGGTGGGCTGCGGATCGCGCCGGTTGTTCCACCAATCGCCCCTGCCAAAAGTGTTGAGAAATTCGAGGATCAGCGCATCGCTCCGCGGCTCGGTGGGGTCGGGCAGTTGATTGGCATAGAGCAGCGGTTCTTCAAAGCCGGGAACGAACATCGGCGTTTCGGTCTGTGTGGAAATAGCTAGCGCATCGAAGAGTTCCTCGGCCGCAAGACGGCGCGGGATGTGCTTGGCGAAGTAGCGCGTATAGGCAGGTTCCCATTTGCCTTCGTACTTGCTGGAAAGCTGATAGGCGTTGGAATTCACCAGCAGGCGGAGAACGCTCTTGATGCTGTAATTGTTGTCGATGAAGTAGTCGGCCAGTTGCTCCAGCAATTCCGGATGCGTGACTTGTAAGGCCCAGGGAGCAGGCGGTGGATTCCGCGGATCGAGGCGGGAAAGATCCCAGGCGTCGGGCGGATCCACCAGTCCGTAGTTGAACAGGTACGCCCACAAGTAGTTCACCGCTGCTTTGGCGAACTGGCGGTTGCCGGTGACGATCCGGGCGAACTCCTGCCGCCATTCGCCGGTCTGCGGCTCTTCGCCAGTGAGGATAAAGCGCGGCTCATAGGGTCCGCCGGAACGGGCAGGACGCGGTCCCGGCGCATTGACATTGACGCTGGCGGAATAGCCGCCCGAATTGCGATCGCTGTAGAAGAAGCGCAGCCGCTGGTTGAACGCGTCCGTGGAAATGCGCGTCATGTTCATGCGCGAGAAGAAGGCCGATGTCCGCCAGAATTCCTCCCGCGTGCGGCGCGAGAGCCACAGATTGATCTGCTCGAGGTGAGCGCGGCCGTTGTGGCAGGAGATGCATTCGGTCTTAAAGCCGAGCATGCGGACGGTGATGCGGTCGGTGAGCGTGTCCCAGGTGTCTTGAATCGGATCGCCTTCCTGCCAGCCTCGGGAGAGGAAATTCGCGGGAGCCACCAGGTCCGCGTCGCCCGATGCGGTGATCATTTCCGTGGCCACTTGGTCAAAGGGACGGTCCCGGCCGACGAAATCGCGGAGATACTTGTTGAACAATGTGCGCCCGGTGAGGCCGATGTAGGAGTAATAGGCGCTGGTGACCTCGAACTTATTGGCGAAGTACAGCGTGAACTGATCGACGTAGGCCGGCGATCCCAACAATCTCTCAATGAGTTTGGCGCGCTTGGCGGAATCTCTGTCGTTCAGAAACGCTACCGCCTCCTCCGGAGTGGGGATGCGGCCGGTAAGATCGATGCTGACCCGGCGCAAGAACTCGGCGTCCGAGGTGAGCGCGGCGGGGGAAACGCCGTCCGCTTCCATCTTCCCGAAGATATGGTCGTCGACGAAATTGTTGCGCTTGACGGCGCTGCGCACAGGCTTCTTGCCCGCACGAGTGGCAAATTGCGCGAAGTCGGCCTCCAACTGCAACTGTGATTGGAGTTCGGCTCGTGCCGATGCGGGGTATTGCGGGCAACCAGGATCCGACGCCGCAAGCACACCCGTGCCCAGCATCGCCATGAGAGAGGCGAAAGCGAGTCTCTGCATAGTACCTCCGATACGACTACTTCCGGAACAGACCCACTACCTGGAATCGATAGTTGGTATAGGATTCCATTCTACCTTGAAGCCAGAGGACCTCTGGTACCCCCTTGAAAATAGGACAAATCGGCCTGATATTGTCTTCCTCGGAGTCTTTCGTGACGGCCGTCCAGGTCCAGTGCGCCCCGCCGTCTTTCGTGATTCCGTGGAAGATCTCGTAGTGTGGCATCGTTTCGCCGGACACCGGATGCGCGTTGGTGGAGATATAAACATTGTCCGGACGCCGTGGGACGATTGCGATATTGCCCGTGTAGTCGTCTTCGCCGGGATACAAGCGGCTGCCTGCATAAGCGATTTCGTGCTCCATCCACCGGCTGCCGTCCCATCGGGCGTAATGGTAGCGGTGGTCGCTGCCGCTGGGATCGCGTTGCTCGGAAAACACCAGCACGGGACGTTTCTGGCGGTCCAGGTGAATGTCGCTGATCCAGGCCACGCGATTGGGGCCGCCTTTGTAGACCAGCGTGCCTTCCTCGGGAGTCTGTAGTCCACCTTGCAGATCCCGGATGGGCGCTCCGTCCGAACGGTGCAGCATGCCCTTTCGGTAAAAAATGTGATAGATGCTGTTGTCGAAATTCCGCGGATGGCCCTCGGTATAGGCAATGTGCACCGTGTCCTTGCCGTTGGTTGCGTACTTGACATACGGCCGGTGGCGGAACTCGGTGGGAACGTTGATGAAAACATTTCCGGCCGTCCATGTTTCACCGCCATCTTCGCTGTGGGCGTACGAAGGCTTGAAGGAATTGTGGATACCGCGAAAGAAGTTATAGACGCGCTTCTCACGGGAGAGATAGTGCGGGTTGGAATACGTCACTCGCGAGGTTGGACTGGGAACGAAGATGCGCTCCTCGCCCCATCGTGTCGTGTCCTTCGGCTCTGAGATACGGTAGTAGATCTTCTCGTCGATACCGTGTTTGGCGTACAGCGCCAGAACACGGCCGTCGGGACGAAGTAGGAAGGCCGGCGAGTTGTGGTCGTCCATCCAGCGCCGCTGTTCTTCGGGGCTTTCCGGCCGATGCAAAACGAACACCTTCGATTGTCCGGTCTTCGGGTCATAGGTCACCGCTTCCACGTTGCCCTTGCGTCCGGAAGCAACCACGCCGAAGAGCAGCTTGCCATTGACGGCAATCGCGCGTTCGTCCTCAAACCAGCACCAGCCTCCATCGTCGTGGAGAACACGGATTTCGGGCGAAGCAGCCCATAGAGGCAGCACACTTAAGAAAACGTAGAGCCAGCGCATGAGACGCGATTCCTTTCGCACGCCGCCGACTTACCGCTTCCTCAGCCTTATCTACAGGGTGCCAGCAGCCAAGCCGCGCGTCAAATGCTTCAGATGACGAAGCCGCCGCTGACGTTGATGGTCTGCCCGGTGATGAAAGACGCATCGTCGGAGCACAGAAACGCAACGACGCCGGCGACGTCTTCGGGTGTGGTCATGCGCCCCAGTGGATGCCGGGCCATGGCCCGTTCGAAGTTGGCGGGATTGCCCAGATGCTCGGCAGTCATGTCGGTTTGCACATAGCCAGGCGCCACCGCGTTCACCAGAATGCCCCGCGGAGCAAGTTCCATGGCCCAGTTCCGCGTCAGGGACTCGATCGCGGCTTTGGTGGCGCCGTACAGACTGCGCCCGCCGGCAACACCTGTCTTGGCCGCAACCGACGAAATATTGATGACACGCGCGCCGCCGTTGAGCAAGGGCAGGGCGCACTGTAACGTCCAGAACGGAGCCTTCAGGTTAATATCGATAATCTCGTTCATGCGCTCCACCGAAGTGGAGCCTACAGGCGACGGCTTCCAGATGCCCGCGTTGTTCACCAGGAAATCGAGGCGGTCCGCATCGAGACCCTGGAACAAAGACTCGATGCCGGACAGAGATTGCATGTCCGCCTGCACAACGCGGGCATGTGCTCCAATCTCGTCGCGCAACGCGGCAGCCGCATCGGCACGGCGATTGTAGTGGATGATCACCTCCGCACCCTCTGCCGCGAGCCGCTTGCAAATCGCTTTCCCAATGCCCCGCGATCCACCGGTGACCAACGCCGTCTTGCCTGCCAATCGTAGCGCCATCTTCCCTATGCTAACCTGTAAGATTCCGAGGTTTACACGTGGATAAGCAGTTACGCGAACAGATCAAGCACGATAAATTTGTCGAAGAAGTGACGCATACGGTCGACTACCTGCAAGGACATAAGGAGCAGGTGAAGAAATACGGCGGCATCGCCGCCGCGATTCTCGTTGTCGCCGTTGGCGCTTACGCTTTCATGAACTACCAGGCATCGAAGCGGCAGGAGGACCTGCGGCAGGCTTCGCTGGTGCTCGATGCGTTCGTGGGCCCCCAGAATCCGAACGGCGGGCTGGCTTTCCCCACCCAGGCAGACAAGGATGCCGCGGCCTTGAAAGCCTTCACCGAAGTGGCCACCAAGCACGCCGGTACCAGAGAAGGGGATCTGGCGCGGTACTCCGCCTCCACACTGCTCTGCGACACGGGCAAAGTGGCGGAATGCGAAGCCGGTTTCAAGCTTGTGGCCGCCAGCAGTGACAAGGCCATTGCCTCGCTCGGGAAACTATCGCTGGCCACGCTCTACGTGGCACAGAAGAAGGTGGACCAGGCCGAACCCCTGCTGCGCGACTTGGTGGCCAATCCCACCGCCGCCGTGAGCAAGGAGCAAGCGCAGATTGCCCTCGCCAGGGCCATCTACAAGACCAAGCGCCAGGAGGCTGAAATCATCCTGAAGTCGCTGCAAGCCCTTGATCGTCCGGCCGTAACGCGGGCCGCGGTCGGCGTGCTCGGCGAGATGATGAATCAGTAGTTCTCGTGGACCCCCAGGCGCTCGCCTTCCTCCGATTCCCGGTGGGCCGTTCCAGGGGACGCCGCTACCCTGAGTTCCCGCATCGTTACCGCAACGATTTTCAGCGCGATCGGGACCGCGTGGTCCATGCCCGCGCGTTTCGCCGCCTGGAAGACAAAACCCAGGTTTTCCCGCCTTCCGTCTCCGACCACTTCCGCAACCGCTTGACCCACACCATGGAAGTGGCGCAGATCGCGCGCACGGTCGCCGCGACCCTCGGTTTGGACGAGGATCTGACGGAGGCTCTTGCCCTGGCGCACGATCTAGGGCACCCGCCGTTTGGCCATTCCGGCGAACAGGAACTCGACCGCATCATGCGCCGCCACGGCGACGTGTTCAATCACAACCTGCATGCCCTGCGCATCGTGGAGAGCTTCGAGCAACGCTATGCGCGTTTTCCCGGCCTGAACCTGACATTCGAAGTGCGCGAAGGCATCGTGAAGCATTCGCGCGAGGTGGAGCCCGGCGACGGCGTGGAACTCGAAGAATACCTGCCGGGCCTGCGTCCACCGCTCGAGGCGCAACTGATCGATCTTTGCGACGAAATCGCTTACAACACCGCCGATCTCGACGACGCGCAATCCGCCGGGCTTCTAAACGTGTCGGAACTCGCCGCCCACGTGGCCATCGTCCGCGAGGTACATGAGACCATCGAAAGCCAGTATCCCGGCGCCCCGGAGCGCATTCAGTTCCTGGAATGCGTGCGCGCCCTGATCGACATGCTGGTTTCCTCGCTCATCGAAGGCACCGGGCGCGCGGCGATCGAGGCGGGCGTGGAAACGGTGGAGGATGTTCGGCAATATCCGCGGCGGCTGGCTCGTTTCACGGCCGCGGGCCAGGAATGGAATAGCGCAATCAAGGGATTCCTGCACCGGCAAGTGTATTCCACGGAAGCCCTGCGCGCTGAGCGTGCGCGCTCCAACGCCGCCATCGGCGAATTGTTCCAGTTCTTCCTGGACCACCCCGGCCGGCTGCCTGCATCGCATCGCGAACGGACCGTGGAACTGCCGCTGCATCGCATTGTCTGCGAGTACATCGCCGGCATGACGGACGGCTTTTTCTGGCGGACCTACGAGAGCCGGCAGGCATCAGGCTAGCGGGTCGCCTGTCTTTTGCTGCCACTGCTGTAGCTCCGCCAGCAGCTTCTCCTGCTGCGCGCGGTATTCCGGCTTGCCGGCCAGATTATTTGTCTCCCACGGATCCTTGGCAATGTGGAAAAGCTGGATAGTTTCCTTTCCGTTCACCGTGTAGCGGATGAGCTTCCACTCCTTGGTCTGCACCGCCCGCTGGAGATTGCGATACGCGAAAAACATCGACTCGCGTACCAGCCGGCGCGGATCCTTGAGCAGTGGCACAAGGCTTTCCCCGTCCACCGTGGCAGGCTTAGGTATCCCGGCCCATTCGTAAATCGTGGGCGCGATGTCGTAGAGATACACGAAGGCCTCGCAGCGTTTGCCCTTGGGCACGCCCGGACCGTAGACGATCAGCGGCACGTGCACGCTGTGATCGTACACGCTCTGCTTTCCCAACAACCCGTGTTGGCCAACGGCCAATCCGTTATCGCCGGCAAACACGACGTACGTGTTCGCCGCGTGCGGACTGCGGTCCAGCGCATCGAGGATGCGCCCGATTTCATGATCCACCTCCGAAACCATGGCGTAGTAGGCAGCCAGATGCTCCTTCACAACAGCGGGCGTACGCGGATGAGGAGCCAGCATTTCGTCGCGCACTTTCAACTCGCCGTTGTCGAACGGATGCTCGGGCAGGAAGTTTTTCGGCAGTGAGACCTTGTCCGGCGAATACATGTCGGCAAACTGCTTAGGCGCCATGCGCGGATCGTGCGGGGATGTGAACGAGCAATAGAGAAGGAATGGCCGCTCGGAGCGGTAGCCGTTTAGAAACTTCACGGCCGTGTCGGCAAACAGCTCGCTGGCGAATTTGCCACTCGGGCGGATAGCGGACTTGGGGTAGGCGCCGCTGGGATCGAAATCCTGCACGGGCATTTTCAACTGATCCCCCATCCCCCCGAAGAAGATGTTGCCGCCATCGCTGAAGGCCCGGGCGAACAGCTTGGGCCCGTTGTGCCACTTGCCCGTGGCGAACGTCTGGTAGCCATTCTGGCGCAACACCTCCGGAAACATGTGGAACGGCCCGGGCTCTAACTTGTCTCCCGGAGTGGAGCCTGTGTTGCGGGCGGCGCGGAACAGGGCTTGCCCCGTCATCAGCATCGCTCGTGAGGGTGCGCATACCGCTGGTTGCGTTCCACCCATGATGTAGGCGCTAGTGAACGCCACGCCGCGGTTCGCCATCCGGTCCATGTTGGGTGTGTGAATTTCTTTGTTCCCCAACGCACGAATCGTGTCGAAGCGCTGATCGTCGGTGTAAATGACGATGAAATTCGGCTTTCGGGTCTGGGCCGGCGCCAGCACGGCGGCGCCAAGCGTGGAGACAAACGATCTACGGAGCATCGACCAAAATTATACGTCGAGACCGATCGAGCGCATCAATTCAAGCGCATTGCTCTTTTCCACGATGCCCGGCCGCACCTTGTAGTCGAAGTGCAGATGGCCTGCCTCCAGGGTGTCCTGAAAGTGGATGTTCGCTGCGCCGAGCGGAGCGGCAATGGCGGTCAGGGCAAGGTCGTGCGTGGTGACCAGCCCCATCGCTCGGCGTCCCAGTAGCTCCCGCAAAATGCCCTCCGCGCCAAGGGCCCGATCGTGGGAATTCGTCCCATTGAGCAGTTCATCGAGCAGAAAGAGTACTGGCGCCGGTCCGGCCGCCAGATCGACGATCTTACGCAAACGGGTGATTTCCGCGAAGAACCGGGAACTGCCGCCTTGCAGCGAATCCGTGACGCGTATGGAGGCGCCGACGTGTAACGGGGAAAGACGCAACGACCGCGCCCGCACCGGAGCGCCCGCCATGGCCAGCACTACATTGATGCCGATGGTGCGGAGATATGTGCTCTTGCCCGACATGTTCGAGCCGGACACGATCAGCAGCGGAGACTGCGGTTCGAGGCGGATGGAATTGCGAACGCAACGCGCATCGGGGAGCAACGGGTGTCCCAGTTCCTCCCCGCTGATACCGGGAGTCGTGGACAGTTCGGGAAAAGGATCGTCCGGATGTTCGTGGGCATAGGACGCCATCGAAAGAAGCGCCTCGAACTCGCTCAAGGCGGACAGCCACCGCCGGATGTGGCCGCCATGGCGGGCGCGCCAATGCTCGACCGCGAAGGCGAGGTGCGTTCCATATAACAACGGTGGCCCGAAGGCCCGCACCGCTACGTTATCGCGCGAGTCGATGTATTCCGCCAGCCGGTGAAGCTTGCGGATGGCCTTGGACGCTCCCGTATCGCGGAGGGTTTTCTGCAACGCGAGTGAAGCCTCGCCGCGGAACGGATGCGACTCCAGAATCGCCATCAGGGCGGACAGCAACCCCAGATCGTGCACCGCCTCGTCGATCCGCGTGATCACGGCAAGCACCCGCGGACGAAGCCAGAAACCGAATGCCGCCACCAGCGCCAGTGCGGAAACCAGCAACTTCGCCATCCCGAAGAAGCGGGCCGCCGCCGCCGTGCCGATCACCGCCGCCGTCAGAACTCCCGCCGCAAGCCACAGGTTGCGGTTGTGGAGCAGTGGAGCGGCCTCGGCCCATTCGAGCAGATGTGCCGTATGAACCGTGTCGCGCGCGTCTTCACCGAGTACGAAGATGGTTTCCCGCAGATCGAGGTACTCGCGCAGTTCGCGGATCTGCTGCTGCCGGTGCTGAATGGTTTCCGGGGCGGCCGGAGCGGACAACCACGAAGCGAGAACCTCTTCTCCGCCGCGAGTGCGCGCCTGCGAGAGCAACTGAAACAGGCTGCCGGCGCCGAACAGATCCAGGTCGTCAGCATAAACATGCTGTGGATCCGCAAAGCGCGCTCCGGTTTCTCCCTGCCCCTGCCAGCGGTCCTCCATCCTCGCGATCGCACGGTTGTAAAACTCCACGGCCCGCTTGGCCAGTGCGCGCCTTCGCAGAAGCCGCTCATGATAAACCGCCAAGGGGATAAAGGCGAGCAACGGCAACGCGAGCCAGGGAAGGGTCAGCGAGGCGGAAACAAAGACGCGATAGGCGAGGACACCGCCGAGAATGCCGATCATCAGCCGCACATTCCCCAACTGGATATGACGCCGCTCGCAGGCGTCCACCCGCGATTGCCTCTCCGCCAGTCGCTGCCGGTACTCTTCGATTGGTTTCACCGGGGAAACGCGGCGCTACTTGCCACCAAGATCCTTCTTGAGTCGCGCGGCGATGGACTGCGCCGTTTTGTCAATGGTGGAAGGCCGGGCGTCCTTCGGGGGCGCGAACGTCGACCACACCACTTGCCGGGACCGCCGCTCCACAAGGAAGACTACACCGCGTCCCCGCCGGAAGGTGGAAGCCGGGACAGCGCTGCCATCGCTGCCTGTTGCTTCTTTCTCTTCCCCCTCGTCTTCGGCAGCGGATTCGGGAGGATAAATCTCTTTCCACTTGCGTTCGAAAGCCGGACCGATACTGTCCGTGAAAACCGCGTCGGCCGCGGCGGGGTCTGTTACGACAACATAGATGTCACTGGACTGTAGGGCGTTTGCCAGATACTGATCCATCCCGCTGGCCATCGGCAACAGGTAGACCGATTTCACCTTTAGCAATTCCGGATTGGCGGCGAAAAGAGCAGGCGCCAGGAGGACAGCGAAAAGCCACTTCATCCTTCCATGGTACCCCGGCACGTTATTCGTCCTCTTCTTCCTCTTGCTCGGCCTTGCGCAGCTCTCGCTCGTCGGCTTTTGAATAGTAATAGCTGTGATAATAGGTGTACTTGGAGTAGAGTTCCCCGCGCCGCGCGCCGTTCACTACAATCCCTAGTACGTTGTTCTCGCACAGTGACTGAATGGCCCTCGTGATTGAGTCGATGGTTGTCGTACCGATACGCACCACCAGCACCGTGCCGTGGCACAACGTCGACAGAAGGTTCGCGTCAGCCGCAAACAGCAGCGGTGGACTGTCCAGGATCACCCAGTTGAACACCTGCGGCAGGTTGTCCAGCATGGTCCGCACTTCTTGCAAGTTCAATAGCTCAAGGGGGTTGATGACCGCTTCCCCGGCCGGCATAACATAGAGGTTTGTTCCGGCCACCTTCTTGATGGCCTCGTGCAGCTTCGCTTTGCCCAATAGATAGTCCGTGATTCCAGGGCTGCGGTCGATCTGGAACATGGAGTGCACAATAGGGCGGCGGAAATCGAAATCCGCAAGCAGCGTCATGTTGCCCGTCAATTGCGCCTCCGCCAGAGCAAGATTCACTGCGGCGAAGGATTTGCCCTCGGCCGGAGAGGGGCTAGTAACCACAATATTGTGGATCGGCTGGAGCCCTTGAAGATGGTTTAACCGGGTTCGCAATGTGCGAAACTCCTCCATCGGCGCTTCGTGGGGACGAGAGGCGTCGATGAGGTGCGCCTCGGGAGCTGGTTGGAACGGAACTTCCTGCACCAACTGTAATACTTCCCGTAGCGACGCCGCCGAAGCCGGGCCTGCGGCCGGAGGAGGCATACGGGGTGTTTGCGGCCGCACTGGGATGGCTGGTGGCGCGTTCGGCGCCGACAAAACACCGGATTGTTCGGCGCGACGTAACGCGTCATGCACTCGACTCATGTTTACCTCCGATTACACCTTCAGGACGAAATAGTAGTAGTACATCGAGCCGGACATGATGAGCACGCCGAAGATTCCGGCCGTAGTCCATGCTAGCCAGCTCAGCCGGCGGCGGCGGCGCACCACCAGATCGTTCTCGAGCAGCGGAATGCTCCCGAGGATGTTCAACTGCGAATACGCCCGGACATCTTTCATGTTCTTGATCGTCGAATCCTTCAGTTCCCGTGCCGCGGCCAGAACCACTCCGAGTATTAAACCGAATGCCGTTCCCGCGCCGATAATGAGGGTGCGGTCCGGTTCAGCAGGCCGCTGTGGGAGAGACGCCGGATCGAGCAGCTCCAGGTTTTCACCTTGCTGGCGGGTTTCCAACGCAGTGGCGATGTTGGAAATGCCCTGTTTTCGATTCATATCCTCCACGCGGGCTCGCACCAAGTCGCGCTCGCGCAACAGATCGATGTACTCCTTTTCGCCGAGCGGAGTCGCTTCGATTCGCGCTTGCGCTGCCTTGATCGCCGATTCTGTGGCAATGATCGCCTTTCGGGTTTCCTCTGCCTCCATGTCCTTGGCCTCGATAGCGCTTTGCAAGCGTTTGATCGAAGCTTCCAGTTCGCGCGCCTCACGGACTGCCGCGGGATTAACGATCACCTTCTTCTTCTCTTTCGGTGTTTCTTCCGGTTTCTTCTTCGCGGCTTCCGCGGCTTCGTCTTGCTCCAGCTTCTCCTTGTTCTTTCGCAATACGTTCAAACCGGCGATCATCCGCTGAACATCGGGGTGGTTTTCCGTGTAGTTCTCGCGCATCGCCGCCAGTTGCAGCTCCACGTTTTGGATTTCGTTCTCCAGCCTCTGAATGCGTGCACTCTTGGCCTGCATCTGTTGCTGCTGTTCGGCGACCGTCACCTCCTGGGTAGTCGAAAGGCTGTTCAACTGCTCCTTGTAAATACGAAGCTGCGATTCCATCAGAAGCTTTTCCTGGCCCTGACGGCTGGCCTGTCCATTGAGGTTTGCCATCCGCTGCTCCAGCGCATTCAATTGCTGAAGGTTCTGTTGTACCTGATCCGGCAGTTTTCCGGCGTTGGCAATACGGAACTTGGCCAGCTTATCCTCAACAACCTCCAGATCGCGGCGCGCCAATTCCAACTGGTCTTTCAGAAACTGCGTGGTAAAAACGGATTGATTGGTACGGTCGCGTGTGTTTTCGTTGATGAACCGGCCCACCAGATCCTGACATACCTTGTGGGCCTTAATGCGGTCCTCATAGGAGAAGGAGATCTGGAAAGCGGGCACCTGCCGTCCGTTCTGTCCCGAGTTGAAGTTCACCACGCTGCTGATGCGAACATCTTTCTTGCGCATGTTCTCCACCACATCTTCCATCGGCAGACGGGCCCGGTCACGGGCATAAAGCCCGTGTGTATTGATAATGTTCGTCAGCGTGCTGCGGCTGAGAATCTGCTGCGCCATGGAGTTGATGCGCTGCGACATCTCCATATTCACATTCGACGGCACGAATGCTTCTGGCACTTGCGGCGGAACGACGCGCACCACCGCCG
The DNA here is from genome assembly GCA_964402295.1 of uncultured Candidatus Solibacter sp. Taxonomy (GTDB): domain Bacteria; phylum Acidobacteriota; class Terriglobia; order Bryobacterales; family Bryobacteraceae; genus CADEFT01. The sequence goes on along the minus strand of CAYOBO010000001.1, from coordinate 115,667 downwards.
TGGAAACGTATGTGTCCGGCCACAGAAAGGCCGTCACCACGGAGATGACCAACCCGGCAAATAACGGCCCGGCAATCCAGGCCTTCTGCCGCCGTAACATGTCCACGTAGTCTTCCATGTCCGGCACGCGCCGGCTGACTGTCAGATTGTCCATTTCGGCAGCCATCGTTCCTCCAATGCCTCTTACCGGACAATAATGTGGTCGCCGTTTTGCAGAGTGATGTTCTGCTTCAAGTTCTTCCCCTCGACGACTTCGTTGTAGTTGAATTTCAGCCGTTCATTGCCGCGCACTATGACGATGTTCTTCTTGTTGGCGTACTCCCTCAGCCCGCCGGCAATTCCCAAGGCTTCAAAGACGGTGATCGGGGTGACCAGCGGAAAGGAGCCCGTCCGGTTCACCTCGCCGGTAACATAGTACTTCTTGCTGTTCACCTGCTGAACCTGGATGAAAACCTCCGGCCGCGTCAGCTTGTCCTTCAATGCCTCGGTCACGGCCTTTCCCAACTCATCCGGAGTCAGGCCCTCAGCCTGCAACTCCCCGATCAGCGGCATGGTGATCTTGCCATCCGGACGCACCATCATCGGCCCCGACAACTCGGCTTCACGCCAAACCACAATTCGGATGATATCCTCCGCCCCGATCTTGTAAGTTTTGGGGTCGACCGCGGCGCCAAACGCGGCCGTCTGCGCCTCCGGCGTTCTCCTCGGGTCGTTCGTTTCCTTTTCCTTCTGCTGGGCGCTGGCCGCAAATCCAGCGAAGAAAAGAAGGGAAACCATCGAAAAACGGCAGAGAAGTCTCATTGACATAGTCCTCGTTGGATCGAATGCAGTTCCACTGGTTGAGTCCCCTCCGGGACCCCATCCCTTCAGTATACGACGGGGCAATCCGCTACGCCTTTGCCTGTGGTCCAAGCGCCACCTTACCCTCTTCATTCGGCAGGCCGTTTGGAACAGAATAGAGGCATGGCCTATTTTCTCGCCAAGACCGATCCCGACACCTACACCATCGGCCAGTTGGAAAAGGACAAACGAACCGCCTGGGACGGCGTCGCCAATCCGCAGGCTGTCCGCGCCATCCGCTCCATGCGGCCCGGAGACGTGGTTTTCGTCTACCACAGCGGCGGCGAGTCCGCCATCGTAGGCCTCATGCGCGTTGTTTCACCGCCCCGCGACGACCCCAAAAACCCGAAATCAGCCATCGTCGATGTGGAGTTCTCCAGCCACCTCTCCCCGCCCACTACACTCGCCGAGATCAAACGTTCGAACCTCTTCGCCGATTGGAGCCTCGTTCGGCAGTCCCGTCTCTCCACCATGGCCGCCCCGGATTCGTTCGTCGATTGGATGCGCGCCCGCTATCCCGGCAAGGAAATCTGATGCCTACCCGCAAAACACCGAGTGCGGGTAAGAAGGTTCGCCGCATCGCCCGTAACGTCATCGGCATAGTACCGCCGGAAAAGGTCATAGTACCAAAAAATCTCCGCAAAAAGCCGAAGCACAAGAAGCCTCCGAACACCGAAGAATAGACATAGACCGCTTTTTATCTGTAATTTAGACGCGAATCGCACTACCCAATGGCATACTCCCCCCAATGCGGGTATACCCACCCACCTCATAAGAGTTCCCCAACTTTGCACCAAGCGGTATTGCCGTACCATGCACTCCGCGTTAGATTAATTCTTCGGTTGCAGCACTACATATAAGGAACAGCAGCATTCATTGAGTGCAAACTGTCGTTAACGATTATTGTGCCTCCGCTCAGGTGGCAGCGTTTTCTTGGTGGAAGGAATCTTTCAATGTTCTCCAAAGCTGACAAACAGCCGGTACTGGTCGGCGAGTCCGCACGGACCCGTCAACTGCTGCGGCTAATCGATAAACTGGCGTCCAGTCGTTGGCCTGTGCTGATCTTAGGGGAAACGGGAACCGGTAAAGAAGTTGTTGCACGTACCATCCATCAGGCGAACCCTCAGGGCCCTTTCGTCACCATCGATTGCTCAGCGCTCGTCGGGACCATCATGGAAAGCGAACTGTTCGGTCATGTGAAGGGCGCTTTTACCGGCGCCGTCAACATGAAAACCGGACTGATCGAAGCGGCCAACGGCGGTACCGCGTTCTTCGATGAAATCGGCGAGCTTCCCCTCGACATGCAGGCCAAGCTGCTGCGCGTGCTCCAGGAAAAGGAGTTCCGCCCGGTTGGGGCTCTTTCCCCCAGGCGTTCCGACTTTCGCGTCATCGCAGCCACCAATCGGGACTTGGCGAAGGAAGTCGAGCGCGGCACGTTCCGCCGCGACCTGTACTACCGGCTGAACGTCGTCAACCTCAAGATCGCCCCCCTGCGCGAACGGCGGGAAGACATTCCCGCCCTCATCGATCATTTCATGCGCATCTACGGGGGCGTGCACCGCATGGCCCAGGAAGCTATCGATGCCCTGGTTTCCTACGAGTGGCCGGGCAATGTCCGCGAACTCGAGAACTGCATTCAAAACATGGTCGCCGTGCATACCGGACCACTCCTGACGGTCTCCGATCTCCCCTCCAGCATCCAGAATCACCTGTTGAGCAAACGCTACCAGTCCGCCGCGGCCGTCGTGGGCTCCTTCCAGGCGCTTCCCCCAATGGCGCCTCCGGTGGCCGACAAAATCCATCCCATCGCGGCAAGTGCGCACTACGCGGAATCCCCGGTGCTGCCGCTCGTGGAACTCGAAAAGCGCGCCATCCGTCAGGCGCTCGAATACACCCGCGGTGACCGTGGCGTGGCTGCCACTCTCCTCGGCATCGGGCGCACCACCCTCTACCGGAAGTTAAAAGAATACGAACTGGCTTCCTGAATCCTTGAGAATTTACTCTCCTCCGGCGCACCAATTATCGAAGGGTGCAGATGAACATGCCGGACCGGAACCTGCAAGTGCTGTTGATAGACGGAAATGCACAAGACTCGCATTGGGTGCGGGAACTTCTTGCCGACTTCGGTGAGAACCGGTTCACGGGAGGTTGGATGCATGGCATCGAGATATTTCCCATCGACCGCCTCAACGACGCTTTAACGCTCCTCACCGATGAAGGCGCGGAGCAGTTTGACGCGATTCTTCTCAATCCGAACCTTCCAGACAGTGTCGGACTCCATTCCCTCCTGCGTGTGCAGACGAGCGCCCCTTCCGTTCCTGTTCTGATCCTGGCCGAACTGGACGACCGGGATTTGGCCATGAGCATGGTTCGTGCAGGGGCGCAGGATTTTCTGGCCAAGAACGAGTTGGACAGCGTCCCGCTCGCTCGGGCCCTACGGTTGGCTGTGGAGCGCAACAAAACCGTTCGCCACTTGCGGACGGCATCGTGGAGAGACGAACTGACGGGCCTTGCCAATCGAGCCGGCTTTGCAATTCTCGCCGGCAGAGACTTGGCAACGGCCCGCCGGTTACGCCAACCCATTGCTTGCCTGATGGTGGAACTCGATGGCTTGCGGCAGCTTTCGCACTCCTACGGAAAGGCCGAGCGCGAACTCGCCCTCATCGAGGCGGCGGATATTCTGCGCGCCGGCCCGGGCGACACGGGGTGCCTGGCCAGGCTCGACGAGAACCGCTTCGCCTTGAGCTTGCCCGCCGCTCAGTATGAGGATGTGGAACTCTTGCTCACCATTCTGCGCCGCCGGTTCCAGCACTTCACCTCCAGCGCCGTTCGCAGTTCTCTCCGCCTGCGCTATGGCGCCGCGTGGTTCCCGCAAACCGAAACGGTCGCCATCAACGACCTGACCAGCGCCGCCGCCCAGTCCTTGTGCGAGAATATGGGGATTATTTCACCAAATCCCGGAGCGCAGGACACCCATCTCCCCGAGTACGCCTATTGCAATCGACGCGACCTATAGCTTGGGCGCCAACCTCAGCGGCGTGGGTGTGTATTCCCGAGAGCTGCTGCATGCCTTAGCCAGACTGCATCCAGGGCAGCAGTTCCTTTGGTGCTATCGTCCGCACCGCTTTCTGCGCTCCCTGCGGGAGCGTCTGCCATCCAACTGCCGCCGCCGCCTGCTGTTCGAGAGCCGGACACCGCGTTGCACCCTCCTGCACGGCCTCAATCAGCGCCTGCCGGAAGTCCGCCACGGACGATCGGTTGTCACCTTTCACGATCTTTTCGTGCTCACCGGCGAGTACTCTACCCCGGAGTTCCGCACACGCTTCGCCAGGCAGGCCCGCGATGCCGCCGAACGCGCCGATCTCATCATCTGCGTCTCGGCGTTCACCGCCTCGCAGGTGCGCGATCTCCTACGGGTGCCGCAAAGCAAGTTGCGCGTGGTTTGGCACGGAGTCCATCCGCCCACCGGCCCCGTATCCCCGGATGCCACCCGCCGGCCCGTTGTGCTTCACGTCGGCGCGGTGCAGGCACGCAAAAACATCGAGCGCTTAGTGGAAGCCTTCGAGTCCATGCCCTCCCCTTGGCGGCTGGTGCTCGCCGGATCCGCTGGCTACGGCGCCGAAGCCATCTTGCAGCGAATCGCCGATAGCCCGGCGCGGCAGCGCATTGAGCTCACCGGCTACGTCGATGACCGCCGGCTGCGGGAACTCTACCGCACCTCCCGCATCCTGGCCTTTCCGTCCCTCGATGAAGGCTTCGGCATCCCGTTGCTGGAGGCCATGGCTCACGGACTGCCTGTACTCACATCCAATGGATCGGCACTCCGCGAGGTCGGCGAGGGCGCCGCGCTCCTGGTGGATCCACGTAAAACGGAAGAAATCCGCGCGGGATTGCAAGAGCTCGCTTCCAATGACGAGTTGCGCCGGAAGCTGCGCGATGCGGGCCTCGCTCGTGCCCGATCATACACCTGGGAAGAAGCTGCCCAAAAAACCTGGCAGGCCTACACCGAGCTATTGGGAAGACACTTCGATGACTCGCGCGGCTAGCGCTCGTCTTCCGTGGAAATCTTCAGGGCCTTCAAAAACTTGTGGTCCTGATTCGTCCATTTGATGCGGGTGGATGCATCGAAGCTGGTTTCCATAACGGATGCCTCTTCTTCCTCCTCGCGCTTGTTGAATCCGATCGTTGCCTCCAAGACAAGGAACACATCGTAGCCGGAACGTTTGATTTCGCCGATGGCTTCAGCGATGCGATCCGATTCCGATAACGATTCGTTGATCGCGTTGCCCAGCTCCTGCATTAGATCTCGAAGTCTCTCGTCCAATTTTGATCGCCTTTCCGGACGCTCCCAGCATAGCACCTTTCGTGCTCTACCTCCTCTATCGGCAGAAGTCTGCGGCGCATTACCGGCAACCCGTGAGATAGATGAGCCCTGCTAACATTGGAGAGACCCCCAATCCCATGGCCGGCAAAGTCAAACAATTCATCGACCACGTTGTTCCCGGAGTCGTGAAACCCATCCGCGTTCTCTGGAACGAGATGATCGGCTTCATCTTCCTATGCCTCGGCATCCTCCCCATTCCATCGGCATGGCGCGCCTACAATGACCAGGACGCTTTCCGCATGCTCCTGACCGGATCTTTCTCCGCCATCATGCTCTACTTCGGAGTCACTTCCTTCCTCCGCGCACGCAAGATCAACCGGAATTAAGCCATGGCGGATTGGCCCGAACTCCCCGGCAACTATCCTTACACGCGGGGGATTTACCCCGGCATGTACCGCGGCAAGCTTTGGACCATGCGCCAGTACGCCGGCTTCGGCACCCCCCAGGAAAGCAACAAGCGCTACCGCTTCCTGCTTTCCCAAGGCATCACCGGACTCTCCGTCGCCTTCGACCTGCCGACCCAAATGGGCATGGATTCCGACCATCCGCTGGCCGCCGGCGAAGTGGGCCGCGTCGGAGTGGCCGTCTCTTCCCTTCCCGACATGGAGCTCCTCTTCGAAGGCATCGCCCTCGATAAGGTCTCCACTTCCATGACCATCAACTCCACGGCCGCCATCCTGCTGGCGTTTTACGTCCTCACCGCCCAACGCCAGGGAGCGGACGTCCGCCGCCTCAACGGCACCATCCAGAACGATATTCTCAAGGAATACGTGGCCCGCGGCACCTATATCTACCCGCCGCGCCCCGCCATGCGCATCGTCACCGACCTGTTTGCCTGGGCCGGCGCGAACGTCCCCGAGTGGAACACCATCTCCATCAGCGGCTATCACATCCGCGAGGCCGGCTCCACCTGTGTGCAGGAGGTCGCCTTCACCCTCGCCAACGCCATCGCCTACATTGAAGCGGCGCAGGCCGCGGGTCTCGCCATCGACGACTTCGCCCCCAGACTCTCCTTCTTCTTCAACGTCCACAACAATTTCCTCGAGGAAATCGCCAAGTTTCGCGCCGCTCGCCGCCTCTACGCCACCCTCATGAAAGAGCGCTTCCACGCGCAAAATCCCAAATCGATGATGCTGCGCTTCCATGCGCAAACCGCCGGCTCCACCCTCACCGCCCAACAACCCGATGTCAACCTCGTCCGCGTCTCCCTACAGGCGCTGGCTGCCGTTCTCGGCGGAGCACAATCCCTACACACAAACTCGCGCGACGAAGCTCTCTCGCTCCCCACCGAGGAATCCGTACGCCTCGCCCTCCGCACCCAACAGATCATCGCCTATGAAACCGGTGTTCCCAACGTCGCCGATCCCCTCGGCGGCAGCTTCGCCATTGAGGAAATGACGGATCGAATCGCCCGCGAAGCCTGGGATTACATCGCCCGTATCGATGCCATGGGCGGCGCCCTCGCCGCCATTGAGTCCGGCTTTCTCCAGTCGGAGATCCAGAACGCGGCTTATCTCTATCAACGCGATGTCGAATCGGGTAAAATTACCGTGGTCGGGGTGAACCGCTTCGCGGCCCCCGAAGCAGCCTCCATCCCTACCTTCCAACTCGATCCCGCTCTGGAGCACCAGCAGGTGGAACGCCTGCGCGCCGTTCGCGCCTCGCGCAGCGCCGCCCAGGTCGAGGCGCGCCTGGCCGCTCTCGAAGCCGCCGCACGTTCCACGGACAATCTCATGCCGCACATTGTGGCCTGTGCCGAAGCGCACGCCACCATCGGCGAAATCTCCAGCCGGCTGCGGGCGGTCTTCGGCGAATACCGGGACCGCTAGCCTACATCATCGCCACGGCGTTGACGCTGTCAAGCTTGATCACAATGCGCGAATACTGCTGGCTGCGCAACTCGACGAATCCCGCGCCGATCTTCGTCACCGCCCCGCCGATGGTCTGCCCATCCAGGTAGAACGTCAGCCCCTTCTTGCTCTCCATGCTCGCCTTGATCAATTCGTCAAACATTGCGGTCTCCTCCTTGGCCGCCATCGCCGGCGCCGCCATCAGCGCTGCGAAGGCGAATGTTTCTCTGCGGGTCATTCCTGCCCTCCACTCCACTCAGGCGCAAATCCTCCGCCGGATCTGTCAAGCGCGCTATCATTCCTTCGATGCTGGTCGAGTTGATGGTGGAAAATCTGGCGGTCATGGAGCGCCTGCGGGTCCGGTTTCATCCCGGCTTCAACGTCCTGACAGGGGAAACAGGCAGTGGAAAGTCGATCATAGTCGATGCCCTCGGCCTCCTCTTTGGCGGCCGCGCCTCTGCCGACATGATCCGCACCGGCTGCGATCGGGCGCGCGTTTCCGGCATCTTTGAAGCCCCCGCCGATCCCGCCTTTCGCACCCGCCTGGAAACCCTCGGCATCGCCCCCGAAGAAGGCGAATTGCTCGTGGAACGCGAGATCCTCTCCAATGGCAAATCGCGCGCCTTCGCCGCCAGCCGCCCCGTGACCGCCACCCTCCTCCGCGAACTTGCCGCCCTGCTCGGCGATATCCACGGCCAGCACGATCAGCAGCGCCTCTTTGACCGCGAGGAACAACTCGCCATGCTCGACGAGTTCGCCTGTGACGCAACCGCTCTCTCCGAAACCGCCACCCGCTACCGGCAATGGAAGGCTGCCAGCGACGCCCTCGAACAACTCGACCGCACCGGGCAGGAACGACTCCGGCTCGCCGACCTCTGGTCGTATCAGGTAAAGGAGATCGAAGCTGTCGCGCCCAAGCCCGGCGAGGACGACGCCCTCGAACAGGAAAAGCGCATCCTCCAGAACGTGACCCGTCTGGAACAGAGCGCTTCGGCCGCCTACGAAGCCCTCTACGATTCCCCCACCGCGGCCCTCGCCCAACTCCGCTTGGCTCGCAAGCGGCTGGAGGAACTGGCTCGCATCGATGCCTCCCTGGAGCCTTGCCTGGACCCCCTCCAGTCCGCCGAGGCGATGGTCGATGACGTGTCCTATTCGCTCCGCGACTACCTCGGCCGGCTCGAAGCCGATCCGGCGCGCCTCGATCGCGTCGAATCGCGCCTGGTGGCCATCGAGAAGTTGAAGCGCAAGTACGGCACAACCATCGAGGAGATCCTCACCTTCTACGACACAACACGCCGCCAACTCGACTCGGCGGAAAACACCGAAGCGCACCGCGCCGAATTGAAGCAGGCCCTCGACAAAGCCGAAGCGTCCTTCCGCGAGGCCGCCCAGAAACTCTCCGAAGCCCGCCGGCAGGCGGCACGCAAGCTCGAAAAAAAGGTCGAAGAGGAACTGGCCGCCCTCGCCATGGACCGCACCCGCTTCCGCATCGCCTTCCACGAATCCGCTTGGTCGCCCTCCGGCTTCGATACCGTCGAGTTCCTCATTGCGCCAAACCTCGGCGAGGAACCGCGCCCGCTCGACCGCATCGCTTCCGGCGGCGAGTTGTCCCGCGTCGCGCTCGCCCTCAAGGCATCCACCATCGTCCGCGGCGCCAAGGCCGGCCATCGCACCCTCGTCTTCGATGAAGTGGATGCCGGCATCGGCGGCCGCGCCGCGGAAAGCGTCGGCCGCCGCCTCAAAACCATCGCCGCCGCCAATCAGGTGCTCTGCGTGACCCACCTTGCGCAGATCGCCGGCTGCGCCGATCACCACTTCTCCGTCGAAAAACGCGAGACCAAGGGCCGCACCGTCGCCACCATCGAGGAGTTGCACGGCGATGCCCGTACCCAGGAAATCGGCCGCATGCTCAGCGGCCAGCTCACGCCCGAGGCCCTCCGCCACGCCGAAGATCTCATCCGCCGCGGACGAACCTGAACCCCCGTCAACTGGCAATCCGGCCCGCGCCCGCGGCGCCCCGGCGCCCGATAAACACAAACAGCACCAGCACAATCGCTCCCACGGCGAACAGCGTATCCCCCGGAGCGCGCAACCAGCGCAGCGTCTGCATCGCCGGAGTTCCCAGGAACTCCGTGCTGCGCGCATACCAGTAGCCCACTTCCACCGATGCCCACGTCTGCCGCAGACCCACCGGCAGCAGGCTCCCCACACACATCGCCAGAAGCCCCAGATTCATCCCCCAAAAGGAAAACTTCAGCCAGCCTTCCTTCCACAACGACTGCGGACCCATCGCCCGCAGGCAGACCAGCATCAGTCCGATGCCCAGCATGCCGTACACCCCGAATAGCGCCGCGTGCCCGTGCAGCGGAGTCGTATTCAGCCCCTGCATGAAGTACAGCGCAATCGGCGGATTGATCATGAACCCGAACAACCCGGCGCCCACCATGTTCCAGAAAGCCACCGAGACGAAGAAGTAGATCGGCCACCGGTACCGCTCGCCCCAAACCGTAAGCTGCCCGCGCCGCAGATCGTCCAGTGCCCCATAAGCCACCAGCGTCAGCGGTACCACTTCCAGTGCGCTGAACACCGATCCCCATGCCAGCGCCACCGTCGGCGTCCCGCTGAAATACAGGTGGTGGCACGTCCCGATAATACCCCCGGCCAGGAAGATCGTGGCCGACAACAGCGCCGCTTCCGCCGCGAACTTCGGCCGGATCAGTTTCAACTGCGCGAAGAAGAACGCAATCACCGTCGTCGCAAACACTTCAAAGAAGCCCTCCACCCACAGATGCACCACCCACCAGCGCCAGTACTCCACCATCGACAAATGCGTATGCTGGCCCCAGGTCAACCCAGCTCCGTAGAACAATCCGATCGCCCCCGCCGAAAGCAGGAACAACCACAGCAGCGGACGGTGCTCGCCCTGCTTCTGCAACGCCGGCCGGATCGCCCGCACCACCAGAAACAGCCAGATCAGCAGCCCCGCAAACAACAGCAACTGCCACCCGCGCCCCAAGTCCACATACTCATATCCCTGGTGCCCCCAGTAGAACGAAGTCCCGTCGCTCAGCCGGTTCATCACGCTCATCCATTGCCCGGCGAGCGATCCCACCACAATCGCCAGCAACGCGCCGAACAGCACATTGACGCCCAAGGCCTGGAACTTCGGCTCATGCCCGCTCACCAGCGGCCCGATAAACAACCCCGCCGCCAGCCACGCCGTCGCGATCCAGAAAATCCCCAACTGCACATGCCACGTCCGCGTCACGCTGTACGGCAGGATGTCGGCGATTTTCAGCCCGTAGAACCCGTCGCCTTCCACTCCGTAATGCGCCGTCACCGTCCCCACCAGAATCTGCACCAGAATCAGCAGCGACACCACCCAGAAATACTTCATCGTCGCCTTCTGCGATGGGGTCGCGCGCCACTGCGCCAGCGGATCCGACGCCGGCAGCGGACCATGATCGTCCTTCTCCTTCTGCGATGCATACCACCACACCATGGCGCAGATGCCGGCCAGCAGCATGATGATGCTGACCCCGGTCCACATCACACTATCCCCGGTCGGACGGTTCCCCACCAGCGGCTCATGCGGCCAGTTATTGGTATAGGAAATCGTCTGGCCCGGCCGGTTCGCCGCCGCGCTCCACGCCGTCCAGAAAATGAAGGCGGCGAACTGCCGCATGCGCTCTTCGCTGCTCACCGCACCGGGAGGAATCGCGTACGGCACGTTGCCGTTGCGAAACACCCCGGAGTAGTGTTGCAAGCACTCCTGGAATGCCCGCGCCCGCACCGGATCGATCCGCAATGTGTTCGATGCCGCATCGTAGGTGTTCGTGCGGTACATCTCCTCCAACCGCCCCCGCAACTTCGCCTTCTCCTCCGCCGGCAACGCATCGTAACCCCTCGAGTAGTCCCGTTGCGCCCACTCGTTCAATACGAACATCGCTTCGCGATGCAGCCAATCCGCGGTCCAGTCGGGAGCAACGTAGCTCCCGTGCCCCCAGATCGAACCCACCTGCATGCCACCCAGCGATTGCCAGACATTCTGGCCCTTCCCGATGTCTCCGGCAGCGGTAACCTGCTGCCCGTCCGTGGTCACCACCCTCTCGGGTATGGGCGGCATCTCCTGATAAATGCGTGTCCCGACCCATCCCAGGATGCTGAAAGACACCACCAGTACGGCCGCGAATGCGATCCAAAGCTTCTTCATGGAAGTGTTTGTCCTTTACTTGGCGAATATTGGCCTGAAAGAACAACCCTAGCAGCAGCCCCGGATCTTGGCAGTGACCGAAGTCACGCATCTAGTAATACAGCTTCAGCCCGAATTGAATCACCCTGGCCGGATCGGCGGCGGTAATCCGCCCAAATGCCGGCTGCCCAAACACGGTCCCCGAGGGCGCTCGCAAATTCACAATATTGAACATATTGAAAAATTCCGCACGAAATTGTAACCGTACAGATTCACGAATCGGAAAATGCTTCAAAATCGAAACGTCCCAATTGTGCAGCGGTGGGCCAAGGTTGTCCGGCAGAAAGCGCCCCACGTTGCCGAAGGTAAACGGCGGCGCGTCGACGAATGCCGCCGGATTGAACCACCCGTTGATGCGGTCCTTGGCCGATCCCGGCGTGACGCTGGAAATCCCCGTCGAGTTCGGACGCTGCCCGCCGCCCTGCGACGCGGTGGTATTGTTTCGCGAATCGATGGAAATCGGCGCCCCGGATTGAATGGACGTGATCCCGTTCAGCGTCCAGCCGCCTACCGCATGATTCAGCGCGCCACCGCGATTCCACACCGGCTTCCCCTTCCCAAACGGCAATTCCCATTGATAATTGAAGGCCAGATTATGGGGAATGTGCGATGCACTCAGAGACCGGTCCAGGTCCCGCCGGTTATTGTTCGTATACCCCGGATTCTGATCGCCCAGAAACCCCGCCACCGACGAAACATCGTCGATCGTCTTCGACCACGTATACGCCAGCAGGAACTGTAGCCCGTTGGTATAACGCTTGCGGAACTTCGTCTGCAAGGCATGATACGACGAGTGCGCTTGCGAACCCCATTGGTGCGTCAACCCGGTCAGCCAAGGATACGGCCGCAGCAACTGCGCCCGCGTCGTCGTCGCCCGCCCCAGATTCGTCGCCGCCGGCAACACTCCGAAAAACGGATTCGGCACCGTTTGCAGCAATCCATCCCCCAGCGCGAGCATGGCGTCCGGAATCTGGTTGAGTTGCGAGTTGGCCAGCAACTTCACGCCGCTGTTGCCCGCGTAGGCCACATCCAGCAGCATCTGGCCCGGTGTCTCATACTGCACGTTGAAGTTCCACTGCACCGCGTACGGAACACGGTCGTAGCGCAGGTTCCCATTGATGCTCTGCCCCACGAACGTCAGCAGCCCGTTTTGCCCGTTCTCCGCCGGCAGAAACCCGTCCGGAAACGGATTGCTCAGCGTCGTGTACGGCGTACGGTTGCCGTCGATCGAAGCCGTATAGGGCGTGATCGCATTGAACCCCAGCGCCCCGGCATTCGTGGCGTTCGGTCCGAAGCCGGTTGTCGGCGAATAGAAAAAGCCTGCTCCGCTGCGCAGCACCAGCCGGTTGGTCACCTTGTACGCCAATCCAACCCGCGGCGCGAAGTTGTTCTTGTCCAGATCCTTGATGCCCCGCGGCGCGCCCGGCGTGCGCGACCCCGCGAACACCAGCCCGCCGTACAGCGGCCCAAAACCCGGCGCCTGCAATGGAATCTGCGCGTTCAGATCGAACCAGGACGCACGGTCAAACCGCTCCGTCTGCGGAAAATCCGCGTCCCAGCGCAACCCCAAATTCAACGTCAGCTTGTCCGATACCCGCCAATCGTCCTGCACGTATAGCGCACCGTAGGCCACCTGTAACGCCAGCACCGGCTCGGACCGCATCTGTCCTCCCGATGCCAGCCCCAGCAGCATCGCCGCCACCGCGTCTCCACCGCCGGCGCGATTGAAAAACCGCCGCGTGAACACATCGTTGAACGTATAGTTCCCGTTCGGATTGTTCGGCCGCGAATTGGACACGCGGTTCAGCCGGTACGTGCCCCCCAGCTTGATGGTATGCGTCCCGAACAGCTTCGACGCGTCGCCCGTCCAGGTGTGCGTCTCGAACTTATTCCCAATGATGTAGCTCGACTCCGGTCCCAGTTGGCTATACCCGGTCACCGACACGGTCGGGAAAATCGGAAACTGCGCCGCGGCCTGTACTGCCGCCGGAAAGCCCAGCTCCGTGGAAGTGATCGTGTTGTCCAGCGGCCCGCGCGGATTCGAATGGTAGGAATAGCCGTAGTTTCCGTGCAGAATCCACCCCTTCGCCAGATACGAATCGTCGATCGTGCCGCTCCGGTTCCGCACCCCCGTAAAGCCCGGCGTCGACGTCGCCGCGTTGCCATAGTGCTGCGCCTGGATCGTGGTCGCGTTCTCCCAGGAAAAACGCCCGAACAGGTTCTGCCGGTCGGAAATTCTCCGGTCGATCTTGAAGCTCACGTTATTCCGCCGCGAATTGCTCCCCGCCTGGGAGAAAAAGTTATTGATCACTCCGGCGCGGTTCGGATTCGGATAGAACGAAATAAACTTCGCCCCCACCTTGTCGAAACGGTTGGTGGCGATCCGGTTCCCCGCAAACGGCAACCGCTCTCCGGCAGCGTTAATCGTCGCCGGATCGTAGATGATTCCATTAATCTCCGAAAAATCGCCGTTCCGCATCTGCGGCGTCGGCACGGTGAAGGTCGCCTCTCCCGGATTCACCTGGCGAATCCCTTCGTAATTCACGAAGAAGAACGTGCTTTGCCGCGAAGGCGTCAGCGGCCCGCCCGCCGTAAACCCGAATTGGTTGTAGCGGAACGCCGCCTTCCGCCGCCCGTTCAGGTTGTTGAAGAACCCGTTCGCGTCGAAGGAGTTGTTGCGCAGAAACTCATACAGCACCCCGTGAAATTCGCTCGTCCCCGACCGGTGCACCATGTTGATCACAGCGCCGCCCGTGCGTCCGTACTCCGCCGCCATCGAGTTCGTTTGCACCTTGAACTCTTGCAGCGCGTCCGGCGACGGAACATACGCCGGCTGATTGTATCCCATCACTTCCTGTGGCGATCCATCCAACATCACCGCCGTCGACACATTCCGCCCGCCGTTGGCGGAAAACCCGACCGCGGCGATGCTGCCGCCTCCCGATCCGCTGTTGTAGAAGCTCGTGTTCGCGTTGATCCCCGGCGTCAGCGCCACCAGTTGCAACACATTCCGCCCGTTCAGCGGCAGATTCTCGCTCGTCACGGAGTTCACCACTTCCCCAAGCGTCGAACTGGCCGTTTCGAGCAGCGGAGTCTCTCCCGTCACCTGCACACTCTCCGTCACCGCGCCCAGTTCCATCGCGATATTCAACTCGGCGATCTGCGCCACCTGTAACGTCAGCCCTTCGCGAGTGAATCGCTTGAATCCCTGCGCTTGCACTTCCAGCTTGTAGTTGCCCGGCGGTATCTGCTGGAACACATAAGCGCCGGATTCGTTGGATTGCGTCACCCATGGGCGGTTCTGCTCAATGTTGGTGAGCGTCAAGGTCGCATTGGTCAGCATCGCCCCACTGCCGTCCTGCACCACGCCGCGGACGGAGGCAAACTGCGTTTGCCCCAACGCCGGGCCGATCATGAGGCACGCAAGGCCGGCAAGAACCCCTACTGTACGGAACATCGGATAACCCCCTCTGAAACAAGCTGAAGGCTATCAGTATATACCGCCCACACAGAAACGGGGGACCAGCCTCCCGGCCAGTCCCCCGCGTCTGCCTCCGTAACTCCTGCCCTCCTAGCCCTAATCTCCCTGCGTCATGCTGTAGCTCGAATGGCTCGCCACATGCGAGAAATCGGGATACGTGTTCGCGCCATGCTCGCACAAATCGAGGCCCTCGATCTCCTCTTCCTTGGTTACGCGCAAGCCCATCGTCATGGCGATCGCCTTGAACAGGATGAACGCCGTGCCGAACGTCCACAGGAAGCACGTCCCGGCCCCCAGCAACTGTGTCAGCAACTGGCCCATCAGATCGAATTCCTTCCCCAGAAACAGGTTCTCATGGAACAGCGCCGAGGCGATCGTTCCGAAAAACCCGCACACGCCGTGTACGGAAATCGCACCCACGGGATCGTCGATCTTCACCGCGTCGAAGAACCGCACGCTGAAGAAGACAATCAGCCCGGCCAGGAAACCAATGATCAGCGAACCCATCGGCGTCACCGTCGCGCAGGGCGCCGTGATCGCCACCAGTCCCGCCAGAACCCCGTTCAGCGTCATGCCGATATCCGGCTTGCCGAACTTGATCCAGGAGATGATCAGGCAGGCGATCGCCCCCGTGCATCCCGCCAACAGCGTGTTCACCGCGATCCGCGACCCCAGCCCGTTAGCCGCCGTCGTCGATCCGGGGTTGAACCCAAACCAGCCCATGAACAGAATAAACACACCCAGCGCCGCCAGCGTCAGACTGTGGCCCGGAATCGGAATCGCCTTCCCGTCCTTGGTGAACTTGCCCAACCGCGGACCCACCACGATCGCGCCCGCCAGCGCAGCCCATCCTCCCACCGAATGCACCACCGTCGAACCCGCAAAGTCGATGAATCCCTTGTCAGCCAGCCACGCTCCCGATTTCGCATTGTCCGCATTCAGCAGGTTCCCCCACGCCCAGTGCCCGAAAATCGGATAAATCAACAGGCTAATAAAAAAGCTGTACACCAAATATGCGCTGAACTTCGTCCGCTCGGCCATCGCGCCGGAAACAATGGTTGCCGCCGTCGCCGCGAACACCACCTGGAAGAACCAGAACGTGAACCCCCACTGCCCGTCCACCGTGCTGTTATCGAAATTCACAAAGAAATCCGATCCCCCCACGAACCCGTTGCTCACCCCGAACATCAGCCCAAACCCGACCGCCCAGTACGCCACGCCGCCCATGGATAAATCCATCAGGTTCTTCATCATGATGTTGCCCGCGTTCTTGGCCCGCGTAAAGCCGGCTTCCACCATCGCGAATCCGGCTTGCATGAAAAACACCAGCGCGGCGGCAACAAAAGTCCAGACAATATCCGTCTGCTTCTGTAGGGCAGCAATCGACTTTTGCAGATCTTCAACCGTCGGCGGGGCGGCGGTTTGCTGGGCCGCCAGCACTCCGGTGCCAACGAAAAGGGGCACACTCAGCGCCGCCAGCCAGTGCATGCATCGTCTCTTCGACATTGCGGAAAATCCCTCCAGAATTGGAATTTCAAAACCTCAATCGCTCCCTAGCGTTCCCGTCCGTCCACGAGCCATCGCCCCAGCGGCGCACGCCAAAACCAGCAATCCAAGCACGATCAACTCCAGGCGCCCTCCACTGGCAAAACCGTCACAGAGTATGGCTACTCCCACGAGCGAAAGTAACGTAGCTCCGCCTCGCAGGATTGTCCGCGCATCCAACATCGCAGACGTATCCCCCTTCTTGCGGATCGAACCGGTTCCGCGATTTTTTTAGAGCTTCAGGCTAGCCTGGAGAGAAATGGAGGCGACGTGGGACCATTCATATACGGAGTGCATCGACATCGGCCAACCTCACTCACGCTAATGGCAAACTTGGGGAACGACTCAGTTCCCCCTGATCGTATCAACGATTCGCCGGATGTTGAAATCGAAAGTTTCAATCCCTGCCATAAAAACTCGTGATGCGCTTACTTTGCCGGACGCGGCGCCACCTTCCGGCGGTATGCCTCCACGATTTTATTGACATAGGCTTGCGTCTCACGATACGGTGGAACGCCGTTGTATTTCTGCACCGCTCCGGGTCCTGCATTGTAGGCCGCCAGTGCGCGGCGCAGTTGGTCCGGAAAATCCTGGTACTGGAGCAGCAACTCCCGCAACAGCCGCGTCCCCGCCTCCACGTTCTGCTCCGGATCGTAAGGATCCACGTTCAAGGAAGCAGCCGTGGCAGGCATCAATTGCATGATCCCCACCGCCCCTTTTGGAGAGATGGCATCCTGCCGGTACGCCGATTCGGCCCTCGCCACCAGATGCACGAACTCCGGCGGAAGCCCGTGCTTCTTTGCCGCTTGCTCCACTAGCTCCTGGGGACTCCGCACCGCCGCTTTCCCCTCTTCCCCCTTCGGCGAATCCGCAGCCGCCGCTACCGGCGCCGGAGGTGGTGGTGGTGGAACATACTCATCCGGTTCAATCGCCGCCACTGCGGTAGCGGGCAGTTCAATCATGGATTCGCCGCCCGTGTACAGCCGCACAAACTCGCCCGCCCGTTCATACCGCTCCACCCGGATGCGGAATCCCGACTGTAGCACGGCGTACTCCGCGGCCATGGCCGGAAGACACAGCAGGACAATCGCCAAGGCGGACGGTTTCGGCATCGACACTAGGATAGACGTTGCCGGCCCCCAAAGTGTGGAATCGAACTTTTTACCCCCGCGATTCCCCGGCCATCACCGGATAAATCAACCCGGCCACCGCGGCCCCCAACAGGGGCGCCACCCAAAACAGCCACAATTGCTCCATCGCCCATCCGCCCGCGATCGCCGCCGCCGCCGTGCTCCGTGCCGGATTCACGCTCAGATTCGTCACCGGAATCCCAACTAAATGAATCAGAGTCAGCCCCAACCCGATCGCCAGCGGTGCCATCCGCTCCGGCGCCCGCGCGTCCGTCGCCCCCAGAATAATCACCAGAAAAAAGAACGTCAGCAGCGTCTCCGCCAGAAACCCCGCCTCCATGCTGTAGCCGCCCGGCGAATGGGCCGAAAATCCATTCGCCGCAAACCCACCCATTTGAAACGCCGGATTTCCTGAGGCAACAGCCAGCAGCGAAGCCGCCCCGGCGATCCCTCCCGCTACCTGCGCGCACGCGTACTGCACCATTTCAGCGGCTGGAAACCGGCGTCCCAACACCAGCCCCAGCGTCACCGCCGGATTCAGATGGCAGCCGCTGATATGGCCGATCGCATAGGCCATCGTCACCAGCGTCAATCCAAAAGCCAGCGAAACCCCCAGCAATCCAATGCCGGCTTCCGGGACCGAAGCAGCCAGCACAGCGCTTCCGCATCCGCCGAAGACCAGCCAGAAGGTGCCGAGAAATTCCGCCGAACACTTCCGCACCATGGACACATCTCCTGCCATCGATACTCCTCTCGCTTACCTCGAAAACGTGAATCCCAGCCCCGTCGAATACAGCACGTCGTTCTTCTTCCGCCCCACTACCGGACGGTTCAGGAACCGGTCGCTCACCGCCGCATTCCACGTCAACCAGCTCGTCAGCTTCGTCGTAAACGCCAGGTCGAAGTTCTGACGGTAGGCCCCGGAATCCTTCAAGTTGTTAAACATGCGGTAGGACTGGGTCAGCGATGCCCGGCTCGACACCTTCACCACCAGATCGTCCCCCCAGTACGCCTCCGCCGAGTTCCGCACGAACGGCAGCAGCGGACGCACCGGATCGAACGACTCACGGTTGTAAGCCAGACCGCCAACTGCGTCCAATCGCCCGCGCTCCCCCTTCCACACCCCAACACCGAAACCGCTTCCCAGGACAACGCGCAAATCCAGGTTCTGGAACCGGTCATATTCGTAATCGTTGAAGAAATTCCAAAAAACGCGCGGATGAAGGTTGCGGTTATACCCCCACCCGCCACGCACGGCTTGTGCGGTGGTCGCCGTCACGCCGTTGATCAGCGCCGAGGCGCGAATCAAATTGAAATAGGCCGTCATTTTGTCGGTGTTCGTCACGCGGGCGGCGCTCACGGGCAACGTGAAGGAGAAGGTTTTCGCGTTGCCCGCCGTCGCCGCCAAACCCAGTGTCCCGTTGATCGTCCAGAGATCGCCCAGGCCCGGGTTGAGCATGCGCTCATAGGCCGCTTGCTCGGCCGAATCGCGCAGCACCCCCACCTCTGCCAAGGGCACCGATCGTGTCTCGCCGCCCGCCTTCACCTCCACCTTGCCGCCGGCCGTTTCCAGTGTGCCTTGCACGGTCTTCCCTTCCGGGAGCACCACGTTGATCGGCTTGTCCGCGGTGATGGATTCCACCTGATCCCAAGCCACCGTCACCACCCCGAAATGAGTGGTCTTCACCGTGACGGTCTTGGCATCTTTCTTCACAATGCTACCCGTGACCCGGTCCCCGTTCTTCAGCACAATCTGATCGGCCCACGCACTCCAGCCGGAGAGTATGGCGATCGCTAACGCGGCATAGCTGCATTTCATATGGAGGTAGTCATTCCTTTCGACTCCCAGCATCTCAAGAAGCAAGCGCGGGAGCCCGATTTCCCGCAAACCGTGCCCCCGCTGTTTACGGGCTTTCGAAAGCGCCTCCGACGCTCCATCCACCCGCAAAGACGCTCCACAAACCGCGTCGAGCCGTCTCTGTCTCCCTTTGACAGCGAACCCGCCCCCAAAGTCACATCGCAACCAATAAAAATGTGACTATTCCCACATGCATGCTGTCTCGGTCTATGGGATGCTTATATCTCAAAGGCCGCATCGATCGTGTCTCTTCCACCGGATTACCTGGACCTCGATGACGAAACGCTGCTCCAGCACGCCCTCACCGCGCGCGACGGCGATCTCCGCGCCTTCGAACAACTCGTCCTGCGCCACCGCAAACGAATCCTCGCCAACTGCCGCTATCTCACCCGCGATACGGACGCTAGCGAAGACCTCGCCCAGGAGGTCTTCGTGAAAGCTTACTTCGGCCTCCCCGGCTTCGAAAGCCGGTCTTCCTTCCGCCACTGGCTCCAGCGCATCAAAGTCAACCACTGCCTCAACCATTTAAAGAAGCAGCACAGCCACGGACACTCCGTTGGCCTCGATGACGAAGGCTCGGGCGAGCACCCGGAACTGCACGTGCCCCCTGCCGCCCAACACGAACTGGAGTCCGAAGCGGTCCGCCGCCGCGTCGATGCCATCCTCAACGCCATGCCGGCCACCCTCCGCCTTCCCCTCATCATGCGCGATATGGACGACCTCCCCTATGAAGACATCGCCACATCCCTCGGCATCGGACTCTCCGCCGTCAAAATGCGCATCCGCCGCGCCCGCGAACAGTTTCGCGCCTTGTATGAAGCGGTGGAAAGGCAGGGCCGGCCATGAACTTCGATCCCGAAAGCCCCGACCCCGGCCAACCCATCGAGTTACTCGCCCAGCAGGAGCACGAAACCTCCGCCGACTTCCTCCACCGCATCCGCAACAAGATCCACCGCCGCGCCGCCACCTCCCAGGTCGCCTCGTTCTCCTGGTACTTGCCTCGCGCCGTCCTGCTCGAAATGGCGGAACTGCTCGGTCACGTCGCCCAATCCGTCGCTGGCAGAAAGGAACCTAAGCCATGAAGGAAAAACTGCTGCAAGCCTTTGCCAATCTCGTGGACTCCATTGTCTTCGCCGCACCCAAGGTCGCCGTCGGCATCGTGTTGATCGTCGCCGCGCTCATCGTGGCCAAGGTCATCGAAACCGTCCTGCGTGCCGTCCTCACCCGCGTCAACTTCGATTCGCTGGTAGGCAAAGTCGGCATCGACAAAGCATTGCAGCGTCTCGGCCTGCGCCAGCAACTCACCATCCTGCTGCCCCGCCTCGCCTATTTCCTAGTCCTCATGCTGCTCGCCCAGACGGCTGTCGACGCCCTCGGCCTCACAGCCATCTCCGGCGCCATCTCCGCCTTCTTCGCCTACCTCCCCAACATCGCCGCTGCATTGCTCCTGCTCGTGCTCGGCAGTGCGGTCGGCCAGTTCGCCGGCCAGACCGTCGAGCAATCCGCGCAAACCTCCGGCATCGACTTCGCCCCCGCCCTCGGCCGCCTCGTCTCCGGCGTCATCTTGTTCGTCTGCGCCATGATGGCCATCGCCCAGCTCAAGATCGACACCGACATCGTACGCATCGTCACCAGCTTCGTGCTCGGCGGCGCCGCCCTCGCCTTCGGCCTCTCTTTCGGATTGGGCACCCGCGACATCGTCCGCAACATGGCTGCCGGATTCTACGCCCGCAAGGTGCTACAGGTGGGCAAGCCCATTGAAATCGCCGGCCAGCGTGGCGTGCTTGCCGCCATCACTCCAACGCATGTTGTCTTGCAGTCCGAAGGACAGGAAACCGCCATCGCCAACGCTGCCATCCTCGATCACGTCACCCGCCAGTCGTAATTTACATCGAATATAAAAATTTTTCCCACATAATTTCAACAATATACGGACCGCAGTCCCCGCTTTCCGCGGTCCCCACTGCTACCCTCGAAGCAGAAAGGAAGCACGTACTATGTCTTCTCCCGAGCAAAATCGTTTGAATGCCCAGCATTCCACCGGCCCGCGCACCGAGGCCGGCAAAGCCGCATCCTCCCAAAATGCCCGGAAGCACGGCCTGTCCGCCAAATATATCCCGCTCTCCCCGGAAGAGCGCCCCATCTTCGAAAATCTCGAAAGCCAGCTCCGCGAGCAGATCAAACCTCGCGGACCGCTCCAGGAAATCGCTTTCTCGGAACTCGTCGCAGCCGCCTGGAAGCGCCACATCGTCAATATCCTGCTCTGCGAAGCCGCCTCTTCCACCCGCGAGCTCTTCTCCGACGAAGTCTCCGGCCGCGTCCGCAAGCTCCAGCGCCACAAAGCCGATCAGGACCGCGCCTACAACCGCGCCATGCGCCAGATCACGGACCTCCAGACCATGGATCGCATTCGCCTCCTCACCTTGCACACCATGGAGGCCAAAGTCCCTGGCTTTAACCCCTCTGTCTACGAGGGTTTAGCCGATTACATAAAAATTACAAAACAAACCCATCTGCTCTTCAAAAACCGCCCCGGAAATGAAGAGTACAACCGAAGAAAAATCGAAGCCGAGACCAATCTGATGGAAGCCTACCTCGCCCAGATCTCTCCGAGCTTCAAACTCCACCCCCGGGAGGGCCTCCGATAGACGAAACGCCCCCTCCAACCAGCCGCCGCCGAAACGTGGCATGCCCCCCTTGTATCTACCCGCGTCTTCCCCTAGCTGTGCTTGCCCTTCTTGCGCTCCAGCAGCATCTGCTGGCTGTTCACGGGCTTCTCGCCTTTCGCCCGCAAGGCCCGCACATACGTCCCGTCCGGTTGCATCAGCCGCGCCTTCACGTTGTCCGCCAGGTATGCCGCCAGCACCTTGTCCCTCAGATGCCGCACGAAAGATGGCTTCATCACCGGAAAGATCGACTCCACTCGCCGGTTGATGTTTCGCGGCATCAAGTCCGACGATGCCAGATACACCTCCTCTTCCCCGCCGTTCAGGAAGTAGAAGATCCGCGTATGCTCCAGAAAACGCCCGACAATGCTCCGCACCGTGATGTTCTCGCTCACACCCTCCATCCCCGGACGCAGGCAGCAGATCCCGCGCACGATCAGTTCAATCTTCACCCCGGCCTGCGAAGCCGCATACAGCAGCCGGATAAAGCTCGCATCCCCCAGCGCATTCATCTTGAAGATCAGCCGCGCCTCCCGCCCCGCCTTGGCATGCTCCATCTCCCGCTTGATCAGCCCTTCCAGCCGCTTCCGCAGATTGATCGGAGCCACCATCAGCTTCCGGTAATCCGACTTCGCCGAGTATCCCGTCAGATAGTTGAACAGATCCGAAGCATCGGCCCCCAGGTCCGGGTCGCAGGTGAACATCCCCAGATCTGTGTACAGATGCGCCGTGACCGCATTGTAGTTGCCCGTCGACATGTGCACATACCGCCGGATCAGGTCGCCTTCCCGGCGCACCACCAGCGCCACCTTGGCATGGATCTTCAGCCCCATCAGCCCGTACACCACATGCACGCCCTCGCGTTCCAGCGCCCGCGCCCAACCGATGTTGCTCTCCTCGTCGAACCGCGCCTTCAACTCCACCAGCACGGCCACCTGCTTGCCGTTCTCCATCGCCTCCAGCAGCGCTTCCACCACCGGAGCATTCTTCCCCACGCGGTACAGCGTCATCTTGATCGCCAGTACATTCGGATCCCGCGCCGCGGCCCGCAGGAAGTCCACCACCGGCTGAAACGAATCGAAAGGATGATGCAGCAGCTGATCCGACCGCCGGATCAAAGCGAAGATGTCTTCATCGTCTCCCGAGTTCAGCCCGGCCGGAACGAACGGAGGATCTTTCAACGCCGGCCGGTCCAGCCCGCTGAGCGCCCGCAGCCGCACCATCGCCAGCGGACCATCCACCCGGAAGATGTCCGCATCTTCAATCTCCAGGTTCTCCCGCAGGATCTCCAGCAGCGACTCCGGCATCGCCGGATTCACCTTCAGCCGCACCACGGCCCCGAAGCGCCGGTTGCGCACCCCCTCTTCCACCATGTCCAGCAAATCGCCGGCCTCCAACTCCTGAATGGCCGAATCGGCGTCCCGCGTCACGTGGAACGGATGCGACTCCACCACTTCCATCCCCGGAAACAGATGTTGCAGGTTCGCCTGAATGACCTGCTCCAGCCACACAAAGCACACTGGCTTCCCGTTCACCTTCACGGGCTTCTGCAACGGCAGCAACTGTGGCAGCGAGTCCGGCACCTTCAGCCGTGCGAAGTGCTCCCCGCCCTTGGCATCGCGGATCAGCACCGAAAGGTTCAGGCTCAGGTTCGAAATGTGGGGAAACGGCCTTCCCGGGTCGAACGCCAGCGGCGTCAGCACCGGATAGATCGTGTCCACGAAGTACCGCTCGGCAAAGGCCCGCTGCGTCTCATTCAGTTGCTCGTAGTCGAGCACGAAGATCCCCTGCCCTTCCAACTCGTGAAACAGCGCCCGCCGGCAAATGTGCGCCCGCGCCATCAATTCCAGAATCCGGGTCCGGATCGCATCCAACTGCTGCGGCGGCGTCATCCCATCGGGCCCCGTATCGGAGATCCCCGCGTCCACCTGGTTCTTCAATCCCGCCACGCGCACCATGAAGAACTCATCCAGGTTCGATCCCAGAATCGACAGGAACTTCACCCGCTCCAGCAGAGGATTCGTTGGATCTTCGGCTTCCTCCAGGACCCGCCGTTGAAACTCCAGCAGACTCAACTCGCGATTCACATACAGCGACGGATCTTCAAACGCGACGCGTTTCTCCGCGCGAGCCGCACTCGCACGAGCGCTTCTAGCCATTCTGTCTCCTGTCTATACGTCACGCGGCCGCACGTAGTATTCAACCGCGTCTTCCCGCCCGAGCCGCTGCGGTTCCTTCTCCGCATCCGGATGGGTCTTGCGGAACCTGTCGAGAACCAGATTCTCCATCTGTTCCACGACCTTCGGATTCCGCTTGGCAACATCGGTAAACTCACCGGGGTCCTTACCCAAATCGTACAACCGTACGTAGCGACCTGGGGTCGGGTTATCGATATCGTACCCGTCGCCCCGCGCCCGCTTGCCGGAGCAGAAGATGAACTTCCACTGCTTGGAACGAATGAATGCCTCCTCATTCTCCAGGTACTGGCTGAAGATGTGATCGCGCGGCGCATCGAACTTGCGGCCCTCTACGTAGGCCTTCAACGAGCGTCCATGCTGCAACGGCAGCGGGTCCACGTTCAGCACATCGAGGATCGTCGGAGCCGTGTCGATATGCTCGGTGAAGTCCGTCACCACGCCCTGCCGGATGCGTCCCGGATAGCGCATGATCAGCGGAATGCGCAGCGCCGGCTCATAGCCGCAATGCTTCTCGAACCGCCCGTGCTGGCCCAGATCGTAGCCATGGTCGGCCGTGTAGACGATGTAGGTATCGTCCTCCAGTTTGAGCTCCCGCAGCTTCGCCAGCACGCGCCCGATGTTCCGGTCCAGATACGTCACGGACGTGTAGTAGGCCGCGATGATCCCCTTCTTCTCTTCATCGGAAAGGTCGCGGAAGATCTTCGGTATCTGCCAGGCATCCTCAGGCCCCACGCGCGGCGCGGTGAAGCGGCTCGCCGGAATGCGGTTGCGGTCCTCCACGGGGAAGTCGTACGGCGAGTGCGGCTCATGGAAGCTCACCCACAGTGCGAACGGCTTGCTCCGGTTCTGCTCCAGAAAGTCCGCGGCGAGCTTCACCTGATAGGCCGCTTTCATCTCATCTTCATAGCGCGGATAAGGGAGCTTCTCCGCATTCAGCCAGATGCGCGCCGGATCGCGGAACGGCCGCCACTGCGGCTTTGTGCGGATGTCCGCCGGAATCGGCCGCGGCTTCACATCGCGCGTCCAGGCCTGCGCCAGCTCGCGCTCCGTCATCATGTAGTCGAAGCCGTACAACCCCGGAGCGCCGGGGCGATTGAGGTGCATCTTCCCGATCACGCCCGTCGTATAGCCGGCGGCCTTCAATTGCTTTGCGATGGTCGGCTTGTCCAGGCTCAGCGATGTGGGCAGCCGCGTCACGCCGGCCATCGACGGCATCTGTCCCGTGAAGAAGCTCTGGCGCGAGGGAGTGCACACCGGCGAGTTGCAATAGTGCATCGAGAACCGCGTGCCTTCCGAGGCCAGCCGGTCGAGGTTCGGCGTCTCGGCCTGTTTGTTGCCGTCGCAGCCCATGACGTACGCCGCGTGGTCGTCGGCAATGAGGAACAAGAAGTTCGGACGCCGCCGCGGCTGCGCTTTCGCAACACTCGCCGCCCCAGCGGCTTGGATCATTGTTCTCCGGGTCAACATGCGATTACTATACACTGGAGACCATCCATGACACGCAGGCTCCTGCTCTCCATGACTGCCGCCCCCCTCTTCGCGGCTACCCCGAAAGCAAAACTCACCGCCCTTGAGATCTTCCGCCTTCCCGTCAACAAACGCGGCGATTGGATCCTCGTGCGTGTCCACACCGACCAGGGAGTCAGCGGCATCGGCGATGCCTCGCATGGCCGCGATGAGATCACCATCGCCGAGATGAAGAAGCTCTTCGAGCAGATGAAGGGCCGCAGCTTCACCGACATCGAACACCTCCGCAAGCTCGGCATTCCAGGCGCCAAACAGCACCGCATGAGCGGAGCGTGCGCCCTGAGCGCCATCGAAATGGCCATGTGGGACATCGCCGGCCAGATCTTCGGAGTCCCCGTCTATTCCCTGTTCGGCGGAAAGCTCCATGACCGCATTCGCAACTACGCCAACATCAACCGCGCCAACTTTGACCGCTCTCCGGCGGGCTTCGCCAAGTGGGCCGCCGATGCCGTGAAGAACGGCTACGACGCCATCAAGCTTGCTTCCTTCGATGGGTTCCCGCGCGATGCCTCGCAGGCCGAGGCACACATCCGCAACGGCATCGATTGCGTCAAGGCCGTGCGCGATGTCATCGGCCCGGATCGCGATGTGCTCGTCGACGCCCACTCGAACTTCACCGTGGAGCGCGGGCTCAAGCTGACCGAGGAATTCGAGCCGATGCGTCTGTTCTGGCTCGAGGAGGTCTGCCGCGGCATCCCCGACCTCGCCCGCATCAATCAGGCCGCGAAGATGCCTACCGCCGGCGGCGAAAGTATCTTCGGAACCGAAGGCTTCCACCCCTATATTCACGGGGGCGCGGTGGATATCCTCATGCCCGACATCAAGTACTGCGGCGGCCTGCTCGAACTCAAGAAGATCGCCGCCATGGGGGAAGCCGCCGGACTGCCCGTATCGCCGCATGGGCCGGCAAGCCCCATCGGCAACATCGCCGCGGCCCATGTCTGCATGACGCTCCCCAACTTCCTCATCCTCGAACTTGGTTACGGAGAAGTTCCCTGGCGCGCCGAAGTCGTCGAGCCCGCCGAGCCGATCAGCAAGGGCTACATGACGCTCACCGGCAAGCCCGGTTTCGGCTTCAAGCTCAACGATGCTCTGCTGCGCAAGCAGGCCACCAAGGTGCAATAAAGGATCCCCCGCATGCGTCCCACCCGAATCCGCCACGCGGTGCTGTGGCTCACCGTCGCAGCCTACATGATCACCTACATGGACCGTGTGGTGATCGCCAGCGCCGTGCCCAGCATCAGCGAGGAGTTCGGCTTCAGCCTCGCCACCATGGGCGGGATCCTCGCCGCTTTCCGCTGGGGCTATGCGTTGTTCCAGATCCCCGGCGGATGGCTCGGTGACCGCTTCGGCCCGCGCCGCGCGTTGACGGCGATCGTCATCTGGTGGAGCGTCTTCACTTCGCTCACCGCCGCGGCCTGGGGCGAGTTCTCGATGCGCGCCTTCCGCTTCCTCTTCGGAGTCGGCGAGGCGGGCGCATTTCCCATCGCCACGCGCAGCCTCTCGCGCTGGATCCTGCCCACCGAGCGCGGCTATGCGCAGGGCATCACCCATGCCGGCTCGCGCATCGGCGCGGCGCTCACCCCGCCCATCGTCGTCTGGCTCATCGTCAGCTACGGATGGCGCATGCCTTTCTTCGTCTTCGGCGCACTCGGAGTGCTTTGGGCCGCGGTCTGGTATTGGTATTACCGCGACACGCCGGAGGAGCATTCCTCGGTCAACCAAGCTGAACTCGAACTGATCCGCGGAGCAAGCGGCGGCGCACGCCGGCGCGACACGAAGCAGGTGCCCTGGCGCGACATCCTTTCGAGCCGCAATCTCTGGGTGCTGTGCATGATGTACTTCTGCTACGGCTACTGCCTCTCGGTGTACCTCGATTGGTTCCCCACCTATCTCAACAAGCACCGCGGCTTCAACCTCAAGGAGATGGGCTTTTACGCCAGCCTGCCGCTGTTTGCGGGCACGGCGGGCGATCTGCTGGGCGGCTGGATCTCTGACCGCATCGGCCACCGCACCGGCGACCTGCGCTTCGCCCGCAAGGCGGTGGCGATGACCGGCTTCCTCATGGCCGCCGCGGGCATCGTTCCGGCCACGCTTACGGCGAACCCCGTGTTCTCGGTCATCTTCTCCTGCGCCGCTGTGTTCGGCCTCGAACTGACCGTCGGCGTGTCGTGGGCCGTGCCGCTCGATATCGGCGGCGATTACGCGGGCAGCGTCAGCAGCGTCATGAACACCTTCGGCAACATCGGCGGCGCCATCTCGCCCACCGCGCTCGCCTACCTCGTGCAGGCCTACGGCTGGAACCAACCCTTCCTGGTGGCCGCCGGCATGTGCGTCATCGCCGCCCTGCTCTTCTGGCGCATTGATGCTTCGAAGCCGATTCTGGCAAACTGAAAGTTGGAATCCCCTCAAATCATAGTCCTCGATTCGGGCGGCCAGTACTGCCATCTGATCGCCCGCAAGGTCCGTGAATTCGGCGTCTACGCGGAGGTCCGCGCCTGCGAGACCGCCGCCGAGGAGATGCGTGAAGCCAAGGGCATCATCATCTCGGGCGGCCCGCGCAGCGTCTACGAAGATGGCGCGCCGATGGTCGACCGGGCCATCTTCGATCTGCCCGGGGCGACGCTCGGCATCTGCTATGGCCAGCAGTTGATGGCCCACCTGCTGGGCGGCCAGGTGCAGCGCGGCGAGAAGGGCGAATACGGCATGGCCCTGCTCGACGTGGATGCACCTTCGGTGCTGCTGCGCGACGTGGCCGGCCACTCGCAAGTGTGGATGAGCCATCGCGACACGGTGAAGGCCGTACCCCCTGGTTTCACGGCTGTGGCGCACACCAGTACCTGCGCCATCGCCTCCATGGAAGACGCGGCCCGCAAGCTCTTCGCCGTGCAGTTCCACCCCGAGGTGGCTCACACCCATCCGGGCAAGCAGATCCTCCGTAACTTCCTGTTCAGCATCTGCGGCTGCCGGCCGGATTGGGATCCGAGCCAGCGTATTCCGGCCGTCGAGGAGTACATCCGCAAGACCGCGGCGGGACGCAAGGTCTTCTTCTTCGTCAGCGGCGGTGTCGATTCGACCGTCGCCTACACCCTGTGTTTGCAGGCCCTCGGGCCCAATGCCGTGCATGGAGCCTATGTCGATACGGGCCTCATGCGGGAACACGAGACCGACTTCGTCCGCGAGAACTTCGCCAAACTCGGGGCCAAGAACTTCCAGATCGTCGATGCCCGCAATGAGTTCCTCGCCCCGCTCACCGGAGTCACCGAGCCCGAAAAGAAACGGCACATCATCGGCGAGCAGTTCGTGGCCGTACAGGAGCGCATCCTCCAATCCGGACACTACACCGATGACGACTGGATCCTCGGGCAGGGCACCATCTATCCGGACACGATCGAGTCCGGCGGGACAACCAAGTCGGACAAGATCAAGACACATCACAACCGCGTGGCCGGGATTCAGAAGCTGATCGACGCGGGGCGCATCGTGGAGCCGCTGAGCCTCTTCTATAAGGACGAGGTGCGTGAGATCGGCCGTGAGCTACGCATCCCCGATGAGATGCTGGACCGGCATCCGTTCCCGGGTCCGGGGCTGGCGATTCGATGCCTCTGCGCGAGTGAGAAGGGCGAGGCGCGCAAGATCGAAGAGGGCTACATCCTCCCCGTTCATTCGGTCGGCGTGCAGGGCGATGAGCGGACCTACCGTCCGGCGCTCGCTTTGGACACAATGCCCAGCGATGAACTATATGCCACGGAGCTCATCAACCGGCTGAGCGGCATCAACCGCGTAGTGGCCACGGTGGGCTCGCATGCGCCGATGAATCATCTGCACGGCACCGCGGGCACCATCACCGAAGCGCGGCTGGCGCGGCTGCGCCGGGCCGATGCCATCGTGCGGCGCATCTCGGCCGAGTCGGGCTTTGAGAACAAGGTGTGGCAGTTCCCCGTGGTGCTGCTGCCCGTGGGTACGGACCAGCACCCGGACAGCATCGTGCTGCGGCCCATCGATTCGGTGGACGGCATGACCGCCTCCACGGTATTCATGGAGCCGGCGCTGCTGGAGCGGATGGTATCGGAGCTGATGGCCGTGGAAGGCATCTGCGCCGTGTTCTACGATCTCACTCACAAGCCGCCGGCCACCATCGAATGGGAGTGAGTGCGGACAACGATCCGGCTGCCTCCCTGTTCCTTCTCCACCTGAATCTGCGCGGGCAGCCGGCTGCCAAGTTCAGCGATGTGCGAGATGACGCCGACCATGCGCCGGTCGCGATCCTTGAGGCTCGCCAGCGCGGCGATGGCTGTGTCCAGAGCATCGGGGTCGAGCGAGGAGATGCCTTCGTCGATGAAGAGCGATTCGAGCTTCGAGCGCGCGCTCTCGCCGGAAAAGCCCACCATGCTGTCGCTCAAGGCCAGCGCCAGCGATAGCGAGGCAAGGAACGATTCGCCGCCGCTGAGAGTACGGGCTATGCGGACCTCGTCCCCGTTCCAATGGTCGATGACCGCGAAGTCGTTGCTTTTGTCGGCAAGCGTCAGGGTGTAGCGCTTCTCGCTAAGGTCTTCCAGTTGCAGGCTGGCGGCGGCGGCCAGGCTGCGCAGGGCCTCGCGCTGTACGTAAGCCACGAACTCGTTGTCTTTGAGCAGCAGGCCCATGTCGTGATAGAGCGCGGCCTCGGCACGAAGGGTTTCTATCTCCTCGCGGAGGGTTTTGGCCTCTTCCACCTGCCGCCTGGTCTGCTCGAGTTGGGCTTGCAGCGTGGCGAAGGACTTCATCATCGAGTCGCGCAGCGCCGCGGCCGCGCGCAGCTTGGCTTGCAGGACGGCGAGGCCGGAGTCTTCGGGAAGCTGGGCTTTGCAAAGCTTGGCCTTCTGCTTGTGGGCGGCAACGGCGTCTTCGAGCGAGCCGATCTTCTCTTTGAGCGAGTACTGGCGGGCTGTCAGAGCGGAGAAGCCTTCCGTGGCTTGCTGCATCTCCTTCCATGCCTGCTCGCGATCGAACCGGAGCGTGTCATGGCGCTGCTTGGCATGGGTCTGCTCTTCGAGCGCGGCTTCGAGTTCGCTGAGCGGCAGCGGGGCCCAATCGGGGTACTTGTTCAGTTCCGCGGCGACGTCGCGCAGTTGCGCTTGCAACTGCTTGATCGTGGCGTCAAGGCCGGTAATCTGCTGCTCGGCGAGTTGCTCCCGATGCTGGGAATCGGTGAGCTTCCTTTCGGCCTGCTGCGCGGCGGCGAGGGCTTGCTCGTGCTCGCGAGTGGCAGCGGCGAGCGATTGCTTGGCCTGTGCCTCTTCGGCGATGAGCAGCTCCAACTGCGCCACGGTGCGCCCGCCGGCGTTGCGATTGGCGGACTCCCATTGGGCGCGGGCCTGCTGGGCTGCCTGCACTGCTTTGCGGGCCTGCTCGATCGCGTCGTGGGTGACGCCGGAGAACCGCGGCAGCTTCTTCACCACCTGCTCGCAAACGGGGCAGGGTTCGCCTTGCTTTAAGTGCGCGCGCAGGGCGTGTGCCCGCAACTGCTCGAAGGTTGCTTCGGCTTCCTCGACGGAGAGCTGTTGCGGCACGGCAGCCAGATCGTTACGCCACTGCGTGAGCAGCGCCGCTGGGATCAGGGCTTCATGCGCTTGCCGGGCTCGATCGAGCGCGGAGCGAGCCTGCTGGAGCTTCGCCTGCGCTGCTTCGAGTGCGGTGGCATCCGCGGTGCGCTGCATGGCGAGTTGGGCGAGGCCGGCCGCTTTCTCCTGACGCTCCTTGCGGCGCGCGGCGAGGCCGGCTTCGCACTGCGCCTTCTGCTTGGCGAGCGGCACGGCCTGATGGAGCGCAACCCAATCCTGCTCGATGTAGCCGGTGGCGGCGATCTGCCGGTCGACCTCGGCGATCCTGGCTTCGCAACGCTGCTTGGATTGGACGGCTTCTTCGGCGTCGCGCACGGCCTTCTGCAACGCGGCGCGGGCGGTTTCGAGGTCGAGGATCGCTTGCTTCTCTTGGGCAAGGGCCTGTTCGAGTTCGGTGGCGATGGGCAGGAGGGCTTCGAGTTGCGCGGTCTGCTTCTTATGTGCTTCGAGCATGTCCTGCTCCTGCTGGAGCTTCGCAGCGAGCGCTTCGACGACTTGCGGCGTGGCTTCGCCGTAGGCTTTGGCGAGCAGGCCTTCCTTGGCCAGCACCTGGCCGTTCAGATCGCCGGCAATGCGGTTGGCCCGCTGCTTCATCTCTTCGTAGATGGAGATGCCGAGCAGACTCTTGAGGATGTCGGACGTTTTCGAAGCGTCGCCGCGGAGGAAGCGGTCGAACTCGCCTTGCGGCAGGATGACGGCACGAGTGAAGGCATCGAAGTCGAGGCCGACGATGCTCTGGATGCGGTTGTCGGTCTCCTTCACGCCGCCGGCGAGGGGAACCCACTCGCCGTCTTTGAAATGCTCGAGGGCGACCTGCGTGCTCTTCTTCCGGTTGCGGACCACCTTGTACTTCTCCGGGCCGACGGCGAATTCGAGCAGCACCTTCACGGTGTCCGCGCCGAGGCTGACGAGGTTCATCACTTCACCGGACTTCAGCCGCGGAGTGAGTCCGTATAGGGCGAAGAGGATGGCATCGAGGATGGATGTCTTGCCCGCGCCCGTCGAGCCTGTGATGGCGAACAGGTCGAGCCCTTCGAAGCTAATGGAGGCGCGCTTGCGGAAGCTGGTGAAGCCTTCGAGTTCGAGCCTAATGGGACGCATGGCCGGCCTCCTCGAGAAGCTTCAGAAAGGCGCGGGCATGCGCCTCGGGGAGTGTGCCGCCCCTGTTGGTTTCGTAGTAGCGCTGGAACAGTTCGAGCGGGGACAAGTGCCGGGCAGGTGGCGGCTCAGGGTCGGGACGCTTGGGCAGCGCCACTTGCACGTCGAGGGCGAGGGGCAGCATTTGGCGGATCTTGTCGGCAAGCCCCAACTGCGGCTGTTCGAGTTCGACGGTGACACGCAGGTAGTCTCCGCCCGTCCATTCCTTAGCCTTCGTCTGGAGTTCATAGAGACTGCACCTCACATCGCGCAGGCGGCGGCCCGCGGTGATGTTCACGCTGTGCATCTTGGCCGTGATGCCGGGCTTGGCTTCGATAATGGCAACGCGCTTGATTTGCTCCTGCTCGCCAAAGTCGAGTTGCAGCAAAGAGCCGGCGTAGTGAGCTTGCGAAGGGGCGGGGATCTGTTGCGGACGGTGCAAGTGGCCGAGCGCGATGTAGGAAGCCGTGGCGGGGAAGCGCGGCGCGGGAACGGCGTAAGGCTTGGCGAGGTGGACGGCTCGCTCACTCCCCGCGGCCTGTGCGTCCATGACGAACACATGGGCGAGGATGACGTTGACCGCGTCGGGAGTGAAGGACTCGCAGAGCATGTCGATCATGCCGCTCATGCGGTCGGCGTAGGCGCCTGTACAGTCTGCCTGTACGCCCATCAGGAGCTCGGCATCGACCAGCTTATGTTCGGCGACGAAGGGGACGGCGGCGACACGGAGTTTGTCATTTCCGAGGTCCAGTTCGATGAGCCCTCCCTCTTCGGGCGGGGCCACTTCGGACCGGATGTGGATGTTCATCGAGTTCAGCAAGGGCCGCAGCGCTTCGAGACGTTTGGGGTGATCGTGATTGCCTCCGACGATGACCGCGGGGACTTTGATCTCGGCGAGCCTGGCGAAGAAGCGGTAGACGGCCTGCTCGGCTTCCGCGGGCGGGGCGAGCGAATCGAAGATGTCGCCGGCGTGGAGGAAGCAGTCGATCTTCTCGCTCTTGACGATGTCGAAGACCTCGTCGATGGCGGCTATGTGCTCGTCCATTCTCGATCGGCCGCGGAGGCCTTTTCCGATGTGCCAGTCGGCGGTGTGAAGGAGTCGCATGGCTACCTCTTGGGGAAAGGATTGGCGCGGCGTTCGGTGGGCGCTTCCTCGGGGCGCGTGGCCCATGCCGGGAAGGGGAACTGGACGAGCAGCGGCACGGGAATCTCGGGCTGGCTGACGATGACGGTGCCGGGCTTGAGGATGCCCGCGCGGGCGCGGCTGGGCGATGGCAAGAAGGCGTATTCGTTGTTCTGGGCTTCGGCGAGATCGAGGCGGCCGACGACGCGGAACGACGAATTGGCGACGACGCGGCGCTCGATCTGGCTGGCGGTCTGTTCGGCTCCGATGAGTATGACGCCGAGACTGCGGCCGCGCTCGGCCATGTCGAGGATCACTTCCTTGATGGGGCTGCGGCCCTCGCGGGGCGCGTACTTGTTGAGCTCGTCGAGCACGACGAAGGCGAGGGGTTTGCGAGAGCCGGTCTTCTCTTTGTCCTCGAACATGCGGCGTAGCACGACGCCGATGACGAAGCGCTTGGCGCGGTCGTGGAGGTTGTGGATGTCAATGACCGTGACCTGGGCGCGCTGCCAGTCGATGGTGTTCTTTTCGGGGTCATCGACACGGCCGCGGATGAGGTGGCCGACGCGGGGGATGGCCGCACGCAGCCGGCGCTCGAAGGCGGCGATGGTGCCGGGTGCGTAGCCTTGCACGGGGTTGGCGACGATGTAATCCACCAATTCTTCGAAGGTATCGACGGCGGGTGGGTGTTGCGCGAGCATCGCTTCGACGCGTTCGGCGACGAAGGAGATCTGGTTCGACTCATCGTCGGCTTCGGTGAAGAGATAGCGGAGATAGCGCTGCTTGCAGAACTCGGCGATGGTCCAGGCGAAGACGGAGACGTCGCTGCGCTTGCCGGTGTCGGGGAGCATGTGGTCCTGGCCCGCTTTGACGGGGGCGTAGATGGCTACGTCAGGGAAGGGGCCGGGGGTGAGGCCGAGCTTCGCGTAGAGGGCCGGCTGATCGGGTTTGAGCGCGGTGTTGGGCTTGTCGAGGAAGAGCAGGTCTTCGCCTTTGACATTGAAGATGAGAGCGTGGGTGTTGGAGACTTCGCCGCCAAGCAGGCCTCCGTTGAAGATACCGTAGAGGAGGAAGGTGGCGTAGGTGGTCTTGGTGGCGACGCCGGAGATGCCGCTGATGTTGACGTGCGCTCCGCGTGAGCCGTCGAGGAATTCGAAGTTGCCGTGGACCGGCTCGCCGTCGCGGGCCAAGCCGAGGGGGAAGCGCTTCGTCATGGCGTCGAAGAAGAGGGCCTTATCGCGGTGTGTGCCGGCGGCGAGCAGTACGGGATCGCCGGGCATGGGCGGGACGAAGATCTCCGGTTCGACGCGGGTGACGGTGACGTGGGCTTTCACGACTTGCTGGAGGGGGAGGACTCCTTCGCTGCCGAGGAAGACATCGCTTTCGAGGCGGGCGCCTTCGTGGCGGGCGACGAGCATGTCGACGACGCCGTACAGGGATACTGTACGGCCGTCGCGAAGCTCGCGATGGACGAGGACCACGTCGTCCAGTTGAACAATCTCTTCGGCGGGTACGGCGACCCAGAAGTTGAGCGGCTGCGCGTCGGCGGTGCCCAGGACTCTACCGATTTCTCTATTCATGCGGATTCTCGCCTATAGATCCCGGAACAATTCCCACAGATTTTGTTTTAACTCAACGCCGATGCCGGGAGCATCGGGGAGCTTCACGCGTCCGTTGACGACGGGGTATCCGTCGGCGAACCCGCCGAAGGGTTGGAAGACGCCGGGGTAGGATTCATTGCCGTGCAGGCCCATGCCCGCGGCGACGTGGAGGGCGAGTTGATGGCCGCCGTGAGGGATGCAACGGCGCGACGACCAGCCGTTGGCGGCGAGCATTTCCTGGATGCGGGCGTATTCGACGATGCCGTAGCTGAGGGCTGGGTCGAATTGCAGATAGTCGCGATCCGGGAAGAGGCCGCCGTAGCGGATGAGATTCAGGGCATCCGGGAGCGAGAAGATGTTCTCTCCGGTGGCGATGGGGTTCTTCGAAGCCTGCGCCACTTCGCGATGGATCTCGTAGTCGAGCGGATCGCAAGGCTCCTCGTACCACTTGAGCGGATAGGCGTTGAGGGCATCGGCGTAGGCGAGCGCGGCCGAGCGGCCGAAGCGTCCGTTGGCGTCGACGGCGAGATCCTGGCCGGGCGAGAGGATGCCGAGCACGGCTTCGATGCGCCGCAGGTCTTCGGCGAGGGGAGCGCCGCCGATCTTGATTTTCACGGTGGTGTAGCCGAGGTCGAGATAGCCGCGCATCTCATCGAGCAGGCCTTCGATCTCCTTGCCGGGATAGTAGTAGCCGCCGGCCGCATAGACGTAGGTATCGGTTTCGTAGACGCCCCGATGGAAGCGCTCGGCGAGCACGCGGTAGAGCGGCTTTTCTTCGATCTTCGCCACCAGATCCCAGAGAGCCATGTCGAGCACGCCAACGGCGACAGAGCGTTCACCGTGGCCTCCGGGCTTTTCGTTGGCCATCATGACGCGCCATGCCTTGGCGGGGTCAATGATGCCATTGCCGTCGAGCAGCGAAGCGGGATCGGCATTCAGAAGGCGGGGGATCATGCGGTCGCGCATGATGCCACTCTGCGAATAGCGGCCGTTGGAATTGAAGCCGTAGCCCACGACGGGCTTCCCATTCCGGATGACGTCGGTATGAATGGCGACGGCCGATGCCGTCATTTCGGCGAAGCTGATATAGGCGTTGCGGATCTCGGAGCGGATGGGGGCAACGATGTCGTTGATCTGGAGAATGCGCATAGTTTGGTTATTCGGGGACTGCGGCGCGCCAGCCTTTGTGCAGTTGTTCGCGGAGCCGGCTTTGCGTGGCAGCGTGCCGTGGCTGGCCCGCGAGATTCTGGAGTTCGTCCGGATCGCGGGTGCAATCGTAGAGTTCGACGCCGCGTTTGCCATCGTCCCATTCGATGTAGCGCCAGCGCTCGGTGCGGATGGCGCGGCCGGTGAAGAGGATCTCGCGGGGCGCGGGGCCGGGTGTGGCGGCGCGGCCGACCATGGTAAATGCGGCTTGTTTCCATGGGCGCGTGGGATTGTCGAGCACGGGCACAAAGCTGGTCCCTTCCAATCCTGGCGGGGTTGGTAGGGCGCACAGATCGGCGAGAGTGGGATAGAGATCGACGAGTTCGATGAGGCGCTCGGAACGCCGGCCCATGCCTTTGCGGCCGGGGGCGTAGACGATGAGCGGCACGCGCGCCGAGGCTTCGTAAAGCGACTGCTTGTGCCAGAGGCCGCCGTGATCGCCGAGGTGATAGCCATGGTCGCCGAAGAAGACGACGATGGTGTTGTCCCAGAGCTGGAGGCGGTCCATGGCTTGCATGAGCACACCGAACTGAGCATCCATGAAGGAGACGCAGGCGTAGTAGGCGCGAAGGTAGTCGCGCACGGTGGCATCGGGCAGCGGGGTGGCGAGCGGCTCATAGTTGTACGAGGCCGGCGGCATTTTTTGAATATGGGAGGGAGGAGTGGCGGGCAGCGGGATGCGGGCCGGGTCGTAGAGATCGAAGTAGCGCTGCGGCGCGGAGTAAGGCGAGTGCGGACGGCGGAACCCGGCGCCCAAGAAAAAGGGCTTGCCGGCTTTGACGGCGCGCTCCATGTACTCCACCGTCTTGCGGGCAAAGATGCCGTCGGGAGTTTCTTCATCCGCCTGGCTTGTAGATGACCAGGCGAAGCTGTGACCACGGGGGCCGGGCACTTTGTCTTGCTTGACGATCTTGTCGGCGGGCGCCTCTTTACCGAACTCGCGGGTTTCCTCATCCCAGGAGCGCGGATCTTCGGCATGATCGCCGGTGTGGTAGATCTTGCCCGCGTGGGCGGTGAAGTAGCCGGCTTTGCGGAAAAGCTCGGGAAGGAAGACGGCATCGCCGAGATATTCGCGGGTCGGAGTTTGGAGCGTGAGGACGCGTGTGGTGTCGGGGCGGCGTCCGCTGAGCAGCGACGCGCGCGAGGGCTGGCACAAGGGGAACTGGCAATAGGCGCGGTCAAAAACCATGGCGCGGCGGGCGAAGCGGTCGAGGTGCGGCGTTTGCACGATCTTGTGGCCGTAGCAGCCGAGGGCGTTGTTGAGGTCGTCGGCAACGACGAACAGAACGTTCTTGCGGCCACCGGCTGCAAGCAGCGGCAGCGAGGTGAGCAGGGATCGCCGGGTCAGCATGGGTTTCCTTATGAGGATACGCGGTAAGCCTCGATGACCGCACTATTGTCCATGGAGGCAAAGCCGCGCTCCTCGGCAAGGGTGAGCAGTACATCGTGGACGGCCGATAGCGGCGTCTTCGCACCGAGGCGCTTCGCTTCGGCGAGAATGAGGCGCACGTCCTTGTGATGCTGCGCGAGACGTGCCTGCGGAGTGTAGTCCGCGCGAATCATTTTCTCGCCTTTGATGTCCATGACTTTGGAGTACGATGGCCCATTCTTGAGGATGTCGAGGGCTTGCATGGGATCGAACCCGCAGGCGGCAGCAAAGGAGAGCGCTTCGGCAAGGACGGCGCGGTTCAGTCCGATAACGAGATTGAGAACCAGCTTCATGCGCGCGCCGGAGCCACAGGGTCCGAGGTGGTACATGCGGTCCGAGAAGGTAGCAAGGATGGGCGATGCACGGTGGAAGGCTTCCGGTTCTCCGCCGGCAAGGACGATGACGTCGCGGCTGAGCACCTGCTTGCTGCTGCCGCCGACGGTGGCATCGAGGTATTGGACGCCGCGGGCGGCGAGAGTGCGGCCCATCGCTTCGGCCTCATTGGGATCGCCGGTGGTGGTGTCGATGAGGAGATCGCCGGCACGGAGTTGCGGAGCGATTTCGGCGATGACGGCGGCTGCGATGTGGGAGTCGGGCAGGCTGAGCACGATGGTGCGGCACCGGCGGGCCACATCCATGTTGGAGGCGGCGGCAGCGACAGGCGAGCGGCGCAGGGCATCGGGGTCGATGTCGTGAGCGATGAGCTGCCAGCCTTCGGCGGCGATGCGTTTGGCCATCGCTCCCCCGAGCAGGCCGACGCCGATCAATCCCACGGTATTGGTCATAGAATCCTCAAGCTACCACGCGCTGGATGCGCTTTTCGCTAGACTGAGAATCTCATGTCCTCAATGTTTGGAATTCTTCCCGCGGTGGTGACTCCGCTCGATGCGCAAGGCAACGTCAACATCGCCTCTTATGAAGCCCTGCTCGCCCGCGTGTACGGCACCGGCGTACACGGGATCTACGTGGCTGGACAGACCGGCGAAGGGCTGTCGCTGACCGTTGCGGACCGGAAGAAGCTGGCCGAAGCATCGATGGCAAATTCGCCGAAGGGCGCGCAGGTGATTGTGCATATCGGCGCGCACCGGACGGTGGATGCGATGGAACTGGCCAAGCATGCGTCCTCGATCGGGGTGACGGCGGTGAGCAGCCTGCCGCCGATCGGCGTGTTTTCCTTCGCGGAAATCAAGGCGTACTACCAGGCGCTGGCGGCGGCCTCCGACGCACCGTTCCTCATCTACTTCTTCCCGGCGCTGGCTCCGGCGATCACCTCGCATGACCAGATTTTGGAACTGTGCACCATCCCCAACGTTGTGGGGCTGAAGTTCACGGATATGAATCTGTACCGGCTGGAGCGCATCAAGCGTTTCGGACACGTCATCTACAACGGCCACG
Source organism: uncultured Candidatus Solibacter sp. (assembly GCA_964402295.1). Taxonomy (GTDB): domain Bacteria; phylum Acidobacteriota; class Terriglobia; order Bryobacterales; family Bryobacteraceae; genus CADEFT01. Next base: position 76,442 of record CAYOBO010000001.1, on the reverse strand, counting down.
ATGAAGTACTGGCGGCGGGTCTGCTGATGGGCGCCGACGGCGGCATCGGAACGTTTTATAATTTGACGCCGGAATTGTTCCTGGAAGTGTACCGGTGCATGCAGGCGAAGGACATCGATGGCGCGATGAAGGCGCAATTGCGCATCAATGAATTGATTGAACTGACGCTGCGCGTGCCGGCGTTGAGCGCCGTGAAACGAATGATGACGTGGAGCGGCATTCCATGCGGCGATCCGGTGGCTCCGCGGCGCACCATGACGGCGGAGGAGGAAGAGAAGCTGATTGCGATGCTGGCGGCATCGAGCTTCAAAGACGCTCCCTTCGCTAAACCGCGCTAAACCGGTATTCGGTTACGCTGCGGTAGGTATCGCCGGCACGCAACACAATGGACGGGAAGTTCGGGTGGTGTGGGGCGTCCGGGAAGTGCTGTGTCTCCAGGCAAAAGGCGGCATGCGGCCAGTAGACGCGTCCGCCTTTGCCGGCGATGGTTCCATCGAGGTAGTTGGCGGTGTAGAACTGGACGCCGGGTTCGGTGGTCCAGACCTCCATGGCGATGCCGGTGTCGGGAGCGGCGGCGCGGGCGGCGAAAGCGAGCGTGTCCTGCGTTCGGCGGAGGACGAAGTTGTGATCGAAGCCCTTGCCGATGCGGCTGCCGAGGCGCACCGGTTGGCGCAGGTCGAAGGGAGACCCTGCGACATCGCGGATTTCGCCGGTGGGGATGGTGGAGGCATCGACGGGGGTGTAGGCATCGGCGGCAATGAGGATTTCGTGATCGAGCACGTCGTCTTTCGCCGACAGATTGAAGTAGCTGTGGTTGGTGAGATTGACGATGGTGTCTTTGCCGCTGACGGCTTCGTATTCGATGCGCAAGGCGTTCTGCGCGGTGAGGGAGTAAGTCACCTTCACTTTGCATTCGCCGGGGTAGCCTTCTTCGCCGTCGGGGCTGGTGTAGCGTAATTCCAGGGTATCCGTGGAGGCTTCGGCATCCCATATCACCTTGTCGAAGCCGCGATTGCCGCCGTGCAGGTGATGTTCGCCGCGATTGCGGGTGAGGCGATAGGGCACACCGTTCAGCTCGATGTCGCCGTAGGCGATGCGATTGGCGCAGCGGCCCACGATGCAGCCGAAGTAGGGGTGGCCTTGCAGATAGGGATCGAGGCTATCGAAACCGAGAACGACATCGCGGAGGTTGCCATGGCGGTCCGGAACGTGGAGCGAGAGGAGGATTCCTCCGTAGGTGGCGAGGCGGGCCTTGAGGCCGCCGGCATTCTGAAGCGTGTACAGTTCGATCATTGCACGAAGCGGTCGCGGTCATGCTTGCGCATATAGACCTGGAATTTCTTCTTCGCGCGCTCGATGCGCCACTGATGGTAGCGCTTGCGGAAGGAACCGCCGAGATCCACTTTGCGGCCGATTCCGCGCAGATAGCCGTATCCGAACACCATGCCGCCGAGGTGGGCCACGTGGCTGACACCGCTGCCGCTGGCGCCGATGGAACTGAGGAATGCGATGGCGCCGATGATCATCACGAAGTATTTCGCCTTGATGGGGAACAGAAAGCTGAAGAGGACCACGCGGTCGGGGTAGAGGACTCCGAAGGCCAGCAGCAATCCGTAGATGGCGCCTGAGGCTCCGATGGTGCGGGTGTTCATCGTGCCGAACAATGCATTGCCGATCACCACGCAGATGCCCGCGCCGATGCCGCAGAGGAAGTAGTATTTGAGGAACGCTTTGCGTCCCCAGGTGCGTTCCAGGTCGGCGCCGAACATCCAGAGGGTAAGCATGTTGAAGAGGATGTGGCTGAATCCGTAGGGGTCATGGAGGAACATGTAGGTGACGAGTTGCCAGAGGGCAAAGTCACCCAGCACCTGTCCCGGAATGAGCCCGAAGGGATAGAAAATAGCGCTAAAGCGGAATTGGACGGCGAAGAAGTAGAGCAAAAAGAGTGCGGTGTTGGAGATCAGCAGCCACTTCACGCCGGCTGGGAAGAAGTCAGATGTGAGCAGCCCTGATCCTCTGGTATATCGCATGGTGAACCGCGTGATCTCTACTGACGAGCATATCAGATGAGGGGTTGACGGCGAGAAATTTCGTTGATAGTATTCCTACATTTCAGGAAGAGGGGTGAAACCATGTCTCGTTTCCTTTTGACGGTCTCGTGTCTAATGGGGCTTTCGTTTTCGCTATTCGGCCAGGCTGGCACGGGCGATATCGCGGGGACTGTGGCTGACTCGTCCGGAGCCGTAATCTCCGGCGCCACCGTCACCATCACGAATCCATCCACGGGAACATCGCGCACTCTGAAGACGAATGAGAGCGGGCTTTACTCGGCTCCGGCATTGATTCCGGGATCGTACACGATCAAGGTGGAGATGCAGGGGTTCCAGGCGCAGACGCGTTCCGGAGTGGTGCTGCAAGTGGGACAAGTGGCAAGCATTGACTTCGCACTGGCGGTGGGCAACGTGGCGGAAGTGATCGAGGTGACGGGGGGAGCTCCGGTGTTGGATACGGAGACGACTTCGGTCGGCACGGTCATCGAGAACCGGCGTATTGTGGAGTTGCCGCTGAACGGGCGCAACTACCTGCAACTTGCCTCGCTGATTCCGGGTGCGACGACGAACGGGCCGGCATCGTCGCAAGGACAGCAGCGGATGGGGGGCGCGCGCAACAGCTTTGCCTTGAATGTGGCCGGCCAGCGTGTGCATTACAACCACTACTCGCTCGATGGAATGGAGAACACGGACCCGAACTTCAACACCTACCTGTTCCTGCCGTCGATCGACGCGCTACAGGAGTTCAAGGTGGAAGCAGGGTTGTTCAGCGCTGAGTATGGGCGGGCGATCGCGCAAGTGAACGTGTCGACCAAGTCGGGCACAAACCAGTTTCACGGAGTGGCGTTCGAGTTTCTGCGCAACTCCTTTTTCGATGCGAAGGATTTCTTTGCGGCGCCGACCGCGCCGACGCCCCCGTTCAAGCGCAACCAGTTTGGCGGCACATTCGCGGGGCCGGTGCTGATCCCGAAACTGTACAACGGCAAGAACCGGCTATTCTTCATGTTCAACTACGAAGGGCTGCGCGAGCGGCGCACGCTGACGCGAACCAGCACGCTACCCGATGCGCGTTACCGTTCCGGGAACTTCGGGTTTCTGAACAAGGTCATCCGCGATCCGCTGAATCCGGGGCAGGTGTTTCCCAACGGAGCGATTCCGGAAAGCCGCATCGATGCGACGTCGCGGAAGGTGCTGAACGAGTTTTATCCGCTGCCGAACCAGGCCGGCACGGGAGCGCTGGGCATAGCCAACAATTATCTGAACTCGGAGAGCCGCAGCACGGACGGCGACCAGTGGACAGTGCGGACAGACCTGACGCAATCGCAGGCGAACTCATTCTTCTTCCGGTTCTCACAGACGAAGGAACCGCAATACATCCCGTCGGTGATCTTCAATCAAGGGAACAATGTCGATGTGTTGGGGCAGCAGGGAGTGCTGGGGCATACGGCCGTAATCGGGCCGAACAAGGTAAACGAATTCAAGTTCGGGATGAATTATTTCAAGTCGGCGAACATCCAGCAGCGCGCGTTCCAGCGCAACGTGGTGGGCGAACTTGGACTGCGGGGCATCTCACAGGATCCGCTGTTCTGGGGGATTCCGGTGTTTCAGATCTCGGGGTTCGCCAACGTGGGCGAGTGCAACGATTGCCCCTTCGTGAACTGGAACACGACATTCCACTGGAGCGACAATTTCTCGTGGACGACGGGCAAGCATTCGTTGAAATTCGGAGGCGAGTTCCGGAGGCTGCGCTACAACCAGATCGGCGCGGTTGTGCCGCGCGGGCGATTCACCTGGAACGGACAGTACACGGGCGAACCAATGGCCGATATGCTACTGGGGGTTATGTCGGCAACGGAAGGCCAAGTGGGCGCCCCCATCGCGAGTTTCCGCCAGAACTACATGGGGCTGTTCGTGCAAGACACGTGGAAAGCGACGCGCAAGCTGACGTTCAATCTGGGCCTGCGGTGGGAATACGAATCGCCATTCTATGACAAGCATGACGCGATCGTGAATGTGGATTTCGCGTGGGACAACTCGCGCGAGCCGGTGTTCGTGAGGGCGGGAACGGGCGACCTGAACCAGGGCAATCCGCAATTCCCGGCTCCGCCGGGATGGCAGTTGGTACGAGACGGGCGGTTCGGAAGAGGCGCGGGCATTCCAGACCGCAACGACATCGGACCGCGGGCCGGAATGGCGTATCAATTGAACGATAAGACAGTGCTGCGCGCGGGCTACGGGCTGTATTACGTGCGCGACATCGGCAACGCGGTATTCGACATTGTGCGAAACATCCCGTTCACGATACGGCAGGCGGAGACCGCCGACACGACGCGGCCGAATCTGACATGGGGGCGTTTGTTCACGGCCGTGGGTGCTCCGTCTTTTCTTTTGATCAACCAGTTCGGCGAGCGGAGTTCGTATGTGAATCAGTGGCAGACGTCCGTTCAGCGCGAGATCACGAGGGACATGTCGTTGGAGGTCACCTACATGGGCTCGACGGGAATCAAGTTGCGGCGGCTGACCTCGTATAACAATCCGGAGCCGAGGCCGGGGAATCCGAATCTGAACCGGCCGTTCCCGAAGTTCAACGGATCATTCCAGAACATGAACGCGCCATCGAATTCGAACTACCACGCGCTCCAGATGCGGCTACAGCACCGTTTCGCGCACGGATTCACGCTGTTGGGCTCGTATGCATACGGCAAGTCGATCGACAACGGGTCTGGAATTCGCACGACGGACGGAGATCCGCTGACGCCTTCGGATAATTACAACCTGCGGGGCGAACGGGGGCTATCCGCGTTCGACTTCCGGCAACGGTTTACGGCATCGTTTCTGTACGAATTGCCGTTCGGGCGGGGACGGAAGTACGGGATTGCAAACCCGGTTGCGAACGCGATCTTCGGCGGATGGCAGTTGGGCGGCATCCTGACGTTCCAGGACGGATTCCCGCTCACGGTATTTTGCGGACCCGGGAACGTCCAAAACGGCGGTGGCTACTGCAAGCCGGACGCGATACAGGGAGCCAATCCGAACCTGCCAAAGGATCAGCAAAGGCTGGGTCGGTTCTTCAACACGGAGGCCTATGTGGACCGCCTGGGTGTGGCTCCGGGTGCGCCGCAGCCGGTGTTTCGTTACGGCACGGCGGGTCGGAATACGGTCATCGGGCCGGGAATCGCGAGCCTGGATGCGTCGATCAACAAGATGTTCCGGTTCCAGGAAGACCGGCAGACGGTGGAGTTGCGCGGCGAATTTTTCAATATGCCGAACCATCCGATCTTCGGACAGCCGGGGGCAACGTTGCGGACAGCAAATTATGGAGTGATCGGCAGTACACGCGTGGACAACCGGCAGATTCAAGTTGCTCTAAAGTACAGCTTCTGACGGCATCATGACGGCGGCGGCGCCGATAATGCCGACATCGCCGGCAAGCGCGGCAGGGACGATGGGCGTTGCGGCGGCGAATTGATTAATGGTGCGGCGGGGAACCCGTTCGCGCAGGCGCTGGAAGAGCGGTTCGCCGATCTTGGAGACGCCGCCTCCACAGACGACGATGTCGGGGTCGAGCAGGCTGACCAGACTGCCGAGCCACGCACTGAGCATGTCGGCGGTGTCGTCAAGGATGCGCAGGGCATCGGGGTCGCCCGCGGCGGCGGCAAGGGCAATCTGTTCGGCGGTGTGGAAACGCGGATCGCGAGCCGCCATGGCGGTGCCGGAAGCGAGCGCTTCGATGCAGCCGGGTGTGCCGCAGTTGCAGATGGCGGAGCTGCGATAGTCGATGGTGACGTGGCCTCCTTCGGCGGCGGCTCCGTTCTTGCCGTGATAGATTTTGCCGTTGAGGACGATGCCGGTTCCGATGCCGGTGCTGAGGGTGCAGTAGAGCACGCTGTCCAAGCCCTTCGCCGCACCGAACCGGTATTCGGCGAGGCCGGCGGCGTTGGCATCGTTTTCCACGCGGCAGGGAAGGGCGAAGCGATCGGACACGATGCGGGCAAGCGGCACATTTCGCCAGTACGGCAGATTGGGCGGATTGATGACGATGCCGGTTTTGGGATTGAGCGGACCGGGCGCGCAGATGCCGATGGCTTCGACGGAAGGATCGATCGAAGACTCGATGGCCTGAAAGACTTGAGCGAGGGAAGATTCCAACGGTTCCGCGGCAAGGGTGGGAAGCAGAGTGGCCGCGGTTACTTCCGCTTGCCGGGAAACACGGCCGGCGGCGATTTTCGTACCCCCGATATCGACGCCGATTACTGTTGGAGACTTGCGCACCTTGATATTATGAACGCATAGATGGCATTTTTGACGGTGTCTGGCGAGCCCGGCTGTCGTTTGGAGGAGGTGGCTCGTCTTTGCGCATTGCGCCTGCGCTTTGAACTGGTGACAGAGGCCCGGTTGCGGGAACTGATCGCAAGCGAGTTCGGGTCCGAGGTGTCGATCCCGGATAAGGCGTGGCCCGCCGTGGTGACCTCGATTCTGGCGCAATTGGGGAAAGAGAATCCGCTGGTGGTGTGCGTGCCGGGATCGGAGTTTCTGTTTCAGGACATTCCGGGAACGCTACGGTTGCATCTGGTGGCGGCGGAGGCTCGGCGCACCGGCCTGTTGATGCTGGAACACCGGCTGGAGAGAGCCGCGGCGAAGCAATTGATGAAGCAGTTGGAGCGGCAGGTTCGCGAAACGCGAAAGAACCGGTTCGGACGCGCGGGGGTGACGCCCGCGGCCTACGACCTGGTGGTGAACATGGACCAGTTCGACAGCGAGCAGGTGGCAATGGTGGTGGAGCAGGCGGCCAACGCACGGGGAATGTTGGAGGATCCGTTGCTTTCCGGAGCGGCCGAGGCGCAGATTCAGTTTCAGATGCGGTTGCGGCTGGCGAAGTTCGGCATCGCTCCGCCGGACAAGATATCGCTGAAGAAGAAGGCGTTCGCCAACCACAGCGAAGAGATTTTCGCCAATCTGCTGGATTTCTACCGTATCCCGTGGGAGTATGAGCCGAAGAGCTTCCCCATCCAATGGGACAAGGAAGGGCGCGTGCTGGAGGCGTTCACGCCGGATTTTTACTTGCCCGAGTTTGACCTGTACGTCGAACTGACGACGATGAAGCAGTCCCTGGTGACGAAGAAAAATCGCAAAGTGAAACTGCTGAAGACGATCTATCCGCACATCAACGTGCAGGTGTTCTACCAGAAGGACTTTCGCAACCTGATTTTCAAGTACGGGCTGGCGGAGCGCGGTGTGCCGGCATGAGCGTGCAACCGCCCGGAGTGGAACGAATCCTGTTCACCGAGGAACAGGTGTCGCAACGCATTCAGGAAGTGGCCGCGGAGATCAGCGCGAAGTATCGGGGCCGCGATCTGAAGCTGGTGGGCGTGCTAAAAGGCTCGATCTTTTTCCTGACGGCGCTGGCGCGGGCGATTGAGATTCCGGTGAAGATCGATTTCCTCTCGATCTCGAGTTTTTCGGGCAAGAAGGGTCCGAGCAGCGGGCTGGTGCGGATTGCGAAGGATCTGGATGAGAGTATTGAAGGGGAAGATGTGCTGCTGGTGGAGGATATCGTGGACACGGGTTTCACGATTCGTTACCTGCTGCAAACGCTGGCCGGGCGGGGGCCCAATTCGATGGGGCTGTGTACCCTTCTCGATCGCACGTCGCGTCGAATTGTGCAGGTTCCGGTGGATTTCCGCTGCTTCGAGATCGGCGATCCCTTCGTCATCGGCTGCGGGCTGGACTACAAGCAGTTGTATCGAAACCTCGGCTATATTGCGGTGATGAATCCGCAAGTCCTGGAGCGATAAATCGATGTGGCGACTGGTTTGGCTTGCCCTGCTTGGTGCGGCAGCGGTGTGCGCGCAGCCGCGCACGTTTCCGATTGTGTCTCTCACGGTGACGGGCAATCGGATTTACAAGACGGAAAAGATTCTGGCGGTGACGGGTTTGAAGGTGGGGCAGCCCGTGGTGGAGAAGGAATTCGACGCCGCGCGCGACCGGCTGCTGGCGTGTGGATACTTCGAATTGGTGGGGTATCAATACAAGCCTTCCGCCGATGGGACCGGATATAACGCCACGTTCGAAGTGAAGGAAGTGGAGCAGTCGTATCCGGTGAAGTTCGATCGACTGGCGAAGCCGGAGAAGGAATTGCTGGCGGTGCTGGAGAAATCGGACCCGCTGTTTGGGGAGAAAATTCCGGGCACTGCGCCGTTGCTGGCGAAGTACGCGCAGGTGCTGGAGGCGGCGGTGGGGGAGAAGGTGGTTGGCAAGGTGATGGCCGACGGTCCGGGGGAGTTACGGGTTGTGTTTCAGCCGGCGAAGTTGCCGCCATCGATCGCCGAGGTACGTTTTCTGAAGAACACGGTGCTGCCGCAGAACGTGTTGCAGAGGGCGATTTCCGGGTCGGCGGTGGGCGCTGTGTGGGAAGAGAAGCGCTTTCGCCAGATTCTCGATGCCAGCATCCGGCCGCTGTATGAGGCTCGGGGGAGGCTGCGCATCGCGTTTCCGAAGATCACGGTGGAACCGGTGCAGGACGTGGAGGGATTGCGCGTCAGCGTGGAAGTAGAGGAAGGCGAAACCTACACGCTGGGTGAGGTGAGGGTGGATGCGCAGGATGCCGATGAGCGTTCCCTGCTGCGTGCGGGCAACTTGAAGAAGGGAGACCTGGCGAACTTCGACGACATCAAGCAAGGGGTGGAGCGGATGCGCGCGCTGGTGCGGCGCAGCGGGTACCTACAGGCAAAGGCGGATGTGGAGCGCGCGCTCGACGATGAGAAGAAGGTGGTGAATCTGACCGTGCGCATCGAGCACGGGCCGCAGTACACGTTCCGAAAACTGAACATCGTTGGGCTGGACATTCTCACCGAGCCGGCGATTCGCAAGATGTGGGGCATGAAAGAAGGACAGCCGTTCAACCCCGATTATCCGGAGTCGTTCCTGAATCGCATCCGTGAGGAGATGGTGTTGGATAATCTGGGGAAGACGAAGTCCGAAGTGAAGATGGATGAGAAGGCGTTGACGGCGGAAGTGACGCTGTACTTCAGCGGGCAGCCGCCTCCACCGAAGAAGAAATTTCCCTAATGGCGATACAAAAAACGATTTCCCCCGTGGACGGCCGCGTCTATGTCGAGCGCGAACTGGCGTCCGGATCTGAGATTGAAGCGGCGTTGTCGCAAGCCGCATTGGCGCAGAAGCAATGGCGGGATACGCCGCTGGCCGAACGGCTGGATGTGTGTTTGCGCTTCGTGGAAGCAATGGAAGCCGACGCCGATGCGATCGGCGAGGAATTGACCTGGCAGATGGGCCGCCCGGTGCGCTATGCGCCGATGGAGATCCGGCGCGGGTTCGCCGAACGGGCGCGGCACATGATCGAGATCGCGCCGCACACGCTGGCGGATATCGCGGTTGCCGCCAAGCCGGGGTTCACGCGTTTCCTGCGGCGGGAACCGGTGGGCGTGGTGTTCACGATTGCGCCGTGGAACTATCCGTATCTGACGGCGGTGAACTCGGTGGTTCCGGCGATTGTGGCGGGCAATGCCGTCGTGCTGAAGCATTCGGCGCAAACGCCGTTGTGCGCGGAGCGGTTCGCGAAGGCGTTCCACAAGGCGGGGTTGCCAGAGGGCGTGTTTCAATTTCTGCATTTGAGCCACGCGGATGTGGATCGGGTCATCGGCGATGCGCGAGTGGGATTCGTCGCGTTTACGGGATCGGTGGCCGGCGGACATGCCGTGCAGCGGGCGGCCAGCGGACGGTTCGTTGGAACGGCGCTCGAATTGGGCGGGAAGGATCCTGCGTATGTGCGCGCCGATGCGAACCTGGCGCATGCGGTGGAGAATCTGGTGGATGGAGCGATGTTCAACTCCGGGCAATCGTGCTGCGGGATCGAGCGGATTTACGTGCACCGTTCGGTGTTCGATGAATTTGTGGATCGCGCCGTGGCTCTGACCAAGGAATACGTGCTGGGAAATCCGTTGGAACAGGCGACGACACTGGGGCCGATGGTGCGGACAAGCGCCGCCGAATTCGTGCGCGGGCAGATTGCGGAAGCTGTGTCCATGGGGGCGGTGGCGCATGTCGATGCTTCGTTGTTTGCGGCCTCGCGCGAAGGCACGCCGTATCTGGCGCCGCAGATCCTGACGAATGTGGATCACCGGATGCGTGTGATGACGGAGGAAACCTTCGGGCCGGTGGTGGGGATCATGGCCGTGGATTCGGACGAGCAGGCAATCGCACTGATGAACGATAGCGCGTATGGATTGACGGCGGCGGTGTGGACTTCGGATGAAGAGGCGGCGGTGAAGATTGGGGACCGGATTGAGACGGGGACGTGGTTCATGAACCGGTGCGATTATCTGGATCCGGCGCTGGCGTGGACGGGTGTTAAGGATTCGGGGCGGGGGTGTTCGTTGAGTGTGTTGGGGTATGAGCAGTTGACGCGGCCGAAGTCGTTTCATTTGCGGGTGGGGGTCTGAGTATCCCTACCCCAAACTGGACGGAGGCCGCAGAATTCTTGACATCGCAGACACGTGCCATGGCTGCGCGCCACAGACTGTGCTGGTAGGCATTCGCTATGAAGGTTCGCGACCTGATTCTTCGATGAATGCTTGAATTGACGATGGCCTGAGAGGTAAGCCAAGAGAGAGTACGCGATTGTCATCGAGCGCGGGGAGAACAATTTGTCTGCTTATGTTCCCGACCTTCCGGGCTGTATCACCACGGGGCGCACCACCGACGAGATTGAACGGAATATCCGTGAGGCGATCGAGTTGCACCTCGAAGGAATGCGGGAGGCTGGGGAATCTATCCCCGAACCGCAGACTGAAGTAGCTTACGTGGAACTGCGCGAGGCGTCATAGACGGCGAAACAAGTTCGCCAGGGCCGCGTCGAGATCCGGGTATTGAAAGCGATAGCCGCTGCTGCGCGCGGCGGCGCAATGGACGCGCTGGCTGGAGATGAGCATCGAGGCCATTTCGCCGAAGACCAGCTTGAGGCCGAACTCGGGCACGGGAAACAGCGTGGGGCGGTGCAGCGCTTTGCCTAGCGACCGGGTGAAGTCCGCATTGCGAACCGGATTCGGCGCGGTGACATTCATCGGCCCCTTGAGGTGCGGCGTCTCGAGCGCGTGAAGGATGAGGCCCACGGCGTCTTCGGCGTGAATCCACGACATCCACTGGCGGCCGCTTCCCACTTTGCCGCCCACGCCGAGGCGGAACGGGGTGATCATTTTCGCGAGGGCTCCGCCATCGGGGCCGAGCACGATGCCGATGCGGAGCAGCACGGTGCGAATGCCTTGCTTTGCCGCTTCGCTGGAGGCCGACTCCCAGGCAATGCAGATCTCGGGAAGAAAGCCGGCGCCGGCGGGTGCGTTTTCGGTGAGCAACTCGTCGCCACGATCGCCGTAATAGCCGATGGCCGAGGCGGCGAGGAAGGATTGCGGCTTGACGGGGAGTTGCGCGATCGCACCGAGCAGGGCTTGTGTACCCTCGACGCGGCTGGTTCGAATGCGCTCTTTGACGGCGGGCGTCCAGCGCTGGGCCACGGGTTCGCCAGCGAGGTGGATGACAGCATCCACCCCTTCGAGCGCCGCCGGCGTTGGTGCAGTGCCGGCGGTTGCGTCCCATGGAGAGAATTGCACGCCGACGGGCAGGTTGGCGGGACGGCGGCGGCCGAGCAGATGCAGCGTGTGATTGCGCTCGAGCAGGCGTGCGATCAGCCGGCTTCCGATAAATCCGCTCGCTCCGGTGAGTGTAATCCGCATGGCACGCTCCTACTGTAGGGTAAACAAATCCTTGCCGGTGCGTTCGAGGTAGTCGATCTCGCGGATGTAGGCATCGACGGCGGTTTTGCGGCGCATGCCGTCGTAGGACATATAGCGGACCGAGCCGAAGATGGGGCGCTCCTGCCAGGGGCGGTCGTGCAGGCCGAAACACCACAGGATGTTCGTATAGGTGTTGGGGTCGCGGCCGTCGACGGCATAGCGGTCATGCAGGTAGATCATGATCCGCAGGGCTTCTTCGTGCGTGGCCGCCCATTCGATGATCTTCTTGCCCCAGTACATACGGTAGTAACCGTGAATTTTGCCGCGCAGCAGCATCTCCTTCTGGGTGGCGTTCCACAGGGGGTCATGCGTCTGGGCGTTTTCGAATTGCTCCTGGCTGTAGCAGGGATTGCGGGGATCGGCGGCGTGTTTGGCCAGCGTTTGCCGCGCCCACGCCGGGAGTTGGGTGAACGCGCCGGGCGGATCGCTGAAACGCGCGTGGTTGAACGCCAGTTCGCGGCGGACGATCAATTCTTCCAGGAACTCGACGGCGACAAGCTTGTGCTCGGCGGCGTAGGCGTTGGCCGCGAGGGCCACTTCGAGCGCGCCGATGTGGCCGTAGTGAAGATAGGGGCTGAGATCGCTGGTGGCATGGGCGGCGGGATCGTTTCGCTCCTGCGCATAGCGGCGGAGGCGGTCCTCCAGAAAGCGCCGCAGTGTACGCTCGGCGGCGATGCGTCCGCCGCGGTAGGTGGTGGAGGGTTTCACGGTGTGGTCGATTTCGCAGGAAGCGACAAGGCTCGCGATGTTTTCCGGCGTGACCTGCGTGTGAAATGGCGGCACAGGATCGGTGTACGGAACGGCGACATGGATGGGGTGCACCGGCTTCAAGCATTGCGGCAAAAGGCGGTGGATCTTGGGGCGGATGGTGTAGGCGGCCCACTCGCGCTTCTCCATGAGAGACATGGGTACGATGCAACTGGAATCGACGGCATGATAGGGAATGCCGATTTTGGCGGGCACCGATTCGTTGTGCCGGCGGGCGATGAAGGTGGGGTAGTCATCGGTGACGACGGCGAAGGCGTCGGCGGCCAGTCGGTAGAGCACGTCACGGCGGTCTTGCGGGCCGCGCTCCAAATAGAAGACATAGCCGATGCCGAGGTTTGCCAGACGCCGGGCAGTCTCGGGGACGCCTTCGAGCAGGAAGGTGTGGTGCCGGTCATTGGCATAGGGATAACGGTAAGTGACGCCCTCATAGACCAAGAGCGGCAACTTGTGGCGGTTGGCCATCTCGACGGCGTGCAGGAGGGCGTGGTTCGATTCCACGCGGCGGTTCATCTGCGCCCAATAGAGGACATAGCGGGCGTTGGCGCGCGGCTGTTCCCGATTGAGGATTCGGACACGGGGATCCACAAGAGTAGGATGCTGCCCAACCGCGCCTGGGGGCAGAAAATTCGCGCCTCGCTACAATGGTATTTTCCGATGCGAGTCTGGAATCGCGCCAAATTGCTCTGGGCCTATCTGACACGGCGTTCCCGCGTGCGCGCGCTGCCCGTGGAATATATCGTGGAGACGACGGCGAAGTGCAACCTCTATTGCCCGATGTGCCCGCGCGAGACGCACAAGCAGCCCAAGGAAGACATGACCGATGAGGTGTTCGGGCGGCTGGTGCGCGAATCGGCACGAACGGGTGAACACATGATGCTGATCGGGCTGGGAGAGCCATTCCTCGATCCGAAGATTTTCGACCGCATCGAATACTGCGAGCGGCATGGCATTTCGACGTTGCTGTCCACCAACGGCACGCTGCTCGATGAGGCGAACGCGCGGCGGCTTCTGGAGACACCGCTGAAGCACGTCACGTTGAGCTTCGACGGCGCCACGAAGGAAAGCTACGAGTTCTACCGCAAGGGCGCGCGATTTGAAAAGGTGCGGGAAAACTTCGTGCGCTTCGCGCGGATGAAGGCGGAGCGCAAGGCGCGGGTGCAGGTTGTGGCGCAGATGGTACGGATGGAGAAGAACGCGGGCGAGGTGGACGACTTCATCCGATTCTGGCGCGCGGTGCCGGGCGTGGACGAGGTGCGCATCAAGGAAGACGAGACGAATCTGATGCGGCCGGATGCGGGGCATGCTTCGGAGGACTGGAAGCATCCTTGCCATTATCTGTGGCGCGGGCCGATGTATGTGAAGCATAACGGCGATGTGTATCCGTGCTGCCAGAGCTACATGCTGGACGGCAAGCCGGTGGGAAACATCGGCGTGAGCGGGCTGCAAGCGATCTTCGATTCGGAAGAGATGCAGCGGATGCGAAAGCTGCACCTTGCAGGGCGCGCGCAGGAGATCGACATCTGCTCGCGCTGCTGCACGACGATTCCGCATCCGGTGCTGGTGGCGGGGAGTCTGCTGTTTCACGGCGAAACGGTGCGTAAACTGCTGCCTGCGGTGGAGCGGCTGACGTATTTCTCGAAGCTGCCGCGGCGGCTGCTGTCGCCCCCGAAACGCGTGGCGAAGAAGGAAGAACTGGTTCAGATTGACGGCGGCAAGTGAGGGTTTGACTCGCTAGAGCCGCGCAAGATAGGCTTGCGAAGAATGCGTCTTTGCTTCCTGTATTGCGCCGTGGTGGGGCTGCTTTGCGCCCAGAATGTGGATTGGCCCGTCTACCTGGGCGATAAGGGGACCACGCACTACAGTGCGCTCGATCAGATCAACAAGCAGAATGTGTCGCGCCTGCGCGTGGCCTGGACGCACGAAACCGGCGACACAGGAGAGTTTCAATCGAACGGCTTGATTGTGGATGGCGTGCTGTACACGGCGTCGCCGAATCGCGTCGTTCTCGCGCTGCGGGCCGATACAGGAGAGCGGCTGTGGGCCTTCGATCCGCTGTCGGAGCGCAGCGACAATCCAGGGAAGCGGCAGCGGGGCGTGGTGTATTGGGCGAGCGGCAAGGATCGTCGCATTTTCACGGGCGCTGGACCGTACCTGTATGCGCTCGATGCAGCCACCGGAAAGCCCGTGCGCAGCTTTGGGAAGAACGGCTCGATTCATTTGGGAGAGGGCGTAGACACATATGGCAAGCCCGGTCCGCCGAGCGTGATCATCAACACGCCCGGGGTGATCTACAAGGACATGTACATCGTGGGCGGGCGCACGAGCGGGCCGGGGACCATTCGGGCCTATGATGTTCGCACCGGCAAGATGCAATGGATCTTCTACACCATTCCGCGGCCCGGCGAATATGGATATCATTCATGGCCGCCGGAGGCATACAAGACGGCGGGTGGCGCGTCGAACTGGTCGGGGCTTTCGCTCGATGAGGCGCGGGGAATTGTCTATGTGCCGACGGAAACAGCGGAGCCCGATTTCTGGGGCGCCGACCGGGCTGGGGCGAATCTCTTCGCCAATTCGCTGATTGCGCTGGATGCGAATACGGGGAAGCGGCTGTGGCATCATCAACTGGTCCATCATGATTTGCTGGACAAGGATCTGCCGACGCCGCCTGTGTTGCTGACGGTGAAGCGGAACGGTTTGACCATCGACGCGGTGGCGCAGGGGACCAAAAACGGGCTGCTGTTTGTGTTCGACCGTGTGACCGGCGAGCCGCTGTGGCCCATCCATGAAGTGCCCGTGCCGCAATCGCAACTGGATGTGGAGCCGGCATGGCCGACGCAGCCCTTCCCCGTAAAGCCGCCGCCGTTGACGCGGCAGATCTATAAGGCAGAGGATGTGTCGAACATCTCGCCGGAGGCGCGGCGGTTAACGGAAACGCGGTACAGGCAATCGGGCTCCTATGGGGCGTTTCCGGGGCCGAGTTTGAAAGAGACCATTATTTTTCCGGGCTTCGATGGCGGCATGGAATGGGGCGGGGCGGCGACGGACAAAGACGGCGTTTACTATGCCAACGTCAACGAGATTCCGTGGCTGTATCAGATGGTGCCGGCGCGCGGGGCGGATGGCAATCCGCTGACCTTGGGGGAGCGCACCTACCAGACCAATTGTGGCTATTGCCACGGGCTCGATCGCAAGGGCGATGCCAGGAGCGGTTTTCCCGGGCTTACCGATTTGGCGAAGCGCAGTTCGCGGGAGGCGGTGACACGGGTTGTGGAGCAAGGCGGCGGGCGCATGCCGGCATTCGGGCAGATGCGCGCCGATCAGCGCAAGGCCGTCATCGACTTTCTGCTGGGGGAGGAAAAGCCGGGAGCGGGGGCACGGCGCGGCGGGCAAGGGCCGCCGTATGTCTTTGCGGGCTTCCGGAGGTACTTCGATGCGGAGGGTTATCCTGCCATCCGGCCGCCTTGGGGAACGCTGAATGCCGTCGATTTGAATACGGGCGAGATTAAATGGAAAGTGCCGCTGGGCGAGTATCGGGAATTGACCGCGCGCGGCATTCCGCCGACGGGCACGGAAAATTACGGCGGACCGGTGGTGACGGCGAGCGGGTTGATCTTCATCGGGGCATCGGCGGATGAGACGTTCCGGGCATTCGATAAGGAGACGGGGCGGATCCTCTGGCAGGCGAAGCTGCCCTTCAGCGGCAACGCCACGCCGAGCACATACATGGTGAATGGCAAACAATATGTGGTGATCTCGGCGGGCGGAGGCAAGTCCGGACGGCCGGCGGGCGGGAGTATTGTGGCGTTCGCGCTGCCCGATTGAGGGGCAGCCTGCCACGAGGCCCATCCTGTCGTATAATGGTAGAACTGCCCAAAGCCCCTGCTCGAAGCAGTACATACTGATCCCCTGCCCCGCCCTCGGGGCTAATTCCGATCATGTTTGAGAATCTTTCCGAAAAGCTGCAGCGCGTCTTCAAGAATCTGCGCGGCGAAGGCAAACTCACGGCCGAGAACATGGAAGCGGCGCTGAAGGAGATCCGCGTCGCTCTGCTCGAAGCCGATGTGCACTTCCGCGTCGTCAAGCAGTTGATGGAAAGCGTGAAGGAAAAAGCCATTGGGCAGGAAGTACTTAGCTCGCTTTCCCCGGCCCAGCAGGTGGTCAAGATTGTGCGCGATGAGCTGATCAAGATCCTCGGCAGCCACCAGGCCAAGCTGCGTTTGGCGAACGATCCGCCGAGCGTCATCATGATCGTTGGGTTGCAGGGTTCCGGTAAAACCACGTCCACCGGCAAACTGGCGCGGCTGCTCGGCAAGCAAGGGAGCCGCCCGATGGTGGTTTCGGTGGACATCTACCGCCCCGCGGCGCGGCAGCAATTGAGCGTGATCGCCAAGGACGTGAACATTCCCGTTTACGAGGGCACGGCCGAGGAGGCATCGAAGCCGCTCGAACTGGCTCGTTCCGCCAAGCGCGAAGCGACGCAGAATAACCGCGATGTGCTTCTCGTCGACACTGCCGGGCGGCTTCATATCGATGACCAGTTGATGACCGAATTGCAGCAGCTCAAGGAGATGCTGAACCCGGTGGAGATTCTGTTCGTGGCCGACGCCATGACCGGACAAGACGCCGTGAAATCCGCCGATGAATTTCATAAACGGCTAGGCATCACGGGCGTGATCCTCACCAAGATGGACGGCGATGCCAGAGGCGGCGCGGCGCTTTCCATCAAGACGGTTACCGGACAGCCTCTCAAGTTTATCGGTCTCGGCGAAAAGCCGGACGCCTTCGAAGCATTTCACCCCGACCGCGCCGTGTCGCGCATTCTCGGCATGGGCGACGTGCTCTCGCTGATTGAGAAGGTCGAGCAGAATATCGACCAGAAGCAAGCCGAGCAGATGCAGCGCAAGCTGCTGGAGAACGAGTTCACGCTCGAGGATTTCCGCGATCAATTGAAGCAGTTGCGGAAGCTGGGGCCGCTCGAATCGCTGATCGGAATGATGCCGCAACTGGGGCCGATCGGCAAGGAATTGAAGAACGCGAAGGTCGATGAAAAGGAACTGACGCGGATTGTGGCGATCGTCGATTCGATGACACCGGACGAACGCAACAATCACATGATTATTAACGGATCGCGCCGCCGCCGAATCGCCATGGGCAGCGGAACGACCGTGCAGGACGTAAACCAACTGCTGAAGCAATATACCCAGGCTCGCAAGATGATGAAGTCGTTTTCCGGCGGGCTGCTGGGGAAGAAGATGGGGAAATTCAAGCTGCCCGGCATGGGGGGCTTCCCGTTTCAGTAGACTAAGATGATAAGGATTCAGGAGTAAACCAACAGCATGCTGATGATTCGCCTGGCTCGCTTCGGAGCCAAGAAAAAGCCTACGTACCGCGTTGTCGTGATCGAAAAGGAACGCGCACGCGACGGCCGCGCCATCGAGATCGTGGGTCACTACAACCCCGTGGCCGATCCGGCGCAGGTCCAACTGAAGCACGAGCGTATTTCCCACTGGATGAAATGCGGCGCCAAGCCGTCCGACACGGTAGCGCGCCTGCTCGCCTCCAATCCGGCGCCGGTAGCCTAACGGCGCGTTCGCAAGTCCCTCCCAACGCGTCTGGGATCTGGAGACGCCAACGGTGGTCGATCGATAGGAGACTTCGAAATGGATATCAGGCAATTGGTGGAAGAGATCGCCAAGTCGCTGGTGGACACGCCGGACGAAGTGGTGGTGAAAGAGGTCGCGGGAGAGCATGCCACAGTGCTGGAATTGCGCGTGGCGCCTAGCGATTTAGGGAAGGTCATCGGAAAGCAGGGACGCACCGCTCGGGCCATGCGCACGTTGCTGGGAGCTTCGGGGATGAAATTGAACCGCCGCTTTTCGCTCGAGATTCTCGAATAGTGACGCCGGATTGGGTTATCGTGGCCTGTATTGTCCGGCCGCGCGGCGTCCGGGGCGAGGTGATCGCCGAGGCCGCAAATTGGACCGCGGAGCAATTACAGGCGTTTCCCAGGCTGGTGTTGCTGCCCGGTGAACGGACAGTGACTTTGGAACATGCGTTCCCACACCAGGGCCGTATGGTGCTGAAGTTCAGCGGGATCGATTCAGTGGAGCAGGCGGAAACGCTGCGCGATACCCAATTGGTGATTCCGCGCGCGGACCGGCCTCCGCCTCCCGAAGGGGAGGTTTACTTCAACGATTTGATTGGCTGCCGCGTCCTCGATTACAAGACGGGACGTGAGTTCGGCACTGTGCGGGATTACCTGGAATACGGGGGCCCTGTGCTGCTACAGGTGATGGACGGCGACAAGGAGATGCTGATCCCTTTCGTGCCGGCCATATGCAAGGAATACGATCTGGCGGAGCGGCGGATTCTTGCCGACCTGCCGGAGGGATTTGAGGAGTTGTGATCTTCCACATCGTGACGATCTTCCCGGAATTTTTCCGGGGGCCGTTCGAACACGGGGTGCTTGGCAAGGCGATTGAAGCCGGGCAGGTGGAAGTGCGCATTCACAACTTGCGCGACTGGACATTTGACCGGCACAAGACTGTGGATGACCGGCCGTTTGGCGGCGGGGAAGGCATGGTAATGAAGGCCGAACCGCTGTTCCTGGCGGTGGAATCGATCTGGCCGCAGCGTAGCGCGCGGCAGAAGGTCGTGCTGCTTTCGGCGCAAGGCCGCCTGTTCGCGCAGGAGGTTGCCAGGGAGTTCGCCGGATTGGACGAGTTGATGCTCATTTGTGGGCGGTACGAAGGCGTGGATGAGCGCGTGGCCGAGCATCTGGCCGATGACGAGATCAGTATCGGCGATTATGTGTTGAGCGGCGGCGAGTTGGGAGCGGCCGTCGTAGTGGATGCGGTGAGCCGCCTGCTGCCTGGGGTATTGGGCAATGAGGCGTCGAGCGTCCATGAATCGTTTTCGCAGGGCATCCTGGATTGCCCGCATTGGACGCGCCCGGCGGAGTTCCGCGGCTGGGCGGTTCCGCAGGTTTTGTTGAACGGCAATCATGCCGAGATACGGAAATGGCGGCATCAGGCCGCGATGGAAAAGACGGCGCGCCGGCGTCCGGATTTGCTCCAGAAGAGCACAACGGCCGGAAACGCGCTAAACTAAGATATTTGTGCACTGATTAGAGGTAGCTAGCATGACCAACCCCTTACTGACCAAGGTTCTGAACAAGAACAGACGGGCCACCCCCCACCCGGAATTTCGGATCGGCGACACTATTCGCGTCCAGGTAAAGATTCGCGAAGGCGAAAAAGAGCGTTTGCAGGCCTTTGAGGGCACTGTCATTGCCCGCAACAATTCCGGGATGGGCGAGACCATCACGGTACGCAAGGTCAGCTTCGGCCATGGCGTGGAGCGCATTTTCCCGTTACAGGCGCCGGTGGTCGACTCCATCCAGGTCATTCGCACGGGCCGTGTCCGGCGGGCGAAGCTCTATTATATCCGCGGGTTGCGCGGCAAAGCGGCGCGGTTGCGCGAACGCGAGTAAGCGGCCGCATCGGCTAAGAACGAGCCCGATGCGCGTGGCTGCCGGAGGCGCGAAAGAGAACCCCATTCGCAGCACCTATGAGCAGGCTGCGCGGAAAAGGGGATATTCGCGCATTGCCGGCGCCGATGAAGCAGGCCGAGGGTCGCTTTTCGGCCCGGTCTTCGCGGCAGCGGTGATCCTGGATCAGGCGAACCCGATTCGTGGCTTGCGGGACAGCAAGCAACTGACCCCGGAGCGCCGTACACTGCTCGCCGGTCGAATCCGCGAGCGGGCCGTAGCTTGGGCGGTGGCAACGGCCGATGCTTCGGAAATCGATACGATCAACATCTACCAGGCATCCCGGTTGGCCATCAAACGGGCCGTCTCCATGCTGCGGCCGGCTCCAGACTATCTTTTGGTGGATGCATTGCAGATTGACCTCGACATTCCCCAGGAGGGCATCATTCACGGAGACGCGCTGAGTCCGTCGATCGCTGCCGCCAGCATTCTAGCCAAGGTGGATCGGGACGCGTGTCTTTGCGATTGGGACCAGCAATTCCCTCAATACGGGTTGGCGCGCCACAAGGGCTACCCCACCCCGGAACATTTAGCTGCGCTGGCGCAATACGGTCCCACGCCCTATCACCGCATGTCGTATGCGCCTGTGCGGCAGCTCCCACTCTTCCCACCGGATGGGGTGAGCCGATGAACCATGAATTGGGGAATGCGGGTTCGGTGAATCCACGCGCGCCCGAGTTCCGGTGGTATCACAAGGTGGGCGCGGTGCTGTTTGCGATTTTCTGCTTTGAATTAGGGGTATTTCTCCTTGTCTTCCCCTGGCTTGACTTCTGGGAGCAGAATTTTTTCGCCACCTACAACCACAGGCTGCAACAGGTTTGGATGAACTCCTACTTTCGCGGGACGGTGAGTGGCGTGGGGTTAGTGAACATTTTTGTATCCTTTGTTGAGATCGTGCGGTTGCGGCGCTTTTCGAGCGATTGACCGGACCGGACTAAAGCGAGATAGTCTCCCGTAAAACCTTCCCCCTTCCCCGTCCAATGTGATACTCTACCGTTCAATGAAGTTTTATTTGCGTTCGTCCCGATTTGGGGGCAAACTGCTACATACTGGGAAAAGTTTTGCGTCCGGTAGTCCGGTTTTATAAATATCGATACGAGTGAGAGAGGGTACGATGAGTACACAGCCGTTTGGGCCTAAGCCACACTTGGGAAATGGTTTAGTGCAGATCAACAGTTCCGTCGAAGACATCATCCAGCAGCGTCTGGCCGAAGAGCGCGCCCGGTTGGAACGAGAGGCTGGCCTCGAGCAAAAGAACGTCCACCACTTCAAGCGTCCGGTGGAGCGTACCTTCAATGCGCACCAGCGGGGACACACCACGCTGTTGTTCGGCGGGTTGACCTGGAAGCACGAAAAGCTGATCCACGGTGCCCTGGAGGGACTAGGCTATTTGGCGGAGTCGCTGCCAACGCCCGACGTTGCCGCCTTCCAGCTTGGGAAGGAATACGGCAACAACGGCCAGTGTAATCCTACCTACTTCACCGTGGGCAATCTGGTGCAGTATCTACAGAGCCTGGAAGAGCAGGGGCTCACAAAGCAAGAGATCGTAGACCGCTACGTGTTCTTCACGGCGGGGGCATGCGGCCCTTGCCGGTTCGGGATGTACGAAGCCGAATACCGCCTGGCGCTGCGCAACGCCGGCTTCGACGGCTTCCGCGTGCTGCTGTTCCAGCAGTCCGGTGGGTTGAGCCAGTCGGACGCGGAAGCGGGACTCGAGATGAATCTCGACTTCTTCCTCGGTATTCTCAACGCACTAAACTGCGGCGATATCGTGAATGAGGTCGCCTATGCGATCCGGCCGTTCGAGATCACTCCGGGCCAAACCGATCAGGTATTGGACACCGTCACCGACTACCTGCATGAGGTCTTTAAGAAGAAGCAGCCGTGGCAAGTGGGCGACGATCTGCCGGGCTTCCTGAACAGTTTCAAGGACACCGCCGAATATATCGGGAAGTTCGTCAATCAGCTTCGTTCCGACGATATCACAGCTTCGCTGGAACGCTGCCGCGATATGTTCGATGAAGTGGAGGTGGACCGCCTCCGTGTGAAGCCGATCGTAAAGATCACCGGTGAATTCTGGGCGCAAACCACGGAAGGGGACGGCAACTTCAACATGTTCCGTTTCCTCGAGCGGGAAGGCGCGCAGGTTCTGGTGGAACCCATCGGCACGTGGATCATGTACATGATTCACCAAGTCATCCAGAAGTACTCCGATACGAAGGGATTGGAGGAAGGCGCGGTGCTGCCTCCCATCTGGCATTTGGGCAAGCGCATGAAGATCGAATACAACTTCCGCAACAAGGTGGCGAAGCTGAAGCTGGCTGAGGCGATCTTCAAACGCGAATATCACCGCATTGTCGACGCGCTGGGCGGACTCGCTCATCACCTCGCCGATCAGTACGAGTTGCAGCGGATGGGTCATCCTTACTACAACTCGCGCGCGGGCGGCGGCGAAGGCCACCTCGAAGTAGCGAAGAACATCTATTACTCGAACAAGGATCTAGCCCACATGGTGCTCAGCCTGAAGCCGTTCGGATGCATGCCATCCACGCAATCCGACGGTGCGCAGGCGGCCGTGACGGGCACCTACAAGGACATGATCTTCCTTCCCATCGAGACTTCGGGCGAAGGCGAGATCAACGCCCACAGCCGTGTGCAGATGGCGCTCGGCGAGGCGAAGAACAAAGCGAAAAATGAATTCGCCGAAGTGCTCCAGCGCACCGGGCTCACCCTGGAAGACTGCCGCGCCTTTGTCGAGGATCATCCGGAAACCAAGAAACCCATGTACCACGTGCCGCATACGAAAGGCGTCGTCGGTACCGCGGCGAATTTCGTCCTTCACATCGCCGACCGCATGAAGAAGGAAGGCTGGCAACCCAAAACCATGGCCGCGGCCGCTCACGTAAACTAGAAGACTGTAGGACCTCTCTGCCCGGAGTAAAAAGCGAATGAACAAGAAGTTCATGATCGGCATGGACGTAGGCTCGACGACTGTCAAAAGTGTGGTCGTTGACGTTGCCACGGATCAGATTGTCTGGCGCGACTATCAGCGCCATGACACGAAGCAACCGGAGAAATGTCTCGAATTCCTGAAGCGTTTCGAGGAAGAAATTGACGGCTTCAAGCCGGAAAACGCCCGGATGTTCATCACCGGGTCGGGGGGATCGGGCCTGGGCAAATACCTCGGTTCGAAGTTTGTGCAGGAGGTGAATGCGGTCTCGCTGGCGGTGGAGAAACTCTACCCCGAGTGCGGCAGCGTCATCGAGTTGGGCGGCCAGGACGCGAAGATCATCATCTTCAAGGAAGATCCGGAGACGGGCCGCAAGAAGAAGATCCCGTCGATGAACGACAAGTGCGCCGGCGGTACAGGCGCGGTTATCGACAAGATCAACGCCAAGCTGCGCATCCCCGCCGAAGAACTGTGCAACATGGGCTATAAGGGACTGCGCCTGCATCCGGTGGCCGGCAAGTGCGGCGTGTTCGCCGAAACCGACATCAACGGATTGCAGAAGAGCGGCGTGCCCGCGGACGAATTGATGGCTTCGCTGTTTGAAGCCATCGTGATGCAGAATCTGAGTGTGCTGACGCGCGGCAACACGCTGCGTCCGGTGGTGCTGTTGCTGGGCGGTCCCAACTGTTACATCACGGGCATGCGCGATTGCTGGAAGCACAACATTCCGAAGATCTGGGAAGAGCGCAATTATCCGCTGCCGGAAGGCGTGCCACCCGAGGATCTCATCCGCACGCCCGACAACGCGCAGTACTTTGCCGCCATCGGCGCGGTGGAGTTCGGAAAGACGGAAGACGAGCACATCGGCCAATACGCCGGCTACGAAAAGCTTCAGTGGTACATCGAAGTGGGCCGCGACGAAGAGAAGAAGAAAAAGGGCGGCAACGGCGGATTGGCCAAGAGCACGGAAGAGCTGGAAGCATTCAAGGAGCGCTATAAGCACAAGAAATTTATCCCCGCGACCTTCCAGCCGGGTGAAGTGGTGGAGGGCTTCATCGGAATCGATGGCGGCTCCACATCCACGAAAGCCGTTCTCCTTTCCAAGGACAAAGAGCGCCGCATTCTGGCCAAGGCCTACCAGTTGTCGAAGGGCAATCCCATCGAAGATACGATGGATATTTTCGCCAAGCTGGAGAAGCAGATCACCGACCAAGGCGCCACGTTGAAGGTGCTGGGGGTGGGCACTACCGGATACGCGAAAGACATTCTGAAGGACGTCATCGGCGCGGATGCGGCACTGGTGGAAACCGTCGCGCATACGCAGGCGGGGCTGCACTTCTACAAGAATGTCGATGTCATCTGCGACGTCGGCGGCCAGGATATCAAGATCATCATTCTGAAGAACGGCCGCGTGAAGGATTTCAAACTGAACACGCAGTGTTCGGCGGGCAACGGCTACTTCCTGCAATCCACCGCGCAGGGCTTCGGCTACCCCGTGGAGCAATTCGCCGATGTCGCCTTCGGCGCCACGGGATATCCACAGTTCGGATACGGCTGTGCGGTGTTCATGCAGAGCGACATCGTGGACTTCCAGCGGCAGGGCTGGAAACCCGAGGAGATTATGGCCGGATTGTGCAACGTGCTGCCGAAGAACATCTGGCTGTACGTTTCGCAGATCCCCAATTTGTCGGCCATCGGCACCACGTTCCTGCTGCAAGGCGGAACGCAGTACAACCTGGCCGCGGTGAAATCGCAGGTCGATTTCATTGAATCGCGCTTCAAGGGTAAGGAACACCCCGCCAAGGTGATTGTCCACGAGCATTGCGGCGAAGCCGGCGCCATCGGCGCGGGCCTGGAAGCGGGTCGTTTGTGGGACAACGGACGCCAGTCCACCTTCATCGGCATGCGCGCCGTGCAGGAAATCAGCTATAAGACCACGCGCAATGAGCAGACGCGCTGCTACTTCTGCAAGAACAAGTGCCTGCGCACGTTCATCGATGTGAAGACCAGCGTTCTATCCGAAGACGCTTACATTCCGAAGAAAACCAAGGTGCCGCTCGAAGCCGGATCACAGCGCCTGATCATTGCCACCTGCGAAAAGGGCACGGTGGAAGACATCAATGACATGCGCAGCATCAAGGGCAAGCTGGATGCCGTGAAGAAGGCCAACCCCAACTTCGTGGAAATCGCCGCACGCCAGGTGTTCAAGGTTCCGGATCCGCCGAACGTCTCCGATCCTCTACCCAAGTTCACCTTCACCGCGGCGCAGAAGAAGCGTGCGGAACTGATGAAGAGGCGCGGGGAGATCCGCATCGGCATGCCTCGCGTGCTGAACATGTACTCGCAGGCGCCGGTGTTTACGGGCTACTTTGCCTCGCTCGGCATCAAGGCCGAGAACATGGTGTGGTCCGATTTCACCTCGGAAACACTGTACAAAGAGGGCGCCAAGCGCGGATCCATCGACCCTTGCTTCCCGTCGAAGCTGGGCATTCCGCACGTGCACAATCTGCTCTATGTGCATCATGCGAAGAAGCCGCTCGACTACATCTTCTTCCCGATGATCGACTGCCTCACGTCCGACCTGTCGCACACGCAGGCCTCACGGACATGCCCCACCGTGGCGGCCACGCCCGAGGCGGCGAAAGCAGCGTTCATCAAGGAAGGCGATCTGTTCGCGGAAAAGGGCACGACGTTCCTCGGCACTTTCGTCAATATAGGCAAGCGCGATATGTTTGAGCGGCAGATGTTCGAGCAGTTCAAGGACATCCTAGGCCTCTCGCCGGAGGAGAACGCACGGGCGTGCGATGAAGGCTACAAAGCTCTGGACTACTTCAATAACGTCACCTTGCGTGGCGCTGCCCGCGAAGTGCTGGAGCAGTTGGAGCGCGAACAACGTCTTGGTGTCGTGCTGCTCGGCCGGCCCTATCACAACGATCCTGGCGTGAATCACGAGATCCTGGAAGAATTCCAGAAGCTCGGCTACCCGGTCTTCACGCAGGATGCGCTGCCGATTGACGACGACATCATCTGGCGCCTCTTCGGCGCGGAAGTGGAGGCGGGAGAAATTCCGCATCCGTTGGCCGTCACCGATGTCTGGAAGAATTCGTACTCGGAAAACACGACGCGCAAGATCTGGGGCGCGAAGTACGTCGCCCGCCATCCCAACCTTGTTGCGCTGGAGCTTTCCAGTTTCAAGTGCGGCCACGATGCTCCCATCTACACGGTGGTGGAAGAGATCGTGGAGCACTCCGGCACGCCGTACTTCTGCTTCAAGGATATTGACGAAAACAAGCCCACCGGCTCCATCAAGATCCGCACCGAGACCATCGGCTACTTCCTGAAGCGCTACCGCGAAGACATGGTTCTGCATGGGAAGAAGAAGTCGGATATCGAGCGGAAGCTGGCCGAATTCGAAGAACGCCTGCGCCGCCAGTTGCTGAAGGAAAAGCTGGAGAAGTTAAACCACCCCGACGAGGCTGTGAAGCATTCACTCGATCAGGGCGCCATGCCGACGATTCACGTCAGCCTGGGCCAGTTGGCCGCCAGCAAGCCTCCGCAACAACCGCACGTGGGCGGCGACTAGTCATCTGCGCTATCAATAGGGGATGCTCAGCTTTCTTCTGATCGCGGCATCCCCGTTGCTCGCTCAACTTCCTCACTCGGCGGACATCGGCGTCCCGGCGCAAAAGGGGTCGTCGCGCGTGGAGGCTGGGGTCTATCGAATCACAGCTTCCGGACAGAACATGTGGGGCGCCGGCGATGCCTTCCACTTCCGCTACGGGGAATTCGAGGGCGATCTTTCGATCGAAACCAAAGTCGAATGGACAGGTCCGGGAAAGAATCCCCATCGCAAAGCCGGACCCATCTTTCGCGCCTCGCTCGATCCCGACGCCCCGTACGCCGATTTCATTTTCCACGGCTCGGGCGAACTTGCCCTTCAGTATCGGAAGGCGAAGGGCGGGCCGACGGCGGAGATCCAGACCACCATCCGCCCGCCCGTCATCGCGCGCCTGGAGCGCCACGGCGATGTCATCTCAGCGGAAGTCTCGCGCGACGGCGTCACATGGAGCCCCGTCGGAGCACTCAGCGTCGCCATGCCCGCGAAGATCTACGCCGGCCTGGCCGCTTGCTCGCACGACGACACGGTCACGGAGACGGCGCTGTTCCGCGATGTGAAGATCGAAGCCCGCGGCACAACGCAGCAGCGCGTCGCGGAAAGCACACTCGAGATCCTCGACATCGAAACAAAACAGCGACAGATTGTTCGACGCGCCAGGGAACATTTCGAAGCCCCCAACTGGTCGCGCGACAATCAACTCATCTACAACTCCGGCGGCCGGCTGTACCGAATCCCGGCCACGGGAGGCGCACCCAAGGCGATCGACACGGGGGAGCGCATCCGCTGCAACAACGACCACGGCATCTCTCCCGACGGCAGATTCCTGGCCATCAGCGATGGCAGCGCCAATCGGCAATCGCAGATCTACATCCTGCCGTTCGCCGGAGGCACGCCGCGCCTCATCACGCCGCTGTTCCCCTCCTACTGGCACGGGTGGTCACCGGACGGCAAGACGCTCGCCTATTGCGCGCGCCGCGGCGATAACTTCGACATCTACACCATTCCCGCCGCGGGAGGCGAAGAGCGGCGGCTCACAACCGCCGATGGACTCGACGACGGTCCAGACTATTCCCCCGACGGCAAGTACATCTACTTCAACTCCGTGCGCAGCGGCGTGATGCGCATCTGGCGCATGCTGGCCGACGGTTCCGAACAGCGCATGTTCATCGAAGGCGACGATTCCGCCGATTGGTTCGCGCACCCCTCGCCTGACGGCAAGTGGATCGTGTACCTTTCCTACGACAAGTCCGTGGAAGGCCATCCGCCGAATCAAGACGTGACGCTAAAGCTGGTTCCCGCCGACGGGGGTAAGCCTCGCGTCATCGCCACGCTGTTCGGAGGCCAGGGCACCATCAACGTTCCTTCCTGGTCGCCGGATAGCCGGAGAATCGCCTTCGTCAGCTACCGTCTGGTGCCGTAATTGGGTAGTATGGCGGGATGATCGCCGTCACCCTCACGTTGCTTGCCGCAGCCCTTCACGCCGAAACGCACACCGTAGTGCCCACCAAATTTTACAACTCCTTCGATCACCGCCATCCCGTACTCTCGCGCATTCGCTCCGGCGACACGGTGGTGACCAAGACCGCCGACGCGGGCGGCTACGATTGGAACGGGAAGAAGGCCGGCGAGCGGGGGAATCCTCTCACCGGGCCTTTCTACATCGAAGGGGCCGCGCCCGGCGACTCCATCGCGATTCGCATTCAGCGCATCCGCATGAATCGCAATTACGGATTCACCACCTACCGCCTGGGGACGTATGCCGTCACACCGGAATCGATGGAGCGCACGTATCCGCGCAGCTACCGGAAGGGCGCGGTGGTTCCGGAGCGGGACGACATCGTAAAGTGGAGCATCGATCTGGCGCGCGCGACCGTGAAACTGAGCGAACCGCAAAGCAAGGTGCATCCCTTCGAGTTCCAGGCGAATCCGATGCTGGGCTGCGTCGGTGTCGCGGCTCCTGGAGTGTTCGCCCCCACATCGGGCATTTCCGGCAATTACGGTGGCAACATGGACTACAACCGCATCGTCGAAGGAACCACCGTCTACCTTCCGGTCTTCCATCCCGGCGCGCTATTCTTCCTGGGCGATGGACACGCGCTCCAGGCCGACGGAGAGCCGACAGGCACGGGCGTGGAAACATCGATGGACGTAACCTTCCAGATTGAGGTTCGCAAAGGTGTTTCGATCGAGAACCCACGCCTGGAAACGCCGGACGCCATTGTCTCCATCGGCAGCCAGCCGGAATTCGTCAGTTCCCTCGACCGCACGATTCGCGTGGCCACTTCGGACATGGTGAACTGGCTTGTCAGCGACTACAAGATGGAACCATGGGCCGCTCATCTGCTGATCGGCTATCGCGGCCATTACGATGTCATCACGGTAGGCGGATCCATGGGGCTGCGTCTGGCCAAAGCGGATCTGCCGAAGCGCTGATCAGCGCGTCTTCTCGATCATCCCCGGCAACCAGCCCTGGAACCATTCCCGTAATTCGGCGGCGGCGCGCTCGGTCTGCTCGGCAAAGGGGATGGCGCGCGCGCCCATCTTCAGTCCGCGCGCGGACAGGCACTCGCGGATACCCAATGGTCCCGGGAACTGTTCTATCCGGCGGATGAATTCGTTCAGCAACAGCGACAGATCCGCGATTGTTGGCTCATGGCCATCGACGATGGCGCGATCCAGAGCGATCAGCAATTCCGGCACGGCGGCGGCGCATCCGGAAATCACGCCGTCGGCGCCACGGCGGCGCGCTTCCACGAATACGTTGTCGTTGCCGACGATCAGCGGAAATTCCACCGACTGCCGTACCCGCGCCAACTCGTCGAAATAGGCCAGGTCTCCACTGGAATCCTTGATTCCGGCAGCCGTACCGGCTTGCAGCAGCTCGCACGCCACATCCACGGGGATCGGATTGTTGAAGAACGGGAGGTTGTACAGCAGAATCGGAATCTGCCCCTCGAATTCTTCGATCATATCGAGGAAGAACTGGCGGATTTCCGGGGCAGCGTAGCGGAAGTAAGACGGCGGCTGCAAGAGAATCCCCGCGGCGCCGTTCGCCGCGGCGTGCTCAATGATGGCCCGCGCTTCTTCGAAGCAGGAATGGGTGGCATTGACGATCACCGGAACACGGCTGCGCTTGATGGCCATGTGCGCCAATCGCACACGGTCTTCCACCGAGAAATGAGGGAACTCGCCCGTTGCCCCAAACAGTGCGATGGCACGCACATTCGACTGGCAGAGGAAGTCGATCACATCGAGAGAAGCTGCCAGATCCATTTGATAGGAATCCGGCCGGGAAGGGGTCACGGCGGCGGCCATTGGGCCGGTAAAAGGAAGCATGGCTAAGCCACCCATTGTATCGGAGCTAATGGATTTCGAGAAGGAATCCCCGTTTTCCCACGTTCACCGCCTTGGTTGCTCCAATCGCCGTCTGCACGCCTTCGGCCTCATGGATATGGCCGCAGAAGAAATAGAGCGGCTGTTCCGCTTCCAGGAACCGAAGGATCGACGGCGATCCGAAATGCATGCCATCGGCCACACGATCGAGAGGCGTGCCTTTCGGCGGACAGTGGCACACCAGCACCATCGGCTTCAATCCTGCGAACGGCTGCAAGCGCGCGCTGAGTTGCTCTTCCGTGTATTCGCCTGGAGTATGGAAGGGCGTGCGGTTCGAATAGCCCAAAGCGGCGAGGTGGACGCCGTCCAACAGGACACTCTTGCCGTGCAGGTTGTGCAATCCGTAGCGCCGGCACATGCGCTCAATATCGTGGTCCGATTCGTGGTTCCCGGGAATGACGTACGTTTGCGCGGCGCGCCGCGACAGGATTTCGCCCGCCCGGTCTGTATTCTTCGCCCAACTCACCAAGTCTCCAGCCGCAACATAATAGTCCGCTTCTGTTTCCATATGCCGCTCGAGCGTTTTCCAATCGGCGTGAATGTCGGAGAAAACCAGAATACGCATGGAAGCCTTTCATTATAGCCGCGGCGTACAATGGAGGATTCGCATGGCGGCCTCATCGGGGAAAGAAAAGCAACGGCTGACGTCTTTGGATGCATTTCGGGGCGCAACCATGGCGCTGATGGTACTGGTGAACACTCCCGGCAGCGGAAGCCATGTCTACGGCCCATTGCAGCACGCTGAGTGGCACGGCTGGACTCCCACCGACGTCGTCTTCCCATCGTTTGTCTGGATCGTGGGTGTGGCTCTCACGATCTCGCTCGGCCGCAAACTCGCCGCGGGAGTGGGCCGCGCCGCCATTCTCCGGCAAGCCTTCCGCCGCGCCGCCATCCTGTTCCTGCTTGGCCTGCTGGTTTACGCCGTACCTCAGTTCGATCTCTCCACACAGCGGATCCTGGGCGTCCTGCAACGCATTGCCATTTGCTACGCGGTGACCGTGCCCATCTACATCGCAACCGGACTGCGCGGCCAGATCGCGTGGATCGTATTGCTGCTTGCGGGCTATTGGGCGCTGATGGCGTTTGTTCCGGTCCCTGGTTACGGAGCGGGCCACCTGGATGTGGAGCGCAACTTCGCCCATTACATTGACCGCATCGTGCTGGGAGTTCACAACTACGCGGAGACGAAGACATGGGATCCGGAAGGCATCGTGAGCACGATTCCCGCCATCGCCACCATGCTGTTGGGGGTGGTCGGCGGACACATCGTTACAGCAAAGCGTGCGCTCTCCGAGCGGACGAGGATGCTTCTCGCCACGGGCATTCTACTGACCGCCGCGGGGCTGATCTGCGATCGATGGCTGCCCATCAACAAGAAGCTCTGGACCTCGTCCTTCACGCTCTTCATGGCTGGACTCGACTTCCTGCTCTTCAGCCTGTTTCTCTGGATCGCCGACGGGATGGGCTATAAACGAATCTTCCAGCCGTTTGCGATTCTGGGAATGAACGCCATCGCCATCTACCTCGTTTCCGAAGCCGGCGAAGTATTACTCCACCATCTGGGCTGGAAGGCGTGGATCTTTCAGAACATTTTCCTGCCCCTTGCTTCACCCATGAATGCCTCTCTTCTGTACGCGCTTACATACACATTCGCCAACTTCCTCGTCGCGTGGGCGCTGTGGCGCAAGCAGATCTTCTTCCGCGTCTAAGTGTTCAACACAGACGGGCTGTCACGAGCGTTCCGCCTTGCTCTGGGCAGGCGAGTTCCACATCGCCACCGAGCAGCCTGGCATTGCGGCGCACGATGGCCAACCCCAACCCAGTTCCATTCTCCTTGGTGGTAACGTAAGGCTCGAATACTCGGGCGCGCATCTCCATGGGTATCCCAGGGCCCTGATCGCGCACGGTCAAGCGGCCCGAGGGATCGAGCGTCACCGCCACTACGCCACCCGCCGGCGAAGCCTGCATCGCGTTCAACACTAGATTCAAGGCGATCTGGCGCACCAGTTCGCGATTGGAATGCCGCAGCACTACTTGCGGCGCCACCATCGACTCCAAAGTCACGCGCGCCGCGGATGCCTGCTGTTGTAGCTCTTCCACCATGGACTCGATCAGCGCGCTCGCATCAACGTCGTCATTCATGGCGGGCGTAGGGTTCGCTGTGCCCAACAACTGGCGCACCGCTTTGTCGAGGCGGTCCACTTCGCTGAGGACAAAACCAAGATCCTTCTCGTAAGCCGCCGCGACCGCTTCATCCTCCTTCATCAACTGCACAATCGTCTTGATGGCGCTGAGTGGATTCTTGATCTCGTGAGCGATGGTGGCCGCCATCTTTCCGATTCCCGCCAGGTTCTCCTGACGCAGTAGATCCTTCTCCAGACGGACCTTCTCTTCCACCAACTGGCATGTGCGCAGGGACTGCAACACCGGCGGCGTAAGGGCCGCAAGCGCTTCCTCGTTGTCTCCCAGGACGGCTACGGGTCGTGGATCAAGCAACAACATTCCATGCACGCCGCTCTCATCACAGAGCGGAATCATGTAGCCATAGCCTTCCGCGCGCATGGCTTGCCGCACGGCGGAATCGGGTGCGCGGTGGGCGGCGAACACCTCTTCCGGGTGCGCTTTCGCGAAGGCCAGCAACAGATCCACCACCGGGCCGGATACGCTGTCCCGCGGTTCCACTGCTGCGCCGAATACCACGGCAACACGCGCGAATCCGAAGCGTGCGGCAATCTGCGCGGCGAGAAACTGCATGCGCTTTGCGAGATCGAGAATCAGCCCCGCCTCATCGAGCACCGCCTGCCCGAACTCCGCATAAACGCGCGCGCTGCGCGTCAGGAACCTCGAAAGCGCCTGATAGATGGGAAACCACAGCAACCCCGCCCAGAGAATCAATACCGATTCCACCAGCCATCCCGTGGCTTTCCACTTCGCCTCCACCAGCATCGCCAGCCCGCGGATTGCCAGCAGGTACAACGCAGTGGCCACGCCCAGCGCCAATGCAAACAACGACCGCCGCCCGATGGCGAGCCCGAAGGTGTGATGAAAGCAATAGAACCAGGCAATCAGAAAAGGAGGCGCAATCGTGAGCAACGGCATCGGCAGAGGCAGCACGGAGAGAAGCAGCCCAACGCCCAAGGCCGTGAAATATCCGGGCTTCCCGTGGGACGCCGCCAAGCGCATCAACCACACCGCGCAGCACATGGCCACGCCGAGCGCAACGTAGGCCGCGGTACGCCATGCATGGCTGGGTGTCCCGCCTAACGCGGACCGCGAAAATTCCTCGCCGAATCGCAGCAGGTGCCAGACGCCGTAGGCGACCACCAATCCCCAACTCGCGGCCCCGGCGGGCGCCACTCTCCTCTGTGGGTAGAGCACGTATGCCAGAAACAAGGAAAGCCCAAGGCCGAGGAAGGCCATGGCGATCGATGCTGCTTCCAGTACCGTCATAGGCGCCGGAAAGCGATCACGGCGTTCAATCCGCCGAAAGCAAACGAGTTGGAGATCGCCGCCTCGACGACAGCTTGGCGCGGCTCATTGGCGATGACGTCGATATCGCACGCCGGATCGAGGGTTGTAAAGTTCGCCGTCGGAGGGAGAATGCCTTCGCGTAAGGCGAGAATAGTGGCTGCACCTTCAATCGCGCCGGCCGCCCCTAGCGTGTGCCCGTGCATGGACTTCGTCGAACTCACCGCTACTCCGCCCGGAAACACAGCGCGAATCGCCGCCGACTCGGTGATGTCGTTCGCCGCCGTGCCCGTACCGTGCGCATTGACATAACCGACCTGCCGCGCATCCAACGCCGCATCGCGCAACGCCAGCCGCATCGCCTTTGCGGCCCCATCGCTCGATGGCTGCGTGAGGTGATGCGCATCGGCCGACATGCCCGCTCCCGCCACCTCCGCATAGATCCGTGCGCCGCGCGCGCGCGCCGCATCGAGCGGCTCCAGTATCAACATCGCCGCGCCTTCGCCGAGGATCATCCCCTTGCGGCCGGCCGAAAACGGCCGGCACGTATCCGGAGATACAACGCGCAGGCCTTCCCATGCCTTCAGATGCCCCAAGGTGAACGGAGCTTCGCTGCCACCGGCAATCGCCACTTCCAATTGCCCCAAACGAATCATCCACATCGCCTGCGCGATGGCGTGATTCGCCGAGGAACAGGCCGTGGAGGTTGTGAACGTCGCGCCCGTCAACCCATAACGCATACCGATCATGCTCGCGCCGGCGTTCGCCATGGTACGCGGAATGATCATCGGATGAAAGCGCGTACGATTCTCCGCGTAGAGTTCGCGAAAGGAATCGTCCTCGGTGGACTTGCCGCCCACGCAGGAGCCGGTAATCACGCCGGCGGCGGCGCGCAACGTATCGTTCCACTCGATTCCGCTATCGCCCACCGCTTCCGCCGCGGCAATCAGGGCGTATTGCGCGAACGGATCGAGCAGATCCGCCTCTTTGGGCGTGAAATGCAGCGCGGGATCATGCCGATGAATCTGTGCGGCATTGGGAAACCGCACTTGCGGAAAGCCCGCCAGCGGACCGATGGCGCTGCGCCCGGACTGCATCGACTCCCAAAACTCGCCGCGCGATTTGCCGCAGGCGCAATATACACCCAAGCCGGTAACGACAACGCGCCGGTTCATTTCAACTCTTCTCCGCTAGCAGCTTCTCAACGCCCTCCACGATATCCGCAATCCCGCGAATGCTCTTCGCAGCATCGTCGGGAATGGAGACATCGAACTCGTTTTCGAGCGCAAACACAATCTGGATGCCGTCCAGTGAATCGATGCCGAGTTCCTCGAAAGTGCTGGCCGGAGTGATCGAGGCTGCCTTCGCGGCATCGTAATGCTGCGTGGCTACAATAACGCGGATGACGCGTTCGGCGGTTGTTTCTGGCATAGGAGATCGGAAACCGTGCACAGATGATAGCCTTGCTCGCGCAGTTCTGGCAACAGGCGCCGCACGGCGTCGATCGTGTTGCGCACATCCGGCCGCGGGTTTCGCTCGCGCCCGTCGTGCAGTAAGAGAATGGCCCCGTTGCGCGAGGCGCCCTTCAGTCGGCGGTGAACCGCATTCGCGTCGCGCTTCCAGTCGAGCCCGTTGCCGCTCCACATCACGCCCGTCAATCCGTGCCGTTGCTGCGCTTGCTTCAATCCGAACCAGCGGCATCCGTACGGCGCACGTAACCAACGGGGCCTCGTCCCGCACACTTCCGCAATCACTTCCTGTGCAATTGCGATCTCATCTTCAATGAACTGCCGGTGCCTCAGATAATAGGGCGAATGGGTATAGCTGTGATTGCCAATCTCGTGCCCGCGCCGCGCGACATCCCTGGCGATATCCGGCAAGCGTTCCACATTCCGCCCAATCGGGAAGAACGTGCACTTCGCCCGATGCTCATCCAGCACGTCCAGCAATTCCGGCGTCGATTCGCTCGGTCCATCGTCGAAGGTGAGCGCGATGGCCTTACGGTCCGCCGGTCCCCGCCAGTGCGAAGGAGCAAGCAGCGTAGCGCTGCGTCCGCGCACGGCATAGCCCATCGTGCCGGCCGCCGCCGCGGCCAAGCCAAGCACGCCCAACTCCACAATCACGCCAAGCCTCTACTTCTGGTCCGTCCACTTCACACTGTGATCCGCCGTCACCGCGAACGTCTCATTCGGTGAAATCAGCGTGAAGAAGGACCACGGACCCGGAATCCACGGATAGCGCTCCATGACGGACTCGTCCACCTCCACGCCAAGCCCCGGCGTGGTGGGTACAATCAGGTTCCCATCCACGATCTCAAGCGGCGTCTTGAGTATCTCCTGCGCCAGCGGAAACGGGTACATGAACTTGCGGCCGGGAGAGGAATAACAGGGATATTCCAGCCACTCCACCACGGTCTCCGGCCAGCAGATTCCAATCTGCGCCGCGGCCATCACTTCCAAATCCGTACCCCAGCAGTGGAAGGCGAACTTCGCATCCGTGCGGGCAATCTCGGCGAAGATGCGCCGGCCCATGGAATACCCGCCCTGGCACACCACGTCCATTTGCACATAGTCGACACAGGGCCCGATCAGCAGGTCGAGGAATCCGTTCTCATCCGGTTCATGCTCCCCACTGGCCAAAGGCAGCAGGTCGAGTTCTTTCAGGCGGCGGTAAGCATTGTGATCGTCGGGCGGCAACGGCTCTTCGAGCCACGTCAGATCGTACTCGCTCATCTGTTCGGCCAGCTTCGCAATCGTGTCGGGCGAATAGGAACGGTCCCCCATGCGCCACCACGTGTGCGCGTCCACCATCAATCCGAAGTCCGGTCCCGTTGCTTCGCGCATCAACCGAACGGTGCGCAAGTCTTCCTCCGGCCCCAAGGCCGGGCGCATCTTGTACGCCCGGAAGCCGAGGCTCTTCGTCAGAGCCGCCTCTTCGGCGTACTCCTCGGGAGGCATATACATTCCGGCACTGCCGTACAGGCAGATGCGGTCGCGAATCCGCCCGCCCAGCAATTCCGACACCGGCAGCCCTTTCGCCTTCCCGATGAGATCGTAGATGGCGACTTCCACACAGCAATAGATCTTGCGAAGTTCCTTGTCGTTGGGATACTGCTGCGCAAACTGCACACGCAAAGCATCCGGATCCATCGCCGCGCGCCCTTCCAGAAACGGGCCAATGACCGTTTCGATCCGATGCTTCCAGTGCTCGCTGGCCGCGCCGGGGGCATAGCCAATCACCCCGTTCGCCTCCACGCGGATCAACATCGCATCGCGCTTTAGAATTGTGCGCTCGCCGCCATAATAGGTCAGTTTCGGAGGTCCGGGCAGTGGATAGGAGAGAAGAAAAGCTTGAACGGATCGGATCTTCATCGAATGGTATTCAGTATACCCCGCAAGGTTGCACCGCGCTTCCATCCGGCGGCATCATGGATCACACATGGCACAGCACCGCGAGCGGCTCCCCATGGTCGGCTGGTTCGACCCGCGGCAATTGGTCCGGACCGCCCTCGAAGTGATGATCTCCACCGCGTTGGGCCGCCACTCCGACCGCCGCCTCATCGAGGCGCTGACCACGGCCGTTCCCATTGAACCCTTCGATTGCCAGAAGCAAATGGAGCTCTCCGGCGATGACTTCTGGCTCGACTATATCAGCGACACCGGAGACGGTTGGGACTCCACCTACGCCGTCGCCAGCACCGCCGCCCAACCAACCCTCGAACTCACCGATTCACATGGACGGACGCACACCACGGCACGCGGCAGCGTGCTGATTCTCGGAGGCGACGAGGTGT
Source organism: uncultured Candidatus Solibacter sp. (assembly GCA_964402295.1). Taxonomy (GTDB): domain Bacteria; phylum Acidobacteriota; class Terriglobia; order Bryobacterales; family Bryobacteraceae; genus CADEFT01. The sequence continues at coordinate 39,042 of CAYOBO010000001.1, read as the reverse complement.
ATCCCATCGCCGCCCGCCACGAATACAGACGGCGCTTCGTTGCGCCCTTCTCCGCCGCGTTTCCCGACCGCCGCGCTCCGGAACGGGAGCGGCCGAAAATGTTTGCTATCCCCGGCAACCACGACTGGTACGACAGCCTCGCCTCCTTCACCCGGCTCTTTTGCCAGAACCGCAACATCGGGGGCTGGCATGCCCCGCAGAGCCGCAGCTACTTCGCGCTAAAGCTCCCGCACGGATGGTGGCTGCTTGGCACGGACGTACAACTCGCCGCCGACATCGATCAGCCGCAAGTGGATTTTTTCCGCCGCGTCGCAAGCCAGTTCCAATCCGGCGACCGCGTCATCCTCTGTAACGCCGATCCGCACTGGATCAACGCCGCCATCTACGGGGAACTCGATCCCGAGTACAACGAGCGGAATCTGCAATTCCTCGAGACCAAGGTGCTCAAGGGCCGCGTCGCGGTTTTCCTCGCAGGCGATCTGCACCATTACCGCCGCCACGAAGGGCCCAAGAAAGTGCAGAAGATCACGGCGGGCGGTGGCGGAGCGTTTCTCCATCCCACCCACCCCGACGATGCCGTCCGCCTGCTGCGCGAAAACGACGAGCGCGGACGCGAGTTCGTGCTCAAGCAATCCTTTCCCTCCGTAAGCGAATCACGCCGCCTCACCTGGGGCAACCTCGCCTTCCTTTTCAAAAACCCCAGCTTCGGCATCCTCACCGCGACGCTTTACGTGTTCATCGCCGGGTCAGTGGGCGCGTTCTCCGGCGGTTGGGATCTGTTCACGAAAATCGTCACCTCACCGCTCGCCTCCATCTTGGTCAGCTTCACGTTACTCGGTTACGTGCTGTTCACCGACACGCACGACACACGCTACAAAGTGTTCGGAGGCACGCTGCATGGAGCCGCCAACATTGCCGCCGCATTCGCCGTCTCATGGTGGGCACGGGAGTTGCTTCCGAACCTGCGCGAACCGCTCGACACACTGCTTGTAGCGCTATTTACTTTCCTGGGTGGATGGGTGGTAGGACCAACGATCATGGGGTTGTACCTCCTTATATCCCTCAATGTCTTCGGCCGCCATGCCAATGAGGCCTTCTCCGCGCTTTCCATCCCCCACTTCAAGAACTTCCTGCGGCTGCACATCGCACCCGATGGTACTCTCACTATCTTCCCCATCGGTCTCCGTCAAGTGCCTCAAAAGTGGAAAGAAAACCCTGACCGCAAGGGGCCCAGACTGATTGCGGATGACCCCTCGGCCACGGCGCCGGAGCTAATCGAAGATCCCATCGTGCTCCGCTAGTCCCCAACCGCGGTACCGGAACATCCGTGCCGATTCTCCGCCACGCCCGGTAGCATACCGGTACAATACTGCGTCCCAGTACTAAGTCAATTGCGATGACGGGTGCAAATGAACACCTGAGACCGCATACTGAGCTCACCCAATATGCGAAACACACTCATTCTCACCGTCGTCACGCTCCTCGCGCTCCAGACGCTTTCCGCACAGACCGTCGTTCGCCCCGAACAGAACCGCAAGCGTTCGGTGTGGTGGAAGATGAGCGCGGTGGCGCTGGCCGTTGCCACCAGCGTCGATGCGCATTCGTCCTGGGGACGCGTGGAAGCGAATCCGGTTCTTGCCGGTCCCGGTGGACGTTTTGGATCGAAGGGCGTTGCCTTGAAGGCGCTCATCACGGGAGGCGTGTTGAGCGCGCAGTACATGATGATGAAGAATCACCCCAAGGCGGAGAAGTACGGCACGTTCACCAACTTCGTTCTGGCCGGCGCACTCGGCTCCGCGGCGGCCTACAACTACAATCTGCACCGTGGCTCGTCAGCCGCGGCGCGCATCGCGGCAAAGTAGTTACGGCACCCAATCCGCGACGAAGATATTGAACTCATAACGCGACTTGGCATCTTTGTCGGAACTGAAGACCAGTTTCTTCCCATCGGGCGAGAACTCCGGGAAAGACGAGAAGCCGCCAAAGTCCGTAATCTGCCGCAAACCAGAGCCATCCAGGTTCATCAGGAACAGCTCGAATTTCCGCCCGTCGCAGTTGTGCTTGTTGGATGCGAAAATGATCTGCTTGCCATCGGGAGTAAACGAAGGCGCGAAGCTGGCGCACCCGAAGTTGGTGATTTGTTTCGCGCCCTTCCCCTCCCCGTCGGCGATGAAGATCTCCATCCGCATGGGCGAGGTCAGATTGTCCTTCAGCAGATCCGTGTAACGCTCCAGCGCTTCCCCCGAAGGGTGATTCGCGCGCCACACGATGTGCTTGCCGTCGCGTGAGAAAAACGCTCCGCCGTCGTAGCCCTTCTCCTTGGTGATCTGCTTCTTGCCCGACCCATCCAGATTCATCGTCCACAAATCCAGATCGCCGGAAGCCATCGAAGTGTAAAGGATTTTCTTCGTCCGGAAATTGATGGTCGCCTCGGCATCATAGCCGGGAGCGTCGGTAAGTTTCCTCACCAACTTGCCATCGTCGGTGGCCAGAAAAATATCGAAGCTCGGATACACGGCCCACACATAGCCCTTGCTGCGGTCGGCGGGAGGCGGGCAGGCATCCCCGGCCTCATGGGTTGAACCGTACACGACGTGCTTGTTGTCGGGCAGGAAGTAGCCGCAGGTGGTGCGGCCCTTGCCCGTCGAAATCATGCGCTGATTCGATCCATCGGCGTTCATGACGAAGATCTGGTCGCACTGGAGCTTGTCTCGTGTCGATTGGAACACGATACGCTTTCCGTCCGGCGACCAATAGGCCTCCGCGTTTTGTCCGCCGAAAGTCAGTTGCTTCAGGTTCTTGAGTTCGGCGCCCACCGCCGCGCCGCAGAACAGAATGAGCATCAGACTGCGCATGCGATCACTTCCGTCCTTCGTAGAGATTGCGGCCTTCCACGAGCGCCCGCATCTTGCCATCGGCGACGCTGCGTTGCAGCATCCAGAATCCGCAATCCGGATGAATGTAATGCACGCGGCCCGCGCCAAGCACCTTCTCGGCATGCTCAATTCGCTGGGCGATCAACGATGCCGTTTCAATCCCGTTGTCCTTGATATCGACGACGCCAAGCCCGAGGCCGATCTTCGGATCCAGGTCGCGGAAGGCCTCCAGTTCGCCAAAGCCACGGCGCGCGAACTCCAGCACCAGGTGATCCACCTTCAGGCCGTTGAGGAACGGCATCAGGTCTTTCCAGAATCCTTTCTGGACCGACTGCCCGCCGTAGTTGCCGAAACAGATATGGACGCCACGCGTATGCCGGATGCCGTCCAGCACATGGTTGATTGCCGCCAAGGCCCATTCGCGATCTTCCGGGTGTCCGCTGATGTTGGCCTCGTCGATCTGCACAATCTCGGCATCGATACGCTGCATTTGGGATCGCAGGACGTCGGCAATCGCCATCGCCACCTTGTCGCGGCTACCGTAGTGCCTGTCCGTCAGCACTTTGGTCAACATGTGCGGACCCGTGCAGGTGAACTTCAGCGGCTTGGCCGCCAGGTTGCGGGTGAACTCGTAATCGCGCGGCAGGTTCAACACACCTTCGCCGATCGGCCCGTACACAATGCCCGCCGGATCCGTGCGATACGTCATGCCCGCGTCTTTGCGAAACTCGTCGATGTCGCTCACCGAAAAACGGGAGCGTATGCCGTCCATGCGCGTTACGAAGTAGTCGATCATCCCATTCGTTTCGGGATGCGAGGGATCGAAGCGGTTCAATTCGCCGTCGGCGATCACATCGATTCCAGCCAGTTCCTGCGTCTTTAAAACCACCATGACGGCGTCGCGCAAAACCGTGCGGCTCGTGTTTCCGAGGAGCCAATGCGGTGTGGGATAACTGCCCACGACTGTAGTAAGAATTGCCATAGAGGGGGTCTTATTGATGGTAGCGTAAGCTGGTAGTATGCCAAAAGCAGGCCTTATCCCCGGGGTGTTGTTGTGCCTGCTTCAGCTCTGTCCGGCGCGAGCGGAATGGGAGTTCAGCGGCAAGGTAATCAGCGAAACAGGCACCCCGGTTAGAGGCGCGCGCATCACATTCCGCGGCCCAGGGGAACCGTATCAAGCCACGTCCGATCCCACGGGCAACTTCACCGCCAGAATCTCCGCCGGAACCTACGAAGTCACGGTCGAGCGCGAGGGCTTTTTTCTCCTCAAGCGCTCCGGCCTTATCGTCAATGGAGGCGGAGGCGAAGTCATTTTTACTCTCGACCCGGTTCGTGAAGTCATCGAATCCGTCAATGTCGATGCCAATCCTGGCGCCGTCGACATGGATCGCACCACTCCGCAAATCAGCCTCTCCGGAAACGATCTTCTCAACGTTCCCTACCCGTCCACCAACACGCTGCGCAATGCCTTTCGCATCATGCCCGGCATGGTGGAAGACGGCCGCGGTGGAGTGCATCTTCACGGTGGCGCGGAGGAGCAGACTTTGTACACCCTGGAAGGATTTCAGATCAATGATCCGCTCACGGGCAAGTTCGAATCCCGCATCAGCGTCGAGGGCGTGCAGTCGCTGGAAGCCACCGGCGGCCGTCCCGCGGCGGAGTTCGGCAAAGGCTCCGCGGGCGTGCTCGCCCTCCGTTCTCGCAGCGGCGACGACAAGCTGCGTTACTCCGCTACCAACTTCGTCCCCGGCATCGAGCGTCAGAAGGGTTGGATGATCGGCGGGTGGACACCGCGGGCGAATCTTTCCGGCCCCTGGAAGCGCGGCCGCGCCTGGTTTTCCGATAGCATCGACCTACAGTACACCAACACCGTCATTCCCGAATTGCCGCAAGGCGCCGACCGCACCGCAAGCTGGCGGTTGAATAACCTGCTCCACAACCAGATCAATCTGACGCCGTCCACCATCCTCTCCATCGGCTCGCTGGTCAACTTCTGGTATGCCCCGCGGGCGGGTCTCACGGCCCTCAATCCGCGCGAAACCACCGTCGACCGCCGTTCGCGGCAGTACTTCACCTACGCCCGCGCTCAGAAATACTTCACGCGTGGCGCAGTGCTGGAAGTGGGCTACGCCAATAACCGCACCTTCGCGCGGGAAATCCCGCAAGGCGCGGAGTTCTACGTTATTACACCCTTCCTGCGCAAAGGCAACAACTTCCTCGATGCCGTACGCAAGGCGGGCCGCGATCAATGGCTCGCCAGCATGTTCTTCCCTTCCTTCCGCTTTCTGGGCGGCCACCAGTTCAAGGGCGGCATGGATCTTGACCGCCTAAGCTACAGCCAGGATGCACGCCGCACAGGCATTGAGTTCGCCGACGTGAACTTCAATCCCGTGCGCCGCACCGAGTTCCGGGGAAACGGCGCGTTCGGCAGCACGAACTTCGAGGCCTCCAGCTACATCCAGGACAGTTGGCGCGTGCGGCCGCATCTGCAATTCGAATTGGGCATGCGCTCCGATTGGGACCGCCTGCTGCGCAACTGGAATCTTTCGCCCCGGCTGGGATTTGCCTGGATGCCGAAAGGCCTGGAGCATACAAAGATCTCCGGCGGCTTCGCCCGTATCTTCGACGCCACCAACCTGCGCGTGTTCACCCGCCCGTTCGATCAATATTCCGTGTCCACATACTTCTACCCCGACGGCTCGAAGGCACGCGGGCCGGCACTCGCGCTCTACCGTATCGACAACGCGAACCTTGCCAGCCCTCGCTATCACAACTGGAACCTCAGCGTGGAGCAGGGACTGCCGCGCCAGATTCAACTCCGCGCCAACGTCACACGCCGCCGCGGAAGCCGCGGATTCACGTACATCAACGGCTTGCAGTGCGACTGCATCGAAGTGCCTCGGGAGTTCGATGGGTTCGTGAATCCCGACTTTGACGCCATCTACAGCTTAAGCGGCGGGCGCAAGGATCGCTACTCCGCCCTTGAAATCACGCTTCGCCAGCCCATCCGCCAGCAATATGAGTGGCTGCTCAGCTACACCCGTTCCCGAGCCCGCTCCAACGCCGTCATGGATCAAAGTATCGATGAGCCGCTTCTCATCGACGACAACGCCGGCGCTCTTCCGTGGGACACGCCGAACCGCTGGCTGAGTTGGGGCTATTTGCCCACGCCGTGGCGCAAATGGTCGGTCGCCTATCTCGCCGAATACCGCACGGGTTTCCCCTACAGCGTGCAGGATACTAACGGCAACCTGGTGGGCGCCGTCAACCGTTACCGCTTTCCCGCCTTCTTCGAGTTGAACCTTTTTCTGGAACGCCGCGTCGCCTTCCGCAAGCAATGGTGGGCCGTGCGCGCCGGCTTCAACAACATCACCAATCACAGAAATCCGAACGTCGTGAACAATGTGATAGGATCTCCCGAGTTCTTGAACTACTTTGGCGGGCAGAGCCGCGCCTTCAATGTGCGCGTCCGCTGGCTAGGAAAACAGTGAAACCTCTACTTGCTCTCATCGCGGCTGCCTCGCTGCACGCACAAATCCGCTTCGCGGAACGGACGCTGGCCACCGATCTGAAGGGCGGCTACCAGGTCATCGCCGTGGATCTCAACAAAGACGGACGTCCGGACTTGATCGCCCTGGCCAGCGGAATGAAGGAACTCGTCTGGTTTGAGAACCCGTCCTGGCAGCGCCACGTTCTTGCAGCCGGCGTGAACCGCATGATCAACGTTGCGCCGCTCGATGCCAACGGCGACGGCATTCCAGAACTACTCCTTGCGCAGGAGTTTGCCAATGTGGCGAAGAACTCCATCGGTGTGGTTTCGCTACTTGAAAGCGGCGCCGATGTGCGCCAGCCCTGGAAGATCCGCGAAATCGACAGGTTGCCCACTTCGCATCGTTTGCGGCCGATACGGCTCAAGGACGGCATGGCAATCGTCAATGCGCCTCTCACCGGCTCGAAAGCGGAACCGCCGGATTATCGCGACTTCAACCCCGTGGTCTACTACCGGCCGCCGGAATGGAAGCGCATGCCGATCGACAACTCCCTTCAGGGTGTAATGCACGGCATCTTCGTTTTCGACTGGAACGGAGACGGGAGAGACGAACTGCTCAGCGCGAGCTTCGAAGGGATCCATCTGCACCGCCCGGACAAGCCCGGCAGCAAGCCGCAGAAGCTCAGTGCGGGCGATCCCGCGGCGTGGCCCGCCGGCGGCTCCAGTGAAATCGTTGTGGCCCGGCTTGGCAAAGAGCGCATCCTTGCCAGCATCGATCCGTGGCATGGAAACCAGGTAAGCGTTTATCGTGGCAAAGGCGGCCAGTGGAAGCGGCACGTCATCGACAACCAGGATCCCGATGGCCACACCCTGCATGCCGCCGATCTGGATGGCGATGGCCGGGACGAATTGATCGCCGGCTTCCGTGGCGCGACACGCAGTGTCTACTTCTACCGGGCCGACCGCAAGGCGGAGAATTGGACTCGGACCGCCGTGGATAAAGGCGGCATTGCCGCGGCCGGTTGCGCCGTGGCCGATTTCGACGCCGACAAGCGCCTCGACATCGCCTGCATCGGCTCGGCCACAACCAACCTCAAGCTCTACCGGAGCGTGCCCTAAACCGCCTGTGCTTCGACGGCAGCAACCGCCGGCCCGGAAGCCGGAGGCACGTTTTCAATCCCCGATTTCACTTCGGGGATAATCCAGCGCGCTTCCTCAAAACCCACATACTTCAGGATCTGCATCGAATCGTCGGGCGCCACCAGCAGGTCGCCGATGTCGATTGCGCCCTGTTGCCCGCGCAGCTGGGCCCACGCAGTGTAGACGGACGGGGCTTCAACGGAACCCTGCTCTTCAAAATCCTTCGGCTTCACCATGGTGACGCCCGAGGTGTGCGGCGCCCAGCGGAAGCGCTGGCGCTCCTGATCTTTCATGCGGAAGATGCGGTATACAGGCATGGTGCGTAAGGAACCTATTATGCCTCAAAACAATCGTCAGTGGAAATGTTTCCGCACCGCAACGCGGCGTGCGCATCTTCATAGCCCATTTGGATCCAGTCGGCGATGCGCGCCTGCTGCCAGAGGAATGCCTGCCGCCAGCCCCCCAGCGGGCGCGCCGGGCTCAGCACGCACGTCCGCTCCCGCGATGGCTTGCCGGGACGTCCGCGCAATGCGCGCAGCGGTTTCAGCGTGGCTCGCACAGGCCAGGGCATGCGCGGCATCACGTTCAACCCAACGGTATAGGTGGCGTGGCACCGCAACGCCGCCCATAACGGCAGTGCGCCGAGAAATCCGCCGTCCGTGTAGAGCACATGGTCGATGCGCTGCTGCGGCAGCAACCCGAGCAGCGCGCAGGAAGCGGCCAAATGCCGCCACCCGACGTGATCCCCCGGCACCATCTGCGGGCGAAGCCGCAACAGATCCGTCAGCACGGCGTAGTACTCCACCTTCGGCCGGTATGCGGAGTACACGTCGCGAATGAAGCCTTCGATCTGCGTGAAATCAACAACCCCGTCGAGCGGGCGCCGTGGCACGCGAAACCGCAGATGCCCCGTATCTGCGGCCGCTTTCCACTTCGCTGACAGCTCTTCGGGAGTCGCCCCGCCGGCAATCGCCCAGCCGTTGAGCGACCCAATGGACGCACCGATGACCACGTCAAAGCGGATGGATTCGCGCAGCCTGCTCCAGGCGCCAACCTGCCAAGCTCCGAACAATCCGCCGCCGCTCAACACCAGCGCGCGTTTCATACCGCGGCGTTATTCCGCAGGCGCCGCCGGAGCTTCCTTGCGGGCGTTTTCGAACAGGAAGTTGAGCACCTTTTCCGTGCGGATGGCGTGCGCGATGCGCCCCAGCGTGCCATTCTCTTCAAACCGTTTGCGCACAGCGGCAACGGGCTCGCGGTTCTGCTTGGCGAAGCGGTTCACCTCGGCGTCCACTTCATCCTGCGTCGCTCCGATCGCCTCCCGTTCCGCGATCCGCTCCAGCAAGATCGAGGCCTTGATTTCCTTCGTCGCCCGCTCCCGCGTGGCTTCCTTCACCCGCGCCGGATCGAGCTTCACGTTCTTCAGGTCCCTGCCGCGAGCCGCCTGCTCACCCAGCAGCCGCTCAATGTAGATTTCCGCCTGCCGGTCGAGGTAGGCCTCGGGCACGGGGAACTCATGCATCTCCACCAGTTTGTCGACAATGGCATCCTTCGCCGCACGCTGCGCCGCTATTTCGCGCTCTTGCAGCAGATTGCGGCGCAAGACGTCTTTCAGTTCCTCGAGCGTCTGGAAATCGCCCAGATCCTTGGCGAAGTCATCGTTCAACTCAGGGAGTTCCTTCCTCTGCACGTTCTTCAAATGTACGTGGAACTCGACAGTCTTTCCTGCCAGGCGCTCCTGGCCATAATTCTCGGGATAGGTAACGGCAATTATTTTTTCATCGCCAGGAGACATGCCAACGATATGCTCCGAGAATTCCTGAATCGTCTCTTCAGCCCCTAATTCCACCTGCATGTCATGCGCATGGATGGGCTCGCCCTCCACTCCGCTGACGCTGTGCAGATCCACCAACGCCACTTCGCCCGTCTCAATCGGCTTCGGATCCAGGTTGACGTAGTCGGCTTTCTGTTTGCGCAGCTCTTCCAGCCTCTCGGCGACATCCTCCTCGGTTACAACCGGCTGTTCATAGGTCACGGCCACGCCGCGATACTCCTGCAATTCCACCACTGGCGCGACTTCGAACTCGGCCTTGAACTTTACGTCCTGGCCGGCCTCGTATTCGATATTGGTGATGTTCGGGGAGCCCACCACGTCCAGATGGTCCTTCTCGACTTCCTGCCGGAAATACTTCGGCAACAGGTTCTCGAGCGCCTCCTGACGGATCTCGCGGCCATAACGGGCGCGGATCATCGACAATGGAGCCTTCCCCGGCCGGAAGCCCTGTAGGTGGGCTTTGGCGCGAATGGATTCGGCAACCTTGCCCGTTTCTTCCTCGACAACCGAAGCCGGGATGACGACCTCAATCGCGTGCTTGCAACCTTCAACTAATGCCATTGAATTACGCTTCCTCCGACCAGCCTGAGAGATAGTTTTCCTGCTCCACGCTCAGCCGGTCGATGATGATTCCCATTGCCTCGAGTTTCAGGCGTGCCACTTGCCGGTCCAAATGCTCCGGCACGGCATATACCTTCCGATCGAGCGAACTGTGGTTCTTTACAAGATACTCCACCGCCAGTGCCTGATTGGCGAAGCTCATATCCATTACCGCCGCCGGATGCCCCTCCGCCGACGAAAGATTGATCAGCCGGCCTTCCCCCAACACGTAGACCTTGCGCCCATCCCGCATCGCGTACTCTTCCACAAACTCGCGCGTCTGGCGTTTGCCGGACGATACCCGGGCCAGCGCCTCCAGATCGATTTCCACATTGAAATGGCCGGAATTGCAGAGAATCGCTCCATTCTTGAGTTTGTCGAAATGGTCACGATGAATCACTGCCCGGTTGCCGGTTACCGTGACAAACACATCGCCAATGGCCGCCGCATCGTTCATCGACATGACACGATAGCCGTCCATCAGCGCTTCCAAAGCCTTGATCGGATCCACTTCGCAGACGATGACGTTGGCGCCCATGCCGCGCGCCCGCGACGCAACCCCGCGCCCGCACCAGCCATAGCCTGCAACCACGACGTTCATACCTGCCAGCAGAATATTCGTCGCCCGCAGGATGCCATCCATGGTGCTCTGCCCGGTTCCATAGCGGTTGTCAAACAGGTGCTTCGTCATGGCGTCGCTGATCGCGATCACGGGGTAGCGGAGCGACCCGCTCTTCGCCATCGCCTTCAGCCGTCCGATTCCGGTCGAGTTCGCTTCGGTGCCGCCCACCGGCTTCAACTCCGAAGCCTTCCAGATCTCCGCCATCTGCCCCCCGCTATCGAGCAGAATCTGCGGATCGCGTTCCAGTGCCGCCGTTGCCGGGATGACGGGGATCCCATAGTCCTGCTCAAGCGATGCGGCTACGTCTTTATGCAGGGACTCCTGGCTCACAGGGCAAAGAACCGGTTCCGCTCCTCCATCCCGTAGCGTGATCATCAGATTCGCCGTCTCGGTGGTCACATGCAGACATGCGGCAACGCGCACGCCAGCCAGCGATTGCGAACGAATCAGTTGCTTGCGGATACTCTGCAGCACCGGCATCGATTGAAACGCCCACTCGATGTGGCGCTTCCCCGATGCGGCGAGAGCCGGATCCCTGGAATCCTGAGGAGCCGGCGCCGCAGCATTGGTCGACATGAGGGAAGCCTCTGCCCTGCAATCAGCCTTTGGCGGCCGCAGTCAAACGAGCATCCTCGCGAATCGCCTCGGCTTTGTCCGTCGCCTCCCAGGTAAACGAAGCTTCCGTACGGCCAAAGTGGCCGAATGCGGCAGTCGCGCGGTAGATGGGACGGCGTAGCTTCAGATGCTCGATGATTCCCTGCGGAGTGAGCGGGAAGTGCGCACGCACCAATTCCGTCATCCGCTCCTCGTCCAGCACGCCGGTTCCGAACGTATTCACCATCACCGACACCGGATCAGCCACACCGATCGCGTACGCAAGCTGCACTTCGCAACGTTGCGCCAGTCCGGCAGCCACCAGGTTCTTCGCAATATACCGGGCCATGTAACAGGCCGAGCGGTCCACCTTCGTCGGATCCTTGCCCGAGAACGCGCCGCCGCCGTGCCGCCCCATGCCGCCGTAGGTATCCACGATAATCTTACGGCCCGTGAGCCCCGTGTCGCCATGCGGCCCGCCGATCACGAACCGGCCCGTCGGGTTGATGTGATACTTCGTATTCGCGTCCACCATGTCCGCGGGAAGAACGGGATCGATGATCTGCTTCTTCACAGCCGCGCGCAAATCTTCGGTCGACACGCTGTCGTGGTGCTGCGTGCTGATCACCACGGCGTCAATACGCACTGGCTTTCCACCGGCATACTCCACGCTCACCTGCGATTTGCCGTCGGGACGCAGAAAATCCAGTTCATTGTTCCGCCGCGCGTCGCTCAAACGACGGCAGAGCGTATGCGCCAACTGAATCGGCAGCGGCATCAACTCGGCAGTCTCGTCACAGGCATACCCGAACATCAGCCCTTGGTCGCCTGCCCCGCCGGTATCAACGCCCATGGCGATATCCGGAGACTGGCTTTGAATGGCATTGAGCACCCCGCAGGTGGAGGCATCAAATCCCCACGAAGCATCGGTATAACCGATATCGGCAATGACTTTGCGGGCCAGCTTCGGAACGTCAACGTACGTTGTGGTCGTGATTTCCCCTGCCACCAGACAGGTACCCGTGGTCACCAAGACCTCGCAGGCAACGCGCCCGCGAGGGTCGTGTTCCAGCACCGCATCCAATACGGCGTCGGAAATCTGGTCAGCCATCTTATCGGGATGGCCTTCTGTTACTGATTCGGATGTGAAGATGTGTCTCATGCCGTCTGCCTACCTCCTCCTGATAGTGCCCCGTGGATTGACGGGAAGTACGCACAGACCCAAAAACGAGCGCCGAACTGGGTAAGGGAATCACTTCCAGAGCACGGGGAAGGGAACCTCCGCTAGCGGTAGGCCCAATTTCTTAGTTTAGGATGCGCGGCAATGCCACGTCAAACCGCTTGCATGGCGCGCGTGACGGTCTGGTTCGGTTTAGCCTGACGGCATACCTACGTGAAAGGTGTCAGGAGGCGGGATGTGCTTTTATAGGAACTGGTGGCACAGGATTACGATGTTTCTTTGAAACTCCTTTTCCGCAGGTCAAAAGGAGTTGCCATCCAGCGTTTGCTTGGAGATCAGGTTGCGGAGTGGTTGAATGTGGAGTTGCCGCGCGTCGGCAATCCGCGCGTCGACATGTTGGCTCGGACAGTAGGTGGGGTATTGTGCAATCTGGAATTGCAGAGCGCCAATAGCAAGGATATGGCGCGGCGGCAGGCCGAATACTATCTCGATCTGTATCGGCTGTTCGGATGCCATGTCCGCCAGATTGTACTATATGTAGGTCCAGGGCCCATCAACATGGCACCGGAATTTGTAACGCCGTCCATGCGGTTTCACTATGAATTGGTAGACGTGCGGGAGCTCGATGGAGAGGCGCTGCTTGCATCGGAGGATCTCGGAGATGCGATGCTCGCGCTACTGGCGGGGGTCGATGAGGATCGTGTCAGCCGGCGCGTCTGGGCGGAAATCGAACAAATGGAGCCGGCGCGGCGCGAGGACGCCGTTACGGAGTTTTTGATAATCTCAGGATTGAGGAACCTGGAAGGCTGGGTTCTGGAAAGGGCTCGACGACTCATGCCACTCTCCATTGATGTGATTCTCAATAACAAGGTACTAGGGCCGGCGTTCCAAAAGAAGCTGGAGGAAAGCCTGGAGAAGGGCCTGCAAGAAGCGCGGGCAAAAGCGTTGCAGGAAGGTCGGCTGGAAGGTCGGCTGGAAGGTCGGCTGGAAGGTCGGCAGGAAGGACGGCTGGAAGGTCGACTGGAGGCTGAGCTGAGCATCTTGCGCAGGCTGCTGGTGAACCGGTTTGGCCCGCTGCCCACAGAGATAGAGGAAAAGCTCCGCAGTGCGTCCGAACCGGAGTTAAACGATTTGTTGGATCGTGCATTTCAGGCCGGATCGATTGGCGAATTATTCCCAAACCCCTGATGGATCGGCAGATCGCAGCTTCACACCCATCGAAGAGCATGATGACCCGCCGCACCCTTCTGTTCACGCCTCCACTACTCGCCGCCCCGGCACAATCCCCCAAGGCGCCCAAAGTAGCCGTCGTCATGAACGTCTACTTTCCCAACTCCCACGCCGATGTCTTCGTCGGCCGCCTCCTCGATGGCTATCGTCTGAACGGCATCTCCCACCGCCCGCGCCTCAACACAGCCTCCTTCTACGTCGATCAATTCCCGAACAACGACATGGCCCGCGAGCAGGCCCGGGAATTCGGAGTCCAAATCTACCCCGATGTCGCCAGCGCCCTTCGTCTCGGCGGCTCGAAACTCGCCGTGGACGGCGTCGCCATCATCGGTGAACATGGCAACTACCCCCGCACCCGCCGCGGCAACTTCATGTACCCCCGCTGGCAGCGTTTCGATGAAGTCACCACCGTCTTCCGCCAGGACGGACGCGTTGTGCCTGTCTTCAACGACAAGTACTTCGCCTACGAATGGGATGACGCCCGCAAGCTCTATGACCGGGTCAAACAAATGAACATCCCCTTCTTCTGCGGCTCCTCGCTTCCCCACACCTGGCGCCGCCCCCCACTCGAATTCCCCCGCGGCATCGAACTCGATGAGGTCATGGCCGTCAGCTTCTCAGACCTCGAAGAGCACGGCTATCACGCCTTCGAGTTGATGCAAGCCATGGCCGAGCGCCGCAAGGGCGGCGAAACCGGGATTGCCGCCATTCGCTGCGTCGAAGGCGAGGAAGTATGGAAACTCGGTTGGTCGAAGGATCTCCTCGATGCCGCCTTGCGCCACCGCCAGCATCCCGGCTACGGCAACGAGTGCAAGCAACCGCAGGCAATCCAGGTTCGCTACCGGGACGGGCTGAAAGCAACCATCCTCAACCTCAACGGCATGACCCTCGATTACCTCTTCGCCGCCCGCGACAAATCCGGCAAAGTGTACGCGTCCTGCTTCTACATCCAGCTCTATGTGCACAACCACTGGGGCTTCATGGTCAAAGCCTTCGAAGAACTCGTCCTCACAAAGAAAACGCCGTTCCCCATTGAGCGCACACTCCTGTCCACCGGAATCACCTTATTCGGACTCGAATCGCGCGTGCAGGGCCAGCGCTGGATCGAGACGCCGCAACTGGCTATCTCCTACTAACCCAATCACACCCCCTGCGATCCCGGCGGCGAAGCAGAGTACTGGAAGTTATGGGCTCAAGTCGCGGCTTCACCCCGACGAAAATCTCTCCTTCTTGCGCCATGTAAGTTAAGGAAGCAGCCGTGAAGCAACATCCGGCCTCGCTTGACCACGCATTCTCTTGGAATGAGGAGACGGTATCAAATGACTCGTCTCGCGTTTCCGTTCACCCTTGCCGCCTGCACCTGCCTTGCACAAGTCGCCGGCTTCGAGATCGCCAACTACCAGATCATCAAGATGCCGGCCGGCGATTCCGCGCTGCGCATCACGGACAATGGGACCATCACCACACAGTCCAACAATACGGGTTACCTGATCAAGAATGGTGTCGTAACGCCGGTCGCCTTGCCTGTGGTCACCCCCGGAGTCGTCTACCTGAACGGCATGAACGAAAGCGGGGACATTGTTGGGCAGACAACAAGTATAGGCGGTTTCACAATCCTCAAAGGACTGTTTCAAGTTACTCCTGACGTTGACGGCTGAAAATTAAACCCACACGACATCAATCAACAGAGGGTCATCGTAGGTTCGGCCAGCAAGTCCGGCAAATACGACAGGTCGTTTGTGCAACAGGACGGAACCACTACATTTTTCACCTGCCCTATCCAAGGCCACACGTACGCAAGGGCAGTCGATCGCGCGGGCGACATCGCAGGATCGTGCGGCACCTTCCTGGACCAGCGCGGATTCTTTTACCGCAACGGGGTCATACACTTTGTCGTATATCCCGGAGCGGCGCGCACGAGCGTCTGGGACATCAATTCCAACGGGGATATCGTCGGCTCGGCGTCCATCGAGGAAGCGCCGAACCAAATCAGGACAATAGCTTTTCTGCTCCGCAACGGCACAGTTCAAGACGTTTCGAACCGAAGTAGCCGCCCGGACTACACCATGTACATCCCGCCGTTGATCTCGATGGTCTGCCCATAGATAAACCGCGACGCATCGGAACACAGGAACAGGATGACGTCAGCCACTTCCTGATCGTCCCCCAGTTTGCCGGCTGGAGTCTGCTTCACCACCGCCTCCAGCATTTGCTCCGTGCTGAACACCTCGTGGAAGTGATTATCCACCGTCCCCGGACTCACCGCGTTCACGCGAATGCCCCGCGGCGCCAGCTCCTTCGCCATGCCCTTCGTAATGCACGACACCGCCGCCTTCGAAGCCGCATAAATCGCCGCACCCGGGCCGCCACCGTTGCGTGCGGCGATCGAACTCAGGTTCACGATCACACCCCAACCCTTGCGGATCATCGAAGCTACGGCATCCTGCGAAATACACCACGCAGACCGGAAATTCAGATCCATGACTTCGTCGAACAATTCTTCGCTGAATTCCGTCAGGCCGGCGCGCTTCACCAGCGATCCCGCGTTGTTGATCAGGATGTCCACCTCCGGCGCAACATCGCTCATATGCTCCCGGAACAATCGAATCCCATCGCGAGTCCCCAGGTTCGCCTGAATCGATGTCGCCTCCACCCCGGCGGCCCGGATGGCGTCCATCGTCGCCTGGGCGCCTTCGGCGTAGGAGTGGTAATGCACCACCACCCTCGCGCAACCGTTCTTTGCCAGCGTAACCGCTGTTGCCGCTCCGATGCCTCGCGATGCGCCCGTTACCAGCGCTGTTTTTCCGGATAGTTCAGCTAACATGAGAACCTCTTTCTTCCGATCGCAACTCGCGTTAGTGCTTCGCCGCCGCTTCCGGCAGGAAGTAGAACACGATTCCCAAAATCACATACACCGCCAGCAATTGTATCCCTTCCAGCCAGTGCGATTCTCCATCCCCGCTAATCTGCGCCGTGATCGCCACAGAAAGAACCACAGCCACGATCTCCGCCGGCGTGAACAGCAGGTCCATTGGCCGAGGACCGATCCAATAGCTCGCCATCACCAGGAGTGGCGCCACAAACAGCGCGATCTGGAGGCTGCTCCCCATCGCGATCCCCAGGCTCAGGTCCATGCGATTCTTCATCGCCATCAGGATCGCCGTCGAATGTTCCGCCGCGTTGCCGACAATCGCCACCACAATCACACCCACGAAGATGCTGGTCATCCCGAACTCCTGTGCGGCATGCTCCACCGAACCCACCAGCAACTCGCTCATCCAGGCCACAAACGTTGTGGAAAGCAACAGAATACTGAGCGACTTCCCCATACTCCAGTGTTCCGCCGATTCCGCCTCTTCCACCTCCGCCGAACTCTGAAACAGGTGCTTGTGTGTGCGCAGCGAAAACAGAAGGCTCGCCGCGTACGTCAGCATCAGCACAATAGCGATCTCCAGACTCAGGTCCGCTTCCTTGTCCATAGACCCGCCCAGGTAATGAAAAGCCGCGGGCATGATCATCGCAATCGCCGCCAGCGTCATCATGCTCGCCTGCGTGCGCGCGCCGGATGCGTTGAACCGCAGGATCTTGTGCTTCAAGCCGCCGGCGAAACATGACGCCCCCAACACTAGCAGCACGTTGCCGATGATCGACCCCGTCAACGATGCCTTCACTACCTCATACAGGCCCTTCTGCAAAGCGATCAAAGCAATGATCAACTCCGCCGCATTGCCGAACGTGGCGTTCAGCAATCCGCCGACGGCCTCGCTCGTGCGCGCCGCCAGATGTTCGGTAGCATGCCCCAGCCAACCAGCCAGCGGGATAATCGCCAGGCAGGCGGTGACGAACACCATGGTGTGGGCGTCCTCTCGCGCATAGTGCAGATAAGCGCTCACCGGCACGAAAATCAGCAGCCAGTTGAGCGATGGCTTCAGCAGTTCCCTCATGTGGTTCTTTTTCTCGGCTTTCGTGTGGCGCGGACCGGCTTGGCAGCCACGGCCCAGCGGCCCAAAGGATAAGTGCGTTCGTACCCGGAAGTGCGGTTGCGTATGATCACCGTCACGGCGCCGTTGCCGTCACAACGGTACTCCTCCTCAATCTCCTGCGTCGCGGCGCCGTGGCTCACCTGCACGGGATGCCCTGTCAGATCGGCGATCCCCGCAAGCCCTGGATCAAAGGGAAAGAGAATCTCATCCCACAGCGTGATGTCGCCCGCGGGTTGGCCATCCTCGGCCAGGTGGCTGCATTCCAAATAGCGAAAATGCCCTACGTTGTGGACCGGCGTGTAGCTTCGCCTCATGCACAGCGGATCTTCCCCCGCACCCGGCAAAGGCGTTCCCTTCGGAAACAGCGGATCGAAGATGATACGTTGTCCGGCATCGGCCTCCCTCCACACGCCGAAATACCGCGTGAATCGCTCCTGTAGCTTGTAGCCCGACGTCGCGTCCGCTTGTATCGCCAGCCCGATCGCCGTCGCCGACCGCGTATACGCGGACCGCTTCACCCGCCGCCCGAAGTCCTCCTTCAACAGCCGCGACACCAGCGGCAATTCGCTTCCGCCTCCGGTTACGTACAGCCACTCCACATCCGGATTGCCGTGCCGCTCCAGCAAGTCGTGCACCGCCCGGCGCGTTTCCTCTACATATCCGCGCGCATGTTCGTAGAAGTCCGCAACCTGAATGGTCACCGGCGGAAGCCCTTCGCGAACCGCTTCCAAATCCACAACAACTTTTCGCGTGTTCGGATGCAGCGCTTCCTTCTTCACCCTGCATTCCTCCAGCAGCCGGAAGGCTTCCGACGCATTCAGCGAATCGAACGAAATCCCCGCCGCATCCAACGCCAGCTCCGCCAGTGCGTGATCGAAGTCGTCGCCGCCCAGCGTGGAAATCCCCTCACTCGCCATCACCTGGTGCGATTGATCGTCGTACCGCACCAGCGATGCGTCGAACGTGCCTCCGCCCAAATCGTACACCAGCAGCAGTTCCTGATCCTCCAGGTCCGCTTTGTTTCGGTGCGCAAATTCCACACTGGCCGCCGATGGCTCGTTCGCAATCCCGAGAATCGAAAATCCCGCCCGCCGGAACGCCTCCACCGTAAGAAACCTCTGGTTGCTGTTGGCATTCGCCGGCACACCCAGCATGATCTCCAGCGCCTCGTCTTTCTTCGGATGCGCGCTCGATGCCTGCCGCAACGCATCCCCCAAAGCCACTGCCAACTGCGTCACCAGATCCAGCACGCCGTACCGCCGTCCACCCACCTCCAACTGCGTATTCGGCCCGGCATCCTCCAGAATGCGCTTCAGTGAACGCACCACTGTCCACTCCACATCGCCGCCGCGCGCGTATGCTTCCCATCCGAACACACACTGCTCCCCACACAAAGCCACCAGCGGGGGATACCACTCCGCAGACCCACCTTCTGGAGTATCGAACGACACAACGGGATAGTTGCCCCGGTCCACCGCCGCCACGACAATCCGAGTTGTTCCGAAATCAATCCCCAGCTTCATCGATATGTTTTCAGGATAACAGCGGAGGTATACTCCTCCCATGTCCGTCCTCTCCCGGCGGCTCCTGCTGGCCGCTCCCGCTGTCCTGCTCCGTCGTCATCGCCTCAACGCCCAATCCACGCGGGAGTATTCCACCCAAGCCATCGAACTGGTGCGCGAGTCCCCGGTGCTCGACATGCTCGCGCCATTTCAGCTCAACACGTCCCGCTTCTATCAATGGATGTACAACCCCGCCAGCTTCACCGCCGCCGATCTCGAACGCTACCGCTCGTCCGGAATCACGGTGCTCCACATCGCCACGGGAGTCGGAACCGGTCAAGCCGACGCCTATCGCCAGGTGCTCGAATGGCTCGCTTTCTACAACGGCTTCATCGCCCACCACGGCCGCGATTTCCAGCGCATTGACTCCACCGCCGCCATCGGCGAAGCCAAGCGGTCCGGCCGCATCGGCATCCTGCTCGGCATTCAGAACTCGGAGCATTTCCGCACCGCCAACGATATCCAGTTCTTCTACAATCTCGGCCAGCGTATCTCGCAACTCACCTACAACTCACGCAACCGGATCGGCAACGGATCCACCGAGCGCCGCGACGAAGGTCTCAGCAACTTCGGCGTCGAAATCGTCGAGCGCATGAACGAAGTTGGCATGGCTGTCGATGTCTCCCATTGTGGAGACCGCACCACCCTCGATGCCTTCGAATCCTCTCGCAAGCCCGTGCTCATCACTCACTCCAACTGCCGCGCCATATCCGGCCATCCGCGATGCAAGTCCGACGAGGCCATCCGCCGCATGGCCAAATCCGGCGGCGTCATGGGCATTACCGGAGTACGCATGTTCGTCACAAGCTCCGAGCCAACCACCATTGAACACGTCATCGATCACTTCGATCACGTCAAGAAACTCGCCGGACCGCAATACCTCGGCATCGGCAGCGATATCGACCTCGATGGCTACGACGCCATGCCCGCCGATCAACGCGCCCGCCTCCGCGCCTTCTATCGAAACCGGGCCGGCGCAGACACTTACGGCTTCCGCGACAAGGACGATATCGAAGGTCTCAATCACCCCAAACGTGTATTCGACCTCACCGATGCCCTGCTCCGCCGAGGCTACACCGCAGCCGAAGTCCGCGGCATCCTTGGCGAGAATTTCCTCCGTGTGCTGCGCGTGATATGGGGGAAATGACCGCCGGCCCGTACGTTAAGATGAAATTTCGCCCATGAGCACATCCCCATTCTCAGTACAAGGCAAGACAGCCCTCATCAACGGAGCCAGCCGCGGCATCGGACTCGCCATCGCCCGAGCCATGGCCGCGGCCGGTGCAAGAACCATCCTTGCCTCGCGCAACCTCCCCCAACTCGAAGCCAACGCCGCCCAACTCCGTGAGCAAGGCTTTCAAGCCGAAGCCATGCGACTCGACATGGCCGACACGGCGAGCATCGAGGCCGCCGCGGCCGCATTGCCGGAAGTGGACATCCTTGTCAACGTCGCCGGCACCAACATCCGCAAGCGCTTTACCGAATACACGCAGCAGGAATATGAGCACTTGCTACAGACTAACCTCCACGGCATCGTCCGCCTGACACAGTTAGTCGGAGGCAAAATGGTGGAGCGCGGCAAAGGCGGAAAGATCGTTCACATCGGCAGTCTCATGTCGGTGCTCGGCTTGCCGTATCTCACCATTTACGCCATCACCAAAAGCGCCCTCGCCGGATTCACCCGTACCCTCGCCGCGGAATGGGGACGTCACAATATTCAGGTCAATTGCATTGCTCCGGGCTTCATCATCACCGACCTCAACCGCAAAATGTGGGAAGCCGACCACATGAAGAACTGGCTCAAAGGCTGCCAGGCGAACCCGCGCACGGGTACGCCCGAAGACATCGGAAACGTTGCCGTGTTCCTGAGCAGCCCCGCTTCGGACTACATCACCGGACAAGTGATCGCCGTCGATGGAGGATACACCACCACGGCTGTCTGGCCCTTCGAGGGATAAGCCTCATGCGCCTCTTCTGTGCAATCTGTCTTTCACTGGCACTGTTCGCGCAGCAACCTGCGCCGGAACAGGAGAAGGGATCCCCCGATTTCGGCTTCTTTTGCCCCATGGACAAAGACATCCGTTCCAAGGGCCCCGGCAAGTGCACCAAGTGCGGCATGAAGCTGATTCCCGAAATCTCCGATCCCGTCGAATACCCGGTGGATCTGCGCCTCACGCCACGCCCTGTCAAACCCGGCGTCCCCGTGGACATGCAGTTTCGCGTCGAGGATCCCGCCACCGCCAAAACAATCGAGAAGTTCGAAATCGTTCACGAAAAGCTCTTCCATCTCTTCCTCGTCAGCGAAGACCTGTCCTTCTTCGCGCACGAACATCCCGAACTCCAACCCGGCGGACTCTTCCATTTCCGCACGGCATTCCCAAAGCCCGGCCCCTATCGCGTCGTCACCGATTTCTTCCCTGTTGGCGGCACTCCACAGATGAACAGCAGCACGATCTATGTCGCCGGCAAGGCGGAAAAGCCGCACCCGCTCTCGCCTGATCTCAGCCCGCAAAAAGGAGTGAACCTCGAAGCCTCCTTGGCGACCGAACCCGCGCAACCCCTCGCCGGCTTCAAGACCCTCATGTTCTTCACGCTCAAGCCGACCGATGGCAGCCTCCAACTCGAGCAATACCTCGGCGCATGGGGACACATGCTCGCCGCCAGCAACGATCTCATCGATCTCATCCACACCCACCCCTTCATCGCCGACGGCGGCCCAAAAGTACAATTCAACATCATCTTTCCCCGCGAAGGCATCTACCGTGTCTGGGTGCAATTCCAAAACAAAGGCGAAGTGAACACCGTCGCTTTCAACGTCCCCGTACATCAACTCCGCTGAACCACCCCCAAAACCGATACCGCATCCGGGAATGTATGATAGGTAAATTCCGCCTATGCGCACCATGCTTTCCACGAAACGAACCACGTTGCTTTTATTGCTTACCGGCACGGCTTTCCTCACCGCGCAGTCATCGCGGCCGCGCGCGCCGCAGACCAAGGAAGAAGTGGCGCGCCCCGGTGGCCGCCTCCCAGGTAATCCCAAAATTGCCCTGGTTAAAATCGCCGAAGGATTCTACGATCCGACCAACGTTGCCTCAGCGAAAGACGGCACCGGCCGCCTCTTCGTCACCGAACGCGTAGGCCGCGTGAAGATCGTCAACAAAGACGGCAGCGTCCAGAAAGAGCCCTTCCTCGATCTCACCAAAATCAATCCCCTCGGCAGCGACGTGCAAACCGGCTTCGTCGAGCAAGGCCTCTACTCCATGGCCTTCCATCCTAATTTCAAACAGAACGGTTATTTCTACGTCCACTACGCCTCGCTCCCCTTCAACGGGGACGGAGTCATCGTCCGCTTTCAGGTAGACCCGAAAAGCCCCAACGTCATGACTCCGGAGCGCACCAACCAGACCGCCAAGGTGCTGATGCGCATCGAGCAGCCTTATTACAACCACAACGGCGGCCAGATCGAATTTGGCCCCGATGGCTTCCTCTACATCGGCAGCGGCGACGGCGGATGGGAAGGCGATCCGCTCGATGCCGGCCAGGATCTCAGCAGCCTGCTCGGAAAAATCCTGCGCATCGATGTCAACACGCAGGACAACGATGCCATCCCCTACAAAATCCCGCCCACCAACCCCTTTGCCCGCGCCCGCGACGAACGCCTCATGCAATTATTCGGAATCAGCGAAGTCGATTTCGCCAAGATCCGCACCCGCGTCCGTCCCGAAATCTGGGCTTTCGGCTCGCGCAATCCTTATGAGTTCTCCTTCGACGACAAGACCGGGGATCTGTACATCGCCGACGTCGGCCAGAACCATTGGGAGGAGATTCACTTCCAGCCCGCCGAAAGCAAAGGCGGCGAGAACTACGGCTGGAACCGCATGCAAGGCTCGTGGTGCCATCCCATGACCGGCCCCAACGACAAGTGCCCCACTGTCGGAGTGCTCCCCGCCGCCGAGTATCCGCACGAAGTCCCTTACCCCGGCGCAAAGCCCATCAAAGACGGTTGGGGCTGCTCCATCGAAGGCCTCGGCGTCGCCAACTACGGCGGCATGAAGGGCGTCTACCTCGTCGGCGATTGGTGCTCCGGCCGTGTCTTCGGCATGGGTTGGGATGGCCGCAAATGGCAACTCCAGGAACTCGCCCACACCGCGCTCCAATTCACCGCGGGCGGTAATGGCGAAGACGGCTACGTCTATGCCGTGAACTGCTACTGCTTCTACACCTCCGATCGCGGTCCGCTCGGCAACCCTCCCGGCGCGCTGTGGAAGATCGTCCCGGCCGGCGAAGTGAAGCCCGGCCAGGAAACCGCTCGCACCGTGCAGGATGCCCCGCAAGTCAGCAGCACCACATCCACCGGAGCACCGCAGTTCCTCCACCCGCTCGACAACCGTCCGATCGCGCTCAACATGCACCCCAACGAGACCATCACTCCGCAGGTGCGGCAATTCCAGCAGACCGGTAAGAACCCCTACCGCGGCAATGCGCAGGCCATCGCCGACGGCAAGCGCGTCTACATGCAGTGGTGCGCCGGGTGCCACCTCGAAGACGGCACCGGCCGCATCGGCTCGAACATTGTCGACAACGCCTACACTTACCCGCGCGTCGCCAATGATATCGGCACCTTCGAAGTCATTTACGCCGGCGCAACCGGAGCCATGCAGTCCTTCGGCAACCGCGTCACCCAGGACGACATCCTGAAAATCATGGCGTACATGACCAGCATCAAAAAATAAGGCTATGCGCACACGGTGGCACGTTCTCACAGGCCTGATCGCCGTGCCCCTGTGCGCGCAAACCGGCGCCGATCTCTTCGAAACCAGCGTTCGTCCGCTCTTCGCCGCCAAATGCATCTCCTGCCATTCCGGCAAGTCGCCCATGGCGGCGCTCGATCTCACCGCACCCAACGCGAAAGATCACGCCGCAAGAATACTCGCCGCCGTACGCTACGACGGCAAAACGAAGATGCCCCCGGCCGGCAAGTTGAGGGACTCTGAAATTGCCTCGGTCGCCAAATGGGTTGATGCCGGCGCTCCCTGGCCGCAACCCGCCGCATCCAAGGCCGGCGCGCAACACTGGTCGTTCCAGCCGCTCCGCAAACCCGCGGTCCCCGATGTGAAAAATACCGCCTGGGTTCGTAATGAGATCGACCGCTTCATCCTTGCCAAACTCGAATCGAAAGGCATGCAACCCGCCCCGCCCGCCGACGAGCACACTCTGCGCCGCCGCCTCGCCTTCGATCTCACCGGACTCCCGCCCTCCAGCGCCACCCTCGACATCGAACGACTCCTCGCCTCCCCTCGCTACGGAGAACACTGGGGCCGCCATTGGATGGACGTCGCCCGCTACGCCGATTCCACCGGAGCCGATGAAGACCACCGCTATCCTCACGCCTGGCGTTATCGCGATTACGTCATCGAATCCTTCAACCGCGACACGCCCTACGATCAGTTCATCCGCGAACAGATCGCCGGCGATCTGCTTCCCGCCCCCAATGGCGGTGTCAACACACGCGGCATCGTCGCCACCGGCTTCCTCGCCCTCGGCCCCAAACTCATCGCCGAACAGGACAAGGTGAAAATGTTTTACGACATCGTCGACGAGCAGATCGAGGTCGCAGGCAAGGCATTCCTCGGCCTGACCATCGCCTGCGCCCGCTGCCACGATCACAAATTCGATCCCATCTCCACCAAGGACTACTACTCGCTCGCCTCCATCTTCGCCAGCACCAAACAGCTCAGTAAACTCGAAGGCACGGTCTCGCAACTCTACTTTGCCCCGCTCGTCGATGCCGACACCGCGGCCGCGTGGAACGCCCACAAGAAGCGCCTCGATGACAAGCAGAAAGAAATCGACGCCATCATCGCCGCCGAACAGGCGCGCTATCGCAAGCGGTTCCTGCCGCGCATGGCCGAATACATGCTCGCCACCCGCAAGCCCGCGGTGGCGGCAACGCTCGACCCCTGGGTTGTCGAGCAGTGGACCAAGTACCTGAAACCCACCGGGGAGCGCCGTCCTCATCTCGAAGAATGGGAACAATCGCCCCCGGACCGACTCGAAGCCGTAGCCCACAAATATCTCGAACGGTACAAAGCCACGGAGCAGTTCCGCCTCGATGCCAGGGAGAAGCACAAGCAGGCCGCCGCGGCCGCAAAAGCCCGGGGAGAACAGCCGCCACCGGAACCCAAGTTCCTTGCCGGCGACGATCGCTTCTTCACCGAAGTTAACGCTGCCTCCGGCCCTTTCAAGATGCCGGAAAAGGACCGCGAGTCCCTCTTCCAGGAATCATCGCGCGCGAAGCTGGCGACGCTGCGCGCCGAACTCGCCGCTCTCAAGAGTTCCGGCCCGCCCGAGCCTCCGCTCGCGTGCGCCGTCGGCGAAGGCGAGCCCGTCAACCAGCATGTCTTCCTTCGCGGCAATCCCGAAGCCAAGGGCGACCCTGTCGACAAGCGCTTCCCCACCGTCATCGCCGGCAAGCACAACGCACCCGTCGCCTCCGGAAGCGGACGCCGCGAGATGGCCGAATGGATCGCCGACCCCGCCAACCCGCTCACGGCCCGCGTCATGGTGAATCGTATCTGGCAGTGGCACTTCGGCGAAGGCCTCGTGCGCACGCCCAACAACTTCGGCAAGCTCGGCGATACGCCCTCCCACCCCGAACTCCTCGATTGGCTCGCCCAGCGTTTCATCGAATCCGGCTGGAGCATCAAAGCGATGCACCGCCTCATCCTCGCCTCAAACACCTACCGCATGAGCGCCACGCCCACCGCCGAAGCGCGCGAGAAAGACCCGGAAAACCGCCTGCTCTCCTATTTCCCGCCGCGGCGTCTCACCATCGAAGAAATCCGCGATTCCCTCCTCGCCATCGACGGCACGCTCGATCTCGAAATGGGCGGCAAGATGATGGAAGGCGAAGGCACGGACAAGGAATTCGCCGAAGGCCGCAAGAGCCTCGACCCCAATCAGAGCAAGCGCCGCCTCGTGTATCTGCCGCTGCGCCGTTCGAATCTGCCTTCCATGCTGAACCTGTTCGATTTCGGCGATGCCACCACATCCAATGAAGGCCGCACCCAAACCAACGTTGCGCCCCAAGCTCTCTTCATGATGAACTCGCAATTCGTCGAAGATCGGGCCGCAACCATCGCCACGCGCCTTCTCACCGAAGAACGAACGTCCGAAGCCCGCATCGAACGCGCCTACGCAACGATCCTCAACAAACCAGTCCCGCGCGAATTCATCCACGACGCCGTCCGCTACGTGCAATCGTTCCCCTCCGCGCGCAACCCGCAACAGGCCTGGACCAGCCTCATCCGCACTCTCATCGCCTCCAATGATTTCCTTTATGTCCACTAGCCTTCCATCGCGGCGCAACCTGCTACGGCAAACAGCCTGCGGCTTCGGACTCGTCGGCCTCCGCGCGCTCATGGCCGCCGAAGGCCCCGTCAACCCTCTCGCCCCAAGAGCCCCCCACTTCACGCCACGCGCCAAACGCGTCATCTTCCTCTTCATGCACGGCGGCCCCTCGCACCTCGACACCTTCGACCCCAAACCCCTGCTCGACCGCGACCACGGAAAGCCGCTCCCCTTCAAGCGTCCCCTCACCTTCGCCGAAGGCCAAACCGGATCTCTCTTCAAATCTCCCTGGAAATTCCGTCAATACGGACAAAGCGGTCTGCCTGTCAGCGAACTCTTCCCCAACGTCGCCACCTGCATCGACGATATCTGCGTCCTCCGCTCCATGGTCGGCGACAGCGTCGCGCACGGGGGAGCCGTACTCCAACTGCACACTGGCTCCAATACATTCACCCGTCCCGGCATGGGAGCATGGGTCGTCTACGGGCTCGGCACGGAAAACCAGAACCTCCCCGCCTACATCACCATCAAGCCCGGCCTTTCCCACGGCGGCGCAAAGAACTGGAGTTCCGCCTTCCTCCCCGCCGCCTATCAAGGCACAGCCGTCGCCCACGGCGGCATCAAGGTCGACGAACTCAAAGACCCCATCGAATACCTCGAAAACAAGGGCCTTACGCGCGAGCAGCAGCGCTACGAACTCGACATGCTGCAAAAGATGAATCGCGCCTCTGCCCGGCAATTCCCTCAAGACCCGGAACTCGAAGCACGCATCCAAGCCTTCGAACTCGCCTTCCGCATGCAGACGGAAGCCCCCGAGGCCTTCGACATTAGCCGCGAATCCGATGCCACCAAGAACCTGTACGGCATGGACGATCCCATGTCCCGCGACTTCGGCTGGCAGTGCCTGATGGCCCGCCGGCTCGCACAGCGCGGCGTCCGCTTCATCCAGATCAATCACGAATACGGCCCCGGCAACGAAGTCGGTTGGGACGCGCACAGCGAACTCATCCGCCTCCACACGCGCACCGCGAAGATGGTGGACAAGCCGATTGCCGGCCTGCTCAAGGACTTGAAAGCCCACGGCCTGCTCAAGGATACGCTCGTCGTATGGGGCGGTGAATTCGGCCGCACACCCATCTCACAAGCCGGCGATGGCCGCGATCACAACCCCTACGGCTATTCCATGTGGATGGCCGGAGCCGGTGTGAAAGGCGGCTACGCCTATGGAGCCACCGACGAGTACGGCTACTACGCCGTCGAGGATCGCATGCACATCCACGACATGCACGCCACGATGCTGCACATCCTCGGCCTCGAACACACCCGGCTCACCTACTTCTACGGCGGACGCAACCATCGACTCACCGATGTCGCCGGCAACGTAGCCCACAAGATCCTCAGCTAAACCCGCACCCAGCGCTTCGCCTTCATCTCAAACCGAGGCAGCGTTCCAGCCCCAACCAATCGCACTGGAATCCGTAATGCCAGCGCGTCCCGCAATGCATTCTCCAGCCGGTGCGCCAGATCCCCATCGCCGACATGACCTGCTGCCGGCTCCACGTCCATGTGCAACTCCACCAGCGACCTCTCCACCGATATCTTCACCTGATACTCCGCCACACCGCTCACCGAACGCACCACATCTTCCACTGCGCCCGGATACACATTTACGCCGCGCACGACAACCATATCGTCCGTGCGCCCGAGAATCCCGCCTTCCAAAGCCAGGTCGGAAGATCCGCAATCGCAAACGCCCGCCGCCGCGGCCTGCACCAGATCGCCAGTACGATACCGCAACAGCGGCGATCCCACGCGCCCCAAACTGGTCAGAACCAATTCCCCCGTGGAACCGCGCGGTACGGCCGCGCCACTCTCCGGATCCACCACCTCCGCAATGTAACTTGACTCGATGACATGCAACACCCCGGGACGCACCGGACACCCATAACTCACCGGACCCACTTCCGACATGCCGTGATGATCCACCACCCGCGCCCCCGGCCACAGTGCCTCGATCCTGGCCCGAGTCCCCGCAATGCTTCCGCCCGGTTCGCCCGCCACCAGGATCGCCCGTACACACATCTGCTGCATATCGATGTGTTCTTCCGCCGCCGCTTCCGCCAGGTGAATCGCATACGTCGGCGTGCAGCACAGCACCGTCGCCCGCGTGTCCAGCATCACCCGCAACCGCGCCGCGCTGCGCATCCCACCGCCCGGAATACACAGACACCCCATTCGGGCTCCGGCATCGAACGCCGTCCAAAACCCAAGAAACGGCCCAAACGAAAACGCAAAGAAGATTCTATCTCCCGCCGTCACTCCAGCCGCTCGATACACCCGGTCCCAATTCCCCAGCATCCAGTTCCAGCTCTCGGGAGTATCCAGCCACCGCATCGGCTTCCCTGTCGTCGCGCTCGTCTGGCAGAACCGTGTGTACTGTTCAATGGGAAACGTCAGGTTCGATCCAAACGGAGGATACCGCAATTGATCGGCTATCAAGTCCTGCTTTGTCGTGAACGGCATCGCGCGCTGAAACGCCTCGATGCTTTCCACCTGTTCATGGACACCGGCGCCCCTGAGCCTCTGCGCATAAAAAGGATTCGCCGGATAGATTCTGCCGATCAGTTTTCGCAACTCTTCCAGTTGCGTGGGATTCCGCATGCGCCTCAAACCCGCCGTGCCACGCGATGCTCGGCGCGGAAGAATTCCGGAAGCAGCCGGTCCACCTGTAGCAACCCTTCGCGATTCAGCCGCAGCCCATCGGGCTCCACCGTCAAATACCCATCGGCACGCAGTTTCTCAATCGAGGGCGCAAACCGCTCGTGAATATCGACGCCGAACTTTGCGCGAAAATAATCGGACCGCACGCGCCCCAACTTCATCTGCAACACCAACTCCCGGATCAGCCGGTCATCGCTTGATGGCGTCAACGCGCGCAGGATCGGCAGCTCCCCCGCATTCACTCTCTCCCGATACCGCTCGATCTCATGCTCATTCTGGAAATGCGTCCCCTGCACATGAGAAAACGACGCCACACCCAGCCCCAACATATCCGCACCACGCCAAAGCAGGTCACGATAAAGGAACTTCGTCCGCGCCGCATCTTTCACCGCGGTGTACGCGCTGCCCACCGTATAGCCTGCCTTCTCCAACTCCGTGAACGCATAATCCACCCACTGCCGCTTCGTTTTCCAGGAAGCCACCGGAGCCACTTCCTTCCCCCGGATTCTCATCTCCTTGAAGATCGTCGTATTGTACGGCACTTCCATCTGATAGATGGTGACGCTCTCCGGCGACATGGCGATCGTCTTCGCCACGCACTCCCGCCAGTTCTCTTCCGTCTCCCCCACCATGCCCGCAATCAAATCAATATTCACTTGCGCGAAACCCAACGATCGCGCCAATTCGTAAGCCCGGTCAATCTGCTTCGCCCCATGCGCCCGCCCGTTCAGCTTCAGAATCTCTTCATCGAAATTCTCGATTCCCAGGCTCAGCCGCGTGACGCCGATATCCTTAATGACCCGGAGCTTGCCTTCCGTCAACGTCCCCGGCTCGCACTCAAACGCCACTTCCTGCGCCTCATCCCAAGGCAGCAGTTCCTTCATTCGCCTCACCAGCCCGCTCAGTTGCTCTGAAGAAATGTACGACGGTGTGCCGCCGCCAAAGTAGATAAACGTAGGCTTCCGCCCGCCGAGAAACGCCTTCTTCGCGTACAGTTCCAATTCCCTCGCCACTGCATCCAGGTAGCTCTGCACTTCGCTCGCATTCTTATCGGTGTACACCTTGAAGTAGCAAAAGTGGCAGCGCTTCCGGCAGAAGGGAATATGCACATAGACACCCAGCGGGGCATCCGTCACCGGCGGCCTCTCGAACACCGCGTGCGCATTCTTCACATCCTCGGCATTCCAAAACGAATACGGCGGATAGTTCGAGACAAAGTAATTCCCGGCCTTCGTTTCCTCCTCGGCGCAAGGCTCCGGCCTCGCATCGAGTATTTTGGGAAGTGTAAGGTTCAGGCTGCGGTCTTCCATGGAATGCTACACGGGAATGGGGTTCAGCCCCAAGTATATCATCCGCTCTTGAGCCCTCGATGGTGAACCGAACGATGCGGCAAAGAGCAGCGTGGATCAAAGCGGCAGTCACCGCCACATGCATCGCCGGCATTGCGCTCTGGGTCGCCCGCGGCTATCGACTCATTCCCCTGCCCTTCCCGCAACTGCCGCATCCGCCGCCGGTGAAACTCGTCCTCGGCGAGGTCGCGCACTATGATGACGAACTGTTCGCCTACCTCATGTTTCAATATCTCCGCCAGCATGCTCCCACCGCCGGCCCCAACACCTTGATCGGCTATGAGCAAAAAGACGGCCGCGTCCTCTACTCCGTCTATATTCTCTTCGAAGAGGGACTCCAGCAAGCCATTGGCTCGCTCTACCCACTGGCGCGCAGATTCCCGTTTCTGACCCCCAGTTGGCGCGCCATCACGGAACAACGCGCCAAGGAACTCCGTTGGCAGACAGGAAACCTGCTAGGGGCCTACAACCACCCTTCCAACCGCAAGCTCTCGCAACTGCCAGAGCGCGAGATCATCTCCTACGCAACACGATTCATCCGCTTCAAATCGCAAACCGACCCACGCATCCGCCGCGGCTTGCCCGATGCGCCCGCGGTTCTCTCCATGGAGCAGGCCCGGGAATTGTCCCGAGACATCCTCACCGTGGCCACCTTCTTCGATCTTCCGCTCGAATTCTTCCTCGGCATCGGCGCCATGGAGAACAACTACATGAACGTCGCTGGAGACCTCGATCACGCCGTCTGGAAGCGCCGCATACAACCCGGCGACGTCGTCCTGCGCCGGCGAAGAGGCCGTGCACTGGTGCTCAACCCCGCCTCCGGCGTCTGGCAGATCACGCGCGAAACCTTGCGTTGGGCCCACCGCCTCTATGAAAAAGACACCCGAGACTACACTCGACTCCCCGAACATCTTCGCCCTGCCCCAAAGCTCGATTTCGATACCCTCGACCCGCGTGTGCTCACCACCTACGCCGGCCTCTTCTTCCGCCACCTGATCGATCGCTTCGACGGCGACGTAGCCAAAGCCGTTGGAGCATACAACGGCGGACCCGGCAACCCCAACCCACTCTACGAAGCGGGGGTGCGCGAAGTTGCGAACCAAGCGCGCAGAATCATGGAACAGGCAGCCGGCTTGCGCGGCGTCAAAGTCGCCGGCATGCAGTTCCTCTCCTCCATTCCCCAGCGCTGACAACGGACATCGTACTCTGTTAGGAAGTGTCCAAACGCGCCAAATGGATCGCCGCCGCGGCGGTTGTCTTCGCTGTCGCCGCGGCCGGTGTCATTTACTCCGGCATCCGCCTCAGCCGCCGTCTCGGCCCGTTCCTGCGCGAGCAGACCATCGCCTACCTCCAGGATCGCTTCGATGCCTCCGTTGAACTCGAATCCCTGCGGATCACCTCGCAGGCCCTCAGCCCCTGGAAAGCCTTCCTCTCCCGCGGTAAGGGCGTTTTCCTCGAAGTCACCGCCAGCGGCATTCGCCTGCGTCACCAGGGACGGACCGACATCCCTCCACTGGTCACCATGCGCACCCTCCGCTTCGATTTCGAACTCGCCAGTGCAACCCAAGCCCCGCTTCGCATCCGCCATGTGCGCATCGACGGCTTCGAGCTGGTAATCCCTCCAAAGGGACAGCGTCCCCGTTACTCGCGCCCGAACGGCAAAGCCGCTTCCAAGCTCAAAGCCGATCCCGTCTTCGTCGACGCCATCCAGGCCGACGGCATGCGTCTCGTCATCCTCCCCAAAAAGGAAGGCCGCGCGCCACTCGAATTCGACATGCGCCAACTGCGCCTGGAATCCGCCGGAGCCAGAATCCCCATCCGCTACACAGCCACGCTCACCAATCCCAAACCGCCCGGCGAGATTGAAAGCTCCGGCACGTTCGGCCCCTTTGAAGCACACGATCCCGGCGAATCGCCCCTCGATGGCAGCTACACCTTCCGCAAGGCCGATCTCGGCGTCTTCCGCGGCATCGCCGGCACGCTCCAGTCCACCGGCAAATTCCAGGGCCGCCTCAATCAGATCATCGTCGATGGCCAAGCCATTGTGCCGGACTTCCGGCTCAGCGCCGTTCGTAATATCGTGCCGCTCCACACAAAATTCCACGCCATCGTCGACGGCACCAACGGCGACACCGTCCTACAACCCGTCAACGCCCGCCTCGGCAAGAGCGATATCTGGGTGCAGGGCTCCGTGGAGCGCCGTCCCGGCGAAAGCGGCAAAACCGTAGCTCTCACCGCGATCTCGAAAACCGGCCGCGTGGACGATTTCCTGCGCCTCGCGGTCAAAGGGAATCAACCTCCCCTCGAAGGCAACATCGCACTCACCCTGAAGCTGATCGTTCCTCCCGGCAAGGAAGACTACGCCCGGCGTCTTGCCGTCAGCGGAACCTTCGAACTCACGGGCGGAACCTTCACCAGCCCCGATGTCCAGTCCAAGCTCGACGATCTCAGCCGCCGGGCGCAAGGTAAACCGAACAACCAAGCGCTCACCCGTATCCCTTCCGATTTCGCCGGAGCCTTCGATCTCCGCCACGGCGTCCTCCGCCTGCACCGTCTCCTGTTTCAGATCGCCGGCGCTGAACTCGAACTCGCCGGAACATTCCATCTCGAAAATGATCTGGTCGATTTCGCCGGCTCCGTCCGCACCCAGGCCCGCGTCTCCCAAATGGTGAAGTCCCGCTGGAAACGCATTCTCCTCAAACCCGTCGATCCGTTCTTCGCCAAAGATGGCGCCGGCGCAGCCTTCTTCCTGCAAGTCACGGGAACCCGCGACAAACCCGACTTCAAAGTCAGCCGCAAAGCCCCGCAAGCCCACAAATAGATCCGATATCATACAGGCACAATGCTTTCGCGACGGTCTTTTTTGGCTGGTCTTCTGGCCGGCGCTCAGTCCCGTGTCAACCTGCTCCTCATCACTGCCGACAACCTCGGCTACGGAGACCTCGGTTGCTACGGCAATACCGAAATCAAAACCCCGCACTTCGACGCCTTCGCCAAACAGGGCGTGCGCTTCACCAACTTCTACACCGCCAGTCCCACCTGCACTGCCTCCCGCGCGGGACTCCTCACCGGACGATATCCCCTCCGCTATGGACTCAACCGCCAACTCCGCCCGGAAGAAACCGCGGGTATCGGCCTTCCGCATTCCGAAAAACTCATCCCTCAGTACCTCAAACCGCACGGCTATCGCACCGGCTGTTTCGGCAAATGGAACATTGGCTTCGCCCCCGGCAGCCGTCCCACCGACCGCGGCTTCGACGAATTCTTCGGACACCGCTCCGGCAACATCGACTATTATTCCCACCTCTATAACGGCGAACTCGACATGTACCGCGGCGTCGAACCCACCCGCGTCGAGGGCTATTCCGTCGATCTCTTCGCCGACGCCGCCAATGACTTCATCGAGCGGCACCGCGCGCAACCTTTCTTCGTCTACCTCCCCTTCAACTCACCTCACTTTCCGAACAAAGCCAACCTGCGCCCTGGCGAGCCTCTCGAATGGCAAGCCCCCGCGAAGTACTTCGCCGAATACGGCTACTCCCCCAAGGAGCCGGACCAAAAGAAACGGTACCGCGCCGTGGTGACAGCCCTCGACGACGCCTTCGGCCGCGTCATCGGCAACCTCGACCGGCTCGGCCTCGCCCAAAAGACCCTTGTGTTCTTCTACTCCGACAACGGCGCATTCATGCTGCCCGGACGCGGCCTGGAAGTACAGACCAACCGTCCCCTGCGCGATGGCGGAGTCACCTGCTTCGAAGGTGGCATCCGCGTCGCGGGCATGGCCCGCTGGCCCGGGGAAATCCCCGCCAACAAGACCTGCGATCACACCCTCAGCGCCTTCGATGTGCTCCCACTCTCGCTCCGCCTTGCCGGCGGTAACACACCGAAGGGCCCGCAACTCGACGGCATTGACCCACTCGACGCGCTACGGGGCAAATCCAAACCCCGTTCCCGCGACCTGTACTTCGAATACCAGAAACACCAGGGCATGCGCAGCGGCAACTGGAAGATCGTCCGCACCAATCCCGATTCTCCCTGGCAGTTGTACGACCTTGTCAAAGACGTCGGCGAATCCAACGATCTTGCCGCTGCATATCCATCCGTAGTCTCGAAACTCGGCGCCGGCTACGCTCGCTGGCGCCGGCAAATCGAATCATGAGACTCGTTCTACCCTTGCTTGCTGTTTCAATCCACGAACCGGTTCATTCAAGTCCAAGGCGCCGCATCCGGTCCATCCCTGAGACGGCGAAAAATTTTACGTAGTACCGTTACCGATCCGCGTACTGCGCACCTTCTCGGTAAAGCACCATCGGTGCTGGATAGGAGGCGCAAATGTACCACCGGTTCATACTTATTTGTTCAGTATTACTATCGCCGCTTGCGGCGCAACGCGGAACGGAAACCTACAAGGTCATCGGCTGGAATGACCTGGGCATGCACTGCATGGATGGTAAGGACTTTTCTCTTTACTCCATCCTCCCGCCGTTCAATACATTCCATGCCCACGTCCTCGACAGCAAGGGAAAGCTCATCAAATCCGGATCCGGCGTGAGGCTCACCTATGAAGCTGTCGCCGATCCCACCGGTTCCATCAACCGTACCACCATCGGAAAAACAAATTTCTGGTCTTTTGTGCAGCCACTCTTTGGCACGACTCTCGCCCCGGATATGGGCCTGGCGGGCTTCGCCATGCCGGGCCCAACCAACCGTCCCCAAAGCATGCGTTTCGATTCCCCTTTCAACTGGTTCACCGCCGAAGGCGTACCGATTAGCCCCTACGACGACGCCGGAATCAAGAACTACTATCCGATGGTGCGTATCGTTGCCCGCAACACCTCCGGCCGCGAACTGGCTCGCACGGAGATCGTGCTCCCCGTGTCCGATGAGCTCGACTGCCGCGCCTGTCATGCCTCCGGACTCCCAACCACCGCGCGTCCAGCCTCTGGATGGGCATTCCTCGGCGACCCCGAAAAAGACTTCAAGACGAACGTGCTGAAACTCCACGATGAGCGCCGTGGCACCGCGTTGCTGGCCTCAGCCACCGCGGGCAAGCCCGCTCTCTGCGCCAGTTGCCATGCATCCAACGCTCTACCGGGCACAGGCCAACCCGGCATTTCCCCACTCACGCAGGCAGTGCACCGCCGCCACGCCAACGTGGTCGATCCCACCAACAACCTAGTCCTCGATGCCGACAACAACCGCTCGGCCTGCTACCGCTGCCATCCCGGCTCGGAAACAAAGTGCCTCCGTGGCGCGATGGGCAACGCGCTCGCACCCGATGGCTCCATGCTCATGCAGTGCCAGAGCTGTCACGGCAACATGAGTGCCGTCGGCGCATCCACCCGCCAGGGCTGGCTACAGGAGCCGAGTTGCCAGAACTGCCACACGGGCACCGCACTCGAGAACAATGGCCAGATCCGCTACACATCGGCATTCACGAGCGGCGCCATACTCCGTCAGGCCGTCAATCGGACCTTCGCCACTAACACGGATACTCCGGCCCCGGGCTTGGATCTATACCGTTTCTCCAAGGGTCACGGCGGATTGCAGTGTGAATCCTGCCACGGCTCCACGCACGCCGAATATCCCAGCTCGCATGTCAATGACAATCTCCAGTCCATCCGCATGCAGGGCTACGCCGGCACGCTCGTCGAGTGCACCGCCTGCCATTCCGAAGTCCCGAAAACCGTCACCGGAGGGCCGCATGGCATGCACCCGGTGGGACAGTACTGGGTAGGCAAGCACGAAGACCCGGCCGAGAAGAATGCCGCTCAATGCCGCACATGCCACGGCGCGGATTATCGCGGCACAGTCCTCTCCAGAGCCTTCACCGACCGTACCTTCAAGACCAAATGGGGAACCCGCAGCTTCGCCAAGGGCCGAATGATCGGCTGCTACGATTGCCACCGCGGGCCTAAACCGTAACGGCTCCAGTAAGTAATTTTTTCCGAATTGCAGCCCGGATGCGGTAAAGTTTAGCCTTCACCGCATCCGGAGTCATCTCCAACACCTCAGCCGCTTCTTCCGTCGTCAACCCCTCAAAGTACCGCAGCAGAATGAGCATCCGCTGATCTTCAGGCAGCGCCTCCAGAGCCAACCCCAATGCCTTGGCGCTTTCCCGCCGCAGCAGTTCGGCTTCCGGCAGCGAACACGGATCCATGATCTCCATCGCGTAGTCGATCGGGATCGCATCTCTATGCTGCATATGCTTTCTGCGCCGCATCAGACAGGCGTTCCGCGCGATGCGGAAGAACCAGGCATGCACCTTTTCCGGTGTCCGCAACTCCGGAAAACGCCGGTACGCCTCGATCAACGTGTCCTGCACGATGTCCTCGGCGTCGTCCCTGCTGCGGCAGATCATCAGGCCATATTGCCGCAGCCTCGTCCCGATGGATGAGGCAAACTGATCGAACAGTCCGGATTCCCCATCCCGCAGACGCCGAGCCAGCAAAATCTCCGTTTCTCGTCGTTTCTTCATGGATTTGCATTGGGGAGTGGAAACCACGTAGCAATCGCCATGCCAATCGAGCGGCTCTTCTGGGATATAACAGAAGAGCGCTCCCATGACCCGTAGAGATTGGCTCAAGACGACACTCGCGGCACCCTTCGCGGCCGCGGCTTCCGCGCAGACAAGCAGGCCCAATATTGTCCTCATCGTCGCCGATGACCTCGGCTACGCGGGCATCGGCTGTTTCGGAAACCAGCAGATCCAAACGCCCCACATCGACCGCCTCGCCGCCGAAGGCATGCGTTTCACCGACTTCGCCGTATCTTGGCCGGCCTGCACACCATCGCGATCCTCCATCCTCACCGGGCGCTATCCACAGCGAAACGGCCTCTACGACATGATCCGCAACAACGAGGTCAACTGGAAGTATCAGTTCACCGAAGAGACCTACGCCGTCTCACCCGAAATGACCATCGGCATGGACACACGCGAGGTCACCATCGGGCAGGCACTCAAGCAAGCAGGCTACACCACCGGCGTCATCGGCAAGTGGGACGGCGGACGCGCCAAACGCTTCCTCCCCCTACAGCGTGGCTTCGACTTCTACTACGGTTTCGCCAACACCGGCATCGACTACTACACGCACGAACGCTACGGCATTCCCTCGATGTTCCGCGGCAACCAGCGCATCCAGGAGAAAGGCCACGCCACGGACCTCTTCCTCCGCGAAGCGCTCGGCTTCCTCAGACAAACCCGCGGCAAGCCGTTCTTCCTTTATCTGCCGTTCAATGCTCCCCACGGCGCATCCACCTTCCACAAAGACGATCCACAGGAAGAACCGAAGTACATGGAGATGTACAAGCATCTCCCCAAAAACATCGCCCAAACGGCGGCATGGACCACCCATCTCGACGACGCCGTTGGCGCCGTCCTCGCCGAGATCAAGGCTATGGGACAAGAGAACAACACACTGGTCATCTTCACCAGCGACAACGGCGGTACGGGCCCTGCGTTCAACGGCCCGCTGCGCGGCAAGAAGGCGCAGATGTACGAGGGTGGCCTGCGTGTCCCGATGATCGCCCGCTGGCCGGGACGAATCGCCAAGGGCACGGTCAATCGAGATTTCGCCAGTTCCCTCGAATTTTTCCCCACGTTCCTCGCCATCGCCGGGGCCGATGCCCCGCGCGGCGTCAAGCTCGATGGCTTCAACCTGATGCCTATCCTCGAAGGTAAGGCCAAGTCCCCGCGCACGGAGTTCTTCTGGCAGCGCCAGGCCGACAAAGCCGCCAGGTCCGGCAAGTGGAAGTGGGTCGAAACCAAGGAAGGCGCAAGCCTTTTCGATTTGTCCGCCGATCTCGGCGAGAAACACGATCTTTCGAAGGAGAATCCCGCCATGTTCGCCGCCATGAAATCCAAGTGGGAGGCTTGGCGAAAAGAGATGGATGCCGCCGAACCGCGCGGCCCCTTCCGCGACTACTGAACGGGAAACAGATCCCGCACCGTCACCGACCAATCCGGCAGCAACGGAGTGGACAGCGTCTCGTCTTCTTTCAGAATGCGGATCGACGACGGCGTCTGTACGTAGATGCGCCGGGCTTCGGGGTAGATGCACCATGCTTCGGCAACGCCATGTTCCAGATAGATCCGCGTCTTGCGCTCAATATACGTCGCCGATTCACTCGGCGAGACGACCTCCACCGCAATGTCTGGAATCAGACCCACCGGAACTCGCTCCAGATCCCAGTGCTTCCATTTGTCGCCGAGCAGCACAGCAAGATCGGGCTGAAAGCGGTTGTCTCCGAAGATGAATTCGGTATTTGGAACTGCCATCCCAAGCCTCAGCCGCGACAGCAGAGGAACCAGCGTGGCGCCGAGAATCAACAGGACGTAGTTGTGAAGCAAGGTGGCGCTGGACAATTCAACAAGCTCTCCTTCAAACAATTCAGACCTCCGTCCTTCCACGGCTGGAAGCCGGTCGAATTGTTCGGCGGTCATCACTGTGCCGGTTGCCATTGGTAGATTATGGCGCGGTTTCAGCCTTACGGCTGACCCGTTTCCAT